>JBATXM010000031.1:0-14780 GCA_049673305.1 Pseudonocardiaceae bacterium | reverse complement strand
GATCGGGGTGTCCGCGGACGGCCTGTTCGCTGGGGTGCTGGCCTGGGGGGTCGCGCTGCTCGCGCTGGGCGCGGCCCGGCCCCGGCTCGACATCGCGGCCGCGGCGGTGTCCCTGACTGGCGGGTTGTTGCTCGGCGCGACCCTGTTCTTGTCTTACGGGCTGGTGCTGGCCGGGCTACTCCCGGTGGCCGACACCGGAGGCACTGACTGTTGCCACGGAACGCCTCGCCGACACGCAGTTCCAGCAGGTCTTCGCCGCGCTCATCAACTCCCCGTCGCACCTGCACCCCACACCATGCAAAGAGACCAACAAAAAAGGCGCTTGACTACTTACAACCGTGGGATGTCTGGACCCCAGTCCCCTGGTGACCCATCACCTTCGTGCCCAGTCCGGGGGCCATCCTGGAACGAGGCCCGCCAGAGGCACGAGATTGTTGATCTCAGAGAGGTTGCGCTCTTCGGTGAACGCGGATCGGTCGTGCGTTCGCGTGCCTGGGAGTGTCGTTGCGTGCCGCTGATCTGCGGCTAAGTGCTGGTGAGGATCGACCCGCGCGGACTTGTCGCGCTGCTTCCGCTGACGGTGATCACTTGTTGACGTCGCGGGCGTGGGAAACACACGGTGTGTGGTATCAGCAGCGGCCGTCCGGTGCTCTTCTCTAACTGCAGGGAAATACAAGAGGATGTGATCGCGATGTGAGCACGGATGGTCGAGGTTTAGTCACTGCGGGCCACTCGATCAAGTTCATGCTGCCTGCATGTGGATCTGGGCTTGTATGAAGGACCGCGCGTATTGTCATTGTCTGCGAGTCGTTTGGCGGTGTCCATTCAAGGGTTACTCGCAAGTAACCTGTGCTGACCTGGTGCCCAACGATGCCAGGTGAGCGGACGCCCCTGCATCGGCGTAGGTCAGGACCACCCGTGGATGGACACGCTTGGCGGGGGTGGTGTGGGGTAGCCCAGGTCTTTATCAGCTATGCCACCCCGGACCGGACGATCGTCGGTGAGGTGTCGAGTTGGCTGCGGGCGGCTGGTTACGAGCCGTTCTTCGACCACGACTTTCGCGATGGGATCGGTGTTGGCGAGGACTGGAGACAGTGCCTGTACCACGAGTTGCGCGAGGATGGGGTGGGAGCCTAGGTTGCCGTTCAGGATGGAGGAGAATAACCAAGATGTCATGTCTCAAAGGCTGGAAGAGGTGACCACTTCCACGTAGATCGAAGAATTGTACTTGTTCAATATCGCGCGGCCTCGACCATGTGTTGCGGCTACTTACCGTCGCCGGATCGCAGAATTTAGGTCAACAATAACTGGGAATTATGATGCCTCTAGTAGAGATCATTGTGGCTGGCGCAGCTTCTGCGCAGGCCATTTCCGCTGTGATTCCGCAGCTAAATGGTTCCGGGTCAGTGGTATTAGAAATTGACAATAGCACCGGCGTTACCTTGACGCGGGTCCGAGATGAGCAGAAAAGTGGGGGTTTCGCAGTGACTCCAGAGTTGGTTATCCCACCCCTCCATGCGGATGTCTTCGGTGTCCAAAAAAAGGGTGGCGGTGTTGACACTGGAATGGAGGGTAGCGTCGTGTACAAAATCGGTAATTTGGGAGAGTTGACCATCTCTTGGAATAACCAGTTATCTGGTGAAAAATCAGCTAGCGCTGCTGTTTCCGGAGGAAATCTAGCCTTGTTTCGAGTCAGGACTACTATCGGAGTCGGCAATACTGACGCACGCATGCGGTATGAGCTTTTTGATCGCACGCAGGTAGCCATTCCTCCTCCGCGAGCACGCGATGTGTCCTGGATCGGACCCGACGGGGGTGTGAGCACGACATGGGTCAACCCTGTCGGTGATCATGAAATTCCTCCGGTGTGATGGGTTGGCAATCACGTGATTTCTCCACTGGGACGGTCACGTAATTCTCCTGGGGGAGGGACGGGCGTGTCGGCGCCGGGTTTGGTCCTCAGGGGACGTAAGGCTGCGCCTCGCTGTCGAGCAGCGAGGCGCAGCCACTGTGGCGAGGAGGACCTTCGAAGTGATCGATGTGGTGGAGATTTTGATCCACTGGTATGTGGTTCGGTCGCAGCATGAGCTGTCGGCCAGCTTGGGGGGCGGACCGCAAGACGGTCCGCAAGTACGTGGTCACGGCGGTGACCGCTCGCTGGGTTTGCGCCGGGTGGTCCGCCGATGGCCGAGGCCGACTGGCGCGGGTTGGTGTGTGAGTGGTTACCGGAGCCGGCCGACGCCCGGTTGTGGTAGGTGTCCTGGCCGGTGTTCACAGCCGCCCCAGAGCTGGTAGAGAAGATACGCCACGACCATACAATAAGCTGAACAGCTACATTTATACTTTTTAGGGTCTTCTGTCCGGAATTTGGGAGGGGGCTAAGGCGGAGGGGGCTAAGGCACTGGGTTGCCTGGTCGACTCGTGGTTGCTTGTTGCGCGTAACATAGTGGACACCTCGTCGTTGCCCGGCGCCCGGGGTCCTGTGGCACGCTCCAGGTAACCCCCCGCTAGAGCGGTGGGCACGGACGCCTAGGAGAGACGTCATGGCTACGAAAGAAAAGATACTCTTTACCTGCCAGCCGATTGAGAGTCACGTACGGCCGTTGGCGCCGGTGGCAGCGGCTTGCATGAGGCAGGGTAGCGAGGTAATGGTAGCCGCTGCGGGTACGTTTGGTGACCGTATTAGCGGTACATATGGGCTGCCCTACGTGCGGGCCGGGCGAGATTGGACGACAGACCCCGGGGTCGCACAGATTTTCGCGAGTTTGCTGTCTGAGGGTAACGACGCATTCAACCGACAGCTCTTTACGCGATTTCTGGCTGGGCCGCCGACGCTGGAGATGGCGTGCGACATACTTGAATTCGCGAAGCGTTGGCGTCCCGATGTCATCATGCACGACTGTTCAGAGTTTGGTGGCTATCTCGCGGCTGTGCTACTCGATATACCGCATATTAGTCTGGATAATGGCTTGGTTCGGTTGGTTCGTGACTTGCACGGCGCCTACGCTCCCGCCCTCAATGAGCATAGGTGGGCGTTAGGGCTCGATGATGAGCCCGATACGCCGGGTAGTCATCGTTACGGGGTCGCTACTCCCGCGCCCCGCGATTTTCTGCTACATGATTTCGGGGACGCGCTGAGCTGTTTTCAGCATGTCAGCCCGTCGCGTGCTGGCGAGCATTTACCTGCGTGGATGGCGTGTATCCCAGATGACAGGCCGCTCATCTACGTTTCGTTGGGGTCACTGGGTCCATGCGCCCCGGCTCTCGCTGACAGCGTTTTGCGGGCCTATGACGTGATTCTTGACGCTCTCATTTCCTATCCATGCACCGCGGTGGTGGCTGTCGGTCGGGATAATGTCCAGCGGTTTAGTGGCCAGCCTGAGCATATTCGCATTATGGCCAACGCGCCACAGCCGCTCGTGCTGCGCGTCGCCGATCTTTACATCGGACACGGCGGATTTGGTGGCTTGCGTGAAGCGATTGATGCCGCCATACCGCTGCTGATCTTGCCGTTTTTCGCCGACCAACCCGCAAATGCAGCGCGCTGCACGGAGTTGGGTCTCGGCGTCACCCTCGATCCTCTGAGCGTCACCGCTGCCGACGTGTATACGACCGTCGCAGACATGTTGCGCCGGTCCTCGTATAAGAAACAAATGCGCGCCCTTCAGCGCAGAGTGTTGGCGCTCCCACCGCTAAACGTGTCCAAGCTTATTCCCGCCGTCGCGTAGGTCGTGCCAAGCGCCCAAACAGCGATGAAGCCGCTACGGATCAGGGGCGCCTATGGCATTGTTAGACCTCCAGGGTCCCGGCGGCTCTGTCAGGTTGACGGGGTGTGGTGGGATGCGTCCAGTAGATCGTCGGGGAGGGGTGGCTTGATGGGTGCTGTGTCGTCGTCACCGTACAAGGGCCATTGGTACCCGGAGGAGATCATCAGCCGTTGCGTCTGGTTGTATCATCGGTTTCCCCTCCGCGTCCGCGAGATCGAGGAGATGATGCTTGCGCGGGGCGTCGTGGTCTGCAATGAGACGATCCGAAGGCGGTGTCAAAAGTTCGGGCAGATCTACGCCAACGAGCTGCGTCGCCGACGGCCACAACCAGACGATAAGTGGCACCTGGCGAGGTGTCATCACGATCAATGGCAAGCGGCAGCACCTGGGGTGGGCGGTCGTCCAGGACATCTTGGTCACCGACAAGCTAGCCAGCTACGGTGTGGCCCACCGACGACTGATGCGCAGCGTGGAACACCTTCGATCAAAGTATCTGAATAACCGGGATATGTGCGGAGAACTCCCATCAAACCCACGAGGCGGCGGGAACGGGCGATGAAACGCTTCGCCTCACCCGACCAGGCGCAGCTGTTCCTGAATCCGTGTTCAGCGGGGGGATATCACCACACTTCCAGCCCCGTCGCCACCGGCTCAGCACCGAGCAGTACCGCCAGGAGATGGCCTCCTGCTTCGCCACCTGGAACCAGCTCACCGGACTGGGCCCGGCAGTCGCCTGACCACAGCGCTACAGCCACCCCTCCTGACCCAAGGTTGCCTCGAGCACCCTTATCAGCAAACAACTTGACAGTACCTGACAGTGCCCGCACAATCGTGGTTAGCCCCTCATAGTCACTCTTTTGACCCACTGAAGACGTGGTGTTCTTTCCGAATCGTTACTTTCTGTTGAAGGGAAACCTGTGGTAGACCCGGAACGGCGTCCCCTGACGAGTGAGCCGTGTCCGATTCCGGTACTGGGACGTCGAGAAGGACGCGGCTGCGGGCGGTCACCGCTGGGCTCAGAGTCGCCCTCGCCAGGGGATCAACGGAATCAAGCGTCCTGGTCAACCTACTCATCAAGCAGCTTTAGCTGGAGCCTCGTGAGGTGCCGAGCTGGTCTCGTCGGGCTGGCTTTGCTGCTGTTTGGCGTGCTGCTGGCGGTGCTCGGTTGCGCGGGCGAGAGTGCTGACAGTCGGGCGGCACTCAGCACGCCCCGGCTCGGCTACCCGCCGGCCCAGCAGGCCCTGGCCCGGCTGGCCGGTCAGGTGCTGGCGAAAGGGCCGAATGGCGAGCAGCCCGCCCGGGCCGACTCGGTCACCCTCACGCCAGCCGAGATCGACCAGGTTAGGGCTAAGAAGGCCACCGCCGCCATCGTCATGCACTATACCGGCGACAGCTGGACTAATGCGCAGATCGCCGGATTGCGCCAGCAGTTCACCAAGCTGGGTATCCAGGTCGTCGCGGTCACCGATGCCAACTCCGAGGCGGACAAGCAGGTCTCCAACATCGAGACGGTGCTGGCCCGCAAGCCAACCATCATCGTGTCCATCCCGGTTGACCAGGTGGCCACCGCCGGCGCCTACCGGCAGGCTGCGGCGGCTGGTGTGAAGCTGGTGTTCATGGACAACGTGCCCAAGGGCATGGTGGCCGGCCGGGACTACGTCTCGGCGGTGTCGGCGGACAACATGGGCAACGGCGCGGTGTCCGCGCACCTGATGGCCGACGCGCTTGGCGGCCGGGGTGACATCGGGGTGGTCTTCCACGAGGCCGACTTCCGGGTGACGCGGGAGCGGCAGCAGGGGTTCGAAGACACCATCGCCCGTGACTACCCGAACATCCACATCGTCGACCGCAAGGGCGTGACCGGCCCGGACTACGCCGGCCAGGCACAGGCCGTAGCCACCGCGATGTTGGTCAAGCACCAACACCTGGCCGGCATCTGGGGCGTCTGGGACGTGCCGACCGAGGGCATCATCGCCGCCCTGAGGGCGCTGGACCGCACCGACCTGGCGATCACCACCGAGGATCTCGGGTCCAACGTGGCCATCGCGCTGGCGTCCGGCCAGTACGTCACCGGGCTCGGCGCGCAGCGCCCGTTCGATCAGGGACTGACCGAGGCCAAGCTGGCCGGTTACGCGCTGATCGGCAAGCCAGCGCCGCCGTACGTGGCGCTGGACGCGCTGCCGGTGACCCACGACAATGTGCTCGCCGCGTGGCACGAGGTGTACCACGCCGACCCGCCGGCGCAGGTCACCAGCTCGTTCCGCAAGGACCTGCGATGAGCGCGGCCACAAGCAAATCATCGGCACCGAGCACAGCGGCTGTTCAGATGCGCGGTATCGCGAAGGGCTTCGCCGGGACACCGGCGCTGCGTGGGGTTAACTTCACCCTGGGCGCGGGCGAGGTGCACGCACTGGCCGGTGGCAACGGCGCCGGCAAGTCGACGCTGATGAAGATTCTGCAGGGCGTGCACCGGCCGGACGCCGGCACCGTGCGGGTGGGTGGCCGGGAGGTGAGCTTCGGTTCGCCGAAGGCCGCCGAGGCGGCCGGCATCGGCATGGTGTTCCAGGAGTTCAGCCTGGTGCCCACGCTGACCGTGGCGCGCAACATCTTCCTCAACCACGAGCCGAGCCGGTTCGGGCTGATCGACGACGCAACGATGCTGCGCAGGGCCGGGGAGATCCTGGCCGGCATGGGGGTTGAGCTCGATCCGGCCGCCCCTCTGCACACGCTGTCCACCGGACACTGGCAGCTCACCGAGATCGCCAAGGCGCTCGCTCTGGACGCCCGGATCCTGATCCTGGACGAGCCCACCGCCAGCCTGGCCAGAACCGAGTCCGAGGCACTGTTCGCGCTGATACAGCGGCTCAGGGGGCAGGGTGTTTCGATCGTCTACATCAGTCACCGGATGGACGAGATCTACCGGATCTGTGACCGGATCACCGTGCTGCGCGACGGTCGCGTGGTGCTTTCCGATCAGGTCGCCGAGCTCACCCCGGAGCAGATCGTGGCGGCCATCGTCGGGCGGCGGATGGAGAACGCACTGCAGTGGGAGGAACGTGCCGTGC
Organism: Pseudonocardiaceae bacterium; assembly: GCA_049673305.1. Lineage (GTDB taxonomy): Bacteria > Actinomycetota > Actinomycetes > Mycobacteriales > Pseudonocardiaceae. The sequence continues at coordinate 7,948 of JBATXM010000031.1, read as the reverse complement.
CGGCCGCCGAGGACGGCGTCCCGCTACTCGAGGTGCGCAACCTGACCGCCGCCAACGGCGTCACCGACATGACCTTCGCGCTGCGTGCCGGGGAGATCCTCGGGCTGGCCGGGTTGATGGGCAGCGGGCGCTCCGAGCTGGCCCGGCTGCTGTTCGGCATCGACAAGCCGAGTTCCGGGCAGATACTGCTGCGTGGCCAGCCGGCCGGCATCACCAACCCGCGGCTGGCCATCGCGAAGGGCATCGCGCTGGTGCCCGAGGACCGTCGCCAGCAGGGCCTGGTGCCGGAGCATTCGGTGCGGGACAACCTGCTGCTACCGGTGCTCGGCGAACTGGGAGGCACCGGGCTGCTGAACGACCGGCGCGGCGACACGCTGGTCGCGGCGATCATCGACCGGTTGCAGATCAAGCTCAGCTCGCCGAAACAGCCGGTCCGATTGCTCTCCGGCGGCAACCAGCAGAAGGTGGTCATCGGCAAGTGGCTCGGCCGGGAGCCGGATGTGCTGATCCTGGACGAGCCGACCGCCGGCGTGGACATCGGCACCAAGACCGAGATCATCGCCCGGATCCGGGAGCTGGCCGACGCTGGCAAGGGCATCATCGTCATCTCCTCCGAGCTGGTTGAACTGCTCGCGGTCAGTGATCGGGTCCTGGTGCTGCGCCACGGCACCGTCACCGCCGACCTGGACCGCCGGGAGATCGCCGACGAGGAGTCCCTCCAGCTCGCCGTGTCCAGCGCTCCGCCCGCGCCGAGCGAGCCGCCGCACCGTGACGAGCGCTCCGCTGACGCTCCGCACCGCTAAGGAGTCTGTTCATGTCCCAGACCACCCTCGAGCCGGCCTCGGCTGGCGTCGCCGGATCCGGCGGACCCGTCGGATCCGGCGGGTCCTTCGACTGGCGCCGCTACGCGATCTACCTCGGTTTCGTCGTGGTGTTCCTGCTGTTCGCCCTGTTTCTGGGCCGTGACGGATTCCTGACCAGCACGAACCTGCTAAATATCTTCCGCCAGACGGCGATCATCTCGATCATGGCGGTGGCCATGACGTTCGTGATCGCCTCCGCGCAGATCGACCTGTCAGTCGGTTCGGTGGCCGGGCTGGCCAGCGTGGCCGCCGCGCTAGCCATTTCCGGCACCGGCAGCGCACTGTTCGGCGTGCTGGCCGGGCTGGGCGTCGGCCTGGTGGTGGGCGTGATCAACGGCGGCCTGGTGACCTTCCTCGGCATGCCGTCGTTCCTGGTCACCCTGGCCATGTTGGGCATCGCGGTCGGACTGGCTCAGCTGATCACCTCGTCCGCTCCGGAGCCGATCCTCAACGGAACCTTCAACACGATCTTCGGCGGCGGCAACATTGGGCCGATCCCCGGCCTGTTGGTGTGGACCGTGGTGGTGGTGGTGATCGGGGCGGTGGTCCTCGCCAAGACCCGCTACGGGCGGCAGGTGCTGGCCACTGGCGGCAACCGGACGGCCGCCAAGTACAGCGGGGTGAACACGAAGCGGATCACCTTCACCGTGCTGTTGGTGTCCGCACTGGTCGCCTCGGTGGCCGGGATGCTGTACGCCGGTCGGCTCGAGTCCGGCCGCTACCAGTTGGGCGACGGTGACGAGTTGTCCGTGATCGCGGCGGTGATCCTGGGCGGCACCAGCCTGTTCGGCGGCGCCGGCAGCGTGATCGGCGCACTGTTCGGCTCACTGCTCATCGGACTGATCAACAACGGGCTGATCCTGGCCGGTCTAGACAGCAGCCAGCAGCAGATCATCCGCGGTCTGATCATTATCGTCGCGGTGGCGCTGGCCCGGAAGAAGTGAGATAGCGGTATCCGACCTCCCGCGTCACGACCGCACCTTCGTGGGTGCCTGGACGCCGGGAGCATTCTTCCAGCGCAGGCGCTCACTGTCGGCAGTGCACGCCGGCCGTTCGGGCACGAACCCGTGGGGCATGGGCACGCTGCGTGGTCTCCAGTCCGATGGCACGATCACGGCCCGGTACCTGATGGGCTGGGTCGGCTGACGGTCTCGGTCGACATCGACCAAGCCCAGCAGTTCACCAGTGTTGGCCCGCACCTCCAGGTTTTCTCGGCGTGGAATGATGAGAATGCCCTGCTCGGTCCACGTCGCCGCTGCGGCGCCGAGCAGCTCGACGACCCGGTCGGCCGGTAGTGCGGCGCCGGTCAAGGTGGGCGGCGCCTCGTCCAGGATCTCCAGAATCGTGACCTGGTCGGCGGCGATGATGTGCGCGTCGTCGAGGTCGGCCAAAGTCCACCAGCAGTTGCGCTCCACGGGGCAACCGTTACGGCCCCACTGGACCATTGTCAACTCCTCATCGACCCGGAATGTGCGGTCCGCCATCGGGTCCACCGAGCCGACCGCGGTTGTCGCCATAATGCGCACGCGCGCCTTGGTCCACCAGTCGCGCTCGGCGATGATCGGCTGCTGCGGACCGACGTCAACGCCGATGTCGCCAGCGGTGTGCTTGGCGCGGAGCCCCATGCACTTGAGCACGAACGTGGCCGTTATGAGTACGTCGATGACAGCCTGCGGAACGTAGATCGGCGGTGCATGTAACGCTAGGCCGTAGATGAGCCACAGAGTCGTCCCAAGACCGAACGTCACAAGGTACATCCACGAAAGATCATGTGCACTCTTGAGGCGAGCTGTACGGAGCACTTGTGGCAGCAAGGCGGTAGACGCCAGTATGGCGGCCACGGTGCCGATTACTTCAGTATTGACATCGAGCAGATACGCGGCGGCGGGGATCGAAATCATTAAAGATATGACAGCCGCGCCCACGCGCGGTGAGGTGTCGCCGTACGCTACCGTGAGTAGTATCATGGTAATTACGAGTAGCGCCGTAGCGAGCTGCGCGACCTGGAATGCTAGTGCGTCATGACGGAGCCCGTATACCCAGAAGAGTCCGAGTCCAACGCCGAACACCGCGAGGAAGCCGATCGCTATCTCTGTCGCACTGCGCAGCTTGGCTGACCGGTATACCTGCGGCACGAGTGCTCCCGTGGTGCAGATGCCCGCGATGACTCCGCAGAATTTCATGAGGATCATTTTCGTGTCCTTTCCTGGTGGAAGGCCGCCACGTCTCACCCTCGAGTGCCTACGCTGAATTTTTCCTACCCTCATGGGCACCGGGATTTGTTGGGCGCTACTGCGCTACATGTGGGTGGCGGAGTTACGGTAGGAGAGCTTCAGGTTGACGGGTCTGCAGGTGTGTATGACGGTGGCCGGAGCGGCCTCGGGACTGTGGAAGTCGTAGGCGCGCCGGGTGATCAAGAGTGCTTCGTTGTGCAGTCCTTCCTGACGGCCGTTCGATAGTCCACGGTCGATAGCGGCGTCGATACCATCGCGGTGTCTCGGAATCGTGCGCGCCGTTTTCACGAACTCGAGGATTCGGTTCCGTCGCGCCTTCAAGCACCAACGGTCCACCACGACACTCGTGCCGGTGGAGTCCCGGTCGCCGGCGAGCACCGCGCGCGGAGACTCCGTCAGCCGCGTGTGCTGGATCCGTTCTGGGGGGATTGTTGCGTTGTGCGTCGCTGGGGCAGGCGCTGGTTCCCCGGCCACGACCAGCGGCGCGGGCCACCACTGGTTCCCGCGCTCCGGCCAGCACGGTCCCGGCCGACCGTCACGCTCACCGCGCCACCTACGCCGACTAGGCCGGCGGTCCACCGCACAGGGCGTGCCGAACTGCTGGAGCCCGAGTAGAGCCACCGTGCCCGCGCCGCCCGATCCCGTGGCCAGCCATGTCGCCCGGGACGCCAGCGGTACGATCTCACCGCCGGTGACCCGCGACGCGATAGCCTCCCTTGCTAGATCGAGGGTGTGGAGCGTGTGATTGATCCGAACCGCCTCAGGAGCCCGGTGGTTGGCCGCCTCGGTGGCGGTGGTCAGCGTAACCATCGGACTACGTTCCTTCCCTGTCCATCGTGTGGGTCCTGACGTTCAAGACGACGTGTGGCCTGGTCAGCGTCTCGCGAGAAGTCGTCTCATCTCCCGCCCCGCCTTCTGACCACTACGTTGCATGAAAAATATTTGATCATCTACCAGTAGATGATCAAATATTTATCATGCCACATAACAGTTTCACGAGGCTTGTAGTATGTAGCCGTCAGCATCGGATTGTCAAACACTAGTGTGTGCCCACGAAGCGGGCTGGTACTATGACAGTGGGAAGCGAGCTTCAGGAGAGGAGGAGCATGTCGAGTGATAACCAGCGTCTCCCCCGGACGCTTGCCGAGAAAATCAACCGACTCTTCGAGACCATCCATCCGCCGGACCGAGGGCCGTGGTCGAACCAAGAGGTGGAGTGCTGGCTTACTGAACGTGCCGCCGTGGACGGGGACGGCCTGACGATCTCGGCGAACCATCTCCTGCTGCTGCGCAAGGGGCAGCGGGATAACCCCACCACGCGCAACGTCCAGGCGATGGCGAAGTTCTTTAAGATCGATCCCGGTTACTTCCTCCGTGACGGCACCGACACTGAGCGGACCTACAGCGACCTGGAACTACTGGGCGCGATCCGAGACAACGAGCAGGTCAAGAGCATCGCCCTGCGTGTTTTCGACCTTGATCCCGAGATGCGGGAGTGGCTTGCTCGCATGATCAATGACTTGCCCCGGGGTCGCCGCAGGAGACAGCGCAAACCTGGCGCCGGGCAGGGCTACGAGACGGGGCGCTCGTTGGCAGACGATGACCCAGAGTGAGACAATGGCCCTAGCGTATAGTAGCTAGGTGCCTCGCCGCGCGACCAGCTGCTGTTGCGTAGCTGGCTGGCAGGTGTGGCTGACCCCGGGAAGGTGAGGTCCATGAACCGGGACTTGCGGCGCCAATGCGAGGACACCGTGCGAACGCTGGATCAGCGTATCGGCGGGATCCCGGTGCCTTTTGACCTCAACGCGTTTTTGGACCAGCTCGAGGCCGCCTGGGATCGCCAGATCGAGCTGGTCCCCTTCTCGGCCACTGCGCCGGGAAAGCTGTGCGGTATCTGGGTGGGCACCGACCACTTGGACCTGATCTATCACGAGGAAATGACCAGCCTGCTGCACCAGGACCACATCATCCTCCACGAGATCGGGCACATGGTCTGTGGCCACGCCGGCACGGCCCTGTCCAATACCGATCAGGTCCGTAGCCTGCTGCTCACCGACGCGGTGCGAGGCCAGGTGCACACCGTCCTCGGGCGCGGCGCCTACACCACAGTGGAAGAGCAAGAAGCCGAGCTGTTCGCCACCCTGATCCTAGAGCGGGCCGCCCGCCCAGCACCGGCCCCGCAGGCAGTGGCCCCCTCCAGCCCCGAGATCATCACAGCGCGGCGGCGGATCGAGGCGATCTGGGGTCAGCCCCCCATCCGCCCCTGGTCATGACCAGTGCTGTGTTCCTCACCGCCGCCGCGCTCATCTTGAGCGGAGCAGCGTACCAAGCCATCAAGCTGCTCAGCCAGCGCGCCAGCAGACCCGCCGTGACCTGGTTCGCGCTGGGCCTGGCTTTGGCGCTGCGCGCCCCGGTGATCGCGACACCGATCAACAACACCGCCCACGTTCCCCACCTCAACGTGCTGGCGGGCAACAGCCTGACACTGATCGCCGTCTGCGGCTTGCTGACCGCGCTGGGATATGTCACCGAACCAGCAGGCCGCCGTGGCCACCGCAAATCCCGACTACGGCTTGGTGTCCTCGCTGGCGCGCTCAGCTGCCTGACGGGCCTGTTCGTATGGTCATTGGCCGCATCCTCGGCCGATTTCCTCGAGTACCGCAGCGTGCAGTCCCTCGCCTATGTCTTGATCTATGTGAGCTACCTCGCCGCGGGGATGACCAATGCCTGCCGGCTATGCATGCGCTACTTCCCGCACATTTCCGGTCGGTACCTGCGCCTAGGCCTGGGGCTGATCGCGCTGGGCAGTGCGCTGGGCATCCTGTACTGCGCCGCCTACGGCTTCAACACCGTCGCAACATTCACCCAGCTCGCTCAGCTCGGTCTCCCGATCGTCACCTTGACACTCCTTCCCTCGATAGCCTGCGTGCTGGTGGTCATCGGAGCGACGATCGGTGGGTGGGGTCCTTGCCTCAGTAAGGGGAGGGAGCGGCTCGCGGACTACCGCTCGTACCGGAAGCTGGGTCCGCTGTGGCGGGCCTTGGCCGAGGTTGCCCCCGAAGCCATCCTTGCTCAGGGCATGACTAGGATGACCATCGGTCAGAAGCGGTACCGGCGGATCATCGAAATCCAGGACATGCTCCTTATCCTACGGCCCTACCGCGGCCCCACTCTCGCCACTGACGTCGCCGCCACCTCTGGGGAATCGTCGCTGGCTGTCGCGGCCACCGCAGAGGCGATGGTGATCGACCGCGCGATCCGGGCCCGGCGCGAAGGTCGACTCCCTGCGGGCGGTTCCGACGCGATGCCTGCCCAGCTCGGGACCGGCCTGGCGGCGGAATCAGACTGGCTTGAGGCCGTGTCCGCAGCCTTGACCACAGTGGTCACGACACCCACTGTTCGGATGGCGATCGCTTCCCCAAAGGACGTAAGCCGTGGTCTTCGCTGAGCGCACCGCCGCGCCGCGGCGGTGCGCCTCATCTTCTCTTGTGCTGGATTCTCACGGTTTCGCGGGCCGCTGGTGGTGGGGTACCGCCGCCTCGGCGGTACAGACCGAAGGGGCGTCACCAGCGGATGACTGGTACCGCTGGGAGCGAGCGGGCAACGCCCCGCCCTCCAGTGACGGCAATGGTTTCGTGCACCGCTTTCGCGACGATTTCGCGCTGCTGCGTGAGATCGGGACGACCGATCACCGACTGTCGATCAACTGGGCGCGGGTGCAGCCGGAACAGAGGTGCATCGATCAGGCGGCGATCGACTACTACCGCTCGGTGCTGACCGCGGCCCGCGACGCGGGCCTACGGGTGTGGGTGTGCCTGCTGCACACCGCCATCCCGATGTGGTTCGCTGACCGAGGCGGGTTCGCCGCCGGAGACGCGCTGGACACCTGGATACGTTGGGTGGACTTCGCCGCGATGGTTTTTGGAGATCTCGTCGGCGGGTGGATGCCGTTCAACACGCCGACCTCCTACGCGCACAAGGCCTACCTGGCGGGCACATTCCCACCGGGCCACCGCGATCCCGTCGAGATGGTCACGGTGCTCATGACGGTGCACACCTGCAATTTCGAGGCCGCGCTGCGGCTGCGCAAGACCGGCAAGCCCACCTGCAGTAACCAGGCGCTCCTACCGCTATACCCGGCCGACAACAGCACCCAGACCACCGCGACGATGGCGCAGCTCGACGCGCTGGTGTGGGACTCCTGGCTAGTCTTCGCCCACCACCCGCGCTACCTCGGCGCGTTCGACCTTCACGGATTCGCCTACTACCACGGCGCGCTGGTCACCGCGCAGGGGCAGCTACTGCCATACCCGGTCGGTCCGCAGCCTGGGCCGCTGGGCTACGTCCCCTGGCCCGACGGCATCGCTGCGGTGCTGCGCCGGCTGCGCCACGAGCTGCCCCAGGCGCGGGTCGTGGTTACCGAACTCGGCTACGGCGGCACCGACGATCACGCACGCTGCACCTACCTCCGCCAAACCCTGGTGCACATCGCCGCCGCGCAAGACGAGGGAATGCGCATCGAGGGCGTAACGCTGTGGACCGGCATCGACAACTACGAATGGCTGGCCGGTTTCGATGTGTCATTCGGCCTACTCGACGCCGATCGAGCGCCCCGGCACAGTGCCCAGCACATTCAGACGGTACTGGTGTCCGGGAGTGAGGACTCGACTGTCGTGGTGTCCACCTGTCGGGCGTGTGACGATCCGGATGCCGTCATCAGGGAGGCGCAGCGCTGGGTGGACGGTTCGCACTGACAGCCCGCGATGTGACGAGGACCGCGCCGCGCGAACCGTCGACAACAACAACGTCCCGGGGTCTTGGCGCGGACCTGGTGGCTGTGGGAAGTGCCGC
>JBATXM010000030.1:0-8771 GCA_049673305.1 Pseudonocardiaceae bacterium | reverse complement strand
CTGCGCGACCTCGACCGGCTCGTCGCGGCCGCCCGTACACACGGGCCCGAGGTGGGGACCTACGCCCAGCGGCTGCTGGACGACACCCTGCCCTGGACCAAGATGCGCCAAGTCTACCGGCTGCTCGCCCTCGCGCGGCGCTACGGCCAGGGCCCGGTCAACACCGCCTGCGCCTGCGGTCAATCCCTCGCTCGCGTTCGGACAACGGACGGTCGACGACTTGCTCGCCGCCCATGGGGGTCCGCCGGCCCCGCGGCGCAGGCGAAGCCACGCCAACCTAGAGTGACAACTCGTGGCGGGATGGTCAGTCCTGTGGCAGGCTGCAGCATTGGGATGGCGAGAGGCGACATCAAACGAGATGTTTGTCTAGGAATCTCCGGCGAGGAAGACTATACGAATTCCGACTCGTCAGTGAGGGGATGGCATGCGTTGGATAACCCTGGTGGGTGTCGCCGCTGGATGCATCATCGTCGGTGCGCTCAGCACCGCTGTCACGTTTGCCGCGCGGGATGGTTTGAACACCGTGAGCCGGGTCGCTACCTTAGTCAGCACCGCAACTGCCGTCGCTTCTCTGATTGTAACTGTGTGGGGACCCCAAAGGCCACAATCGCCGGTTGCGAACGTTGCTCGCAGACCGATCAGGCGGATTGCCGTGACGCTCAGCACGGTGCTTATCGCCCTCGCCATAGTGGTACCTCCCTTGGTAATTGCCAGGCCGTGGAGCGGTAGCCAGGTGATAGCATCACCCGGACGATCCCCGAAATCGATCGATCAGAACCCACACCTCACCTGCAACGCCGCAGTGACCGTGTTCGGTGTGTTACAGAATGGAACCATCTACATCTACCCACACACCAATTCGGAGAACGGCAAGGTCGTCTGGGGTCAGAAGCGATATATCGGCAGTGGTTGGCACATCGGCCGCACCTTGGCCGGTCCGGGTGGGTTCGTCTACCTCATGGTCACCGATACCGGTGAGCTACGCCGTTACCGGTGGAACGGCGATGATTGGGACTCTTTTGACGGTGGCGGCCAGTACCGAGTCGTCGGCAACGGATGGAGCCGCTACTCGCAACCCGCATACCGCAACAAGGTGACAGTCGACGAAAAGGGGCGACTGTACGAAATTGACGCCGAAGGACACCTCAAGGTCTTCTTCTCGGACGCCGGCGATGACTGGGCTCCCGAGGTTGGCGGTGGCCGGGTCCTCGCTACCGGCTGGAATCAGTACGATCTGCTCGTCGCGGCTGGGGACGGCGTCCTGTACGCTCGCAAACCGAACGGTAACTTGTCCCGTTTCCGATACCACGCCAGCTCCGGCCAGTTTGTGCAGCACGGCTTACTGGTCGGCCAAGGCTGGCAGTTTTACAACCACATCTTCTCGCCCGGTGGCGACATCCTCTACGGCACTCGCCCGGAGGGCGACGGTGAGCTAGTCTGGTACCGCTACCTGGAGGGCACCAACACCTTGACAGGCGGCGAAGTCGTCGGCACGGAATGGTACGACCACCTCGATGTTGTGGCCACCACCGACGACTGCAAACTCTGAACGCACTCCTGCCCGGCCCGAAGTCGGGAGCCGGGCCCTTTGGTGCCTCACCCCCTGCCTCACTCCCGTACCGCCGTCCGGGATCCATCATGCTATGGTGGCGTCCGAGTAGTTTCCCGATGTAACGCGCTGACTTTTGTCGGCTCAGTTCACGGGAGATTGTCTCCCGTTCCTGGATACACAACGGTTCAGCCCTACTCATTAATTATCCCCCCAGAAGATCCCCCAGAAAGGGGGAATCTTAACAGGCTCAGAATCTGTTAGAATAATTGCCTGTCGCTACGACCGTTTGAGCTCAAGGCCTATCAACCTATTTAAACCTATTTAGAGAGCGTATTCGGCAGCATAAAACCCGGCGAGGGCGGCATGGTCGGAATCCACGCAGCGTAAGGACTTGCGTAAACGACGTCTCTCAGGCGGAGGACCGAGCAGTATCCGGCCCTCGTGGCCTGCAAGGAAGGTCGTTAACCCGCCCGGCCCGGGTTGCCGGGGGCGAGGCAGCCATGTCTCTAGATGAGAGTGGGTCCGCCCCCGGAGCAGACTGGGGTGGCTGTTGCGGGGGCGGGCCGTGTTCTGGGTGGAGTTTAGTGTCGGGTGTTAGCTGGTTTGCGGGGTTGGAGGATGGCTCGTAGTGCGGTGCCTTGGGTGTCGGTGAGGGGTGGGGCGTGGGCGACAAGGTGTTGAATGTGCGTGGTGAGGGTGTCGGGGTTCGGGCGTGGCGTCGTGGTGGGTTGGGCTGCGCGGTGGTGCTCACCATGTGCGGGGTCGGTGGGCGGGGCGGTTATGGCCGGGGTGTTGGCACGTCACCTCCTGGCGGTCGGGGCAGTTGGGCGCTGAATTTTAGCTTATTGACTGTGAGATAGCACGAATTTACACTCATTCGAGTGATCGATGTCGGGTGTTGGGGGTGGGCGCATCCCGCTCCTGGCACCTTGGGGTGTCACCCGACGGGTAGTGGGGGGCCTCTACCTCGGTAGACCCCTCGGGTAATGGCCTGTGGCCAGCGCGGTAGCGGGGGTAGACCCCCTGCGTGCGCGGCGTGGGGGTCGGGCTGTTCAGACCGGTTTCCGGTGTCGTGATCCTCCCGGGACGGCGGTTGCGGGGTGAGGCAGGCGGTGAGGCACGAGCTGTCCGGCAGGGCACATGCCTCACCCTGCGGATCCGGCCTCGTGGCTGCCTTGAGCTGCGGGAAGGCAGACAACCCGGCAGGGCAGACCAGCTCCAGCCAGGCGGGAAACAGTCTTTTTCAGCGGTCCAGAGGGGGTACCCCTGTCTGCCTCACGAGCGCCGTGGCGAACCCCATCACCTCGCGGACCGGAGCGCGGCGCGGGCGAGGGGCGCCAGCACAGCAGGCCCGTATCCGGTTCGCTGCCCGGATATCCCGGCGGACGGAGGCATCGACTCCCCTCGATTCGAGGTCCGCCCGGCGGTTTCGGCTTCTGCACCGGTCGCTACGCAAGGCGTCCCGGTATGTCAGGCCGGGGACCTCTAGCGGGACGGGTAGGTCGGGACAGTGTGCGTACAGCGGTTGAGCGGCGGGGAGGGCTGATCGGCGTGCGGTTGGGACGGGTTGCCCGGCGGCTGTCCGCACCCGGTCCAACCCGGGGCCGGTAGGCCCCATCAACGGCGCTCGGCGGTACGGGACGGGACGGGACACCCGATATTCCGCACCGCCGACGTCATCCGAAATTACCATGAGTAGTTGAGTGTTTCTAGGGAGGGAGGCGTGTCCCGGAGTGTCAGGGCCCGCATCCGGGAGGTAAATGGGAGCATCGCGGGACGCGCTTGTGAGGTCCCTGAGCGGCTACATTCACTGGTCAAGCAGGGGAGATAGGGTGGAGGGACCCGGCAGGGAGAACTCCCTTGCTTCCCTGACGAACTCCCTCAGTCACATGCACCGAACAGGCATCACCCAGTCGATCGCTTCGATCACTCTGAGCTGACAACGGTGAGACAGCGGTGGGTTGTCCGCGTGGACGTCCGTGACTCGCGCCCCTGCGCGCGTTGGGTGCTCAGGCGATGCGGACGTCCGCGCGGACGATCGGCCATGTCAGCGCGTCGTCATCTGTGTCGCTGGTGGCGAGCCAGCGTCCGCGACTGACTTGTGTGGCGCGCCTGGTCGTGGCGTGCTCTTGTAGCCGGTCGTAGACGGTCTTGGGGTCAGCTACGATCTTCGCGTAACCGAGATGCCGACTAACCTAGCGAGAGGACAGTGCCCACGATTCCGATGAGAACGCCCCCGCGAGCGTCGACCGAGGCGGGGCAATTGCAGGGTCCTGTAACTAGCGAGAACTACATTAAGTGGCCAGCCGTAGTCGGCGTGCTTACATGAGAGGGGGTGCAATGTCCAGAGTATACCCAGCACGAACGGTGCTGGCGCAGCGTATCCGGGAACGCAGACTTACCTTGGAAGAATTCTCCGAGCAGTTGGAGGTGTTCGCCCGCGAAAATAACGAAGTCGGTACGGTGAGTGTTCGACACGTGCAGAGGCTTGCCGCTGGCCAGTGTGCATCAGGCCAGTTGCGTCCCGCCACGGCACGCCTTTTGGAAAAGTTTTTCGAATCACCTATCGAGGAGTTGTTGGTATCACCAGAAATTAAGGTATCTGACCCGGCTGGCGTACTCGATCCAGACGGGATGGAACGGCTGTCCATGGCAACTGTGCAGCCGTGCCGCACAGATGAAGCTGCCATCGAGGCGTTGGCGGCCGTGCTGGTCGGGATCCGCCATCTAGAGGATGAAACCAGCGCTGCAGCCGTGTTCCCGATGGTCCAGCAGCAACAGAACTTGGCTGATCAACTGGCTGCTGGGGTGCGAGCCCAGGCACGTCCGGCTGCTATCGGGTTGTCAAGTGAGATCAACCAGTACCTCGGGTGGCTGTCGATTCCATTGGGTCGCTGGGACGACGCTGACCGATACCTTGACCGCGCCGCCGTGTTGGCGGTTGAGGTCGACGACCCTCTTCGATTGTCAACCGCGTTGAGCTTCCAAGCGTATGCGCGACTGCGTACGGGGGATCTACGAAAGGCGGACTCGCTATCGGAGGCCGCACAGCGAGACACGCGTGTACACATTGGACTACGTACCTACATCACATATCAACGGGCCGAAGTGTTGGCCCGCGACAACGACCGGGCCAGTGCGGTTCGCCTGCTCACCGAGGCTGACCGCATGGTCGGTCAGCTACCACCACCAGAAGGGCTGCCACCCTCAGGTTATTGGTACGTGCCCGCATTCTTCGTAGGCCAACGCGGATTCGTGCTCCGTGCCTTGGGAGACATCCAAGGAGCCAGAAAAGCAGCGCTCGAATGCCTAGCCACTATGCCAACGGCATGGCGTGATTCAGAATGGGCGATACGTCGCCGCAAACTGGCCGAGGAATGACCGGAAATTCAGTCGACAAGAGTTTCGAGACCGAAACAATGAGACAACCACGCACGTCCACCGTAACCGGGGGAACTCCGACTTGGGAACTTGCTAACTGGACCGTGGGGGATGTGGGGATCGAGTGCGCGGGCACTAGGTTTCTGAGGTCACCCGTTGTGTGTCCGGGTGTGGGGGCCTGCTTCCCCACGGCCGGATTAGTGCAGCTCAGGCGGGGGAAGGAAGTAAGGCCGGGGATGCCGTGGGGAAACTTCCCCGGCTCCCCGGTGACTTCCCCTTCGGTTCCCCCGCCTTGTCATCACCTCCGGCGAGGTGATGACACCCTCGCGGGTACCTGGGGACACAACCCTCTACAGCGCTGTTTTCCCTACTCATCGCGCTGTGATCGTGGGAAAAACCTCTCCGCGCAGGGAGCGGCGTGTGATCACCAACGCAGGCGGCCGAGGATCCGCAGCAAAATACGCCATATCCACCGGCGCGTCCCCGGCTTGCTTGACCGCGAACTCCGCCGCGTCCACGAACGACCACCCACGCGGCAACCGCCGCAACTCCGACGTATGACTCAAAAACACCCGCCTCGGTGCCGCCATACTCCACAGCATCCCAGCAACCATCACAATGATCGCCTTACCGGAGGATGCCTCGTAGTGAAAAGGCTAGTCGAGGGTGAATGGGTCGTAGGTGATCCGGTCCAGCGGGGTGCCGGCGACCAGCATCCGGGACACGGTGGCCCTGATCATCGCCGGAGAGCCGCAGACCAGTACGTCCCGGTCCGGCCACGCGCCGCAGCGGGTGACCACATCGGCGAGGGTGCCGTGTTCTATCCCCGCCATCCTCGGGTACGACTCGACCACCGGGACCACCGTCAGCCACGGATTCGTGACGGTCATGGCAGTGAGCGTGTCCAGGTCATGGAGGTCGGCGCGGGTCCGGCCGCCGAGGAATATCGTCACCGCCGGGTTGTCACCCCAGCGGGTGAGCTCCTCGAGGATGGCGCGCATGGGGGCCGCTCCGGTGCCGCCGGCGACCATCACGACATCCCGGCCGGACTGCCGGTCCACCGTCATGAGGCCCATGGGTGAGCCGATCCGCCAGGTGTCGCCGACCTGGCTGTAACCGACGATCGCCCGGCTGACCGAACCCCCCGGCACCGCGCGAATGTGGAACTCGAGGGACCCGTCCGGGCGCGGAGCGTTCGCCGGAGACAGGTAGCGCCACAACCGCGGCCGCTGCGGTATCTCCACGCTGACGTACTGTCCGGCCCGATATGGCACCGACCGGTCGGGGGTGACCCGAACCACCGCCAGGTCCCAGGTCAACCGTTGGTGATCAACAACCCGCGCGATCCACCACGCGGGGCCGGGGACCGCCTCGGCTGCTTCCTGCATCGTCTTGGCGATCAGGCCATAGGCGTCCCGCCACGCCTTCTCCACCTGCGAGCTCCAGGCCGGACCCGCGTACTGCTTCAGCGTGGTCACCAGCGCGGTCCCCATCGCGTCATAGTGCCGCGCCAGCACCCCGAACTTGCGGTGGTCGCGGCCGAGCTGGCGCAGGAATGGCACCAGCTCGTCGGGCCGGTCGATGTTCTGCACGACGTGCATCAGCGCCCGAAAGAAGCGGCTGCGCTGCACCTGCATGTTCACCGGGAACAGCTCGCGGGTGGCCGGAGCGATCACGAACAGCATCGCGTAGAAGAATTGGGTGACCTCCTCGGCACGTGGCTGGATCTGCGTGTAGCTCTCCCGGATCAGTCGGGCCATGACCACAGCCGCACCCGCGCGGTGCGGCTCGCGGTCGGGTAGGGGAGCGGGGCTCGCCACGGCGTCGGCTGTCATGGTCCGGGAGCGTCTTCTCCAGGGTGGATGGCAAGCGGGTGGGCCCGTCGCGGGTGCTGCGAAATCGTATGGCACCGCGCTGCGGAGCGCTACAGTGCGCCTACCTTGTGCCGTTGGTATAGAGACGAGACAGGCTCGCTGAGCTTGAGCGGAACACACTCAATTTTTCTCACGTTGCACACTGCAGAAGTACGTTGAGATGCCAGTGCGGAGGGAACGCGTCGAGCATGGATTCCTTCAACCCCACCACCAAGACGCAGGTCGCGATCTCCTCGGCCGTGCAGGCCGCGTCGATGGCCGGCAACCCCGATGTGACGGCGGCGCACCTGCTCGGGGCGCTGCTGGCGCAACCTGAGGGCATCGCCGCGCCGCTGCTGGCCGCGGTGGGCGCGGACGCTATCGCGGTACGCAAAGAGCTGGACGCCATCACCCAGCGCCTGCCCTCGGCCACCGGTTCCACGGTGGCCGCGCCACAGTTCGACCGGCAGGCGGCCAAGGCGCTCGGTGATGCCCAGCACCTGGCGACCGAGATGGGCGACTCGTACGTGTCCACCGAGCACCTGCTCGTCGGCCTCGCGGCCGGGGACGGCCCGGTCGCGCAGCTCCTGCGCCGGCACGGCGCCACCCCCGACGCGCTGCGGGAGGCGTTTGCGGCCGTCCGAGGCTCGGCCCGGGTGTCCAGCCCGGACCCGGAGAGCACGTATCAGGCGCTGGCCAAATACGGCCTGGACCTCACCGAGCGGGCCCGCTCCGGTGAGCTGGACCCGGTGATCGGCCGCGACGCGGAGATCCGCCGGGTGGTGCAGGTGTTGTCCCGGCGCACCAAGAACAACCCGGTGCTGATCGGCGAGCCCGGCGTCGGCAAGACCGCCATCGTCGAGGGCCTCGCGCAGCGCATCGTCGCTGGTGACGTACCGGAGTCGCTGCGGGACAAGCGAGTCGTCGCGTTGGACCTCGGCTCGATGGTGGCCGGCGCGAAGTACCGCGGTGAGTTCGAGGAGCGGCTCAAGGCGGTGCTCAAGGAGATCACCGACTCGGCCGGCCAGGTCATCACGTTCATCGACGAGTTGCACACCATCGTTGGCGCCGGTGCCACCGGCGAGTCAGCGATGGACGCCGGAAACATGATCAAACCGATGCTCGCCCGCGGTGAGCTCCGCATGGTCGGCGCGACCACGCTGGACGAGTACCGCAAGCACATCGAGCGCGACGCCGCGTTGGAACGGCGTTTCCAGCAGGTGCTCGTCGGTGAACCCTCTGTTGAGGACACCATCGGCATCCTGCGGGGCCTCAAGGAGCGCTACGAGGTGCACCACGGCGTGCGGATCACCGACGCCGCGCTGGTTGCCGCCGCGACCCTGTCCGACCGCTACATCACCGCGCGGTTCCTGCCCGACAAGGCCATCGACCTCATCGACGAGGCCGGCTCCCGGCTGCGGATGGAGATCGACTCCCGGCCCGTCGAGATCGACGAGCTGCAGCGGACCGTGGACCGGATGAAGATGGAAGAGATGGCCCTGGCCCGTGAGTCCGACGCGGCCAGCAAGGACCGGCTGGAGCGGCTGCGGGCCGACCTGGCCGACCGCCAGGAGCAGCTGACCGCGCTGGTCGCACGCTGGGACCAGGAGAAGGCCGGGCTGAACCGGGTCGGTGAGCTGAAGAAGCGGCTCGACGACCTCAAGGGCCAGGCCGAGCGGGCCCAGCGGGACGCCGACTTCGAGGCCGCGTCGCGGCTGATGTACGGCGAGATCCCCGCGCTCGAGCACGAGCTGGCCCAGGCGACCGCGGCGGAAAATGACAGCGCCGCGGTCCCGGCCGAGGAGCCGATGGTCAAGGAAGAGGTCGGCCCGGACGACGTCGCGGACGTGGTGTCGTCGTGGACCGGTATCCCGGCCGGGCGGCTGCTCGAGGGTGAGACCGGCAAGCTGCTGCGGATGGAGGACGAGCTCGGCCACCGCATCATCGGGCAGGCCAGTGCGGTGCAGGCCGTCTCCGACGCGGTG
>JBATXM010000029.1:0-57074 GCA_049673305.1 Pseudonocardiaceae bacterium | reverse complement strand
CCTACCTCAACCACGTGGCCACCGAACTCAACAACCGGCCCCGCCGTATCCTCGGCTACCGAACCCCAGCAGAAGTCTTCGCCGACCTCCTGGCCAGCTCGATTGCTTCCACCGGTTGATACCGCCGTCCCCTGAGCAGATTAGCACTAGACTCGACACCGACTACCCTGACGATCCGGAGATGCACGTGTCGCACGAAACAATTTACCAGACACTGTATCTGCAGGCGAAAGGCGAGCTGCGAACCGAGCTCAAGCTCGCGTTACGGCAGGGCCGAGCGCGGCGGGTACCCCGGTCCAGGGCGTCCCTGAGCAGGGGAAAGATCCCAGACATGGTCAACGTCAGCGAGCGTCCCGCCGAAGCTGACGACCGCGCGGTTCCCGGTTTCTGGGAGGGAGACTTGATCATTGGAAAAGGAGGAAAATCACAGATCGCGACCCTGGTGGAGCGTACCAGCAGATTTACGATGCTAGTCCGGATTCCCTACGACCGCTGCGCTGACCGCGTCGCCGCACTCCTAGCCCGGAAAATGGAGACGCTGCCCGAGTTCCTCCGCAACAGCGTGACCTGGGATCAAGGCAAAGAAATGGCCCGCCACGCCGATTTCACCGTCCGCACCGGTCTGCCCGTCTACTTTTGTGATCCGCACTCACCATGGCAGCGCGGCACCAATGAAAACACCAACGGACTGCTCAGGCAGTACTTCCCGAAAGGCACCGACCTGTCCTTGCACACCCAGGAAGAACTTGATAGAGTAGCGGCAGAACTGAATGGAAGACCACGCAAGACGCTAGGCTGGAAGAAGCCAATCGAGGTCTTCAATGAGCTGATCGTGGAGCACTGTGTCGCCATAACCGATTGAAACCGCCCAGCGATTTAACGCTAGTTATATGCGCGCGCTTGTCAGCGGTTGTACTACTAAGGCCTAGGAGGATCCCATCCGCGGCGAAGTGGTGTACGTAGAGGTTCTGCAGAGTATAATCCGAGCAATTGCTAGTCTTAATCCCGTGGCAGTTTCCTTCGACGACTGCGGCATCTCTAGTCATCACGTTGACGCTGCCTGTTAGTTCGAATCCGCGCAGCTCAAAGTTGGAGCAGTTAACGAAGCTGAACGGCACTACGCTTTCCGAGTAACTGATTTTACCGGAGGCGTTGTCGGCGTCCCGGTGGAAATCGCCTTTGACAACAACGGTCGCGCGGTAACCGATAATGCTGAGCCCGGTGCAATTCTGATAAATGATATCAGTTATCAAGTTGGCCTTCGGCCCCCCGGTGATCTTGTATTTGTCGATGAGATAGATCCCGGGTGGGAAGACGAGGGTTCCGCTTCCGGCGGAGTTGATAGCAGTTACGGCGTTTTTGATAAATGTGTAATCGCAAGTGGTTCCGTCACCTTTGGCGCCGTAGTCCTTGACGTTGATGTTGATGGGGTATGTCACGCGTCACCTATATTCCTGATTGTCGAGTATGTGGTGCTGGGTTGCTTGCGGGAACAGTCGGCGGCTCCCGGTCGCGGGGGCTTTACCCGGCCCCGGTCGGTAGAGGGGGCCGTCGGGTAGCACCAGCGCGTTGCCGCGCCCGGGGCCCCTCAGAACCGGATTTGAACGGTTTCCGTTCATCCGGCTCAAGCAAGCCCTGTTGGCTCGGTGGCAGGCAGAATTGCCGGTTCCTTGGCGACGGCAGGCGGGTAGCCGGCGTGCGCAGTGGGCGTGTATGAGGCGGATTGCAGCGTGTTCGTCCGACGTGCCGTGTCCCGCGTCCCGGCGGATCTCGTACAAGTCGGCGGTTCACTCAGTGCCCCACAAGAAGTTTCGCCATGATTTGCCAACGGGTATTTTGAGCCTGCTGACCGCGAACACGGACGCGACATTTAGGCACGACGGTGGTGAAGGTGTAAACATCCCCTTTTACGTAGGACCCTGCAGCGAACGTCAGTTCCAACCCTAGGCTACCGATCACGTATGAACCGCTGGTGGGCGTTAGTCGAGATCCCGACCACCCAATCCCACTATCGAGGCTGATGCGGAATGTTGACGTCCCGAGTAGACCAGTGTCTGTGATCTCGATCCTAGTTTGAGTGTCGTAGGTAAAGGCCTGAGGCGGGAAGGCCTTTGCGCCGATCACCGGAGGAAACTGGCGCCCAGTACCTGGGTTAGGTTGTGTGACCGGCGACACGGAATGGGGGAAGGTGTCGAACTCTACAGCTGCCGTCCATCCCGTCGCGTTGGCGGTCGCCTCATGGTCCACTTGCTTGACCGCTCCTCCCATCGGCACGGGTGCTCCACCGAAGGTGAGAAGCCCGCAACGGAGCTTCCACGTCGCGGCGTCGACCGACGTGCTCGTATTCCGCGCCAGTACGTCTACCTCGAGCCGGTACATACGAAAGCTGTACCGTATTGGAAACTCGAGGACAGTGGTCTCTGCGTCTCCGGAGACGTCAGTGTATGACTTGTAACGGGTACCTTCGTATGGGTCCGAGTCAGGGAGCGGCGTTAGTTCGGAGCCCGGTTGATTGTTGGTAAGTGTGACCTTTTCTGCGTTACAACCCCTGAATGAGATCTTGATGTCTGTGCCTGCGGCGTCTTCTTGGATCGGGTAAGCGTTAGGCAGCGTACACCCATCGAACATGATAATGGGCACATCGAGAGTCTGAAATGGAGCATCCCATGTTACGCACCACAGCGGATTGTAAGGTTCGAACAAGACTCCTCGAAAAGTCAGCGGACCGGGCCACCTCCAATTCACGTACTCGTCCGCGATATCGGAAGCAAATCGACCACCATCAATAAGAACTGGCCAACCAGCCGCCTGTGACCCCTCCGCCACAATCAGTCGCTTGCACTCTTCAGAGTCACTGTCCCGGACAGCGATGAAATCGGTACTTCGAACTAGACGCAAGCATCCCTCGGACAGGCCCGTAAAGTTGCACTGGTCAGTCGTAAAACTCCCACTTTCGTAGTTGAGGCCATACTTTGCCGTATCGAATGTGCACCGGCTAAAGTTATGTGCTTTCGCCTGGCCCGTCGTATTGGGAACATACACGCAGGAGTCAATCACGCCCGGACCGAACGAAACATCGTCGCAGTACAGGAAATCCATGTTGAAAGGGAAGCCGCGACCTACGTCATCGCCAACCGTGATGCCATATTTAAAAGTGCCACTGCCAGGGTCATTGTATATCCTGCAGTTACGAAGATTGACCCGCGTACAAGCGAGGGCCCCCGGAGCAGGATCTTGCGTCCACTGGATCGCGGCACAGCAAGACTTTCCTGCCTGGACGCGGAATTGCAGCCCATCAATGATACATTCGCGCGACCATAGCTGAAGCATCGGCTGGTCAGTGGCCGCGGAATCGGGATCCCACATCAGTACAGCACTAGTGGGAGAGGTCGCACTCGCCATCGCACTAGAACCGATGAGCTTTATGCCGTATTGCTGGCGGCGGTCGACGGCGGGGTCGCTGCTGGCTCGGATCGAAAGCGGACGTATGATGCGATAGATCCCCGGCGGGAAGTAAACTGTCCCCAGCGACCTAGCAGCAGTCTTGATTGCCCTCTGGATCGCGTCCGTATCATTGGCATGCCCGTCCCCCAGTGCTGCGGGACGCGGCGGATCCTCCGTCGGATCGCTCTCTTTTACGTTGATGAGAACAGCGCTCATACAATCACACCTCAAACTCGAAACGAGGCGAAGGCGGAACTCCGCATACCCCACTATATCATCTAAAGAGGCTTCACCTCGGACCGCCGAGGTGGTGACTGGGTTGGTAGGTGACGTGGCGGCTGGGTGAGGCCAGGGTGGCGCGGTTGGGCTGACGCCGCTGCGGAGGCGCGCCATGGCGACCCGTGTCGTGACTGTGAACGACATCCTCGACGGGCACGTCGGGTCTGGATCTGGAGTGCTTTGACCGGATCTACCTCAACGGTTGGATGCCGACCCTGCAGGTGCCCGGCCAGGCGGTCAGTTTCTTGACCCGGCACCTGGGGTTCCTGATTCCGTCGCCGGCGATCCTGGAGCGCATCGGGCTCGTCGGCCCCTCCTCGTGGTGCTCTTGGGGGATCACCCGAGTACCTAACCGCACGGCAGCACTCAAGTGGGGGCCGCCACCTCAAGTCCACGACCCGGGACGACCTCGGTTGGCCCGGGTCGGGCGAGGTCGGCGAGTCCGGCACGGCACCCCACCCGAATTAGGTATGTCCTTGATAAGGGATCTGTCTTACCTGTTCCGCTGTTACCGATGAGGCAGAGTGGTTCGCCCTTCTTGATCCAGTCTTGGCGGACCAGGGTGTGAATAGTGGTCGGTTTGATCGCGAGGTTGACGTCGAAGTCGAAGTTGCTCAGCCGCTTCTCCCGCCCGCCGGGCCGGCCCGCGCGAGTACGGCCGTCAGGCCGCGCGCAACAAGCGGGACCGGTCCGAGCGGGCACGTGAGTAAAACCACGAACTCAGCCACGTGCGCGCCAGGCGGTGCGCTTGATTTCCCATAGAGGCAAATTCGGCAACAACACGCGTGAGAAGGTGCCGAGTCTCTCCTACGTGTAGCTGTGATGTTCTGGCCCGGCTGCCGATGTGATTGCTCTTGGCTGTGGCTGGTGGTAGTGGCCTGGGTGACTGGTGGTGAAGGCAAAGAAGGGAGTAGACGCACCAGGTGCGGCCGGATACGGACTATGTAGTGGTCGCCAGGCCACACGGTCAGACTGCGGCCGAGGACTTGGTCTTGCCGGTGTAGCTGGGACAGTGGGGCCTCGTGGGCGGTGTTCATCGCGACGTGGTCGATCCCGGCATTGCTTTGGGATCGGGACACTGAGGGTGTCCCTTGAGGTGTGGTAGCTGGGTCGTGGTGATCGATTCGGCATGACGAGCGTTATCGGGGTGCCTTCGGGTGGCCGACCGGCCGCCGGGAGCTGAAGCGGGGGTCAGCGCTCAACCGGCGGCCGGTCGGGGACCTCGCGAGCGGCGCCTCTCAGGCCGGGTATCTCGGAGGTCGTATCAGCGAGGCGGGACAGGCATGGACGCCGCTCCGCTTCTGGTGTGGTCCGGGGCGGTACGTCGGGGGTGTCAGGAGCAGCCGGGTCAGGTGTGGTGCGCTGGCGGGGTGTGGTGGCCACGCGGGCTTCCGGCTTGCGGGTCAGTTGCCACTGGTCGGCTATCCGGGTGCGGAGGAGCGTGTCGGACTCTCCTAGCCAGGAACGCACTTCGAAATACACCGCGCAATCCTGACGGCGCCGCCCGAGGACTGAACCCGGACGGCGGCATAGTCGGCAACGGCCGTGGCGGTCGATGGGGTGGGCCATCAGCAGGGCATACAGAGCACCACTGACCCGGCAGGGCAGCGAGTCGAGTCCCTCCGCATCGCCCGGCTTGGCCTGTATAGCCTCGCGCAGGACCTGGCGCAGCGCGGTGTATATAGCGTCGTAGATGGCCTGGTGCCCCGAGGGATTGGTGCGAATCATCGGGCTCACCCCAGCACCGTCTGTCCGGCCGCTGCCAGACTCACCAAGGACATGAGCTCATCGAACCGCCCTGGTACCCGGGTCGGAAGGTCCGCTGGCTAGTCCCTGACGACCACGGTCGCTAGTCCCGTTGGCCCGCAGCGGTTGTGGCTGTGAGCTGCGGGTGTGGCGTTGGCAAGGCCGGTGTTCGGGGCTACGTGCCGGCGATGGCCAGGTTAGGCGGCGAGGTCACCCAGAGACTCGTCGAGAACACGCAAGGCTTGAGAGCCGATCAGGCGGGCCGCAGCGTCGCGGAAAGCGCGCAGGCGGGTGGAACCGGTGGCATAGGAGAAGTGGTGCAGCAGGTCAGCGGCCTGCATGGCGCGGGAGCAGGCGGTGGGGAGGTTGCCGCTGTGCAGCTCGGCCGTGGCAAGATCGACCAGGACCAGGACACACTGCCGACGCGCGGGCGGGCGGAGCTGATCGAGTGCTGCGGTAAGCGTCTCGCGCGCGATTCCGTGTTCACCAGCCTGGAGCAGGACGTGACCGGTGGCGGCGTTCAGGTACGCGGCGTCGCAATCGTGAAACGACGCGGGGGCGGGGCGGCCGGCGGGTTGGTCGAGTGCGGTTCGCGCGCGGTCGAGAACATCGCGCGCTGCGGCGTGGTCGCCCCGGTTGGCGTGGATGGTGGCCTGGGTGGTGGCCAGCCAGGAGGCGATGGCCGGGGTGGACCGGGCGTGCTCGCTGGCTGTGGTGAGGTGGTCGAGCGCGGCGGTGGTGAGGCCTTCGGTGGCGGCGAGTTGGGCGGCGTGTCCGTGGGCGATGGCCGTGAGTTGATCATCTGCCGCCTCGCGGGCGGTGTCGATGGCGAGGGTGTAGTAGGCGCGACCTGACATGGCGTTGCCGAGGTCGTCGTAGGCGAGCCGGGCGGCGAGGATCGCGACCTCGGCCAGGTTGCGCAGCAGCCGACGGTGCTCATCCGCTGTCGGGTCCTGGCGCAGGGCGTCTTGTGCCATGCGGACGTGCGCGGCGACAGAGGTCAGCAGGGCTGGCGGGTCGGCGGTCTCGTACAGGGCGTGGTACCGCTTGGCGAGCTGCTCCAGGTCGGCTACGGTGGCCGTCGCGGCGCGGGCATGGCCGGCTGGATCCATAGCGCTCGGGTCCAGCAGCCCAAGCATGGTGCGGCGGGTGGTCACCGCGTTCTTCCACGCGTGGAGCATGTGCGGGGCGAGCGCGGTCCCGGCGGCGCCGAGCTGGTCGAGCAGACCAGCGGCGTTGTCCAACATCGCCAACAGTGACTGGTCATCGCCCAGTGGCCGGGTGCCTCCGGGGCCGGCCGGGGGCGTGTTCTTCAATCCGAGTTGATCGGGGGTGACGCCGAACAGGCGGCACAGCAGCTCGCGGTATCGCGGGCTGACACCCTTTACGCCGCGTTCCCATTTGGCGATCATGTCAGCGTTGACCGCGACATGCTCACGGTGCTGCATCCACGCCAGGTGTGCGATCCGGTCGGCCATCTCCTGTTGTGTCCAGCCGAGTTCGGTGCGCAGCTCGCGCAGCCGGGGGCGCTCGGAGTCGGTGGTCACGACTGAGCACCTCCCCGCGGCTGCGGGCCTGGTCGGCTGGTCCGACCGGGCATGGGAGGAGCGTCGCCGCTCAGGGTGCCTGCGGGCTAACAAACGGGAGCTGTACAAGCCGTACTTGTGGAGTTGTCAGTCGAGCAGGAGCCGGCGGTGCCGCCACGCGAGCCGCAACAGGCCCGCGCCCGCAGCTTGAGTAGGCTCGTTGCTCGCATACTGCTCGATGGTTTCCGCAGCGAAGGGCATGGTGGGGAGGATCGACCCCTCCACATTTGAGGCCGCAATGTCGCCGAATAGCTCGTCGTACAGGGATGCGTCGAGAGTGACGATGGTCAGGATGTCGGTGGCGAAGGTGAGCGGATCGACTCCGATCCCGACGCAGTGGGCGCGGACCTGTCCAGCAGCGAGTGCTCGGGTCAGGTGGTCGGCGAACGGCCAGGCGCCATAGTCGATCGGTCCACGGTCGGTTTCGTAGTCTTCGGATTCCCCGCGCAGCTCCTCAGCGAGTTCGCGGACGATGCAGCGCCACAGTGAGAAGTCGTTTTCGGTGTTCCACGGTTGTTCGCCGGCCGGTTGGAAGATGCCGACCGGCAGGACCTGATACATGCCCCCGGCGTGGCCGACGGTGGCGCCATCGCGACGGTGCAGCGGGAATGTCACCGCGCCTGTCGATCGGTTATGTCGCAGGGTCAGCGTGCTCAGGGCAACGTTCACCGGGCGGCGTTCCGGGTCGCAGGGGTCGCCGATCGCGGCGCGGAAGTCCTGTGTGGCGATCTCGCCGAGGACCGCCGCAGTGAACTCGTGCGCGGCGGCGTCACCCACGTCGATGCCATCGAAGTAGCTACCGCAGCTGAACACCATGTGCGGGCTCGAGTGCAGGTCCGCGCGCAGGAGGCGGTACGTGCAGCGGTTCTCGAAGATACCGGGGGCGGCGAGGGCGGCGACGGTCTCGGAGTAGGTGCGGTACCTCATGCCCTCGGCCTGTACCGGCAGCAGCCGCTGGGCCACGGGCTCAGTGCCCGTGATGCCGTCGAATGCCGCGTCGGGCGTGTACCGCAATGCGATGTGGTCAAGCGGGACCGGTGCGTCCGGCAGCCATAGCGGCGTGCTGAGCAGCGGTGTTCCTTCGACCACGGCGAATTCCGGGTAGTCGCGGGCCGCAGTGACGGCGAGTTCGTACCGGTGTTCGCGGAAGTGACACCGGACGCCTAGCCACTGCTGCTCGCTGGCGGTGAGCTGCCTAATCAGGGCTTCTCACTCCTTTTCCGGCTACAGGCCGAGGATCCGGTGGTGGTGGCGCCAGGCGAGGGCGAGGCAGGCCGCGCCCGGTGAGGCCATCGGCTCCGAGCTGAGCAGTCGTCGTACCGATTCTCGGGTGAACGGGACTCCCTCGGTCGCCCGACCGTCACCGATCGCGACGATCTCACCTTCCTCGTTGTAGCGAGTCGCGGCCCCGAGTGCGCGAGTGAACACGTCGTCGTCAATTACGACAACGGTCAGGATCGTCGCCGCGAGAGTCAGCGCGTCTAGCCCAAGACCCAGGACGAACGGGACTACGGCGCCGGCTGCCTGGGCGTCCTCCAGCTCGCGGTACAGCGGCCAGGCGTCATAGTCGATCGGCTTGCTCCGGGTGCCATCGTGTTCGGGCGTGCCGAGCAGCTCCTCGGAATACTCGCGCACAATGTTGCGCCACAGGTCAAAGTCGTTGCGCCGATCCCACAAGGCCACACTCGCCGGCTGGAACTCCCCCGCCGGGATCACGTCATACACCCCCGCAGCCGTGGCGACCTTCGCCGGATCACGCCAATGCAGCAGAAAACTCGGCTCCGCCGGATAGCGGCGTAACCGGATCGTCAACGTCGTCACCGCAGGGATAACCGCGCGCCGATTGGGGTCGAACGGGTCGCCGATCACAGTCCGAAATGGCAGCGCGTCGCGCAGCGGATCGATCGAGTCGGGAAGCCCGTCCTCCCTGCGGAGACAGGCGATTGCCAGCTCATGGCCCAGAGCCTCGGACACGTCAATCTTGTCGAAGTACGCGGCAAGCCCAAAGTGGAGGTTGCCCGCGCTGAGCTGCTCACCGAGCAGCCGGTAGCTTGGCCGTGACTCGAACAGCCGTGGCGGGTCAAGGTGGCGAATGGCCGAGGTGTAGCTGTCGAACCGCTGGCCCGGAGCGCACAGTGGACGCGTCGGAAGAGTCTCCGCCTCGCACCCATCGATGGCAACTCCGTGTGGCTGCTCATCAAGCGTCAGCCGCAGTGACCGCAGCTCGACCGGCTCGTCCGGAATCCAGCCGGGGGCAGCGATCAACGGCGTCTCCGGTACCCGGTGCTCTGCTGGATACAGCCCGACCGCGAGCCGCGCCAGCTCGGATCGGTGCTGGTTAAGCCACCGGCGCTCCTGACGCCACCGGGCTTGGTCGATCGCAACGGCAGCGTCCAGCTCGACACGCGGCCGGCCCGGTGACAGCCCAAGATCCTCCGCAGAGATGCCGAGCACGGACACGGCGCGCTGTCGCAACTCGTACGACATCATCTGCCGCCCGTTCTCGATCTGACTGAGATTCTGCTGTGTCATCCCGAGCAGTTGCGCCGCCTCGGCCTGGTTGTGGCCCGTCGATGCACGCCAGGCGCGCAGTACAGCGCCGGTATCGTCGGCCGGTAAGCCGGTAGGTCGGCTGAGCCACTCCCCGACGGCCGGGCTCGCCTCGTCGGCGTGATTGCAGCTCGCGCATGTCGGTTCAAGGTTGTACCGGCTCAGCGGCGCCCCGCAGCGCGCGCACTGTCGTACGGCCTCTGACGTTTCGGCGTTCACTGCTGTCCTTCCCCCTCCGTCGAGGTGGTCAGCCTATCCGCCAGACACCGACTGCGGGACTAGGAGCGGACTAGCTCGGGACTAGTTCGCGGACCCCCTCAGAGCAGGCGTTTCGCCGTTTGATTGGTGTGCGGGTCGAACGGTCCGCAACGACCGATCAGGAGGAACAGCGAACATGCAGTTGGAAATCAAGACCGAGGGCGTGGACTTCGTGGTGTCTCGGGCGCCGGCGCCGAAGAACGACGCCGAGGGTCGGCAGAAGGCGGACCGGGAGACCGGTGCGCTGCTGTATGTGACCGAGCTGGTCGCGATGGACGCCTCGGGCGCGGAGGTCATCAAAGTCACCACCGTCGGGGAGCCCAGGGTCGTCAAGCGGCAGTTCGTCACGGTGCTCAAGCTGGTCGCGACCCCGTGGACCATCGACGGTCGCGGCGGGGTGGCGTTCCGCGCCGAGTCGATCACCCCCGTCCCGACCGCCGCGCAGGCTGCCCCTACTGCGGGGTCGGCGAAGACCGGCGCTGGGTCGGGCGGTGCCTGATGAGCGCACTGACGATCACCGACCCGACGCAGGTCGCCGCCGCGTACGCGCGGACCGAGCAGCTTTTACAGGAGGCGGCTGAGGCCGAGCGCGCGGCGTTTGTGCGGTGGCAGGAGGCCTATGGCGCGTACGAGGTCGCCTGCGACGACGCGGCCGTGGCCAGGGCGAGCTGGGCGCAGGCCCTCGTCCCGTAGCTGCGGCGCCCGGCCGGCCGGGCCTGGAAACCAACACCGGCCGGGCGCCCCGCTCCCACCCATCAGAACAGACAAGAGGAGCTGTCATGAGCCTACGGCGGGGCGAGACCGCCCGGCTGAAAGCCACCGGAGCGACCGCCACGGCGACCAGCCCGGCGCAGGCCGCGCTGGTGGGTCGGCGGTGGTCGCGGTGAGCCGCGAATACCGGGCACTCGGCCGCGAGCTGCGGCCCGGACCGGGGATCAAACACCGCTCGGTGGTGGGTCGGTTGGTGGGGTGGGTGTTCCGACACCTCCCCGAGATCCTGCTCGTCGTCCTGCTGATCCGTGTCTGGCAGCTCACGGCAGCGCGGATCAGCCCACTTTGGACAAACATTCTCTTGGTCGGCCTGGTCGTGGGGCTGGTGTGGTGGCGGCCCTCCCGGCGCTGGCTGACCGCCGTTCTCGGCTGCATGCTCACCCGCGCCCGGCTACGGGCCGCGTTCACCGAGCTACGGCTCTCGCGCCGGTCAGGCCGATTGCCGTTCACCGTGGCCCTGGTCCCGACTGCGGTCGGGGAGCGGGTGTGGTTGTGCTGCCCGATCGGGGTCTCCGCCGAAGACATCGCCAGTGAGACCGACCGGCTGCGCGCCGCGTGCTTCGCCCGGGACGTGCGCGTGACCCGGGACCGCCGATTCTCCGCCCTGGTCGTGGTCGAGGTGATCCGCCGAGACCCACTCGCCACCACTACGCCCATCACGTCACCCTTGGGGAGGTTCGATGTTCCGCATCCGCGGCAAGGCCGCTAGGCGTGAGTCCGGGTCGTTGTCGATCTGGGAACCGGTGGAACTGGGTCTCGACGAACGCGGCCAACCAGTACGGGTCAGGCTGGCCGAACGCAACCTGCTCGCCGCCGGCGAACCCGGCGCCGGGAAGTCCGTGGGCCTGAACCTGATCGTCGCGCACGCCGCGCTCTCACTGGACTGCCAACTCATCCTGGTCGACGGCAAACGAGTCGAACTCGGAGTGTGGCGGCGCTGCGCGGAGACGTTCATCGGCCCGTCCATCACCGACGCCATCGACCTGTTGAAACATCTCCAGGCGGTGATGGACACCCGGTATGACGAGCTGCTCGACACCGGCCACCGGAAGATCACCCGTGAGAGCGGGCAGCCGGTCGTCCTCGTGGTCTTCGACGAACTGGCGTACTTCTCCGCCACCATCGGCGAGCCCAGGCAGCAGAAAGAGTTCATCGCCCTGGTCCGCGACCTGGTCGCACGCGGGCGCGCGGCCGGGATTATCGTGGTCGCGGCCACCCAACGGCCCTCAGCGGACATCATCCCCACCTCGCTGCGGGACTTGTTCGGGTATCGGTGGGCGTTTCGCTGCACCACCGACGCCAGCTCCGATGTCATCCTCGGCCACGGCTGGGCCAGCGAGGGCTATACCGCCGCCGACATTGATCCCACCGCCCGGGGTGTCGGGTGGCTCATCGCTGAAGGCGGCATCCCACGGCGGATGAAGGCCGCCTACCTCTCCGACGAGCAAGCCGCCCGGCTCGCCGAGCACGCCGCGCGGCTGCGGTCCGGAGCGGTGCTTGGCGAGGGCGGGGCGGGTGCGGCATGAGCATACCGACAGCTACCCTCCCGCCGCAGACTGTGGAGGAGATCGTCAGCCGGGCTGGGCGCCCGGACTTTGACCGGTGGGCCGAACAGGTCGCCCGGTGCGGGCACTGCTCCCGCCCAATCCGGCTCCGTGGCCGCATCGAACACCGATCCACCAACGGTCGGCAGATTACCTACTCAACCGATACCGAGCCGGATCAAGTACTGCTGATCCGGTGCGGCAACCGTCGAGCTGCGGCATGCCCGTCGTGCTCGTATGAGTACGCCGGGGACATGTGGCAGCTCCTGTACGCCGGTGCTGCTGGCGGCCGCAAGGGCGTCCCGGAGTCGATCCGGTCACACCCGCTGGTGTTCGCCACCCTGACCGCGCCCGGTTTCGGTCCGGTGCACACCACCCGCGCCGACCGATCCGGACCTGCACGGTGCCGGCTGGCCCACGGCACACCACGACTGTGCGCACACGGGCGGCCCACCTGGTGCACCGCCATCCACGGTGAGGATGACCCACGGCTCGGGCAACCGATCTGCCCGGAGTGCTACGACTACTCCGCGCATATCGCGTTCAACTGGCACGCCCCCGAGCTATGGCGCCGGTTCACCATCGCCCTGCGCCGCGCCCTCGCCCAACAGGTGAGCCTGACAGCGGCGGAATTCAGCCAACGCTGCCGAGTGTCGTTCGTGAAGGTCGCGGAGTTCCAACGTCGTGGTGTCATCCACTTTCACGGGCTCATCCGGCTGGATGGCCCCGGCGACTTCGACCCACCACAGATCGACGTCGACGCGGCGGCCCTCGCGTCGGCGATCCGGCAGGCCGCCGCACACGTGCGTTTGACCGTCGAGATGCCCGACGGGTCCGGGCTGGTGCTGCGGTTCGGAAGGCAACTCGACACCCAGACCGTCAACAGCGGCCCGACCGGGGAACTGACCCCAGAGCACGCGGCCCGGTACATCGCCAAATACGCCACCAAAAGCGCCGAAGACTTCGGCCTCGGCGACCGACGCATCAGCCCAGAAACACTGCCACTGCTCGATGTCACTGACCACGTAGACCGGCTCGTTCGCCTGGCCTGGCAACTCGGCGAACATGAAGCGTACGACGGGCTGCGGCGCTGGGTGCACATGCTCGGCTTCCGCGGTCACTTCGCTTCTAAAAGCCGCCGATACTCCACCACCCTCGGCGCCATCCGAGGTGAACGCCGCGCCTACCGCCAACGCCAAACCGCCGAACACCTCCGCGAACTGGCACCCGACGAGGACGACACCACGCTCGTCGTCGCCCACTGGGAATTCGCCGGAGCTGGCTACCGCACCACCGGAGACACCGCCCTCGCTCTCTCTGCCGCCACCAGAGCACGCGAACAACGCCAAGCAGCACGAGACGCCGCCTGACGCCAACGACAAATCCCTCTATTTGAAAGGAACCCGAAGTGAATACCAACGTCATTCCCCTCGATGTGGCGTGCTTTGATCCTGATGACCCGATCTCGCTGAACGACCTTCCGAGAGTCGAGACGTACACGGTCCCTGAGGTTGCGGCGCGCCTGGGCATCGGCCGGTGCATGGCCTATGACCTGGTCCGCCAAGGCATCATCCCCGCCAAGAGGCTGGGCCGCCGGTGGATCGTGCCTCGCGCCCGGTTCACTTCCTGGCTCAATGAGCAGTCCCAAGGAGCGTGACATGTCCCATATCAGCCACACACCGGGCGGTGCGTACCGCGCGAACTGGCGAGATCCTTCTGGGCGGCAACGTGCGAAAACGTTTCCGACGAAGAAGGCGGCACGGCAGTTTCTCGCCGAGATCGAGTCATCGGTGACGCGCGGGCTTTACGTTGATCCCCACGCCGGCCGGACATTGTTCGCTGACCATGCCACAAGGTGGATGAGCGGCCGCAACACGGAGGCCACCACCGCAGCTCGTGATGCGTCGGTCATGCGGACCCATGTTGTCCCGCAGTGGGGGAGCTGGCCACTCAACAAGATCGATCACGCAGCGGTGCAGGCTTGGGTGACGGACCTTGGCAAGCGGCGATCACCCGATGTTGTCGCCAAGTGTTACCAGCTCACCGCCGCTGTCCTCAGATCGGCGGTGTCTAACCGCCTGCTTGCCTTCAACCCCTGCGAGGACATCCGGCTGCCACCTCGGCGCAAGCACGACTCCGACGAACGGATCATCACCCGCGAGGAGTTGGTGACCGTTCTGCTCCCCGTCGTGCCCGATCGGTACCGCGCCATCGTCGCCATCGCGGGCGGCGCGGGACTCCGGTGGGGAGAGGCAGCCGGCCTCTGCGCTGATGCGCTCGATCTTGACCAGCGTCGGCTCCGGGTGATCCGCACCATCATCGAAGTGAGCGGGCAAACCAGCTTCAAACCGTTCCCCAAGAGCACCGCCGGTCGGCGCACGATCCCTCTCCCACCGTGGCTGGCCGAGATCATCCAGGAGCATCGCGAGACCTACCCGCCGGGGGAGAACGGTCTGGTGTTCCCCAACGCGGTAGGCAAACCACTCCGTCGCACCCTGTTCCGCTCTCGTATCTGGCGGCCGGCTCTCGTGCGAGCGGGGATGCTGGGCACCCTCACCGTCGTCGATGAGGAGACCGTGCGGGCTGGCTGGGTCGACACCACCGGAGTAACGCTGGCCAAGGAGTTCTCGACTGAGCGGGAAGTTGTGCTGCATATTGCTCGGTCGTGCGCCGGCGGCCTTCGGTTCCACGACCTGAGACACTCCTACGCCACCTGGCTCGTAGACGATGGCGTACCGCCGAACATGGTCGCCCGCGTCATGGGCCACGAGAAGATCACAACAACACTGCAGCTCTACACCCGCCGCACCGACGATGAGGGCCGCATCCTCGACGCGCTCACCGACGAGCCAGGGGAGGAGGACCGGGATGAGCCGCCTAGGGCAACGCCCCGGACTCGCTGACTATCTGCTGACTCTCGGTCCCTGGGGTGCCAGCTGGGTGGGTGTGTTTGTGCTGGTGGGCGATACTGGGATTGAACCAGTGACCTCTACCGTGTCAAGGTAGCGCTCTCCCACTGAGCTAATCGCCCGAGGCGGAGGCGGGAATCGAACCCGCGTACAGGGCTTTGCAGGCCCTTGCCTAAGCCACTCGGCCACTCCGCCACTCCTGGAAACTGGGGCTACTCCTGAAAACTTGGGCCACTCTTCGAAACTGGTCCGCACTCCGAGCTGGAGCAACTCCTACGACAGACGGTCAGAAGATGGCCTCACCGCAAATAACCACCGAAAACCGCGCCCGGGGCGACCCAGGCGCGGTAAACGACACAGAGCGGACGACGGGATTCGAACCCGCGACCCTCACCTTGGCAAGGTGATGCGCTACCAGCTGCGCCACGTCCGCATGCTCACCGCGGGACTTGTGAACTCCCCGCTCCTGAGTGCGTGTCAGAACTGTAGCCGACCCGGGAAGCTGGATCAAGCCGGCCCCAGGTTCAGGGCATGCCATTGGCGATCATGTCCTTGAGCGCATCGTCGACGTTCATCCACGAGGTCTCGTTCCCGGGCAGGACGACGTCGTAACTGGCGTCCAGAAACTCGGCGAGTCGCTGAGCGTTGGCCTCGAACACGGCGTGGCCTGAAGGGGAGCTGAGCTCCACTACGACGACCTCGGGATCGCCTGAGCCCGGTCGGATGCGCACGTCGCCATCTCCCGCCTCGGCGATCAGACCGTCGGCGAGGAGGTCGCGGGAAAACACCCACTCGACCCAGCCAGCCCGCCCGGTACGAAAGGCAGCCACGATGGCGTATGGGTCACGAGTGTCGTAACGGAGCGCAACCTGAACAGGCACCGCAGGAGTGCGCGGCGCTAGCAAATCAAAGACCGCCGATGAACGGAGAGTCACATGGTCGTTACTCATTGTTGTCGCCCCTTTCTGTGCTTTCGGGCCATGAACCCTGAAACGATTGACTTTGGCTGGTGTGACGCCGGGATGCTTGAGCTACGCCCGGATGCCTAAGACAGACCACCCGGATGGGGCAGGAGTGCTCGCGCCAGCGGCAGACACGTCGCTCATCGTGCCTGCCTGCCGCGTCTGCGCAGATACGCTGGAGCAACTAACCTGAACCGGGTAGGTGGTGCCCGGCGTAGGTACGACGTGAGGATCTCTCTGGTGGCCGATGAGGCTCGATCGAGCGCCCCCCGGCCCGACCGATGGCAAGACACTTCGGAGTCGTCGCCGGCTCTCAATATGGTCGAGGGACCTTCTGACGTCGAACTTGTGCGAAGACTCGGGGATGCCGACGGGACGGCACTGTCCCAGCTGTATCAGCGCTTTGGCCGGCCGTGCTACTCGCTGGCCCGTCGGATCTGCGCCGACGAGGGGCTCGCCGAGGATGTGGTGCAGGAAGTCTTCCTGACACTGTGGCGCGATCCGACCCGATTCGACCCATCTCGGGGTAGCTTTGCCACCTGGTTACTCACGCTCATCCACCATAAAGCGGTAGACGCGGTACGAAGAGAGAGCACTATCCGACGGCGCATGGTCGCCGCGCCTGAAGCGGGCGAGGACTGGTCGCCAAACCCAGTTCCGGGCGCCGATCAGGCGGCGATGGCTCGTGTCGCGGCCGGCCAGGTGCGTGCGGCGCTGCATCGCCTGCCGGCCGAGCAGCGGCAGGCGCTTGCGCTGGCCTACTTCGGTGGGCACACCCAGCGTGAGATCGCAGTGCTGACGGGTGTTCCGCTCGGCACAGTGAAGTCCCGCATGTTTACCGCGGTGCAGCGGCTGCGCTCGCTGCTGACCGATCAATTGGGGCCGGACGCTCTGGTCGCCGAGGCTCGCATGGCGAGGGAGGTGAACCGATGAACGACCAGCACCGCGTTGCGGGCTGCCCGCACCGCGAGCTGGCGGTCGGGTGGGCTTTGCGCGCCCTCGAACCTGCTGAAGAGTCTCTGCTTGCCGCACACATGCCGGAGTGCCCGGCATGCACCAGCACCGCCCAGGAGACCGAGAAGGTCGGCGCGACGCTGGGCCTTTCCGTCCCGGAGGCACTCCCCAGTGCCGAGCTGGAGCAGCGAATACTCAGCGTCACGGGCACCAGGTGGACAGCGCCGGTCGTGTCACTGGCACCATCGACGCCGCCAGTACGACACAGCGCCACGCCGTCGTGGCTGCGCACCGGGGAACTGGCTGCGGCAATAATTCTGGTAGCCGCCGCGGTTGTGCTCGGAGTCCGGGTGGTGCAGCTCAACGGCGAGCTCAATCAGGCGCAACGCCAGGTCGCAGACACCTCTGCGGCGATACAAAGCGCAGCGGACCCGGCGGCGGTCCGGGTGCCCCTGTTCGCCAAGGACGGCCGTGCGGTGGTGGGCATGGTACTCGCGAGCCGGGGCCGGGTCTCTGTCGTGTCTACCCGCCTGCCAAACAATAAGCTGAAAACTCAGACCTACGTTCTGTGGGGGCTTACTGGCGGCGCGCCCATCGCGCTGGCGGCGTTCGATGTAGCGTCGCAGGCGCCTCGCCTGCACGTCGTACCCTCTGCCACGGGAGCCGGGACGTTCACTGGCTACGCGGTCTCCCTGGAACCGGGCCGACACGTCCCTGCGGTGCCGACTGATGTCGTGGCGACGAGCAGATGAGTGCCGGCCGGAAGTGGGATTGGGTGCGTTCCCCGCTGGCCTGATCCTGTAGAGTGCTGATGCGGCTGAGGCCAGCGAGGGGCGATTAGCTCAGCGGGAGAGCGCTTCGTTCACACCGAAGAGGTCACTGGTTCGATCCCAGTATCGCCCACCACTAAAACCGCAGGTCGGAGGCCAGTCCCTAAGTCGGTGGGACTGACCTCCGACTCTCTGAGTGACTAACTGCGGGACTACGGTTTTACCGTCCGAGCGCCCTGTGTCCCTGGTCTGGCGACAAGCGCTCGGTGTGTGCTCTGCCGGCACACATTCGGTGGTCCTCGGCGTGGACAACGAAGCCGCCGCAGACAGACCGGCTGGCCGCAGCCTAGCCGACGTCGATCGCCGTCCTCGACGCTGGCCCGCTGGATTCTTGCGCGGTCGGGTGTGTCACGGATGTGCCCGCTGCTGACCGCCCTCAGGCATGGCGCTCAGCACGGCACCCGTAGCGTTGGTCCATGACCCCCCGGCTCACACCCGCGTCCAACTCCTGGGGCAAGGACGTCTCGCGGCGGCCTGTCGTTTTCGTCGCTGCCGTGCCATGGCTGGCCAGGGCGGTGTGGGGTTGGTCTCTCCCGCTGCTGGGCCTGGTGCTCCTCGCCGCCGGGTGTACCGCTTCCCCCTCGGGTCAGGGACCCTCGGGCGTCCAGGGTCCCCAGAACCTGCCGTCGGGTTGCGCCCACACGATCACCCGGGCTGATGATGTCCCGGCGGCCCTGGACGCCGCGGCCCCCGGGAGCACGGTGTGTTTTTCCGGTGGTGACCTCGCTGACACCGATGTGACGATGACCAGATCGGGTACTGCCGAGGCGCCGATCACCCTTGCGGCTGACGGGGCCACCGTGCACGAGGTGCAGATCAAGGCCGATCACGTCACTCTGGAGGGTTTCACCGTCACAGGCGGCGGTGGGGTGTTGCTGGAAGGGGCCGGGATCATCGCGCGGAACAACACCGTCCATGACACTCAACAGGGTGGGATCACCTGCGATCCCTGCACCGACTCGACAATTGAGTCGAACACTATGATCCATGTCGCTACCAACGGTATCGAGATCACCGGGCAGCGGATCACCGTGCATGCCAACACCATCAGTAACACGACGGTGGGGCCACACGGGGGTGACGCTGACGGCATGCGGTTTTACGGCAATGGGCACCGGATCACTGACAATACCGTCTTCGACATCTCCGCGAGCGATTATCGCAGCCCGCCGCACCCGGACTGTTTCCAGACTCTCGACAATGATAAGCCGCCCACTTTCGATGTGGTGATTTCGGGTAACACCTGCCGTAACGTGGATGCGCAGTGTCTGATCGCCACCGGTGACCAAGGTGGCAACAGCGGCGCCCCCTCCGGAGTCCCCTCGATCACGTTCGTGGGAAACATGTGCGCGAATAATGGTGCCCAAGCGGTCAATGTGCGTCGCTGGCCCAATGTTGTGGTGCGTCAGAACACGTTCTCCGGTCCGAATTTGACGCGGGCGGTGTTGATCACAGAGGGCTCAACAGGTTGCACGGTGATCGACAACACCACCACCGGGGGTCGCCCCACCGTGGAGGTCGACGCCTCATCCCGGTCCGGGTCCCAGGTGGACGACAACAGGCCTGCCTGACCTCCCCGGGTCGCAGCGTTCAGGTGCGGTGGTGACCAGCCAGCTTGAGCAAGACGCGCTAGGTGTTAGGCACGTTCCGTAACATCATCTGGCACCGCCGCGATGACAAAGCATGCCCGGCAACCTTGCAGCGAGTAACATGGCAGTCGCCAGGACGTCTGCCGGCCCTGCCGGTGATGGCTGTTCCGCTCCACTATCGGATCTGCCGAGCTGCTGGCCGAGCGTGGCGTCTAGACGGTGCCCGGCTTTGCTCAGGTGGCTCTGTCGGGAATCTTGTCTTTTCTGGAAGACTGGACCCGCTAGATCGATGCATCGAGAGAGGCTGGCCACATCGTGATTCTGCAAGCCTATCGCGTGTCTATTGAAGCGGAAGGTACAGATGCCCGGCTGGCCTGGGAAGACTTGGTCGACCAAGACCAGAGCATTGCGCTATCGAAGACACCACAGTGGGCCGATTGCATATGCAGTTCCGATCATTTCTTGGACGCGACGTTGCTGTTTCGAGGAGAAGACGGACGTCGGCTGATCTTGCCTCGGCTACGGAACCCTTCCTTCCCGGGATTATTCGCATCACCTCCGCGCCATTGGAATCTGGGCGCTGACGCGAGCGGTTTCCTCAGTGAGGGAGGGCCAGCGTCGCCCAGGGAGGCCAGTGCGCTGATCGAGGAAATCCGACGTCATCCGGGTCTGCGCACCCGCATCGTGGTAGGTAAGGACGATGCCCGGGCATGGGCTTCGGTGACTCCAAGCACGGTCTATTCCATCGCCCGGACCGCGCAGGTACTTGATCTTAGCGGTGGTTTTTCCGCAGTCTGGTCTAAACGGTTCACGAGCAAGGTGCGATCCAATTCGCGGAAAGCGGAAAGACGGGGTGTTGTTGTGGAGTCGGACAGCACTGGAAGGCTGGTTCCTGTCTTCGATGTGCTGTACCGGAGCTCCGTCGACAGATGGGCTCAGGATCGGAATTATCCGTTAACGTTAATGCGCTGGCTTTCGCAGCGTCAGCACCCGCAGAACAAATTTGCGACAGTAGCACGCAGGTTGGGCGAGCGTTGTACTGTTTGGATAGCGTGGCGACAGGGTGAGCCTATCGCTGGCATCATCAATTTAACGAGGGGTCCGCGAGCCACCTACTGGCGGGGCGCAATGGATAAAGAACGCTCGCGTGGCACCGGCGCGAACGAACTTCTCCATCGTTGCGCGATCGAGGCCGCATGCGCCGGTGAACGGCAGAGCTACGATTTTGGCCTATCTCAAACTGCTGATCTCAAGAGGTTCAAGGATAGTTTTGGAGCAGTCGAAGTCCCTGTGCACATCTACTATTTCGAGAGACTTCCCACGGCAGCCGTCGAAGCCAAGTGCTACGACGCGGCCAAGCAAGCTAGTCGAGCTGTCATGCGGCTTGCGCACACGGGTGGGTAAGCTCGTGAGCGTCGGTAACGGATCGGTCAACGGTGATCGCGAAGCCCCTACCGTTTCGGGTTGGTGGGTTTGGTGACTGCGCTTGAGGGTGAAATACCGACCACAGCACGGAACTCGGCCACCGTTGCCGGGTGGACACTGGTCAGCAGGGCCACCGGGTTGCTCCGGCTGGTCGTGATCGGCGCGGTGTTGGGACCCACCTATTTCGCTAACTGTTTCCAGGCTGGCTACGTCGTGCCGAACATTGTGTTCACGTTGATCGCCGGGCCGGTACTGGCGATGGTGCTGGTGCCCGGCGTGGTCCGCGCCATTGGCGCCGGAGGTCTGCCCCGCGCTCGGGAGGTACTTGGCCGGGTGGCCGGGTGGCTACTGGTGGTCTCGACCGCGGTCGTCGCGTTGTTGATGATCGCCGCCCCGCTGGTGGCCTGGACGCTGAGCCTCGGGATTCCTGATCCCGCGCAACGGGGTCGGGGCCTGTGGCTGACCACGTTGCTTATCTTGCTTGTCGCACCGCAGGTTCTGCTCAACTCCCTAGCTTATCTCGGTATGACTGCCCAACGGGCGTGTGGGCGCTTCGCGCTCGGGTCTGCCGCACCGGCTGTGGAGAACGTCGTCCTGATCCTGACGGTGGTGCTGGCCGGCTGGTATTACGGGCCGGGCCTTGACATTGATCACGTGCCGGTCG
Source organism: Pseudonocardiaceae bacterium (assembly GCA_049673305.1). GTDB lineage: Bacteria > Actinomycetota > Actinomycetes > Mycobacteriales > Pseudonocardiaceae. The sequence goes on along the minus strand of JBATXM010000029.1, from coordinate 35,563 downwards.
GCCTGGTGATCTCGCTCGGGGTGGGCAGTACGTCGGCTGTCGCGCTGCACGCGGCCTTGCAGCTGTTCGGTGCGGCGCGGGTGGGTTTGTTGACTCGCCCGTCGATGAGGTGGCGCCACGACCCCGAGGCAGTCGCGGTGACCCGCAGGTTGGCGCGCTCGGTCGGCGTGGCGGCCTGCCCGGCAGCGGCGATGTACGTGCTACTCGCGCTGGCCGGCTCGGTGCCCGGTGGCGTGTTCGCCGTACAACTGTCCTACGCCGTGTTGTTTTCACTGTCCTACGTCAGCGCCCGTGCGGTGTCGATGGCCGCGCTGCCCGGGCTGGCGCACGCAGCCCATCGCGAGGACCCCGTCACGTTCGGTTCGGCGTGGCGCCAAGGGTTGTCCTACGCCGTGATCGCCAGCCTGCCGCTGCTGGTATTACTCGCGGTGCTCTCCGGACCCACCGCGAACATTCTCGCCAACGGTGAGTTGCGCCATGCGGCCCTCATCGGTCCACTCGCCGCCTGCCTGGCGGTGGTGGCGGTAGCCCAGCTGGTCGGCGGGGTGTGCGACCTCGGTTCCCAGGCGCTCTACGCGCGGCTGGACGACCGCATTCCTCGGCGGGCCAGTGAGGTGTCTTTCGGCGTGACAGTGGTGGTCGCCGCCGCGACCCTACTCGTGCCAGCTGGTGGGTCACGCCTCGTCTGGCTGGTGGTGGCCATCCTGGCTGGTGAGCTCGCCGCCGCCGGGATGGTGCTGACTCGGCTGCGCCGGGTGATCCGACCCGAGCGGTTCATCGAGCTCCGCACCCTTGCCGGCGCGCTCGTGGCCACGGTCGCGATGGTGCCGGTGGCTGCCGCGGTGTGGTGGATCCAGCATGTCCACAGCGGCGGCCAGCTCAGCAACCTCGCAGTTCTCACCCTAGGTGGGATCGCAGCGCTGGGAGTCTATGCACTAGTGCTACGGGCCACCATGACGCGACGGACCAGTGCGGCGTCGTGACTCCCCGTTCCGAGCTACTAGTGCTTTCTAGATTAAAGTACCGAGGGAGGTCAGCCAAATGGTGCTTTCTCACGCTTATCGCATGTCCATTGAGGCGGAAGGTGTGGATGCCCGTCCCGCTTGGGAAGACCTAGTGGCCCATGACGAGAGCATCGCGCTCTCGAAGACGCCCGAGTGGATTGACTGCATATGCAGTTCCAGTCGCTTCTCGGATGCAACTTTGCTGTTCCGGGGAGAAGATGGACGACAACTGGTCCTGCCTCGTCTGCGGAAAACCGGGATCACTTCCTTTCTGGGACTATACGAATCACCGCCCCAGGGATGGGGTCTTGGTGCCGATGCGGGCGGTTTCCTCGGTGCAGGAGGTCCAGTGTCGCCCGGGCAGACCCGGGCACTGATCCAGGAGATCCGAGGTCATTCCGGTCTCCGCACCCGCATCATGGTGGGTGGAGACGACGCTGCGGTATGGGCATCGGTGGTTCCGAGTACAATGTATTCCACCGCCCTGACGGCGCAGGTACTCGATCTTCGCAGCGGCTTTTCCACGGTGTGGTCAAAACGATTCACGAGTAAAGTGCGATCCAATTCCCGGAAAGCTGAACGTCGGGGCGTTGTTGTGGAGTCGGACAGTACTGGACGGCTCGTTCCTGTCTTCGATTCGCTGTATCGAAGCTCCGTTGACAGATGGGCTCAGGAGCGTGGTCATCCGTTATCGTTAATGCGCTGGCGTGCGCAGCGCCGCGAGCCGCAAAGCAAGTTTGCGACAGTGGCACGGAGGATGGGCGAGCGTTGCACCGTGTGGGTAGCGTGGCGGGGCGGTGAGCCTCTCGCTGGCATTTTCGTCCTCACGAGAGGTCTGCGGGCCACCTACTGGCGGGGGGCAATGAATAAAGAATTGGCGCGTGGCACCGGCGCGAACGAACTCCTCCACCGTTGCGCGATCGAGGCCGCCTGCGCTGATGAACGACAGAGCTACGACTTCGGACTATATCAAACTGAGGAGCTGAAGAGATTCAAAAGTACTTTTGGAGCGTGGGAAGTTCCCGTGCGCTCCTACTACTTCGAGAAATTTCCCACAGTGGCTGCCGAGGCGAAGTGTCACACCGCCGCCAAGCGGGCTGTGCTAGCTGTCGTGCGACTTGCGCGCACCGTTAGGTGAGCCGGCGCACCTCACGGTGCCAGGTCAGGCGTTCCAGCGCTGCTCCAGAAGAGTGATGGGTCTGGGCTCGCGTCGGTAAACCTGTATTCTTCCACAGTTCCATTACCGTGAGGAGATCTCTGGTGACGCACGATGACCGCGCGGCGTCGTAGGAAGGTGGGCTCTGGGCCCTCCGCCACTGCCCTGATCGCCTGGGTTGGCGCTGCGCAGCCGAGCGTTGGCGAACCCGCTAGCGCACCTGTCTCCGTGATCGACATGGCTGACAGTGGGTCTTGCGGCCGGGTGTCCCCCGGCGGCCGGACGATCCTTCTTGGCCGGGCTTGCGGCCTTGCGGCGGGAACCTTGCTAGCCTGCGGATCCGTGCTGGCCGGTGCCACTCACGTCGGCGAGGGCTCGCTCGTTGGAGATAGCGCATCCCTGCTCAACCACGCCCCGGCTGTCCCGGATGCTGGCACTTCCGAAGAAGATCTTCTCCACGCGCCTACCGGGGGCACGTCTGCCGCTCCGGTTATGGTCAGCGCCCAGGTCTTTGCTGGCACGACCCCGGTACCTTACTCGCGGCTTGGGCGGGTGCGTCGGAACAACCCGGTGTCCCTGGACATGCCCGCTAAGCCACGTCCGAACTCAGGTGCGGGGCAACATTTCTGGGCTTCGTCTTCGCCGCCTGCTGGCCATGCCGAGAGCGGCCCGATCGCACCGTTCAGGCCGGTGCTGGGTCCCGCTGCGGAGAGAGTAGGCAGGGTCGCTCCAGTGGGGGGTGTGCTGGCACCGGCCAATCCGCATGAAGAGCAGACGGGAAGCCTCCATGATGAGCAGGCGGACAGTCTCTGCGGCTCACTTGCCAGGGTAGGCGGTGAGCTGCTCGCTAGTAGGATCGACAACTGAATCGCCACCGCTGTATCGCCAAGGAGCTCTCGTGGTCGCGTCGTCCCCAGCCGCCCAGCCTGCCCTGCGCGTGACGGTGCCAGCCGGGACGTCCCAGGGCAGCGCCCAGGACAACCCGGTCAACAGGGAGGCGGCGTTGTGAGTGCCGGCGTACCCTCGGGTGAGGCGGCGGTGGTATGATTACTGAGGCTCAGGATGGTGTCGGGGCGCCGGATGCGTTGCAGCGGCTGTGGACCCCACATCGGATGGCCTACATCAAGCGCGAGGGCCAGTCCGGGCCTGAGGCTAGCGGAGGGCAGTGCCCGTTCTGCCGAATCATCACTATGGACGATGCTGCGGGTCTGGTGATCGCCCGTGGTGGCACCGTCTACGTGGTGCTCAACCTCTATCCGTACAACCCCGGTCACCTGATGGTGGTGCCTTACCGGCATGTTGCCGATTATCCGGAGCTGACTATCCAGGAGACCACCGAACTGGCCACCTTCACTCAGCGGGCCATGCTCGCCAGTCGTCGGGCCGCCGCCCCGCACGGCTTCAACATCGGGATCAACCAGGGCTCTATCGCTGGTGCCGGTATCGCTGCGCACCTGCACCAGCACGTGGTGCCCCGGTGGGGTGGGGATGCAAACTTTATGCCGGTCGTTGGCGGAACCAAGGTGCTGCCGCAATTGCTAGCCGAGACCCGCACGCTCCTGGTGGATGCCTGGAAAGAGTTGTCGTGAACGTCGCCCAATCCGTTTCCCGATAGCCGCCGCGCGCGATGCTCAACATCTTCGCCCGCGCTTCGATCTCCCGGTTTGTGGATCCGGTGGGTGGGTGGCTGGTCCGTGCCGGTATTGGGCCCGACGCCATCACGTTCATCGGCACGGTGGGGACGGTAGCTTCGGCGCTGTGGTTCTTCCCCCGCGGCCAGCTGCTGGCTGGCACCATTGCGGTGACGGTGTTCGTGTTGCTCGACATGCTCGACGGGGCAGTCGCCAGGGCCCGAGGATCCGGCACCGCGTGGGGAACCGTGCTGGACGCCACCTGCGATCGGATCGCTGACGGTGCGTTGTTCGCCGGGCTGACCTGGTGGTGCTTCGTGGTCGCAGACGACCGGCTGCTGGCCGTGGCAGCGCTGCTCTGCCTGGTGAGCGCCCAGGTCATCTCCTACATCAAGGCCCGCGCGGCAGCCAGCGGCTTGTCCGCAGACGGCGGGATGGTCGAGCGCGCCGAGCGCTACATCATCACCCTGGTCGGAGCCGGCTTGACCGGCCTTGGCGTGCCCTTCGCGCTTGATGTCGCGCTGTGGTTGCTTGCCGGGTTACAAATGGTGACCGTGGCCCAACGGATGCTTGCCGTGCGGCGCGGCGCCGGGGAGCGCGAGGCGCGGTGAGCAGGCTCGTTGACCTCGGGTATGCGGCCGGATGGCAGTTGCTCCGCTTTGTGCCCAGGACACTGGTCACCTGGGCGTTTCATACCGGTGCCGACCTGACCGCGCGTCGGGACGGTCCCGGTGCCCGCCAGCTGCGCCGAAATCTGGCCCGGGTGGTGCCCGCTGCCACCTCGGCGGAACTCGACGTGTTGGTCCGTGATGGGCTGCGCTCCTACGCCCGGTACTGGCAGGAGATCTTCATGCTGCCGTGGGCCGATCACACCGCGCTGGTGGACCGGCTAGACGGCGAGATGGAGGGGACCGAGCACCTGAACGATGCGCTGGCCGCCGGCCGAGGGGTGGTGGTGGCGCTGCCGCATGCCGGCAACTGGGATATGGCCGGCTTGTGGTTTGTCGGGCATCACGGAGCGTTTAGCACTGTTGTCGAGCGTCTGGCGCCCGAGGCGCTTTACCAGCGTTTTGTCGACTACCGCAGCTCGCTGGGCTTCGACATCGTCCCGCTGACCGGTGCGGGAAGCCCGGCTCCGCGCCTGCTCCGCCGGCTGCGTGCTGGCGGAGTGGTGTGCCTGCTTGCCGACCGGGACCTCACCGGCGCCGGGATGGCCGTGGAGTTCTTCAGCGGCTCCGCCCGGATGCCGCTGGGGCCGGCTCGGCTGGCTGCGGCCACTGGCGCTACGTTGCTGGTGGCCGGCTGCTGGTTTACCCCCCAGGGTTGGGGCATTCGTTTTCACCCGCCGGTGCCTGTGCCGGACCGCTCGGCGGTGTTCAGCGCCACCCAGTCGATGGCGGACTGCTTCGCTACGGATATCGCGGCGCACCCGCAGGACTGGCACATGTTGCAGCCGTTGTGGGTCGAAGACCTGCCCCTCACTTCACAGCGTGAGCCAGGATAAGGGGGTTTTTGTTGCGGATCGGGATGGTCTGCCCGTATTCTCTCGCCGCTCCTGGTGGGGTGCAGGCGCACGTACTGGGTTTGGCCAGGGGTCTGCGCCACCTCGGCCACCAGGTGGAGGTGCTCGCCCCGGCTCAGGCGGAGCGCTCAGCTCGCCCAGCCAACTCACTGCCGGAGTTCGTCACCCCGGCGGGTCGGTCCGTAGGGGTGCCCTACAACGGATCGATCGCTCCGCTGGCGTTCGGCCCGGTCGCGGTCAACCGAGCCTGGCGCTGGCTGCACGATCACGACTTCGACGTGCTGCACCTGCATGAGCCCGCCGCGCCGAGCTTGTCATTGATTGCCCTGGCACTTGCTGACCGGCCCGTGGTGGCGACCTTCCACTTCGCCACCACGCGGTCCTGGGCACTGGCGGCGGCGCACGGCCTGCTGCAGCCTGCAATGGAGAAGATCACCGCCCGGATTGCGGTGTCCTCACTGGCTCGACGGGTGCAGGTGGAATACCTCGGCGCCGATGCTGTGGAGATCCCCAACGGGGTTGATGTGGCGCACTTCGCCAGGGCGCAACCACTGCCCGGGTACCCGAGGGCTGGCGGCACGATCGGTTTTGTGGGTCGCTTCGGCGAGCTCCGCAAGGGCATGCCAGTACTGCTGGCGGCACTGCGCACGGCGGCCCAGACCCGGCCAGACCTGCGCCTGCTCGTGGTCGGCCACGGGGACGCCGCAGCACTGCGACGTGCCGCCGGACCGGAGCTGGCATCCCGGATCCAGGTGCTGGGCGCGTTGGGCGATGAGGGGAAGGCTGCGGTGCTGGCCAGCGTGGACGTGTTGTGCGTCCCCGCGCTCGGCGGTGAGAGCTTTGGCATCGTGCTCAGCGAGGCGATGGCCGCCGGCACCCCCCTGGTGGCCAGCGACCTCGATGCTTTCCGCCTCGTGCTGGGCGGTGGGCAGGCTGGCGTGCTGGTCCCCGCCGGATCACCGGACGCGCTGTCCGCTGCGCTCAGTGACCTGCTGGATGATCCCGAAAGGCGCACCGCGCTCGCTGCTGCCGGCCGAGCGCGAGCAGCGAGGTGGGACTGGCCGGTAGTAGCGCGGCGGGTGTTGCAGGTCTACGAGAGCGCAGTGGCCGCCGATCCACGCCGGTGCTTTCCGAAGACCTCCTTGACCGCATCGGTCACGGGCAGGTCGTCGTCCAGCGATGCCCACAGGTAGGCATCGTGCTCCGTCAGTTCGATCTGTTCGGCGTCGGTCACGCTGACGGTGAAGGTAAACTACCTGCTCTTCTTGCCGCTAGGCAGCTCGAAGATGCCGCCCATGAAGTCGTCCTCGGGGCGCTTGAGCAGGAGCACCTTGTTCGCGTCTTGCACGATTGCGCCGACGACGAGTTGCTGCACCCCGTCGTTCGCGGCTTGGACGGTGAGTTTTTCGAGCACAGACGCGTCGATCATGTGTTCCTACCCTAGATCTGTGCCGAGCTCCTGCATGGCGCCTGGGATCCACGATCCGCGCCGTCGTCGCGGTTCACTAGGGTCGCGCGGTGCGCGTTTCCCGGATAGCGGTGACCGCCGGGCTGCTGGTTGCCGCAGCGGGTGCGGTGGGTGCCATCCGCGCGGCCACCCGGTTGGACCGGTTGCATGTGCGGACCGACGCGGCCTGGGCCGCTCTGGACGCTGCGCTGTGTCGCCGGGCCCGTGCGGTCAGGGGGCTAACGAGCAGTGCCGCGCTATGCGCTGCCGCCGATGCCGCCCTCTTGGCTGGGGCGGCGGTCCGGGAGGAGGTCGAGAACGAGCTGGGCCGGGTGCTCGCGGTCTTAGACCGTCGTGGGCTCGCACCTGCCTGCGCGGGCCGGCTAGCGGACGCGGAGCAGCGGGTGGTGATCGCCCGACGGGTGTACAACGATGCGGTGCGCGACACCCTGGCGTTGCGCAGCCACCGCACGGTGCGCTGGCTGCGGCTGGCCGGTACCGCTGAAGCACCGCGTTACTTCGAGATCGTCGAACCCACGCTGCCGAATTATGGGCTCGAGCTGGATGGAGCTGGGGCATAGCGGGAGAAACGTCGGGTGAACCCGGCGGTCCCCGAGGTCAGCCCGCGCAGGTCGACCGCGTAGCGGAGCAGTTCGGCCGCTGGTACCTCGGCGCGGACCAGCATCCGGCCGCCATGGTCGGTCTCGGTGCCCAGCACCCGAGCGCGCCGGCTGGACAGGTCGCCCAGCACGGTTCCCAGGTGGTCTTCGGGCACCCGCACTTCCACATCCTCCAGCGGCTCCAACGTGACCATGGTGCCCTTCTCCGCGGCGTCCTTGAGCGCCAGTGACCCTGCGGTCTGGAAGGCGGCGTCGGAGGAGTCCACGCTGTGCGCCTTACCGTCGATGAGTGTGACCCGGACGTCCACCAGCGGCACACCGCTGCCGAGGCCGCGTTCCATTTGCGCCCGGACGCCCTTCTCCACACTCGGGATGAACTGGTGCGGGACAGCCCCTCCGACCACCTTGTTCACAAACTCCAACCCGGCCCCCCGGGGCAGCGGCTCCACCTCGATGTCGCATACCGCGTACTGGCCATGCCCTCCGGATTGCTTGACGTGCCGTCCGTGCCCCTTGGAGGGGCCGGCGAAGGTCTCCCGCAGCGGCACCGTGACCGGCTCAACGTCCACGTCAGCTCCTGCGGCGCGCAGCCGGGACAGCACGACATCGGCGTGCGCCTCGCCCATGCACCACAGCACCATCTGGTGGGTCTCGGCGTTGCGCTCCAGCCGCAACGTCGGGTCTGCGGCCACTAACCGGCCCAGCCCTCGAGCCAGCGCGTCCTCATCGCTGCGGCTGCGGCCTACCACCGCCACCGGCAGCAAGGGTTCCGGCATCGTCCACGGCGCCACCAGCAGGGGGTCATTGGGTGCGGACAGGGTGTCACCGGTCTCGGCGGAGACCACCTTCGTCACCGCGCACAGGTCACCGGCCACACAGTGCGGTACTTCGCTCAACGTGCCGCCGAGTGGGGTGTAGACGTGCGCCACCCGTTCGTCGACGTCGTGGTCGGCGTGCCCGCGTTCGGCGAGGCCGTGCCCGCAAACATGCACCAGGCGATCCGGATGCAACGTTCCGGCGAACACCCGCACCAGCGACACTCGGCCCTGGTAAGGGTCGACTGTGGTGCGCACCACAGTCGCAACCAGTGGCGCGGTGGGGTCGACGTCCACCGCGGGGTGAACCGAACCGTCAGGACGGGTCACCGGGGGAGGGGCGTGCCTGGTCGGGGCCGGGAAGGCGCCGGTGAGCACTTCGAGGAGTTCGGCGAGTCCCAGACCGGTGCCGGCGCACGCGGGGATCACCGGGTGAAACGAGCCGCGGGTGACCGCGGTCTCCAGGTCGTCGATCAGCACGTCGACGTCCAGATCCTCGCCGCCGAGATAGCGCTCCATCAGGGACTCGTCCTCGCTCTCGGCGATGATCCCCTCGATGAGCTCGTTGCGGGCCACGGCGAACTCGTCGGGGTCCACCGGGTTGTCCAGGGGACTGGACAGCAGCCCCACCAGACCGGTCACCGCGCCGGCTCCATCGCGCACCGGTAGGTACAGTGGCAGTACCCCGTCGCCAAAGGCCTTTCGGCAGGCTGTGGTCACACCATCCAGGTCGGCCCGTGGGTGGTCCAGCCGGCTCGCCACCACCACCCGAGGCATCCCGATCTCGGCGCATTCCTGCCACAGCGTGACGGTGGCCGGATCGACGCCGTCCCCGGAGGAGATCACGAAGAGCGCCGCGTCGGCCGCCCGCAGCCCCGCCCGCAGCTCGCCCACGAAATCGGCGTAGCCGGGGGTATCCACTAGGTTGATCTTGATGTTGGCATGCCGCAGTGGGGCGATGGCCAGCGTCACCGACCGTTGTTGACGCACCGCAGCGGGATCATGGTCGCACACCGTGGTGCCATCCGCGATCGTGCCCGCGCGGTTGATCGCGCCAGTGGCCACCAGCAGCGCCTCCGCCAACGTCGTCTTCCCCGCCCCGGATGGCCCGACCAGGGCCACATTGCGGATGTGGGCCGGGTCCTGTGTCGCTACGGCCGAATCAGCACGTTCTGCATTGCCTCTTGTGCGCATGGACTCCCACCCTCAGCTGTGTGGTCCGTGTGGTCGATCTCACACTGATGTGGCGGTCGAGGCAATCCCCCAGTGGTCTTCACCCACGACGTTCTGAGCGAGCCCGACGTACGATCGGGTAGTGGTATCCGCTGCCTAGTCGTGCTCGACCCTTGGCCTGTCCCGCGATACCACCGTAAGGAGCGAACCCGCCGTGCCCGCTGAGAACAGCAACGTCGAGCGCCAGGTCGGCACCGAACGGGTCAAGCGGGGGATGGCTGACATGCTGAAGGGCGGTGTGATCATGGATGTGGTCACGCCGGAGCAGGCCCGGATCGCCGAGGACGCGGGCGCGGTGGCTGTCATGGCGCTGGAGCGGGTCCCCGCCGATATTCGCGCGCAGGGCGGCGTGGCGCGGATGAGTGATCCCGACATGATCATCAAGATCATGGACGCGGTGTCCATTCCGGTGATGGCCAAAGCCCGCATCGGGCACTTCGTCGAGGCGCAGGTGTTGCAGGCGATCGGCGTGGATTATGTCGATGAGTCCGAGGTGCTGACCCCGGCCGATGAGGCCCATCACATTGACAAGTTCGCCTTCACCGTGCCGTTCGTGTGCGGTGCCACCAACCTTGGGGAGGCGCTGCGCCGGATCTCCGAGGGCGCCGCCATGATCCGGTCCAAAGGCGAGGCGGGGACCGGCAATGTCGTCGAGGCAACCCGGCACATGCGCTCGATCCGCGCCGCCATCCGCTCTCTGGCCACGATGCACCCGGAGGAGCTGCCCGCGGCGGCCAAGGAGCTGGCCGCCCCGCTGGAGCTGGTCCGCGTGGTCGCCGCCGCCGGCGCTTTGCCGGTCGTGCTATTCACTGCGGGTGGTATTGCCACCCCTGCCGACGCGGCGATGATGATGCAGCTCGGTGCGCAGGGCGTGTTCGTCGGCTCGGGCATCTTCACCTCGGGCGACCCCGCCAAGCGAGCCGAGGCGATCGTTAAGGCGACCACGTTCCACGACGACCCGGAGATGGTGGCGAAGGTGTCCCGCGGGTTGGGTGCGGCGATGGTGGGGATCAACCTGGGCGATCTGCCCAACGGGCAGCGGCTGGCCCAGCGCGGCTGGTGACCCTCGGGGACGGTATGGCCGACGCGCGGGCGCTGCTGTTGTCCGCAACCGCAGGCGAGCGGTTGCGGACTCCGGGGCCCGAGGGTGGGGCCGCCCGGAGTTCCCGGATCAGCTGCGGCACCGTGCTGGTGCACGCCGATCTGCACAACCACACGGTGCTCTCCGACGGTGCCGGCGACCCGGAGGCGGCGTTCCCCACAATGCGTGACGCCGGCCTGGACGTCGCGGCGCTCACCGATCACGCGATTCGCGGCGCCGCGGTGGAGGGCACCGGCGCGGGCGGCACGCCATGGATCGGGTTGGACCGAGCTGGCTGGCGGCGCACCGGGGAGCTCGCGCAGGCCTATGACCGGCCCGGCGAGTTCACCGCGATCCGCGGCTTCGAGTGGTCACATCCGCGGTGGGGGCATGTCAACGCCTGGTTCACCGATGACTTCACCGACGTCGCGACCCACGGAGCGATGAGCGAACTGTACGACTGGTTAACCCAGGTCGACCGGCGCAATGGTGATCCCGGCGCGGTCGGGCTTGCCGGCTTCAACCACCCGGGCCGCGAGGACGGCCGGTTCGCCGGCTTCCATTACGTGGCCGCTGCCGCCGAGCAGATGGTCAGCCTGGAGATGTTCAACCGCACCGATGACTACCTGTTCCAGGGAGTCGCGGCGGGGGCCACCTCCCCGTTGGTGGCCTGCCTGAATGCCGGCTGGCGGACCGGGCTGCTGGGAGTCAGCGACGAGCACAGCGCCCATTGGGGCTTGCAGCCCGGCACGGGACGCGCCGGGCTGTGGGTGACCGAGCACAGCCGGGCCGGAGTCGCCGAGGCATTGCGGGCCCGGAGGTTCTTCGCCACCCGAGTGGCCGGACTGCGGGTGGACGCCACCGCCGGCGGGGTGCGGATGGGCTCGGTGTTGCGGCATCGCCAGGGACCCGTTGAGTTTGTCCTCGACGTCGATCGGGGGTCGTCCTGGACTGGCCGCGCGCTGCAGGTCCAGGTGCTGCGCCCGGATACACCGGTGCCCGCAGTGGTCGACGTGATCGAGATGCGCTGCGGTGATCTCGCCCGTTTCACCGTGCCGCTGAGCATTGAGGACGGCCACTGGATCGTATTACGCCTAGCCACCCCAGACACCCAGGACGACACCCCCCGCGCCGTCACTCAGGGCCCGCTCACCAACCACGCAATCGCCTACACCAGCCCCTTTTTCCTCCAACCCTGACCGTGATTCGGAGCCGAATCGCGGTGACACCCACCGGCTGACCGCGATTCGGCTCCGAATGGCGGTCTAGCCTGGAGCTTGTGCTGGAGGACGGGCTGGTTGTGGGGGTGCTCGCGCTGCAGGGGGATGTGCGGGAGCATCAGCGCGCGTTGGGCGGCTGCGGGATGCGCAGTCGGCTGGTCCGCCGGGCCGCCGAGCTCGCCGAGGTGGACGCGCTCATCGTGCCTGGCGGGGAGTCCACCACGATGAGCCGGTTGCTGGTTGCCTTCGACCTGATGGAACCACTGCGAGCCCGGCTGGCGCAGGGCATGCCGGCCTACGGCTCGTGCGCGGGGATGATCCTGCTGTGCCGGGAGATCCTTGATGGCCGTCCTGACCAGCAGCAACTCGCGGCACTGGATGCGGTGGTACGCCGTAACGCGTTCGGTCGCCAGGTCGCCTCTTTTGAGATCGATCTCGACGTCGTTGGAGTACCCGGTGACCCAATTCGGGCGGCGTTCATCCGCGCCCCGTGGGTGGAGCAGGTCGGTTCCGGCGTCGAGGTGCTGGCTAGGGTGCCCGACGTGCCGGCTGCCGGCGCCGCCGCCGGTAGGATTGTGGCGATTCGGCAGGGGTGCGTGCTGGCCACCGCGTTTCATCCGGAGCTGACCGGCGACCGGCGGGTGCACCAGCTCTTCTGCGAGATGGTCCGACGGTCCAGTGAGGCCCCACGAAACCACGCTGTGTGGGCGTGCAGGTGAGACTGGCACTCGAGCAAGAGGAGCACGGGCAGGTATGAGCGGCCATTCAAAATGGGCGACCACCAAGCACAAGAAGGCCGTGGTCGACGCCAAGCGCGGCAAGCTTTTCGCGAAGTTAATCAAGAATATCGAGGTGGCGGCGCGCACCGGTGGTAGTGATCCGGATGGCAACCCGACACTGTATGACGCGATCCAGAAGGCCCGCAAGACCTCGGTGCCCACCGACAACATCGACCGGGCAATCAAGCGTGGCTCCGGTGCCGATGGCGGCGGCGCTGACTATCAGACGATCATGTACGAGGGGTATGGTCCCGGCGGGGTGGCCCTGCTCATCGAGTGCCTCACCGACAATCGCAACCGGGCGGCCTCCGAGGTCCGCACCGCGATGACCCGCAACGGCGCCGCGATGGCCGATCCTGGATCGGTATCCTTCCTGTTCAGCCGCAAGGGCTTGGTGATCGTGCCCCAGCAGCGGGGTATCTCCGAGGATGACGTGCTGGCCGCAGTGCTCGACGTCGGTGCCGAGGAGGTCAACGACGTGGGCGAGTCTTTCGAGGTGATCTCCGAGGCGACCGACCTCATCGCCGTGCGCACCGCGTTGCAGCATGCCGGCATTGACTACGACTCCGCTGACGCGAGCTTCCTGCCCTCGGCGAGTACCTCGCTGGACGCCGACACCGCCCGCAAGGTCTTCAAACTGATCGACGCCCTGGAAGACTGTGACGACGTCCAGAACGTCTATGCCAACTTCGACGTCCCCGACGACGTCTTGGCCGTTTTGGCCGAGGTTGGCTGAGCTCGCTGACTGCCGAAGAACGGGTAAGGTGAGGTCATTCTGGGGAGGTGTTGGTGCGGGTGTTGGGGGTGGATCCGGGGCTTACGCGGTGCGGGCTCGGTGTTGTCGACGGCGGCGCCGGGCGATCCGTGAGCTGCGTCGCGGTGGATGTTGTGCGTACGTCAACGGAAATGGATCTTGGCGCGCGGCTGGTCGCGGTGGCCGATGTCGTGGAGCGCTGGGTGGCCGAGCACCGTCCCGACGTGGTCGCGGTGGAGCGGGTGTTCAGCCAGCACAACGTGCGCACCGCGATGGGCACTGCGCAGGTCGGCGGAGTCGTGGCACTGATCGCCGCTCGCCGAGGGCTGACGGTCGCCTTCCATACCCCCAGTGAGGTCAAAGCCGCCGTCACCGGGTCTGGTCGGGCCGGTAAGGAACAGGTCACCACCATGATTACTCGACTGCTCGCGCTGCCCGCCAAGCCGCGACCGGCGGACGCGGCCGACGCGCTGGCGCTGGCGATCTGCCACTTGTGGCGAGCTCCCATGACCCAACGGCTCGCGCAGGCGCGGGCCCAGTCAGCGCAGCTCGCTGCGGCCCACCGGGCAAGGCTAGCCGCTGCGGCCCGTCAGGCGAGAGTGGCGCAGTGATCTCCTCGGTGCGCGGACCGGTGCTCTCCGTCGAGTTGGATCACGCCGTGGTCGAGGTTGGCGGTGTTGGGTTGACGGTGCACGCCGTTCCCACCACCCTGGCCAGCTTACGGCGTGGTGAACAGACCCGGTTGGCCACGTCGCTGGTGGTCCGCGAGGACTCGCTGACGTTGTATGGCTTCGCCGACGCCGAGGCCCGGGAGCTGTTCATACTGCTGCAGACCGTCTCCGGGGTGGGCCCACGACTCGCCTTGGCGATGCTCGCCGTTCTCGAGCCAGACACGCTGCGCACCGCGCTTGCCCAGGGCGATCTCACGGTGCTCACCCGGGTGCCGGGCATCGGCCGCAAAGGCGCGGAACGCCTGGTCATCGAGCTACGGGACAAGGTCGGGGTGCTCGCTCCCGCCGCATCGGGGCCGGCTACTCGCGGCGTCGGTGGATCTGCCATGGCGCTGCGGACCCAGGTGACCGAGGCGCTGGTCGGGCTCGGGTTCGCGGTCCGGCAGGCCGAGCAGGCCGTGGATGCCGTGCTGGCCGAAGCCGATCCTGACGCTGATCCCGAGTTGGCGCGGACCCCGGATACCGCAGAAGTGCTGCGCAGCGCACTGACTCGGCTGGGCCGAAACCGGTGAGCACCGAGCGGCCGGTTTCGGCCGTGGTGGACCCGGCGGACGTCGAGCTGGAGACCACCCTGCGCCCACGCCGGCTGCCTGAGTTCATCGGGCAGGCTCGGGTGCGCGAGCAACTGGAACTGGTCTTGGAGGGCGCCCGGCGGCGCGGCGCCGCACCGGACCACGTGCTGCTGTCCGGCCCGCCGGGGTTGGGCAAGACGAGCCTGGCGATGATTATCGCGGCGGAGTTGGGCAGCCCGATCCGGGTGACCTCAGGACCGGCGTTGGAGCGGGCCGGAGACCTCGCCGCAATGCTGTCCAACCTCGTCGAGGGTGACGTCCTGTTCATCGACGAGATCCACCGGGTGGCTCGGCCCGCCGAGGAGATGCTCTACCTCGCGATGGAGGACTTCCGGGTCGACGTGATGGTCGGCAAGGGGCCCGGGGCTACCTCCATCCCGCTGGAGATCGCGCCGTTCACGTTGGTCGGGGCCACCACTCGATCCGGCGCGTTAACCAGCCCACTGCGTGACCGGTTTGGGTTCACCGCGCACATGGAGTTCTACGAGCCGCACGAGCTTGAGCTGGTGCTGCACCGCTCGGCTGGCATCCTCGGGGTAGACCTGCGCTCCGATGGCGCCACCGAGATTGCCGCCCGTTCTCGAGGCACTCCCCGGATTGCCAATCGCCTGTTGCGCCGGGTCCGTGACTACGCCGAGGTTCGAGTCGACGGCGCCGTCACCCTTGAGGTGGCTCGCGCCGGTCTGGCTGTCTATGACGTCGACGTGCTGGGGTTGGACCGGTTGGACCGTGCCGTGCTCACCGCACTGGTGCGCACCTTCGGCGGTGGGCCAGTGGGGGTGTCCACCATCGCCGTCGCCGTGGGCGAGGAGCCAGCCACCGTCGAGGAGGTGTGCGAACCTTTCCTGGTTCGCGCTGGCATGCTCGCCCGCACCCCGCGCGGTCGGGTGGCCACCGCGGCCGCTTGGCGGCACCTGCGCCTCGAGCCACCCCCCGATGCTCTCGCAGACCCCGCACCCACGCTCTTCGAGGCGTGAGATTTAGAGCCCGCCTAACCACAGTCCGACGCCGACGATGAGAACTCCACCGAAAACGACCTGGATGAGAGAGCAGCGAAGCGAGACTTCCAGGTAGCGCTGACGAATGAGCGCGATCGTCGTGAGCTCGATGGCCACCACGATGGCCGCGAACATCAGGGCGATCGTTCGGTCAGTGATCAAGAATGGTAAGGCATGGAAGACACCACCCACAGTAGTCATCACCCCGGTGATGGAGCCCCGGGTGATGGCTGATCCGCGACCAGTCTGGCCGCCGTCATCAGAGAGCGACTCGGACAGGCCCATGCTGATGCCGGCTCCCAGCGCGGTGGCCAGCCCCACCAGCAACGCAGCGTGCGAACTGGACAGCAAGGCCACGGCGAAGATAGGCGCAAGTGTCGACAGCGTTCCGTCGATGAGCCCAACCAGACCCGGTTGAACATACCGGAGGAGAAAGTCCCGCTCGTCCGCTTCGATGCGGCGTAGCACGGTGTTCGCAAAGTCGGCGCCCAGCGCCACCGCTGAGCTGGTGGCAGCCATCGATGGGGCCATCGTGGCATTCAGGGCGTGAGCGCTTGGTCTGTAGCGAGGCCTGGAGTAGCGGTGCGACGGCAACGCGTCCGTCCTTTCTTCGGCGGCTCTTCGGCGGCCTGGAGTAGGGGCTGGGCGGCGGTCCACCGCGGCAATTGATCCACTGCGGCACTTCCATGCGGACTGCTGGCGGAACCCTAGAGAATCGGTTGTTATCTCTTTGAAACCTGAGAGCCCTGATGTGACTGCGGCGCCCACAGGTCCGTCTCGGGCGACGAGGGACGGGTTGGTTAGGCCGATCGGCCGCATCTGTTGAGCTGATCGGCGGCCACTGTGTTCAGGCATCCATCCACGCCGCGAATCCGCTTGCGGCGCGACCTGGCACACTCGGTACCGGAACATTGATGGTGATCGGAGAACCATGGACCTGCAGTTCCTGCCGCTGCTGATTGTCGCCGCGCTCGCGTTGTTGATGATCATGAATGCCCGCCGGCAGAAGCGGGCGGTGGCTGACGCACAACGGCTGCAGAACTCGCTGGCATGCGGCGACCGGGTGGTGACCACCTCTGGCCTGCACGCAACCGTCGTAGCCAGCACGGAGGAGACCACGGTCGAGCTGGAGATCGCACCGGGAGTGCACACCAGGTGGTTGCGTGCCGCGATCAGAGAAAAGATCACTACTGGAGACGAGGGCGAGAGTGACGAGCCGGCTACGGCCAGCGCACCACTGGCCGCCCCCCTCGACGGCAGCGCTCGCACCGACAACCCCTGATTGACGTGGTGCGGGGCGGTACGCTCGCGCATCCGATCGCCGTGGGCAGTAGAGCTGTGAACGAGGAGAACCACCCACCGTGGCACCACCGGCCGGGCGCTTGCGCCCTTGGCGCAACCTGACGATTTTCGCTGGAATCGTTGCTGTCCTGTACTCGCTGGTCTTCTTCACCGGCCGAGGGGGCCCAACCCCGAAGCTGGGTATCGACCTGCAAGGCGGCACTCGGGTGACCCTCACCGCCCGGACCGTCGACGGCCGGCCACCCTCACGGGAATCCCTCGACCAAGCTCGGCAGATCATCGAGCAACGGGTCAACGGTATCGGTGTGAGCGGTGCCGAGGTCGTACTCGACGGAGCCAACTTGATCATAACGGTGCCCGGTGAGAATGGAGACCAGGCTCGTACCCTTGGGCAGACCGCCAAGCTGTACTTTCGGACGGTCATCTCCGAGGAGCCAGCCGGGGCGCCGGCCCCAGGCGGCAAGCCCGGCAAGCCCCCTACACCCCCGCCCCCCGCCGCGCCTGCCCCCGGCGCATCGCCCTCGGTCGGCAACGCTCCGGCGGATTCGGTCGACCCGCAGGTCGCTGAGCAGATCCGGCAGGCCCGGGCACGGCTGCAGAGCCAGGACCCGGCGGTGCAACAGCAGGCCCTGGCCGCACTGAACTGCGCGGTTCCCAACCCCTTGCGCGGCAATGACGACCCGAACCTGCCGCTGATCAGCTGCGACCAGCACCACACTGCCAAGTACCTGCTCGGCCCGGCGTTCCTGTCCGGTGAGCAGATCTCCAGCGCATCGGCCGGCCCGAATCAGGACGGCACCGGCTATGAGGTGCGACTGAGGTTCAAACGCCAGGGCGAGGACATCTGGGCTCGGTACACCGCGACCAACATCGGTAAGCAGTCCGCATTCGTTCTGGACGGCGAGGTGGTGTCGGCGCCGCAGATCATCGCCGCGATTCCGCCCGGTCAATCGACCAGCATCACCGGCAGTTTCACCCAGGCCGAGGCCCAGAACCTGGCCAATGTGCTCAAGTACGGTTCGCTGCCGCTGTCCTTCCAGTCCTCAGAGTCCCAGACGGTGTCGGCCACCCTGGGTCTGGCCTCGTTGCGCGCCGGATTGCTTGCCGGGGTGCTCGGGCTGGCCGTGGTATTCGTCTACTGCCTGTTCTATTATCGGGCGCTCGGGGTGTTAACGATCTTGTCTCTGGCGTTGTCCGGACTGATCGTTTACGCCATGCTGGTGTTGCTCGGTCGGTGGATCGGATTCACCCTGGACCTGGCCGGTGTCGCCGGTTTCATCGTTGCGATCGGCATCACCGCCGACTCATTTGTGATCTTCTTTGAGCGTCTCAAGGATGAGGTGCGGGATGGTCGGACCTTCCGCTCCGCAGTACCTAGGGCCTGGGTCCGGGCTCGCCGCACCATCCTGTCGGCGGACGCCGTGAGCTTCCTAGCCGCCGCCGTGCTCTACGTTCTGGCGGTAGGACAGGTGAAGGGTTTCGCCTTCACTCTCGGCATGTCCACGGTGCTGGACCTGGTAGTGGTTTTCCTGGCCACGCACCCCCTGGTGGCGATCGCCTCGCAGTCCCGGTTGCTGTCCCAGCCGGGACTGTCCGGGCTGGGTGCTGCGCAGCGAGCCGGAGCTGAAAGTCGAGCGGAGCTGGTCACCGCCGGGAAGGGGGCCTGAGATGGCGAGCACACTGAGGCGCCTCTACAGCGGAACTGGTGCGTTCGACGTCGTGGGGCGGCGGCGGATCTGGTACTCGTTATCCGGCCTGCTCGTCGTGGTCTGTCTCGCGTCGATCCTGCTGCGCGGGTTCAACCTCGGCATCGACTTTGAGGGTGGCACCAGTGTCGAGCTCCCGGCCCGAGGGGCGGCCGGACCGATCACTACCCAGCAGGCCGAGCGCGTCTTCACGAACACGATAGGCCAGCCTCCTGAGTCGGTGCAGACTGTCGGCACCGGTTCCTCGGCGAGCATCCTGATCCGTTCTTCGGCGCTGGACACCCGCGCGTCATTTGTGCTGAAAAAGGCGCTGTACGAGCAGCTACGCCCGCTCGGCAAGGATCGGCGCCCCAGCGAACAGGCAATCAGCGACAGCGCGGTGAGCGCAACGTGGGGCGGTGAGATCAGCCGGCAGGCGCTGATCGCGCTGCTGGTGTTCCTCGGCCTGGTAAGCGCGTTTCTCGCGGTGTATTTCGAGCCGAGGATGGCGCTGGCAGCGCTGATAGCACTGGTGCACGACGTGCTGGTGACTGCGGGGATCTACTCGCTGATCGGTTTCGAGGTGACGCCGGCCTCGGTGATCGGCTTGCTCACCATCCTCGGGTTCTCGCTGTATGACACCGTCGTCGTGTTCGACAAAGTCCAGGAGAACACTCGCGGACTGCTCGGGCTGACCCGACGAACATATCCCGAGGCCGCCAACCTCGCGGTCAACCAGACGCTGATGCGTTCGATCAACACCTCGTTGATCGCCGTGCTGCCGGTACTCAGTCTGCTGGTGGTTGGCGTCGGCCTGCTGGGTGTCGGGACCCTGAAAGACCTAGCCTTGGTGCAGATGATCGGCATCATGGCGGGGGCGATGTCCTCGATCTTCCTGGCTACCCCCTTGGTGGTTGACCTCACCATGCGCAGGCCGGCCTACCGGCAGCAAGCCGAGCGGGTAGCTCAGCGCCGGGAGAAACTGGCCCGCAAGACCGCCGCGAACGCTGAGCGCGAGGGCGGGATCCCCTCCGATATTTCCTTAGGGACCTCCGGCACCGTAACCCCAGTGGGGGACGCACTGTCCTCCGCCGGAGCGCCTAACAAGGTCGGCAAAACCGCACCTTCGGGACAGCGGCGCGGGCACCCCGCAGTGAAGAGCAGCAGGCCATCCGGCAAGGCCGGCAGGTCCTCCCGCCGCTAACGGGGCTACGTGGCTCAACTACACTGAGTTACTAACGTTGCACAGGGTAATCGTTCTTCGACGCGCAGCCGCCGTTTCCACCACTTCATCATCTCTGTGATGTCTTTTAGCGATAAGTCCTTGCCTCCTGGCCTGTTTGGTAGCACGCTCTGTAGTCAGGCGCCGGATGTCGCTCCCGGGAGTGAGGGGTACGGGGGCGGCGCCGTGAGGGCGACCAGGGAGGATCGGGGATGGTGCTGTGGTCCGTTCCGGGGGTGCTGCATCTCCGGGAGTTGCGCGAGGATCCGGTGGGCCGGCGGGTGCTCGCCCGTCACCGCATCACCCGGAAGTCCCTCGCCGTCACCTACTTGTCCCCTGAGCTGCTTGCTGACAGTGAGTTTCGCACCCGGTTCGCGCGTGATTCCGTACGTCTATCGCGGGTTCGGGAAGCCCGAATCGCCCGACTTCACCGGTACTGTGAGTGCCATGATGGTGCTGCCGTCATCGTCGATCACGTCCGCGGAACTTCGCTGCGTTCCCTGCTCCTGGCGCAGGGTGCCGTCGGCACCGAGGCCGCGTTGGTCGTGCTCAAGGACTCCCTGCGCGCGCTGGCTGCGTGTCACGATGTAGGCTTGGCGCACGGCGACATCAAGCCGGAGGGCGTGATTCTTACCCCGGCTGGCCGGGTCCGGCTGGTCGACTTTGGGCTCTGGACATCTGACAGCCGCCGGCGGCTCGATCGGTCGACACCTTTCTACCTGGCGCCCGAACAGCACAGTGGCCCGTTGGCTACCCCAGCGGGGGACGTGTATGCCGCCATGGTCGCGTTCTTCGAATGTCTGGTCGGCGCGCCGCCGTTTTATGCCGACGGCGAGGCTGAGCTCTCGGCCAAGCACGCACGGAGCGAACTGCCGCTCGATGTAGCTCCCGAACCGGTTCGGGAGCTGGTGTTGCGCGGCCTTGCCAAGGATCCGCGCAGCCGACCCGAGGCGCGGAGCCTGCTCGCTCAGGTCGGTGCGGTGGCAACTCGGGCAGCTGGTTCCGACTGGGAACGGCGCGGACGACGCGAGCTGGTGGCACTGCTCACCGGCCGTTCGACATTACCTGATGTGTCCGCGCGGGTTCCCCGTAGCGGTGGCGTTGACTCGCAGCGCCGCAAGCCAGTCCGGCTGACTACTGTCATGGGTGGTGCGCTGGTGTTGGCCGCCGGTCTGGCCAGCCCGCCATTAGCGGTCATTTTGCCGGGTGGCAGCATCTTCGGACCGGGGGAAAGATCGCCGGTATTGGCGTTCCCTGAACCTGATCGCGACGCTGTGCCGGTGCGGGTAGTCACCAACGGCCAGCTGGCGGATCGTGCCCTTGCACCTGCGGTACATCCCGAAGCCGTCGGGCCACTTGCCATGGCCCCCTCGCCAACACGTTCGATCCCCACGTCAAATATTCAGGCCGGGCCAGCTGAGCGTGCCACACCTGGCGTGCTCTCTCAGGGATCCACCCACCCGGGCGGCGTCGCCCAGAGCCAGTCCACCTCGGACCAGTCCACCCCGGGTCAGTCCACATCCGCGTCACCGGTGTGTGCCCAGGAGCTGATGTCAGCGCGCACACTCTGCGCAGCAATGAGCCCGGAGCAGCCGACGTCGGGTTCTGCCGGGTCGGCATCGGACTCTGAGCAGGTGTCGATTCCTGTGGCAACATCGGTCCAGGTACTTAAGTCGATTCCGATCTGGCAAAATGTCCAGTCTGATAAGGATTCACAGGGGTGGGCGCAAAAAGAACAGACCGAGTGGCAGGACGGCACCTCGAAAACAGGTGAGCCGACAAACCGGGCCCAGAGAAATTTGACACAGAGAAATTGGGCCCAGGAGAATTGGGATAACGGGAATTCGGCCCAGGGGGACTCTGGGAACTCGGGCAATAATTCTGGAGGAACCGGGCAGAGTTATGGGAATTTTGACAATACTGTTCCGTAGCATGCGTTAAGGTGCGGCTCAAGCTGAGCATGGACGACCTGGCGGCTCTCCTTGTATCGCTGATCCGCGAAGTCCCGGACTTCCCGCAACCCGGTGTGCTCTTCCAGGACCTTGCGCCAGTGTTCGCGGACGCGACGGCGTTCCGAGCGGTGGTGGACGCGTTGATTGCTCCCACTCAGCAGGTTGACGTGGTGGTTGGGGTGGAGGCCCGCGGCTTCCTGCTCGGCGCTGCGGCTGCTTATGCCTTGGGCGTTGGTGTGGTCGGAGTCCGCAAACCCGGCAAACTACCCGTGGTCTGTGACCGTGAGGGTTACGCCTTGGAGTATGGTGCCACGTCGCTAGAGCTGGCCTGCGGCGTCCTGCGGCCCGCGCAACGGGCCTTGGTGGTCGACGACGTACTGGCCACCGGGGGCACCGCAGCCGCAACCTGCGCATTGGTCGAGCGGGCCGGGGTCACGGTCAGCGGCATCGCGGTGCTTGTGGAGATCCGTTCGTTGCGCGGACGAGACCGGCTCGTCGGCCGTGTGGTGCATGCCCTTCTCCCGATCTGATCCGCCACCGCTCCACCCTATGATGATCTTGACTAAGCTCGGTGGGAGCATGGAAGGCTGGGCGGGTCGTTGGGGGTCTGGCGGAAAAATACGACGGTAGGCTGAGGATCTGTTTGTTCCTCTGTGGTGGGAGAGTGTGGTGTGAGTCAGGACCTGCAGCTTGCCGATGCGGCGCCGATAGGCCCGGACGTAGTCACGGTTCCGCAGCGGCTACCATCGGCGACCCGACGCGTTCGGGCTCGACTGGCGCGGCGGATCGCCGCGCAGCGGCCCGGCCCGATCAGGCAGGTACTCGAACCGCTTGCCACGGTGCATCGGGAGCTGCACCCCAAGGCTGATCTTGCGCTGCTGCAGCGCGCCTATGACGTTGCCGAGAGCAAGCACCTCGACCAGAAGCGCAATTCCGGTGATCCATACATCACTCATCCGTTGGCGGTCGCGACGATTCTCGCCCAGCTGGGGATGGATACCACCACTCTGGTGGCCGCGCTGCTCCACGACACCGTGGAGGATACCGATTACTCACTGTCCCACCTTTCTACAGACTTCGGTGAGGTGGTCGCCCACCTCGTCGACGGTGTCACCAAGCTGGACAAGGTCGAGCTTGGTGACGCTGCCGAGGCCGAGACCATCCGAAAAATGGTCATCGCGATGGCCCGCGACCCCCGCGTGCTGGTGATTAAGCTGGCGGACCGGCTGCACAACATGCGCACCATGCGCTTCATGCGGCCGGAGCAACAGGCCCGCAAGGCCAGGGAGACCCTGGAGGTTTTCGCCCCGCTGGCGCACCGGTTGGGCATGGCTACCATCAAGTGGGAGCTGGAGGACCTTTCTTTCGCGATCCTGCATCCGAAGAAATACGACGAGATCGTGCGGCTAGTGGCCAATCGGGCACCCTCCCGCGACACTTACCTGCAGACCGTGACCAACGAGATCTCCGTGCAGCTGGCCGATTCGCGGATCACCGCCACTGTGGAGGGCAGGCCCAAGCACTATTACTCGATTTACCAGAAGATGATCGTGCGCGACCGTGATTTTGACGACATCCACGATCTGGTCGGGGTGCGAATCCTGGTCGAGGACGTACGCGACTGCTATGCCGCGATCGGTGTCGTACACTCGGTGTGGCAGCCGATGCCCGGTCGATTCAAGGACTACATCGCGCAGCCTCGATTCGGGGTTTACCAGTCGCTGCACACCACGGTGATCGGGCCGGATGGTAAACCGCTGGAGGTGCAAATTCGCACCTACGACATGCACCGAAACGCAGAGTACGGCATCGCTGCGCACTGGCGGTATAAGGAGACCCACGGCACCCACAACACCACTGTGGACGTCGACGAGATGGCCTGGATGCGCCAGCTACTGGACTGGCAGCGGGAGGCCGCCGACCCCGGTGAGTTCCTCGAGTCGTTGCGCTATGACCTGGCCACCCGTGAGATCTTCGTCTTCACGCCCAAAGGTGAGGTCATCACGCTTCCTACGGGTTCCACGCCAGTTGACTTCGCCTACGCGGTGCACACCCAGGTCGGTAACCGCTGTATCGGCGCGCGGGTCAACGGCCAGCTCGTCGCGCTGGAGCGGCATCTGGAGAACGGCGATGTTGTCGAGATCTTCACGTCGAAAGCGGAGAGTGCTGGCCCCAGCCGGGACTGGTTGTCTTTCATCGTGTCACCCCGGGCGCGGGCCAAGATCAGGCAGTGGTTCGCCAAGGAGCGCCGCGAGGAGGCTATTGAGGCCGGTAAGAGCGACATCACCAAGGAACTGCGCCGGGTTGGGTTGCCGGTGCAGCGGTTGGTCTCCGCCGAGTCGTTGGTCGCGGTGTCCCGGGAGCTGCATTATCCCGACGTCACTGCCCTGTACGCCGCTGTTGGCGAGCACCATGCCTCTCCCCGTCATGTGGTGGCGCGCTTGGTCGCGCTGATCGGCGGCGATGAGGGCGCTGAGGAGGTGCTGGCTGAGCGGGCTACCCCTTCCACCGTTGAGCGCCGTCGATCGAGCGGTGACTCTGGTGTGCGGGTACCCGGCGCCGGGGACGTCGAGACCAAGCTGGCCCGCTGCTGCACCCCGGTACCGGGTGATGAGGTCCTCGGGTTCGTTACCCGTGCTAGCGGAGTCAGCGTGCACCGTACCGACTGCACCAACGCTGATTCGTTGCGCGCGCAGCCCGAGCGGTTGGTCGACGTGGAGTGGGCGCCGTCGTCATCGTCGGTGTTCCGAGTCGCGATCCAGGTCGAGGCGCTGGACCGGCACCGCCTGCTCTCCGATGTCACCAAGGTGCTCGCGGACGGGCGGGTCAACATCCTGTCCGCCTCGGTGACCACCACCCGGGACCGGGTGGCGGTAAGTCGCTTCTCCTTCGAGATGGGCGATCCGAAACACCTGGGCCATGTGCTGCGCTCGGTGCGCAACATCGAAGGTGTCTATGACGTCTACCGGGTTACCTCGTCGAACTGAGTCGAACTGACCCGCCCTGGGTACGTCAGGTTGTCGGGACGTCAACGGAGGTGATGGTGACCGGTTGGTTGGGCTTACCGCCGCCAGGGGAGGGCTCCAACGACCCATCATCGCCCGCCTTGGCTATCTGATCGAGGACCTTGAGGCCCGCCGGGGAGATCGTGGCAAAGACGGTGTACTGGGGTGGGAGCTGGGTCTGGCCATAGATCAGGAAGAACTGGCTACCACCACTGTCAGGTTGGCCGGTGTTGGCCATCGCGACGTACCCGCGCCCGTAGAGCAACTCGGGGAACACCTCATCCGGGATGGTGTACCCCGGCCCGCCGCTGCCCGATCCGGTCGGATCACCACATTGCAGAACGTGCAAGCCGGGGTTGGTGACCAGCCGGTGGCACGGGCTGTTGGCGTAGAAGCCCTGCTTGGCCAGGTTGAGAAAGCTGTTCACAGTGCACGGGGCCAACGCCCGGTCCAGGGTGAGGCCGATCGTGCCGTCCGAGGTCCGCATGGTCACCGGCACCGTGCCTCTGGCGGAGGTGGATCCAGTCAGTGGGGGCCGTACCGGCCTGGCCGGGGGCTGCTGGGTGGCTGGATACTGGCAGTCGACCGAGGCGGGAAGTGGTGTCGGCCGGACCGGCGCGGGGGCCAGCTTGTGGTCGGGGTTCAGCTTGCTGGCCGCACCCGTGCTGGCCGGTGTCGCGGTGGGGTCGACTCGCTGGTCAGAGTTGCGCAGCCGCACGACCAGCACCACGATGCCGACGACCAGGACCACCGCCGCCGCGCCGCCAGCCACCGCGTACCTGCGGCGCGCCTTCTTGGCCCGCTCCGCTCGGCGGGCGAGCTGGCGGTCTAGTTTGCGCTTCGCGGCCTCGCGACGCTGCTCGTTCGTGGGCACCCGGACTCCTGTGGCTGTGTCACTGCGTGTGGGCAATGTACGGCTCGGTAACGATCGCCGCGCAGTCTAGGTGGGCCGTCGGTGAGTCTGGCACCAGCCTCCCTCCTAGGCTGAAGGTGTCCGCATCTCCGTCATGCCCACAGGAGCGCCATGCTCGTCGCTGGTTTTCCCACAGGATCATTCCAGGCGAACTGCTTCGTGCTCGCCCCCGAGGCAGGTGGTCCGTGCGTGGTGGTCGACCCGGGGGAGGGCTCGGAGCAGCCACTGGACGAGCTGTTACGCCAGCACCGGCTCGTCCCGGTGGCGGTGCTGCTCACCCATGGGCATTTCGATCACGTCTTCGCGGTGGCCCCGGTCTGTGACGGCAACGACATCCCGGCCTGGATCCATCCTGAGGACCGGATGCTGCTGTCCGACCCGTTGCGCGCGCTGTCCACCGAGGCGCGAGAGTTCTTTGGCGGCCGGATTCAGCTACGCGAGCCGCGTGAGGTGCGCGCGCTGGCCGACGGGACGTCCTTGGAGCTCGCCGGGCTCACCCTGACCGTCGATCACACCCCGGGTCATACCCGCGGCTCGGTAACGTTCCGCTCGGTGAGCAGTGAGGGGATCGGTGCGGGGCGCAACCTGCTGATCTCCGGAGACACCCTGTTCGCCGGCTCGATCGGGCGAACCGACCTCCCCGGTGGTGACCACGAGCAGATGCTCGCCTCGCTTCGGGACAAGATTCTCGTGCTGGATGACGAGACGACTGTTCTTCCCGGCCACGGCCCGAACACCACCATCGGCCAGGAACGCGCCAACAACCCGTTCCTGCACGGTCTCGCCGCACCTGGCCGCGCCCGAGGGCTGTGACGGATCAAGCGGGGTCGACCTCATCCTGCCGGGCGACGACCGCGGCGATCGCGGTGGTGATCGGAACAGCGGCGACCAGGCCGATACCGCCGACCAGAGTGCGCACCGCCTCCTGGGCGACGTTCTGCGCGGTGACCAGCGTGCCGAAGCTCTGTCCGGACATCGCCAGGGCCAGCAGCACGGGCAGGGCGGCGCCGGCGTAGGCCAGCGCCAGGGTGTTCACCGCCGACGAGATGTGGTCGCGTCCGATCCGCAATGCGGCGGTGTACAGCGCTCGGGCGCTCAAGGCGGGATTGGCCCGACGTAGTTCCCACACCGCACTGGTTTGGGTGACCGTCACGTCGTCGAGCACGCCCAGCGCACCGATGATCATCCCGGCGAGCAGCAGCCCACGGGCGTCCACCCCGTGGCCGAGCACTCTGATGAGGTTGGCGGTGTCCTCGTCCAGCCCGGTCAGCTGGGTGGCGGCGGCGAAAGCGGTGCCCAACACGCCGATCAGGGCGAGGCTGAGCACGGTGCCCAGCACCGCGCTGGAGGTCTGCGCGGAGACACCGTGGGTCAGATACAGCACGCCAAACATGATCACGCTGGCGGCCAGCACACCGATGATCACTGGGTTCCCACCGGTCAGGATCGCCGGGAACAGGTAAACCACCAGTACCAGGAAGCTGAATCCGAGCGCGACCAGTGAGGCGAGGCCTCGCCACCGGCCGAGCAGCAGTACCGCGACGGCGAACAACGCGACCAGCCACACCATTGAGGTGCTTCGCTGGAAATCCTGGATCTGGTAGGAGCCTGCGTCGGAGGGGTTCCCCCCGGTGTAGGTGAGGACAACGTGGTCACTGACGGTGAACCGCGGCGTGCTCGGCTCATCGGGGAGCACCTGCTGGATCGTCACACCCGGTGAGTCCCCGTCAGTGAGGAGCACACTGAGCGAGATGCATTTCTTGGCTTGACCCGGGGACACGCCCGGGCTGCCGCTGGTGCACGGGGCGGAGGTTGCGGCGAGCACTGTGCCCTGTACCGGTCGCTGCCCGAATCCGGCGTCGGCGCCGCTGCGAGGGGAGTCGCCCGGCCAGGTCAGCCACAGCCCGACCAGGGTGGCCAGCGCGACCGGCACCAGCACCGCGACCAGCAGCAGCGTGACCCGGCGGGAGGCCGGCGGCGCCGGCCCGTGTCCGTGCCCATGGCCCAACCGCAGCTCCGCCGGTTTGGCCGTGCCCCGGTAGTGGTGCCTGCCGCTCCTGCGCTCAGTTGTCCTCATCAGCTGGGTGCCCCTCTCTGCTTGGTGCGCCCTCAGTTCCTAGTGGATCGAACAGGAGTTCCCTCCAGTGGGCCTGTCCCGCCGGTCATCGCGCGTTCCCAGGGAACTGTGAGGTGGGGTCCAGGCTGTTCGCACATCACCGGGCCATAACTGTGAGGTGCGGATCCCAATCGCTCTCCAGGGATGAGGTGAGGCTGGTGGTGATGAGTGAACTCGGGGGTGCTCTCGACGCCGGGGGTGTGCTCCGCTGGATCCGTCCTCTCGTGGTGCGGTACTGCCGGGCCCGCGTCGGTGCCCAGGAGAAGACGTTCGTCTCGGCGGATGACGTCGCTCAGGAGGTGTGTCTCGCGGTGCTCACGGCCCTGCCCCGTTACCGCGACCGGGGCCGGCCGTTCCTTGCTTTCGTGTACGGCATCGCCGCGCACAAGGTGGCTGACGCCTACCGAGTGGCAGCGCGCAATCGCGCCGACCCGGTGCCGAAGATCCCCGATACCCCGGAACTGGCCGAGAACGGTCCAGAGGCACAGGTGATGCAGGGTGATTTGGCCGAGCGGATGACCAAGCTGCTGGGCACGCTGCCGGACAGGCAGCGTGAGGTCCTCCTTCTACGGTTCGTGGTGGGGTTGTCGGCGGAGGAGACCGCCGGGGCGCTGAGCTCGACCCCGGGCGCGGTCCGGGTGGCGCAGCACCGGGCGCTGAGCCGGCTGCGCACCGTTTTGGCGTCGAGGGCGATGGCCGAAGACCGCTGAGGATTCCGTACGGTTCCGGGGGAGAGTTTTCCGTAAAGTAGGGGGCTTGATGAGCGCGCAGAGGGTTTCTGACAGTGCCGCCAGTAACAAGGGGTTCCTGGTCAAGATAACCACCGCCACCGCCTTCGGTGAGGGTCTGGACGGTTATGACCTCGGTATCATCAGTGTGGTCCTGCCGCTCATCACCACCGAGTTTGGCCTCTCGGCGGTGCAGCAAGGCCTCATCGGTGCTTCCACCTTGACCGGGATCTTCTTTGGTGGACCGATCTTCGGCTACCTGACCGACCGCTTCGGACGTCGCAAGATCTTCATCCTCGACCTCGTCGCCTTCGTTGTACTCGGGGTGTTGCAGGGTGTTGTGACCAACAACTGGCAGCTTCTCGTTCTCCGGCTGCTCCTCGGGTTCGCCATCGGCGCCGAGTACGCCATCGGACCGGCGATGCTGGCGGAGTTCGTCCCCAGCAAAGGGCGTGGACGCCGGCTGAGCAGTCTTCAAGCCTGCTGGTACGTCGGCTTCCTCATCGCGGTCGTCGTCGCCTATGGTCTGATTGCCACCGGCCTCGATTGGCGCTGGGTCCTCGCCACCAGCGCCGTGCCTGGGCTGGCCACGCTGATACTGCGTCAAGGTCTTCCCGAGTCACCTCGCTGGCTGATGAGCAAGGGTCGGGAGGACCAGGCGCGCGACATCGTCAACAAGTACCTCGGCCGATCCTATTTCATCGACGAGGACCTCGGCGATGAGTCAACGGACAAGGCGACGTTCATGGAGCTGTTCGCACCCAGGCTGCGGACCCGCACCGCCTTCATGTGCATCTTCTTCACCTGCCTGGTAGCTCCCTACTTCGCGATCTTCACTTTCGCGCCGCAGGTATTCGCATCCCTCGGCGTGGTGGACCCTCGGGCCAGTGTGATCGGGTCAAACCTTGTCGCGGCGCTAGGGGCCGTCGCAGGGATGCTGGTCATCGAGCGCGTCGGGCGTCGCCCTTTGCTGCTCATCTCGTTTGGGGTCATGGTCGTCACGCTCGGCCTGATCGGTGGATGGGGCGCCGCGCCGTCCGCCATCCTCATCAGCTGCTTCGTGTTGTTCGCGTTCTTCAACGCCATCTCCGGCGATCTGACCGGTGTGTACCCCGCCGAGATCTTTCCCTCTCAGCTGCGCGGCAGCGGAGTTGGGTTCGTCTCCGCGGTCAGCCGCGTCAGCGCAGCCGGTGGAACGTTCCTGCTTCCGGTGGGCATCGCGCACTGGGGAGTTGGACCGAGCGTCTTGGTGGGAGCGGGGTTCTGCCTCGTGGGTCTCATCGCCACCTACCTCTGGGCCCCGGAGACGACCAACCTATCGCTGACCAAGTCCACGCGCGTCAGCGCGGGAGCCAGCTGGCGCCGTCTTCCAGGTGCATGATCAGCTCGGGTAGCTGAGTCGCGTCGAACACGATGTGCAGGACCCCGTGCGCGGCGTTCTCCACGCGCAGGGACGCGGCCAGGCCATGCAGCGCCACCGTCACCGTGGTCGCGCCATTGCTCGGATGCCGCACGCGGACGACCCCTGGCGTGTCGCCGGTGAGGGCATCGAGCAGGCAGCAGGCGGCGGAGTGATCAAGCGGGACCTCGAAGCAGGTCGTCGCGTCCGGGCGCAGGACCAACTGGTCCTCGACGAGCTCGACCTGGGTGGTGCACCGGCACTCCTCCGGAATGCTCGCGGTGAGCACCCGGTAGAACCGGATGCCGCCTCTTTCGGGGAACACTGGTCCCTCAGATCGTGGGGGAGGGCAGCTCGGCGATCGCCTCGTCGAGGGCGGCCCGCAGGGTGACGGCCTGCTCCCGGTTGAACCGCGCCGAGTCCGCGACCGGCGCCACCAGGACGATGACGCCTCGCGAGGGCACCGCCCACAACCCGACGGTCTGCCTGCGGTAGTGCGCGTCGTGGCAGATGATCCGGCGGGCCTGGCGGCCTCGTTGCGTAGGCATGTTCATGCGGTCGCTCCTCCCAGTCATACCTGGTCAGTCGTCCCCGGCCGGGTTCGGCGCGGGCTCGCTCAAGCTAGCAAGCAATTTGCGCTAAAGCAAATTTAGTCTAAGCTTGTTAGTGTTATAGACATCGGATCGATGTGCAATATGCTACGGGCGCCGGTGCCAGCGGGTGCCGGCGCGACCGGATGGAGGGTGGACCAGGTGAGTGAACGCATCAGCCCCACGGTGCGCTGGCGCAAGGTGGCGCGGGCGCTGCGCCGGTGGCGCACCGAGACCGGGTTGCGGCTGGAGGACGTCTGCGTCCCGCTGGGCTGGGCGACCTCGAAGCTCAGCCGGATGGAGCGTGCCGAGCAGATGATCGGCCCGGCCGAGGTGATCGCGCTGGCCACCGTCTACGGCATCGGTGAGCAGTCGCGGGACCGCCACGTCGCACTCGCCTTGCAGTCCCGGCAGAAGGGCTGGTGGGCGCGCTACAAGGTCGGTGACGTGATCCCCGAGGACTTCGAGGAATCTGTCGGTCTGGAGTCCGAGGCGTGCCGGGTGCGCAGCTACCAGGACATGGTGGTGACCGGCCTGTTACAGACCGAGGCGTACGCCACCGCGCTGTCCCGCGCCTGGTTGCCTCGGTTCAGCGACCGGGCGATCGAGGAGGGCGTGCGGTTGCGAATAGCCCGGCAGGACCGGCTGCACGATCAAGCCCCGCTGCGGCTGGACTGCGTGCTCACCGAGGCGGCGCTGCGCCAGCAGGTCGGCGGTTCTGAGGTGATGCGCGAGCAGTTGCGCCACCTGCTGGACATGATCGAGCTACCGCACGTCTCGGTGCAGGTCATGCCGTTCGCGGCCGGGGCCTACCCGGCGCAGGACTGCCCGTTCCGGCTGCTGAGCTTTCCCGATCCTGAGGACCCCGATGTCGCGTGCGTCGACTACCTGGGCGGCACGGTGTATGTGGAGGACACCGAGGACGTCGAGGGGTTTATCCTGGTCTTCGATGGCCTGAAGCAGCAGACTCTGGGCTCACGCGAGTCCGCGGAGCTGATCCGGGAGATTGCGGGGGCCGGGTAGACAGGAGCGAGATGACCACCTCTGAGTTCTCTTGTGCCGTGTGGCGCACGAGCAGTCGCAGCATCCCTCAGCGGGACTGCGTGGAGGTGGCGGTGGTGCCGAGCCGTGTGGGCGTGCGGGACTCGAAGGACCGGTCTGGTCCCGCCCTGGCCTTTCCCCCGTCCGCGTGGCGGGCGTTCGTGGGGGATGTGCAGCTCGACGGCTTCGACCACAGCTGACCTCGGCCTTCCGCCAAGGCTTGGCGACGGTACCGTCGCGGTGTGGCAGACAACGAGGCGCTGTTCGAGGAGGGGCTGTTTGCCGCCCAGGCCGAGCGCCTCGCGCAGCAGCGGCTGTCCGCCTCGGCGCCGCTGGCGGTACGGATGCGCCCGGCCACGCTGGAGGAGGTCGTCGGGCAGGACCATCTGCTGGCACCCGGTAGCCCCCTGCGCAGGTTGGTCGAGGGTGGCGGCGCGGCATCGGTGATCCTGCACGGCCCGCCGGGGACCGGGAAGACCACGCTGGCCCGGCTGGTCTCGCAGGCGACCGGGCGGCGCTTCGAGGCGATGTCAGCGCTGTCCGCCGGAGTCAAGGAAGTCCGTGCCGTGATCGACACCGCGCGTCGCCGGTTGGGCCGCGAGGGTGGGGACGCCACGGTGTTGTTCATCGACGAGGTGCACCGCTTCTCCCGCACCCAGCAGGATGCGCTGCTCGGTGCCGTCGAGGACCGGGTCGTCTTGCTGGTCGCCGCGACCACGGAGAACCCGTTCTTCTCGGTGGTGTCGCCATTGCTGTCCCGCTCGCTGGTGCTGGCGCTGCATGCGTTGTCCGACGCCGACGTGCAGGCCTTGATCCAGCGCGCCCTAGCCGACCCGCGTGGGCTGGGCGGATCGGTCACGCTGGCGCCCGCGGCCCAGGAGCATCTGGTGCGGCTTGCCGCCGGGGACGCCCGGCGGGCGCTGACCGCGCTGGAGACCGCCGCCGAAGCGGTGATCTCAGTGGGTGCCCGCGAGGTGGACCTGGCCTGCGTCGAGTCCGTGGTGGACCGGGCCGCGGTGCGCTACGACCGGGCCGGGGACCAGCACTACGACGTGATCAGCGCGTTCATCAAGGCCATTCGCGGGTCCGACGTCGACGCGGCGCTGCACTACCTGGCACGCATGGTGGAGGCGGGGGAGGACCCCCGGTTCATCGCCCGGCGGTTGGTGGTGCACGCCAGTGAGGACATCGGGATGGCCGACCCGACGGCGCTGCAGACCGCGGTGGCCGCCGCCCACGCCGTGGAGTTCATCGGGATGCCCGAGGGCCGGCTGGCGCTGGCCCAGGCAGTCGTACACCTGGCCACCGCACCGAAATCCAACGCGGTGATCACCGCGATCGACGCGGCGCTGGCCGACGTCCGGGCCGGCGCCACCGGAGCAGTCCCAGCTCACCTGCGCGACGGCCACTACGCGGGCTCCGCCCGACTTGGTCACGCGCAGGGCTACCGCTACCCGCACGACGTCCCCGATGGCGTGCTGGCCCAGCAGTATCCCCCAGACGCCCTAGTCGGCCGCGACTACTACGAGCCCACCGGACACGGCACCGAACGCGCGCTGGCCGAACGCGTCCCCAAACTCCGCCGCATCATCCGCGGCCACTAATCGCGTGACGCCGCGAAGGAGGCGACGACCGAATGACCACCGAGACCTCCGACTACGATCCCCATGCTGATGACCTGCTTCACGACTCCTGTGGCAATCTCATCGACAACGACTACATCGACAAGGTCAACCTCGAAGCCGAGGTCGGCTACAACCTGGACGATCTCGCGCCGACTCGCATTGATCGGCCCTCGCTGTCCGACGCTGGAGATTCTCCGCAAGTCCGATTCTGCCTCCCCGCAGCCACCCCGGGCGGAAGCGACGGCCCTCGCCGCTCGTGAGCGGTAAGATCCTCTCGCAGCTCGCGCGTGACGCCGTCGAGGCAAACCTGGTCGCTCGCAGATCCGCCTAATGCCGCGCGTTGTGCAGCAGATTCTCGATCTCGTCGACGAACTGGCCCGTCGGTTCGACGACTACGAGCCCGACGCCTCTGACAGGCGCGATCCTGAGGTGTTCGCGGCAGTACCGACGCTCTGATCAACCGATCGGAAGCTGAGCGACCATCGCTGATGGTTGCTCAGGCCCAATGCCATGAAGAGTGAGGGTCGGGGAACCTAGTGAGTATGTGGTGATGGTCACCTACGTGACGCCACAGGTGCCGCCGCGCGCTTAGTCGATCACAGGCGGATGTGGCCGGCCAACGACACCACACCCTCCTCGTGATCGTTGTTTGGGAAGATTTCGCCGCGCTCAGCGCGGCTAAATCTTCCCAAACAACGATCACCAATCACGGGTAGCCTGATGCGGCGGAGAAACACGCTCCCGGGGTACTCCAGCAGTACCCCGGGAGGGTGCCCAGCATGTGTGGCTGCAAGCTGTTCCGACGCCGCCAACAACTCTGTTCTCCCAGGTCAGTTCCTTAACTGAATGACATTGCGCTCAGGCCGGTGGTGGCGACTGGGCCGGAGCAGCCAAGTCGGCTTGGTCAGGGAATAGTGGGGATGTTCACCACGGCCACTTCGATACCGGAGTTCCGAAGAGCGACGGCGGCCTACAGGAGCGACACTTGCGCGAACGTGAACAGGTTCTTGACAGTCAACGGCTTGCCGCTCTTCAGGGAGATGCCGTATATCACCTTCCTGGGCATAAAGTTATCTTCCACCGGGTGCTGCGGGTTCCGCTCCCTTGCCTCGGTGAGGCTTTGCTGCGGGCGGTGCTGTCCCAACGCAGTGCGTCGGCCGAGACGCGCCCCTGTGCGAAGAGGTGGTTGAGCGGTGCGGTGGACTTGGCTCGCTTCACATGGACAAGTTCGTTGCTCGGGCCGAACAGGTCGCAGGATTCGAAGCCGCAGGGGTGCAGGTCCGTCTTGATGAAAGCCCGGTCGAGGCAGACGTATCCGTGCTTGCCGGCTTCCCGGTTGTATTCTTTTCGTCCTTGAGATCGGCGGTCCAGTCGATCAGTGACAGTCCGGCGGAGGTCTGCAGCTGAGGCTATGTACTCGTGTGCATCGATCCGTGCGGACTCGTCGCGGTGCTTCCGTTGATGACCCGCTCCCGAGGACAACCTGTGAGAGAAGCTTGAGAGTTGACGTACAGTGAGCGGCCGGTGTGCAGTGACCCATGTCTTACCAGGGAGTTGCGGCGCAAGAAATGGAGTGACAGACCTAGCTCGCGGGACGCCTCCGTGCGGCCATTGCCTCGCCCTGGCCATCGTGACGTGGACGATCCCAAGGACATATGAAGGAGGCTAGTTTACCACCGACGCACTCGCGGGACGCAGCCTCGGGGTCCATGGTCCCTGCGACCACCGGGCCATCCGGGCGAACACCGCGCCCGCCGGGCTGGCGTGCCCTGCAACTGGTGGTCAACCACCTGCGCGACCCGCGTACCCCCGGCAACCAGGTCGAGCCCGGAACCGCGACGCTCGTCAACCGCTTCCGGGAGAGTGCCACCCGCCTGGAGCGCTTCCACCGGGTGTGCGCGATGAGCCGGGCGATCGCAGAGCGCTTTGGTGACCTGGCGTCGTGACATCGTCTTCTTCGTCGAGGTGTGGGTCCGGATGGTGAAACTGGACGCTGCGGACCGTGAGGCCAGCGGTAAGCCGGTGGCCGCCGAGGTCAACCTGTACCTGTCCCAGCTGGCGGCCTCTGTTGTCGAGGCCGAGGAGATCACCGACCTGTACGCCGAGGCTGGTATCGGGCACCTCGACCTCACCCAGCTCAACGAGGAAGTCCTACGCAAGCTCCAGACGTCCGAGACGCCACACCTGGCCGTCGAAGCCCTGCGTCGCCTGATCGAGCAGAAGATGCGCGAGGTGACCCGGCACAACATCGTCCGCCGGGACAGCTTCGCCGAGCGCCTCGAAAACCTCATGATCGTGCGCCGCGTGCGCAGGAGGGAGAAGCCGATGTAGATCGGGTTCTGCTGATGCGAGTAACTGTGCAGGAGATGGAGGTAGGTCCTTCGGAGCCGCTCTGCAGGGGGTGGCTTCAAACCACCGCATG
>JBATXM010000028.1:0-27633 GCA_049673305.1 Pseudonocardiaceae bacterium | reverse complement strand
GGCGGCGGTCGAACCGCCGCCGCCCCGGCTGTTGCTGGCCGCGTTGGTGCCACAACCCACCACCAGCACGAACATCGCGAGGAGCACCGTCAGCACAATCGCTGATGGACGTGATCGGACGACGGTGGCGGGGAGGGTCATCATAGGGTCACTTTACCGTCAGCATGTCGGGTTTGAGCGAGTTGGTGGTCCCGATGAACGAATCCGGGACCGGGTACTGGCCCAGGATGAAGTTCAGGATCGCGGCGTGCATGGTCTCCACCGGTTGGATGGTGGCAGCAGTCATGATCCCACCAGCGTCAGACACGTTCGCGGTGGCGAAGGTGTAGGTCTGCGCGGCGATGTTCTCCAGGTTCAGCGCCAGCTTAGCGACATCAGGCACCGATTTCGCCGCAGTGAGCATGGAGACCTGATCTGCGGTGATGGTCAGTGGAGCGTCGTCGATGGTCGGCTTCCCGGCCTTGGACAGCACCGCGTTCCAGGCCTGCGCGTGATCAGCATGCTGCTTGCGCGCGGTCTGGATAAAGGTAGCCACCGCCGGTGGCACCGTGCCCAGGTCTCCAGCGCCGGCCTTCTTCAACGCTCCGTCGTAGGCGGTGATGGCCAGATTCTCCAACGCTGTTGCCAACGCCACAACTTTGAGATCCCCGGTGTAGGTCTCCGCAGGGGCAGCCGGTGAGCTCGGCGCACCCGATGAGCTCGGCCCACCCGATGAACCACTGGAGCAGGCCGCAGCCGCACCTAGGGCGACCGCACCAGCCGCACCCAGAAAGAAGCCGCGCCGGGTAGAAGGCTGGCGCACCACCTGACCAAGGTTCGCGGTCAGCTCATCAAGTGCCTTACGGACTTGCGGAAAGGTCGATTCATGCAAATCGTGGAGCTCACCCGTCAGCTGGGAGAGCTCGCGCTCGCTGATCGCCATCTCCGTGCTCGTGGCACGGCGGGGAAAGATCCTCATTTAACGGCTCCTTCCTCGACCGGAGCGGCCATGGTGGTCGGGTAGAACGAGTCAGGGAAGCCCACACTGCCCGCTGCGGCGGGCAGCTTCGCTGCGTCCGGGGGCAGCGCGATGAGCTGTGGCGCGCCGCCCTTGATCAGTGCCTGGACCGCCAGCAGGATGGCCCTGTGCTGGGATTCCACCCCGGCCACGCTGGCGAACAACTGGCGCAGATCCTGGGTGGAGACCAACGAGACGTTCTTGACGTAGGTCTGCGCGGCCACGTCCTCCAAAGTGATCGCCAGCCCGACCACGTCAGCCGCATTCTTGATCGTGGGCACCGCTTGCGTCACCACTGCGCCGTACTTCGGATCCGGGCCCAGCTGAGGCTTACCACCCAGCTTCTGAGCTGCGGCGTTGAACGCCGTGGCATGCTCGCTGTGCTGGCTCATCGTCTTCATCGCAAACGCCTTGACCACGGGGTTCGCTGAGCTACCGCCGATGAACGGCAAGGTCAGCGCGGTCTGGTAAGTCGATACCGCGACGTTCTCCAAGCCAGCGGCGGTCTGCAACGCCGCCACGTCATTGTCAGCCGCCCACGCCGTCCCGCTCGCCAGCAGAGTCGCGGCCCCGGCCACACCAGCCACGGCGGCGGCTGTTCCCAGCCGGGAACCATCGCGGGCAGCGGGACGCCGGGCCTCCCGAGCAGCCTCGACATAGTCGTTCAGACCCGTCCGAGCGGTGCGCATCGCATCAGACTGGAGATCATCAGACTCTTCCAGGAGTTCTCGGAATCTGCCTTCATCGATCTTGTTCTGCACCTAACCTCCAAGCAACTGGTGGGGAATCGACCTCACGCGGTGTTACCAGGTTCGCGCCAGGGGAAGCAGTCGAGCGTTCGGCTCCGCATAGCCGACAAGTTCGCGGCATTCGGTCACAATTAGGTCACATTCCGGCCCGTTCGAGAGTGTTCGAGGAATTCGCGGGTGCGAGTGACCTCAGAACCACCTCTCGAGGACTAACGCCAGGCCGTCCGCAGAGTTACTCGTCGTGATCTCGTCGGCCGCCTCGAGCACGGCAGGATGACCGTTGGCCATCGCAACCCCATACCCCGCCCACCGCAGCATCGGCAGGTCGTTGGGCATGTCACCCAAGGCCAGCACATCGGCCGGCACGACCCCCAGTTCACCAGCCAGCCGGGCCAACCCAGTGCCCTTGGTGACACCGGGCGCCGAGATCTCGATCAGGCCGTGTTCGGTAGAGAACGTGATGGTGAACTCAGCCCCCGGCTGGGCGCCAAGAAGCTTGCCGATTGTGACGGCCATCACGTCGCTGCTCACATCCGCCTGGCGGACCAGCAGCTTGATCGCGGGCTGGTCGAGCAACACATCGCGCGGCGCATCAACAGCGTCCGCGCCGGGCCAAGGGTGGGTGTAGCCCGGTTCGGCGAGGAACTGCTCGGCCCCGTTCATCGCCGCGCTGACGGTGGGCAGCTCGACGGCGAGCTTCGCGCCCGGGAGCACGGTGGCGATCACCTCCCCCGCCTCGCGCAGTTGCCTCGGATCCAGCGTCACCGCGTGGCTGACCTGATCGGTCGCGGCGTCATAGAAGACCGCGCCGTTGGCACACACCGCCGGCCCGGCGTGCCCCAGTTGCTCGACGATCGGCGGGATCCACCGCGGCGGCCGGCCAGTGACCAGCACGAACGGCACTCCGGCTGCCAGCACCCGATGCACTGCGGCCCGGGTGCGCGCCGAAACCTGATCATCTGAGCCCAGCAAAGTGCCGTCAACGTCTGATGCGACCAGCCGCGGCCTCTGCATGGCTCGACAGTACGGCGGCGGCCTCGAGCAGCATCCAACCGGACAGCTGCACCGACAGGTCCCGCTCGGCTTCCCCTGTCCCTAATCCTGGGCTGGGTAGCAGCGCGGGAACCGTCCACTGTGGCCCGAACACCGGACCGCCGTCGGCGACGCCCCGGTTGCGCCAGGCCGCCTCAGCGGAGTCCAGCACCAGGCGCGCTGCGACCGTACCAGCGGGCAAGGCGCAGGGCAGGTCAGCGAATAGGGTGGTGGGCAGGTCAGCGGGCAGGGCCAGCGCGGCCACCGCGAGATAGCGGGCGAGGATGCCGGTGAACAATCCGCCGTCGCCACCACCGTGCCCGCGCAGCACGCCGCCGTCGGTGAGGTGTTCGGCTACCGCGTGCACCGTGGCGTCGGCTTGGCGCCACCATCGCGGCGCACCAGTGGCGGTGCCCAGTTCGACGCAGGCCCCCAGCAGCACACCCTGGCAGTAGCTGTAGATGGTGCGCTCCACGGCGCGCACTGACCCATCCTGATTCACCCGCGCCCCGTCGAAGACCAGACCGGTGTCCGGATCGATCAGGTGCTCGAGCATCCAGTCCACCAGAGACGCGGCGATGCCCACGTTTCCCCGTCGCGCGTAAAAGATCGCTGCCGGGCCGGTGGCCGGGACGTTGACAAAATCGTCACCGACCCGCCATCGCATCCCCCCGCTCGGGCCCCGCCCGAACCGCAACCGGCGCATGATGGCCTGCTCCGCCCCCGGCTGGCGCAGCCCCGCCAGGGTCGCGCCGCGTTGCAGTGCCAGGCCAAGCCAGGCCACGTCGTCGTAGTAGTTGTTGACCCAGCCGGTGACATTGCGCACCCGCACGCCGCGCACCAGTGCCGCGATGGTGTCCCGCCGCCACTGCGTCGGGGCGCGCTGGTAGGCGTCGAGCGCGCAGTCCAGCAGGTGCGCCTGCCACCAGTAGTGCCAGTGCGCCGAGCGGCGGGGCACCGAACGACCGGGCCACTCAGTGCGTCCCAACCGGATGTCCGGCAGCCCGCACAACCAGCGTAGGTGCCGGGTGTGCACCGCCCGCTCCACCGCAGCCGCCCGGGCGGCCCACTCGCTCACCAGGCAACCTCAAGATCGGCGTGCTGGCGGATCCAGGCGTGCATGGCGATGCCGGCGGCCACCCCGGCGTTGATCGACCGGGTGGAACCGAACTGCGCGATCGAGACGGTCAGCGCGGCCCCGGCGCGGGCGTGCGGGGTCAGGCCCGGACCTTCCTGCCCGAACAGCAGCAGGCAGTGCCGAGGCAGGCTCACGGTCTCCACCCGCAGCGCACCCGGGGAGTTGTCCACGGCGACCACAGTCAGGCCCACTGCGGCGGCGTGCGCGAGCAGCCCAGCGATGTCCTCATGGTGTCGCAGGTGCTGGTAGCGGTCGGTGACCATGGAACCGCGGCGATTCCACCGGCGGCGGCCCACAATGTGCACCTCGGCCACGGCGAAGGCGTTCGCGGTGCGCACCACGGTGCCGATGTTGTGATCGTGGCCGAAGTTCTCGATCGCGACGTGCAGCGGATGGCGGCGGGCGTCAAGAGCCTCGACCACCGCGTCACGGCTCCAGTAGCGGTAAGCGTCGACAACGTTGCGGCGGTCGCCATCCCGCAGCAGGTCGGGGTCATAGCGGGGGTCCTCGGGCCAAGCGCCCGGCCAAGGGCCGACGCCGACCGTCTCCCCCCACTCCGTGGGACCTGGTGCGTGGCAGCGGTCACTCAATCTTGTTACCTGCACTGGTCTTGTTCATCGCACTGGGCATAGTGGAACACATCGTGATCGTAGCGGTGACGAGCAGGGGCGTAGCGCGTTCTGCATAGCCTTAAGGGAGGGGCCCGGTGGAACCTGACCCTGTCCAGGTGCAGGAGTTCGGTGCTGAGCTGACCGAGGAAGAATGGGCCGATCTTGCCCGACGTGGTCGCCCACGTCGGCTGCGTGCCGGTACACCACTGCTCGTCGAGGGCACCCGCTCCGACACGGTGTTCGTGATGATCTCGGGCCGGGTCAAGGTCTTCACCTCCGCGCAAGATGGCACCGAGGTGATTTTGGCGGTGCTCGGGCCAGGGGCCTTGCTCGGCGAGTTCGCAGCGATCGACCAGCAGCCACACTCAGCGTCAATCAGACCTGTGGAACCTGTCGAGGTTGTGGCCGTGAGATCGCGAGAGTTTACCGCCTTCCTCCAGGCGCATCCCCGAACAATGTGGCTGCTGCTGCGTATCCTCACCGGTCGGCTGCGTGACACGGATCGCACACGGAACGAGTTCGGCGTCCACGACACCCTGAGCCGGGTCGCCCGCCGCTTGGTCGAGCTGGTCGACCGCTTCGGCGAGCCAACCGAATCCGGTATCAGGATCACCCTGCCGCTCACCCAGGACGAGCTGGCCAGCTGGGTCGGCGCGTCACGAGAAGCCGTGACCAAAGCCTTTCGGACCCTCCGTGCCTGCGGCTGCGTGCGGACCCAGCGCCGCATGATCACCGTGGTCGACATCGAGGGGCTCCGCCGACGCGCCTGCTGAATGCGCACAATTACCAGTTCGCTACTGGTACGAATCCCTTTTTGCGGCAGTCACCATCCGGCAGGGTGACAAGAGAAATTCGTTCCACTGTCGCGGGACGCGGAAAGGGATGGGTCACGATGACTGCTGTGTGGGTCGCCAGTCTCGGCGGGATGCTGTTGCTGTGCCTCGGCATGTTGGTGGGCACCTCGTGGGCTGATCAGATGTTGGGTGAACGGTACCGACACCTTGCCATCGAGCGGCGGGAACTGAACGAGTGGCGCCATGCGCTACAGGAAGCCAACCGGCACTGCGTCTGGTGCGGCGACTCGATCGCCCCTACCGGGGACTTCTCAAGGGTCGGTGGCAGGGTCAGCGCGGTGACACGCGGTGATCCACTTGGCGCGGGAACAGCTCACGCGGTGGCTGCATGCCGCTGAGGTGACAGTCAACCCTTCCCGAACTCCCTGCTGATAGGGCATCATGGAATTGACGTGGGCTGGTCGCTGATAGCCGTTCAGCGGCCACTTCCCGTGATCAGTCGAGGGTTACCTGAACCCAACTGATCAACTTGATCTTGTTCTGGGAGGGCCGGTCGCCATGGACTCATTCTCAGCCGACAGGGAAGCGGGTATCGAATCTGAGTTGATCGACCTCGGTGCGGTGTCGATGACGGTGCTTCGGGAGTTGGATGACACGGCGCTCAAGCAGGCGTTGCGGCACGTGATGCACCGAACCGCGCGCCCACAGGTGACCGCCGGCGGCGACCAGCCCAAACGAATCGACTGATCAGTATTGCACGGCGAGCGCCACGGCTTCGCATGTCACCGCCTGTCCTGGGCCGACTTCGACCACGTGGCTCGCGGTGCGGGTGGAGCTGGTGTGGTGCTGCGGTTGCGAAGCGCGGAGCGCAGCAGGAGGCTTCTCCTGCTCACCGCGCTGATGGAGGAGACCACGAAGGTTCCGGAACTGTTCGATCCGCTGCCATCACCGGAGGAAGCCTGGGAGTTGCTGGCCCGGGTCCAAGAGAAAACACCCACCGCCCTTGATCTGATACTCACCCACCCCTATACCGGCACCTGGGCCGGTTACACCGCACGCCTGCTCCACAACCGGATCACCGGAGTGTGCCCGATGTGGATGCATGTCGGGCACCTGCACGCGTTGGCGGCAGCGGCGGCGATCCACGCGGGGCTTGACTTCCACACCCACATACCGCTCTGGAACGGTGGAGCCACGTTGCCTGGCCTGGGCCTGGCTCAGTTGGCCGCCGACTC
This sequence comes from Pseudonocardiaceae bacterium, assembly GCA_049673305.1. Taxonomy (GTDB): domain Bacteria; phylum Actinomycetota; class Actinomycetes; order Mycobacteriales; family Pseudonocardiaceae. Next base: position 21,077 of record JBATXM010000028.1, on the reverse strand, counting down.
GCCGTGGTCGGTGGCCGAGGTACGCAGCAAACGTGGTCAGGTGGAGGTCAACAACGATACCGGGAGTGTGCAGCTGCCTCCCGCTCTTGCAGCCGACGCACCGGGATGGTGGGGCATCCAGTGGCTCACGATGCGGGCGGGTGAGCACGTACTCTCGGTGCGCCTTGACGACCTCGACCCGTACCGAGGCCTCTATGAGCCGGTGCCGCCACAACGGCTTGGTCCCACTGAGGTGGACGCCTGGCGCGCATTGCTCGACGAGGCCTGGCGCCTGATCGTCCACAATCTTCCTGACATCGCCGACGCTCTTTCAGCGGGGCTTGACTCGCTGGTGCCCCGCCCGGTGGTTCCCTTCCGGACGCCGAGTGCTTCTACCGGTGAGGCCTTTGGCAGCGCGGTCATCTCCCGACCACCAGACGCCGCCTCGTTGGCGGCCACGCTCATTCATGAGTTCCACCACATCCGTCTCGGCGGTCTGCTGCACCTGACTCGGCTCCACGACGAAGACCCGCGCGAGCGGTTCTACACCCCGTGGCGCGACGATCCGCGCCCGGTCGGTGGTGTGTTGCAGGGCGTGTACGCCTTCTTCGGCGTTACCGCGTTCTGGCGCGCACTCGCCCGCGCTGGCACGACAACGCCGGATCGCACGGCGGCATTCGAGTTCGCGTACTGGCGCGAGCAGACGTGGCGTGTTCTCCCTGCGCTGCGGGATGATCCGGGCCTCACTTCGGCCGGACGCCGGTTCGTGGACGGCATCGCCGAACGGCTGGGCCCCTGGCAAGACGAGCCAGTGCCCGCCGACCTGAGCGCTCTGGTCGCGGCAGTTGCCGCCGATCACTGCGCTGGCTGGCGAATCCGTTACCTGCGGCCAGATCCCGCAACAGTGGCGGACCTGGCGCACGCCTGGCTGGCCGGCAATGCCCGTCCAACGACCACTCACCTGATCAACGACCGAGCACCCACGCCGGTGCCGGACGGTTCCTGGTCCTCGGCACGAACTGATCTGATCCGGCTCAGCGTCACCAAGCCCCCGAACGTGCTGTCCAGGACATGGTCGAGCGTCCCCGGCGCCACGGCGGCTGACTTCGCCTACGTCACCGGGAGACTCACCGACGCTGCTCGCGGCTACCGCGCCGAACTGGCTGTGGATCCGGACCAGCCGGCTGCCTGGATCGGCCTCGGTCTCGCCCTGTCGGGGTTAGGCGTTGCACCAGCGGCCTGGGCGCTACTGCACTACCCGGAAGTGGTCCGCGCAGTGCACCGCAGGATTCGGGCGCACCCGCGAGCCACTCCGACTCCCGACGAGCTGGCCGCCTGGATCGGCCGATTCGTGTAGTGGCCAGGCCAGCCGCAGATGTGACTGTCGCGATCAGATCGGGAACGGGTCGATGTCACAGTTGGCCCGCTGCCTACTCGCCGCCGCCGTCGTGGCCGGATGAGCGTCGCCCAGCACGCGGCGGTACCGGGTCAACACGTCTGCGTGCTTCGTCTCCGCCTCCTGCGTGCGACCAAGGGTCCGCAAATCAAGGGCAAGGTTCGCGACGGCCGCAAGTGCCGTGGGATGATCAGTGCCCAGCACGCGGTTGGCACGGTCCACCACCTCGGTGCCGACTGCGAGCGCCGCCTCAGTCTCCCCCAGTGCAGCGAGGTCACTTGCCAGGTTGATCGCACTGACGATGGCGTCCGGATGATCCGGACCGAGCGCCACCCGAAACTGCTCCAGCGATCGCTCGTCGAGTTGCCGTGCCCCGGCGGCATCGCCGAGCAGACGCAGCGTTACCGCCAGGTCGACGAGCGCGGACAGGGTGTACGGATGGTGCTCACTCAGATTCTGGCGATACCGGTCAAAAGTCTGCTCACCGAGCTCACGTGCCTGCCCAAGGTCACCAGCGTGCCTCAGATTGATGGACTGGGCGATGGCGCAGGCCATCGAGTTCAGATGATTTTCTCCATAACGCAGGTGGAAACTCTTCAACATCTGGGTAGAAAGCTCCAGGGCGCCTTGGTGGTCGCCGTCCTTGCGCCTGGCAACGGACAGGTGGTGGAAACGCCGCAGAGTGTCGATCTTATCCGCACCGAAGAGCTCACATGACCGTTCAACGAGTTTTTCCTGCTCAGCACGCGCCCAGGCATAGTCACCCGACTCCCGGCGAGCCAGGTTCATATCATTGAGGGTGCCCAACGTGTTCGGGTTGTCGTAGCCGAGCACGTCCACTCGGCGCCGATAGGTGTCCTCGCCAAATTCCCGTCCCCTGCGGTATTCTCCGGTGAGCCCTAGACTCACCAGCAGGTTGTGCGCGGCCAGCAGGGTTGTAGGGTCATCCTCGCCGAACAACCCCTTGGCTTTCTGGTAGATCCGCTCGTTCAGGTCCAGCGCAGCGATGAAATCGCCCTTGATTTTCACGTCAGTCGCAATATAAAGTTCCGCGACAACCGTGCTCTCACTGTTCTCACCGGACACCTGACGGTTCAGTTCCACAGTACGTTGGTTGAGTATCGCAGCCTCAGTGTACCGACCAATCGTCCGGAGGTAGAAACCCAAATTCCCGGCCGCTTGGAGCGTCTGCGGATCGGTCTCGCCGAGCTTTCCCGACCATACGGTGACTGCCTGCTCAGCAAGCTTGGCAGCCGCCTCGTGATCGCCCCAGTAGTACAGGAACGTCATGAGGTTGATGGCAAGTTGACGCACCCAGGGGTCTTCGCATTCGATCACTTTTGCCGCGTTGGCATGCGGCAGCACGTCCTGGTATCGCGGCCACTGTTTTGCCGGGATCGGATCGTTGGGGTCAAAGTTGGCGAGCAAGACGTGCGCACCATGCCGCATCTCCGCTTGGCGTTGCGGCGTCATGCGGTTGGCCAGTACCCACTGCACAAGCCGATGCAGCTGCAGGGTGTCGTTCCGATAATCAATCTTGGCCAAACCGTACCGGTTGATGTCCCGGATCGCGCGGCTGAGCCGCATCGGGTCTCGTAGCGCCGCATCCAGCTCTGGGGAGATCGAGATCCCACGGACACCGGTGAACAAGCTCCGGGAAATTGGTTCTGGAGCAAAAAACGCACACACCAGGAGGAGGTGGTGCGCAGCCGGACTCCGGGTACGCAGCTCATCGAACGAGACATTCCAGGCCGCCGCTACCGACAGTTCGTAGTCGATGGGCGCTGACGTGTCGAGGATCTCCGTGACTTTCTCGTCGAACAAGCGAAGGTACTCGCCCACCGGCATACCGGTCTCGGCCCGCCATGTCGCGGCTTGCTCAATAGCGAGGGGTAGGTCACCCAGCACCTCGGCCAACCGGTCGGCTTCGGCATCGGAGATCTCCGGGCCGCGGCGCCTGAGCAGTTCCTTGCTCTCCTCTCGGGTGAACACGGCAACCTCGAGTGGACGGGCTATTCCGGCCCAGTCCGGGTTCCGCGACGTGATCAGGATTTCGCCGGGTCCATTGGTCGGAAAGAATGGGCGCACTATCTCCGGGCTCTCCGCCGAGTCGAAGACCAGGAGCCACCTGCGGAAGGGCTGACCGACCCGGAGGGCTTCGCGCACCGCAGGAATGGCTGTGTTCGCCTCGGTGCTCCCCGGCAAACGCAGGCGCTGAGCCAGTTCGGTGAGCCCGGCCCGAATCTGGGTCTGCTGCGTGGCTTGGATCCACCAGATGATGTCGTAGTCCTGCAGGTGCTGGTAGATGTACTCCACGGCCATTTGAGTTTTGCCGATGCCGCTCATGCCGTGCAGTGCCGACGGCAGGACAGCGGTGGTGCCACCGGCGGTCAAGCGTTCACCCAACTGGCTGAGCAGCTCTGTCCGTCCGGTGAAGATCGGATTGCGCGGCGGCACGTTTCCCCAGATGGGCGGGACATCATCGGCTTGCCGCTCGCGTGCGGTCACCGACGGGAACTCAGTCAGCGGGCTCGGACGCGTTGAGCCAGAGATGTCGGTAGCGGCTGTCTCGCCCCGGGGCTTGAGATAGCTGGCTGACGTGTAGCGGGCGGGCGTCACCAGGCGAGTTGGTTCACTCGTCACATCCGTGCGATCAGTCACGGGGACCATTCTCTCCGCATCTCTGTCAACATCGCTACCACTAGCTCGAAGTCGGTCAGCGCGGGACAGGTACGGGCCGCTCAGCGCGCGCATGACGGTGCGCTCGATCGCGACGTCGTGCGCCGTGTCGGCGGTGGGCTCGGGGTCAGGGATGCTGTCCGGAGCGTCCAGCGCGTCCCGGAAATACCGCAGTGCACTGATCTGGTCACCGAGATACGTGGTGACCAGGCGCACGACGTGCGCGGTCTCCGCGCGCCGGGCCCCGCTGAGCAGTACCTCACGCACCGCCTCGGGGACGTTGAAAGTGATCGTGTCCCAGGCGTACCTGCCGGCGGCGGTGTCGGGCGGGCGCAGGAGCCCGCTGGTGAAGACCTCCGCCAAGTGATCAGGTCCAGAATCGGGAACGAGCTCGGCCTGCACGAGCCGGGCCGCCGGCAGGCTGACCGGGACGGCGGCCAGCAGCGTGGCAAGCCGGAAGGCCGCAGGTGAGGCCACTCTGAGAAAGTTCCGTACCTGCTCATAGGCCGGTAGCTCGCCGCCGGTTGAGCCGTCCAGCTCGAGTGCCCGGTCCTGCGACGAGGCGCGCTCCTGAGCGTGGTCACCAGCTAACAACACAGTGGCCTGGGCTGGCTCCCGGTGACTCGCGGTGATCAACCGAGCCCACCAGCCCAGCCAGCGCGACTCCAACTCCAGGACAGGCACCGGCACGACTCCAGCCGGCACCACCACGGCGGGGTCGGGTTCCAGCCAGGCGTCCAGCAACTCCAGCCCCCACCGTCGATTGGGCCGCAGCGGGCCGGGCACGGTGAGCAGGCCGCGTTGCAGGGATAATCCACCACTGGCCCAGAGCCGCTGCGGCAGCAGATGAACCACGGCCACCGGCATCGCCGCACCCCATTGGGCGAGCAAGGGGGAGACCAGACCCTGCCGCCAGCACTGGTCGACGCCGTCAGTCAACACCAGGAGGACCCGCCGACCGGAGGAGTCCAGCAGCTCGGCGGGACTACGGGCTGGCGTTGCCGCAGTGCCTCCACGCAACACTGGGCCACCGCGCAACACTGGCGTGGCGGGCGATCCCGCTGCTGGCTCGTCGGTGTCCAGCAATCGGACCTGGATCGAGCGAAACGTGCCGAGCCGTTCCGACAGCGAAATGAACGCGGTCACCGTTGACCGCCACAACGCCATCGACGGACTGGTGTCCACCACCAGGGTCAGGTCGAGCCAACGCTGCGTGTCCGGCTTGGTCACCGGCAACCACAGTCCATCGTGACTAGCGCGTTCCGCAGTGGCATCCTCATCGAGGATGGCCTCATGCTCGTGCCGGGACAGAACCTTTCGTTTGAGCGGGCGAAGAGCACGAATGATGTCCGCCGCGCCGGGAAGAGGTGGCACAGTGGACAGCGCGACACCACCTAGGTCCGTTGCGAGACGGGACACCTCGTCATCACGGCGAACACCTGTATCGGGAGTGGCAAGCCAACTTTCCGCCCAACCCCGGACGGATAAATCGGGCGCCACAGATTGGTCGATCAGGGCGGATTGGTTGATCGGGGCGGGCTCATCACTGGGGAGCTCACCCTGCTTGACGCGGTCGTCGGGTTCACTTTTCGGAAGGGGGCCGAAGTCAGGGGTCTCTGCCCTGGCAGGCGGTTGCGCCGTACGCTCCGGCGCGGGGTGCCTGCGCCACGCGTCCTGGGTGACCGACGTCAGCCAGACAGCGTCCGCCACCTCAGACCATGTAAGATCACCAACTCCCGCCGGATGGACGGGATCCGATGACGGAACACCAGCCGGTGAGCCCACGTCACGGCCCCGAAGACGTCAATTGCCGCCACAGGGCATCCACCAGCCGCGACCATGACGCGTCGTTTTCGCGATACGCACCCGAGGTCGCCAGATACACCGCGTCCAACAGCTTGTTGATAGGCAATCCGCCACTCGCGGCACTTCGGTCCACGAACTCTTGGACCAGCCGCAGCCGGTGCTCCCCAGCCGCGTCCACCATGTGAGCGGCCACCATCGCGGCGAGCTGGTCGACATTGGGTGAGCGTGTCTCCAGTTGGAGACACCGACGCAGGAAGGCCGGCGGGAAGTCCCGTTCCCCGTTGCTGGTGATCACGATCATCGGGAACGCGTGGCACCGCACTCGGCCATCGACAATGGTGGCCGTTGCCTCCGGATCATCGGTGAAAACTTCCACCTCGGCTGAGCGGTTGCGGACCCGCACCAGCTCCGGGATGGTGAACTCGCCGTCTTCGAAGATGCTCAACAGGTCATTGGGCAAATCCGCCTCGCTCTTGTCCAGCTCGTCGATGAGCAGCACCCGAGGCAGCCGGCTGGGCAGGAACGCCGTCCCCAACGGGCCAAGCCGCACGAACTCACCGATCGGCGGCTCCTGATCCACCGGATCGACAACCGCAGCTGAGTCCACCGCCCGACTGCCCACATCCCGGTCCCACCTGGCCACGGCCTGCCTTGTTCCGGCGGCCACGGCGCGCCCGATAGCGTCGTAACCATACTGACCCGTTTTCAGCGTGGTATGGCTGGTGATCGGCCACTTCAGCACCCGACCCAGTCGCAATTCCCGAGCGATTCGAAACGCCAGCAACGACTTTCCGGTGCCGGGACGTCCGGTGACCAGCAACGGGCGACGCAGGTACAGCGCGGCGTTGACCATGTCCACTTCGTGCGGGTCCACGTCACGCTCGGACAGGTTCGACTCCACACCGAGTCGGCGTTGCGCATCACCATCGTCGGCAGGAGGCACGTCGCGGGCAGGCAGTGGGCCACCACCAAAGGTGCGCCACGGCGGCGCTGGTGGAAAGAGGTCGGCTGGCGGCACATCATACAGTGGACGGCCGGTGCCACGGTAAACCCACCAGTCAGGCGTATCGAAGCGAGGTGCACGCTGACTCGGCGATACATCGTCAGGAGGCTTGTTCACGCTCATCCGCGATGTCTCCTCGTGGCGGTGGCTGGTCTGCCGGTTGATCGAAAATCACTAAACGAAGCGGATTGTCCCATAACACCACCACATCCCGCGCAATATTTACATCGAACGGTGCAGCTGACTCTGGGAAAACAGGGTGCCGCGAATCCTGCGCCCGCCTAGGTAAATCACCCAAACCGCCATCAGCGACGAGCCAGGTGACGATCTCCCGAAGATCCTCTGCCGACGCCCCCGGGTGCCATACTAGCGCTGGTAGCCCTGAGCGCAATGCGACGGTCAGCTCATCCGCGCCCGGTTGCGGCTGGCACGGCGGCGGCGCGGTGAGCACCATCAACACCCACTGCGGATCGCGCAGGAGGTCGTCAAGACGATGGCGTTCGCCCGGGTCCGTCGGCTGCCCGAAGTGAACTCGCGCCACCGAGGGATCGTCCATCAATGTCTGCCAGCGCCGACGCCACACTCGGTGCCAGTGCGATGACCGCATCCGTTCCAGCGAGCGCACCACGATGGGGTAGTCCCGGGACAACAGACGCGGATCTCCCGAATCATGCTCCTTTCGCCAGAGATGCACCGGCAGGTTCAGCAACTTGCGCGGCAGCACGAACTCCAGTGCCACCTCCGCCGCGTGCCCGGACCACGCCCGCTCCGCGCTCACCACCAGATCATCAACCCGACGCTCGAGTTCCTCGAACGTGACCATACGAGTCTCACCGCGCGCGGGCGACCACTGCGCGGGATCATCCTGCCGCCAGGACGACAGCAGGTAACGGTTGGAGTCGATCCCATCCGGATCTACGACGATCAGCAGGTGCAGCCGGGAGTCGACCGGAACCCGCAGAGCACCTACCGCCAGCCGCTCCCGCAGCTTCTGCAGCTGCGGGAGGAGCCGAAGGTGACGCGCCTGAGCATCGTTCCATTCCCTCAGCTGGGCACTCACGGCGCCACCGACCTGATGCGCCAGGAGCTCAACAAACATCAGCGCTGGCGGGAACCCGTCGGCCCTGGCGTTGAACTCCGCCAGGTAGGAGAATCCTTCCCCGGCATGGGCAATACTCCCTGCGAGAGGCACGCCAAGGCCGGCGGCTTGTTGCACCAGCGTCCGAAGTTCCGGGATGGTGATCTCGACCAGCCATTCGCGCAAGCGCTGCAGCTCCCCCGCCGGCAGCAGGTCGAGCACCCGCGACTCGTTTGCGCCGTCGGGCAGACATAGCCACGCCACGGTCGATCTCTCCCCGAGCGGAACAAGGACCTGCCGGTACGAGCCTGGGTCAGCCGCCGGGTCCTGGGTGATCACATTGTGGTAGAAGTATTCGGAGGCGATCAGCGCGAGCACACCAGTCGATGACTTCAATGCCGATTTCGCTGCCGGTGCCTCCAAGATACGAAACGTGAGGTTGACCGCCGGGCCCACCGCATCGTCCCCGTCCTGGTATACTTCGCCTGCGTGCAACGCGACTCGGAGTTGTATTGCCGCTGCGGCGGCGTAAACCGCGTTGTGTTTGCGAAGCCACGCAACCAATCTGCTCGGTAACTGGTCGACCAGCTGGCGGTTGTCTACCTCCGGCGGCACCAAAATCATCTTCCCATCACCGCTGTCCTTCTGCGTACAGGTAGCCAGGTCGATGCCAGCTTCGGCAAAAGCGCTCTTCAGCACGGTACGCAGGCCCTCGCGCACGGCGATCTGGTGAATCGGGGTCCTGTCCGGACGGGTGAAGCCGGCGACGTCGACCACAACAATCGTTTGGTGCCGCATGGGCGCCCGCTGCGGCACGAGGCACCACCTCTCACGAACACTGACTGCCGATCGACAACCAGGTAACACCTGGATTATCGTTCTGAAACTCGGCGTTTGTCACTCACAAGAGTTCACCCATGGTCAGCACCGCGCGGTAGGGCAGCCCCGCCGATTCGATGGCCTCGCGGGCGCCGGTGTCCCGGTCCACCACGGTGGCCACGCCGAGGACGTCCGCGCCGGCCGCGCGCAGCTCCGCCACGGCGGTGAGCACCGAGGCGCCGGTGGTGGAAGTGTCCTCGACGGCGAGCACGGGGCGGCCGGCGACGTCCGGGCCCTCGATGCGCCGCTGCATCCCGTGCTGCTTGGTCAGCTTGCGCACCACGAAGGCGTCCACCGCAGGGCCGGGCGCATGCAGCACGGCGGCGGCGACCGGGTCGGCGCCCAGCGTCAAGCCACCCACCGCCTGGTAAGGCCAGTCGCTGGTCAGCTCGCGGACCAGCCGCCCGATCAGCGGCGCGGCCTCGTGGTGCAGGGTGACCCGGCGCAGGTCGATGTAGTAGTCGGCCTGCGCCCCGGAGGACAGCGTGACGTGGCCGTGCACCACCGCCAGCTGGCGCACCAGTGCCGCTAGCCGAGCCCGGGACGGGCTGGTCACCATCGAGAGCCGCTCACCGGCGGCCCCGCTCGAGGCGCCCGGCGAGGCGCCGGACGAGATCGCGCGGCAGCACGTCCACCAGCCCCATCAACACCTGGTACTTCCGGTCTGGCACCGAGATCGTGCGCCCGCGCCGCAGGTCAGCGAGGCAGTCGCGGACGACGGCGTCAGCGTCCAGCCACAACACCGAAGGAATGGCCGTCCGGTCGAGCCCGGCGCGGGCCTGGAACTCAGTGCGGACGAAACCCGGGCACAGCGCGAGCAACCGCACGCCGGTGCCGGCCAGCGCCAGCGCCAGCCCTTCGGAGAACATCGTCACGTACGCCTTGCTCGCGCTGTAGGTGGCGCTGCGGCTGGGTAGGAAGCTCGCCACGCTGGACACGTTGATCACCGCGCCGCGCCCGGCGCGCACCATGCCCGGTAGCGCGGCGTGGGTCAGCCGCAGCACGCTGGTCACGTTGACGTCCAGCTGCGCCTGAAGAGTCGCGATGTCGGCATCGAGGAACTCGGTGGAAGTACCGAAACCCGCGTTGTTCACCAACAGATCCACCGGATCTCCGGTGCGCAACCGCTGCTCGAGGAGCTGGCGCTCACTGGCGTTGGCCAGATCGGTGGGGAACACCTCAGCGCTGATCCCGTAGCGCTGCGACAGCTCGGCGGAGCGCTGCGCCAATCGTTGCCGGTCCCGGGCGACGAGCACCAGGTCGTAACCCTCGGCGGCGAGCCTACGGGCGAAGGCGGCCCCGATCCCTGCGGTGGGGCCGGTAATCAGCGCGGTCGGCATAGTCTTTCAGACTAGCTAGCTGGTGGCCCGGTCGGCGGAATCCGCAAAGGGGCCGGGCTCGCCGGTCTTGTCGAGGCCCGCGACATCGAGCAGGTCAGCGATCTCGTCCAGAACGCGCAGCAGACGCTCCAACCGGGTGGGCGTGACCGTGCACGGCGCCGCGGCCAGCACCCAGTCCTGCTCCAGCCAGGTCACCGGAATGTCACCGCCCAGGGCGTTCACCGCGAAGACGAATTCGGGCGACACCAACGCAGCGGCCCGGTCCGGCTCGGTGACCAGGGCGACCCGGTTGCCGACGGGACCCAGCATGGCCAGCTCAGGATCCCGAGGCAACGGCTGGCCGGGCAACCACAACTCGGCGACGAGATCAGCGGCGTGCACCCGGCGCTGCACGGCGATCACCACGCTGGACACCTGGCCGCCCCGCTCATGGTCGAAGATGCGCACCGCGCGCCGGCCCATCGGGCTGAACAGGCTGCCGATCACGATGTCTTTGGCCAGCCCGGCGCCCGCGCCCGCGAGCACACCGTGGCGCCAGCTCCCGGCCAGCGCCGGATCAGCGGGCACGAACCGCCACCCGCGCAACGCCGCCCAGCGCCGCCGTTCCCGGTGCTGCCCGCTGTGCTGGCCGCGATCGATGACCAGCAGCGCGCTCCCCGCGGCAGCGGCCAGCGCAGCGAACTCGAACCACACCCAGGGGGAGCCAGCATTGACGATAGACACCACACCGAGCGTAGTACCAGATCGCGCTCATTTCGGTGCGCACACGCCAGTTCGGTCAGCTGTTCTCACGGGCCCGCTGGAGCAGCGCGAAGAACTGGCGTTGCGGGTCTTTCACGACGGCGTGGATGGTGGTCACCACCGGGCAGGGCCACGCCACCCCGCAGGTCCGGCAGGCACTGCTGGCATCCCGGCGCTCGTGCTCGACCAGCAACCCGCGCAGGACGACCACCAGGTCGTCGATCAGCTGGCGGGCTCGCTCCCCGTCGTCGGCGGACCACTCGGCGGTCTGGGTCGCCAGAGACTCCGCCTCTTCCAGGTGGACGTAGAGATCGTCGCTCAGCAGGCCAAGAGCGTCGGCCAGTGCTGGTGAAGGTGTGGTCACCGGATACCTCCCCGGGGTCGGGCGAGGCCCAGCGCCCCGCACAGTGACCAGGCAACCGGTTTACAGAAGTTCACGCAAAGCATTGAGCGCAGTTAAATTGAACCCGGCTGGTCGAAGTTCAACCGGCGATGATCTATGATCTCACACCGGGAGGTGTGACCATGCCACATCGCGAGCCGACGATGCGCAGCCGAGAGTTGGGTGATGGCCTGCGCCAGGCGATGGACGACGCCGGCCTCAACGGCCTGCAGGCCGCCAAGCTGCTCAACGTGTCACCGAGTCTCGTGTCGCTGATGCTGGCCGGCAAACGCGGGGCCAGCGAGCTGGACGTCGCCGCGTTCCTCGGAGTGTGCCGGGTCAGCGGCCCGGAGCGGGACCGGCTGCTGGCGCTGTGCCGGGAGCAGGACACCCCGGGCTGGCTGCAACAGCACGGCGCCCGGCTGCCCAAGCAGCTCAGAACATTGATCGACTACGAGAACCGGGCGGTGGCGATTAGCGTATTTGAAGTGGTCGGCGTGCCCGGCCTGCTGCAGACCGGGGAGTACGCCCGCGCGGTGATCAGCCGGGTGGTCAACGCTCCACCCGAGGAGGTCGATGACCGGGTGGCCGCCCGGCTGGCTCGGCAGATCCTGTTCAGCCGGGAGCGCCCGGCCCGGTTCACCTTCTACCTGCACGAGTCCGTGCTGCGATTGCCGGTGGGCGGGCCCGCGGTGATGGCCGAGCAGCTGCGCCACCTGCGGCGAATGTCGACGCGGTCCTACCTGACCCTGCGGGTAGTGCCCGTCGCGCTCGGCGCGCACGCGGCGATGACCGGGGCGTTTCACCTGATGGAGTTCACCAAGTTCAAACCGGTGGCCTACCTGGAAAGCGAGACCTCCAGCCTGTTCCTGGAGCGACCAGAAGAGACTCAGGCCTACCGGAACATTCTGGGAGCGCTGGCGGACACCGCATTGAACGAGGGACAATCACGGGAGCTGATTGCCGCCGTGGCAACCGGGCTCTACCCGGATGGAGAGGACCATGATGACCGCGCCTGAGCCGGACGGCATCACCTGGCACATGAGCAGCTACAGCTACGGGCAGGGTGCCTGCGTCCAGGTCGGCTGGCGCACCAGCAGCTACAGCTACGGACACGGCAACTGCGTCCAGGTCGCGCCCTCGGCCGACCGGGTGCTGGTGTGCGACTCCAAGCACCCCGACGGCCCCGCCCTGACCCTGCCCACCCCCGCTTGGCACGCCTTCCTCACCACCCTGGCCGCCTGACCGGCTCGTTACGGTGTGGGGGGTCACCGTCACCCGAGCGAAGCGGCCGCAAAGCACTGTCGCGGGTGCGCAGACTCTGTCCGCGCTCGTGGTTGTAACCGTGCGTGTCGGTCTCGAAGGTTGGGAAGGGACTAGCTAGGGTGTCGCCGTGCGGTTGGAAACGATGCCTCCGTCAATGCCCGAGATTCCCATCACCGGCGATGCCGTGCTGGCGCAGCTCATCGAAGATGGTGTGACCTGGGGCGACTCATCTGTGTGGCTTCCGCGGTTGCCGGTGGGAAGCGTCGATCTATTCTTCACGTCGCCGCCCTACGCCGACGCCCGAGCCTACTCCCGGATCCACCCGGACCGCTACGTTGAGTGGTTCCTACCGTTCGCGCGGGCAATGTACGAGGCGACCTGCGAGTCCAGTTCGCTCGTGCTGAACATCAAGAACCGGGTCGCCAAGAGTGGCCCGCTCAAGGGTCAGCGCCATCCCTACGTCTACCAGCTGGTCATCGCGCTGCAGAACATGGGCTGGCGGTGGCTGGAAACCTACATCTGGGCCAAGCCCAACGCGGTACCTGGCCGGTTCGGACCCCGCACCAAGGACGCCTACGAGTACGTCTATCACTTCGCCCGCAGCGCAAAGCCGTACTTCGACCTGGACGCCATCCGAATTCCCTACAAGACGAGCGCGGTCGAGATCGACCGCCGCAAGCTCGACGGCAACGGTCGACGGAACACCGCAGCCGGGTTCGGCCGCAACCGCACTACGACCTACTGTCACGGCGGCGCTGACCCGGGAAACGTGGTTAGCGTGCCCCAGACCTACAACCAGCACTACGGGGTCGCACACACCGCCGCGATGCCTGAGGGCCTCGCGTCGTTCTTCATCAGCGCTACCTGTCCCGCCAACGGCATCGTCATCGACCCGTTCGCTGGCAGTGGCACAACAACCGTGGTAGCGCGCCGGTGTGCTCGTCGCGCTGGTGGGTTAGAACTGCATCAAGATTTCGCCACCGAGGCGCAGCGCCGTATCGCGGCCAACCAGGCTGACGACATCCCCGGATCACTTGTTGAGGCCGGCTGAATGCCCAGCATCGAGGAAACCGTCCGCAAGATCCGCACAGCCCCAACCTGGGACAAACGCGTCGCCCAGATCAGACTCGTGGCACAAAACCACGGCACAGCCGATCATCCGCGAATCTGGGCGCAGGTCGCCCGCGAGGGCTACGTATCCGACCTGGCCCCGGACTTCGCCTACATTCACGAAGCCCAGTTTTACGAGACTGACTACTTCCGCGAGGTCTACTCCGCAACTATTGCGGCAACCGACAACTTCGCCCACGTTGACGCCGGATCGCTCACCCGCGTCCTCGAAAGCAATCCCCGGACGTTACTCGTGCTGCGGACCGTCGTCGGACTGACCAAACAGGAGTTCGCTCACTCCACGACTCTCGTCGCTGAGGCGAGGGGCTGGCGGCCGTTGAGCCCCGACAAGATCGACGCAATGGAGAAACAAGGTACCCCCACCACGACGGAGCAGGCACAGGTGGCGGCGCTGACACTGCACGAGATCATGGCAGGGTCGCTGTTCCCTGAGCCCGGTGCCAACTTGCGGAGCAAACAGACCAAGAGTGCAAAGCCACCAACGACGGCGGCACCGCCCGAGACAAGGCTCCGCGGTTCACCACACTGCGCAACGAATCCGTCCGCCTCGGCGGCATCCCTCTCCTCGCCGTCCTTGGCGGCATGGGCTGGACACGGGTCAACGACACCCTAGGACCCGTCACCCGCGACACCGATGGACGAGTCTTCACTCTGGCAACCCTGCCCCAGATGCTCGAAGTAGCGCCTTTCCCCTTACTGCGGGAACTCAGACCCGGACGCCGACCCAGGTAAGCAACTCACCTCGTCGCACTGGCCGGAGCCGCCTTCCAGCGGCGTTTCCGGCATATCGCTCTGGTCGCTGTCACGAACGCCATACGCCTGTTCGTTGCGGATTCAGCAGGACCGTCATGGTGTGGGGGTCACGGTCACCCGGGCGAAGCGGCGCCGGCCGAGCTGCAGGACCCAGGTGCCCGCACCGAGAGTGGCGTGTTCCTCGGCGACGGCCGCACCGTCGACGCGGACACCGCCGCCTTTGATTCCGCGCCGGGCGTCGCTCAACGATGACGCGAAACCGAGATCGACCAGAATTCGCGGAACGTAGCTCTCCGAGGTCGTGTGGTGCCCCATTTCTGAGGGCACGTCTCTGCGGACAAAAACCCGATCAAACTCCGCTTCAGCATCAGCTGCGGCCTCAGCACCATGAAACATGGCGATCATCTCACGGGCGAGGCGCCGTTTGAGGACAACACCCCTGGACTCGGCGAGCATCGCGTCCTTCTCGCCAGGCCGCAGGTCCAAGGCGAGACGCACATACCCCGGCATGGCCTCATCGGGAAGCGACATCACCTTGCCGAAGATCTCTTTGGGATCCTCCGCGACACCAATGTAGTTGCCGACGCTCTGGCTCATCTTCTTCGTGCCATCCAGGCCGACCAGCAACGGGGCGCAGACGAGCGCCTGGGGCCGCTGCCCCGCGCGCTGTTGCAGGGTCCGGGCCAGCATACAGTTGAAGTACTGGTCCGTGCCACCCAGCTCCACATCGGCCTTGACCGCCACTGAGTCCTGTCCCTGCAACAGGGGATACATGAATTCGATCAACGAGATTGGCTGATTCGCGCCAAACCGCTTACTGAAATCGTCGCGCTCAAGCAATTGCGCGACCGTCGCCTGCGCCGTCAACTCCAGCACACCACTCATACCCAGCGAGCTGAGCCATTCGGAGTTCCGTCGGACTTCGAGGTTGTTCGGCGACAAGATCTCCAACAAGCTGGCCATGGAAGACTCGACATAAGCATCGACCTGCTCGGTGGACAACCGCACCCTGGTCGCCGAACGCCCCGTGGGGTCGCCCACCTGCGCGGTGAAATCGCCGATCACCAGCACGGCCGTGTGACCCAGCTCCTGGAACCGCCGCAGCCTCCTCAACGGCACCGACCATCCCCAGGTGACCGCAGGAGCAGTGGGGTCGACACCGAACTTGACCCGCAGCGGCTCTCCGCGACGCAGCTTGTCCACCAGCGCATCCTCCGGCGCGGCGCTGAACCCGTCTTCCAGCAGATAGGCGGCCTGCGCCTCCGGGTCGTTGGCAACGCCTGGCGGAACTGGGGGGACGCGGTAGGCCATGTCTCCTGCTCTGCGATCATGAAAAGAATCGGGCCCGACGAGTCTAGCCCGAACGAGTCGGGTGCCCGAATGGCCTCGCTGCTACGGTGCCGGGCATGGTGATGCAAGTACCCGCCGCCGACCAGCTGCGAATCCTGTTGGACGGAATCATCCAGGTGGTACCAGAGCCGGAGTTCCGCCGTGCGGTGGAGGATGCCGCAGCGGGAGTTCGTCCACCGCTGCGGGTGAAGTTTGGCGTGGACCCGACCAAGCCTGACCTGCATCTCGGTCACGCCGTGCAGCTACGGAAACTGCGGCAATTTCAGCGACTTGGGCACACAGCGGTCCTGGTGATCGGCGGCTTTACTGCGCAATTGGGTGACCCCACCGGACGTTCAGAGCAGCGGCAGGTGCTCACGGCGGCCGAAGTCGCACAGAACGCAGAAACGTACCTGGCGCAGGCTGGCCGGGTGCTACTGGCCGAACGGCTGGAGATCGTGAACAATGCCGACTGGTTTGACGCGATGCGTTGCGAGGACATCTTGGAGATGACCTCGCAAGTGACTGTGGCGCAGCTTCTCGAGCGGGACGACTTCTCTCGTCGCCTGGCCGAGCACAGACCCCTGTCGGTGATGGAGTTGATGTACCCGGTGCTGCAGGGGCAGGACAGCGTTGAGATACATGCGGACATCGAGTTCGGTGGCACTGACCAGACGTTCAACATGTTGGTCGCGCGGGGCCTACAGTCGGCCGCGAGGCAGCGTCCGCAGGCAGTGATGACGCTGCCGCTGTTGACGGGACTCGACGGCGTCCAGAAGATGAGCAAGTCCTTCGGTAACTACGTGGCTTTAACGGATACTCCAGAGAGTATGTACCGGAAGTTGTTGGGCGTGCCGGAGCAGTTATTGGAGCAGTACCTGCAGTTGACGACCGACCTGCATCCGGACGAGACCGACCGGCTGGTGGCCGCGATACGCGGTGGCGAGCTGACGCCCGCTCAGGTAGCACGACGCCTGGCCCGCGAGGTCGTGTCCCTGTATTACGACTCGGCGACAGCCGAGCGGGTGGATCAGTTGCCCTCGTCGGCGAGCCGGTAGACCGACACGTGCTTAAACGAGCCAGTTCCGAACGGCGTGCGGCCCCAGCTCGCCCAGCGGTCTTCGAGGCGCAGCCTGGCCGCCAATGCCATGCGATCGATCTCGTCGGGAAAAGCGTAGCGGATGACATGTGGGTGCAGCCGGTTGCCGTCGCGACTCATGACGATGTGCTGCGACTCCACGGTCTGTCGGTCGGGGTAGTGCTGCGAGATCTGTAAAGACACAGAGTCGGCGGTGATCTCGCGGATTCGGATCTCCTGGTCGCCTGTGAAGCAGCTCGGATCAGGAACGAATGCCTCCATGACGAAGCAAATTCCAGCAAGACTGGCTACCCGATTCCCCTCGATTGTCGTCAACGTGCAACCCAATTCGACACACAGAGTCCGCGCGTTATGCAAGTGGGTGTCCATGTCAGGACCGACCACGATAGCTGGTATTATCTCTTCGGTTGCGATTAGTTCAGACCTGGTTAACGCCGCGAGTAGGACGTTGGAGTCCCCGCCACCGGATATGCCCACGACGAGGCATCGTGGTAGACCCGTTGGCCACCGGCCGAGTGCGCGATCAACTGATTTCTGCATGATGGCGACGCAGTCTTCCCGGTTTAGCCACGCTTCGGTCCGATCCCAGGTACCCCCGCCGACTCCAGGGAAGGTCCATTCGCTGGTTGCGTTCGCCGTGTCACGCTCACGGCTAGGTGCTAGGTCGCTCAGTCCAAGAAGGTCGACAACGGAATTCTTACTTGGCGCAGTACATCAGCAATGGTATCGGCAGGATTCGCACTCAGTTCACGGCGACCGTGCTGGGTCTCCAAAATCACTTTGGGCATGACTGAGACTCCATTACCGCAAGGGTGCAAACCCGACGAGCGAGTGCACACCGAGCTGTCCATGAAAAACGTGACAGAACGGTCAAGAATAGCAGTTCAGAGCATGACAGCCTACAAAGGTCTCCACTCCGCTGCTGGTTGCGTACGGCTCACGCACGCCCAGCGCGCCGTAGAAGGTTGCCTCTACGACATCAATGACGGGCTCTGCCAGTCCAGGTCGTGGCCGCGCAATCTCCGCATGTATGGTAGTCGCGTTCACGCGGTCTCCTTACCTTGAAGACTGTGAGTGTGCCGAGCGCCCAGCGGCTCGCCGAGAGTTCAGAGCCGCCCAGGTGCTCCTGAATGGCCCTGGCCTGAGGTTTCACCGACAATCGAGTAGTCCTCGACCGAGACTGAACTCAGAGTAGACGATACCAGAGGAAGGCACGTGGTGGCTGGATCAGTTAGCAGACGACGTTCGTGACCGACGAAGAAGATGAGATCCCCGTCCGCCTGGAGAGCGTCTACCACCCCCTGAACACCGACCAAGACTGGACATGTTGCGCGCACAACCAGGAGCGCCGCTCACACATCAACATCAGCAAAGCAACGGGTCGTATTCTGGACCTGCAGCCTCATCAACTGATGACCCTGAAGGCCGTCGATGGAGTTCATGCGCAGCAGCGCTGGCGAGCTGAATCCCATATAGAGGCGAAGCGAGTCGTCAGCGCCACGCCCTGGCAAGTGGGAGCGTCCTCCGCATAGGCAAGCGCCGCTGGTTCCGCATCATCCTCAGCGAGTCATGACTCAGGGCAGCTCTTCAACTTCCACGGTGGAATCAAGTGCGCGCAGTGTGTGCGGGTCAGCGGTGAGGACCGGCCACCCTCTGTCGTGTGCGCACTGCAGCACGTGCGCGGCCGTGGGCTGTTCCCTCGAGTCGGTCCCGGCCAGGAACAGGCCGACATCCTGGGCGCGGGCGCGGTCCAGGATGTCAATGACGGTGACGGGCAGGTTCAGCAGCACCTCGAGCACCTCGTGGCCCGAGCTGGGGATGTCCGCCCAGGCGAGCGCCAGCGCGGCAGCGGGCACGACCAGGACGGTGTTGTCCTCGACCGCAGCCCACGCCACCGCCTGGGCGTAGATCGACTTGACCGTAGCGAAGTGTGCGAGCGCGGACGCGTCGAGAACCTTGCCGCCGATCACGAGCCCGGCGCGACAGCTCCGCCGCGCATCCTGCGCCGCACGGCTGCCAACGCCTCAGCGGGGGGCGGACCGCCGAAGATCCGAGCCAGTTCGTCCAACGCCTGCTGCCGCTGCTGCTTGGCGCTGACCGCGTCGGCGACATATGCCGAAACGCTGGGGGCGCGTCCGGTCTCGACCGCCCTGCGCGCCTCGACGAGCAGTTCGGTGGGCAGACTCACCGTCACCCGCTCATTCATACCAGCACGATAGTTCATGCATACTCCCCTCGGCCAACGAACCCAACCAGGTGTTAGGCGTGGGTGACGGTGAGGGCTCCGGTGCCGCCGGCGGCGCTGCCGTCGAGGTCGACAACAACGGTGTCGCCGTCGGAGATCTCGCCAGCCAGCAGCGCCCGGGCGAGCTGGTCGCCGATCGCCGTCTGCACCAGCCGGCGCAACGGGCGCGCCCCATAGAGCGGGTCGAACCCGCCCAGCGCCAGCCACTCCTTCGCCGCGTCGGTGACGCGCAGTTCCAGGCGCCGGGCGGCGAGGCGCCGAGCCAGCTGCCCGATCTGGATGTCCACGATGGACGTCAGCTCAACGGTGGACAGCGAGTGGAACACCACCAAGTCGTCCAACCGGTTGAGGAACTCGGGCTTGAAGTGCCGGCGCACGACACCGAGCACAGCGTCGGTGCGCTGGCGCTCGTTGAGGGTGGGATCAGCCAGTGCCGCCGAGCCCAGGTTGGAGGTGAGCACCAGGATGGTGTTGCGGAAGTCCACCGTGCGGCCTTGCCCGTCGGTCAACCGCCCGTCATCAAGGACCTGCAGCAGTACGTCGAAGACGTCGGAGTGGGCTTTCTCCACCTCATCGAGCAGCACCACGGAATACGGCCTGCGGCGAACCGCCTCGGTGAGCTGCCCGCCCTGGTCGTAGCCGACGTACCCGGGCGGGGCACCGACGAGACGAGCCACCGAGTGCTTCTCGGAGTACTCGCTCATGTCGATGCGCACCATGGCGCGCTCGTCGTCGAACAGGAACTCCGCCAGGGCCTTGGCCAGCTCGGTCTTGCCGACACCGGTGGGCCCGAGGAACAGGAACGACCCGGTCGGGCGGTCCGGATCAGCGACCCCGGCACGGGCCCGGCGGACCGCGGCCGACACCACAGCGACGGCCTCAGCTTGGCCGACCACTCGACGGCTCAGCGCGCTCTCCATCCGGAGCAGCTTGGCCGTCTCGCCCTCCAGCAGCCGACCCGCCGGGATCCCGGTCCAGGCGGAGACCACCTCCGCGACATCGTCGGGGCCGACCTCCTCCTTGAGCATCACCTGGGGGTCGCGAGCCGACGCGGTGGCCTCGGCGAGCTGGCGTTCCAGCGCGGGGATCTTGCCGTAGCGCAGCTCAGCAGCCCGGCCCAGGTCACCGTCGCGCTCAGCGCGCTCGGACTCGCCGCGCAGCTGCTCGAGCTGCTCCTTGAGCTCCCGGGTGGCCTCGATGGCGGCTTTCTCGTTCTGCCAGCGGGTAGTCAGCTCGGCGAGGTTCTCCTGGCGGTCGGCCAGCTCAGCGCGCAACGCCGCGAGCCGTGCCACCGAGGCCAGGTCGGACTCTTTGGCCAGCGCCATTTCCTCGATCTCCAGGCGGCGCACCGCGCGCTCCACCTCGTCGATCTCCACTGGCCGGGAGTCGATCTCCATGCGTAACCGTGAGGCCGCCTCGTCGACCAGGTCGATCGCCTTGTCGGGCAGGAACCGGGCGGTGATGTACCGGTCGGACAGGGTGGCCGCGGCCACCAGCGCCGCGTCCGAGATCTGCACCTTGTGGTGCGCCTCGTAGCGGCCCTTCAGGCCACGCAGGATCGCGATCGTGTCCTCGACCGTGGGCTCGCCCACGAACACCTGCTGGAAGCGGCGCTCCAGGGCCGGGTCCTTCTCGATCCGCTCGCGGTACTCGTCCAGCGTGGTCGCGCCGACCATGCGCAGCTCGCCGCGCGCCAGCATCGGCTTGATCATGTTGCCGGCGTCCATCGCGCCCTCGCCGGTCGCGCCGGCGCCGACGATGGTGTGCAGCTCGTCGATAAACGTGATGATCTGCCCGGCCGAATTTTTGATGTCGTCGAGGACGGCCTTGAGGCGTTCCTCGAACTCGCCGCGGTACTTCGCACCGGCCACCATCGATCCCAGGTCCAGGCTGATGACGGTCTTGTCGCGCAGGCTCTCGGGTACGTCGCCGGCGACGATGCGCTGGGCAAGGCCCTCCACGATCGCGGTC
>JBATXM010000027.1:0-19724 GCA_049673305.1 Pseudonocardiaceae bacterium | reverse complement strand
GCGGCACTTCCCACAGCCACCAGGTCCGCGCCAAGACCCCGGGACGTTGTTGTTGTCGACGGTTCGCGCGGCGCGGTCCTCGTCACATCGCGGGCTGTCAGTGCGAACCGTCCACCCAGCGCTGCGCGTCCCTGATGACGGCATCCGGATTGTCACACGCCTTGCAGGTGGACACCACGACGGTTGAGTCGTCGCTCGCAGACACCAGTTGCGACTGGCCACCTGGCCGGAACAGCACGTCGTTCACCGTGTCGCTGTGCCCTCGGACACGCATCACCATTCGACCGGAGTGCACGTCCCACACCTTGATGAGCCCCTCGCCGGTTCCCACCGCCACCAGGCGGCCATCATTGCTGAACGCTGGGCGGCCCACGGTACCTACCCCGGTGTTGAGGTCATGAACAAGCTGGCCGTCCCGGGTCCAGACCCGCAGGACACTCCCGTCTTCGGCCGCGCCAACGATGCGCTCGCCGCGCTGGTCGAACACCACCGAGGCCGCGCCAGGAAATGGCAACAGCTTGGGTTTCTCACTGACGTTTAGTCTCGTGAGCCGAATCCCGTCGAGACTGGCCGTAGCGATCATCTGCCCGGAGGGGTCGAAAGCGATGTCCCTAACGGGACCCGAGCCTATGAGCGTGCGATCGCCGGTCAGCTTTCCGGTGTGCGCATCCCAGAAATAGATGTCGCCGTAGTAATTTCCCGCCGCAACCTGCCTGCCGTCCCGGCTGATAGTGAAGTTGCGCAAGGAGCGGGAATGGGCGGGCGGGATCTCAAATCCCGAAATCCGCTCGACCCGGCGACCGCTGTCCCAGCGCCACCCCATTGGCTGTTCCCCGAACCACGTGTGGGTAAAGATACGGTGCGGATCTGTCGGGTCAAATTTCACCGTATCGACAGGGTCGCCCACCGGTACCGTCGCCACCGGAAGGTTCGAGGCGCCTGCGAGATCCACAATGTGGACTGTGCCATCCGCGCTTGCCGCCGCGAGCCACCGTCCGTCCGCGCTGACATCCAAGCCGAGTGCCCAGTCACCCAGATTGACGAGCCGAGTCGGGGGGAGGCGGCAGAACCGGACGGCGCCATCGCGACCGAGGATGACCATGGCATTGCCGTCGCGCAGGTAGCTTACCCGCGCGACGCCGCCCGGTGCGATGAACTCGAAGGTTGCTCTACTCAGCGGCCCGGTGCCCTGCGCGGGCCACACGCGAACCCGCTCACCGCCGCCGGCCGTCGCGATCCACTGGCCGCTGGGATCTAGCGCCATGTCCACGAGCCAATTGGGTTGCTTGGGCAGAGTGCGTTGCAGGGAGCCGTCCTCCAGATTATAGGTCCGGACCATTTTATCCGTAGCGATAGCGACCGTGTGGGTATCCTCGCTCATCGTCATTTTCTCGAACGTTTTCGAGATAGTGAGCGGATACTGACGTGGCTGCGGGCCTGCTCGCCAGTCCCACCTCAGGAGCTTGTTGTCCTCGGTGACGCCGACGGCCTCGTGCTCGTAGGGCTGCAAGTACGTGGTCTGTCCGGCCAGTGGGGATGACTCCGCCACCTTCTGGGCGGTCCGCGCATCCCAGATCCGCAGCCGCGAATCGTGGTCGGAGGTCACTATCTGCCCGTTGGCAGTCGGCCTCGCCCAGTAGACGGGGTCCGGCAAGCGAGCGACCTCCCGTCCGGTCGTCACGCTGTAGATGGCGACGCGGCCCGAACGGCTCAGCACGAGGACAAGGTTGTCCGGGGACGACTCGATCCACCAGGGCGTAGAGATCGGCGATCGGTCCGTTGCGAGGTCGACCTGCCTACCGGTCCGGACATCGATGACCGCGCCGGTGCCCTGGTCGGTGACCAGCGCGACCTGTGACGCGCTCGGGCTGGTGGCCGCCGCGATCACGGTTCCGGCGAGGTGGGAGGCCTTCACCGTCTTCGTGAGCCGCCCGGCGTCGTCGATGACTCCGATCCCGCCCTGGGTGTCGTAGGTGACCACCTGCCGTCGGTCGAGGGTGACCACCATGCCGGCCACCCTCGACCCACCCCGGAACCCGGTGATCACGTCGCTGCGTGGATCTGACGCCGCCTTCAACACCGCCTCGCGAGTATCCGCATCGGGGCTGATTCGATAGGCCTTGACCGCCATTTTCAGGCTTTCGGCGGGGCTTACCCCGAGGGTCGCCGCAACCTCGGACAGCGCCTGCTGTTTCATCACCTCACGTTTACTGAGGTAGGCGTACACGCCAAGCACACCGGCTATCAGCAGCACGACGGCGAGACCCGCCGCGAGCAGACGAGTCTGGCGCAGCCGTCGGCGAGTGACCCGAGCCTCGGCTCGGGCTTGTTCACCCTCAGCGACGGCTTTCTCCCGCTCGGCGACAAGGGCGTGCGACGCCTCGGCCTGCGCACGCCGCGCGAGGTACTGGCGACGCCAGTCGATCACTGCGGCGCCCAGCACGTCATGGAAGATCTCGTAGCGGGGCGGTCCGGCTACTCCAGCCGGTGGCGGAACAGGCCGCAGAATGCTCCGCCGCCCCGAGGACAACGACTGTAAGAGCTCCTGGACGGAGCTTTCCGGTACCCCCGAGAAGTCGGCGAGGTTCTCAGCCGTCAACGCGATCTTCGAGCCCGATGTGGTGACCAGGTAGTGGAAGATCTGGGCGGCGACCTCAGTCTGCTCGGGTGAGAGGTTGGCCATCACGGTGTGCAGGTGGGTCTGCACGATCGTCTGCGCCCCACCCAGCTCGTCGAGGGTGCTGCGGCGCAGCACCGAGGACCCGCTGGCCCGCTCCGCTTCCCACAACCGGGTCAGCACAAGCTGCAGGTAGGGAGTCTCGATGTCCTCCCGGCCCTGCGCCACCCCGTTGGAAGCTGCCCCTACGGGCGCCACGACGAGGTGCCCGGTGCGAACCTGGTCGAGCAGAGCCACGGTCAGCTCGGGCTCGACCGTCACAGCGAAGTCGGGCGGCACCACCTGGTTGTAGTGATTGAGCGGGCCCTCAATGGCCTCCTGGGCGGCGTGGTGTCCCAGGTGTGCCAGCCGCAGGTAGTTGTCATACAGGCGGGGAACCCGCCCCTTGAACCGGTCCAGCGCGGCCAACGCGTCTTCTCGGATCGACACCAGGACGTTGACCGGCAGGTCGTGCGTGCTCAGGATGCGGCCCAGCGCGCCGGCCAGCCCGTCCTCCCCTCGGTCGTCTGGGTGGTAGAGGAAGTACTCCTCGAACTGGTCCAGGACCAGGTAAATTGCGGCGACACGGGAGCGTTGCAGTACCGCCCGCAGCCACGGGACACGCAGCTGTGGGGGGCCGGGCATCTCGGCCGGGCCGGCGCCCGGCACCTGGGACACCGCGTGGAGCACCGCCGTGGCAATAGTGTCGAGTGGGTCCAGGCTCCACTCCCGCACGTAGGCGACAGCGGCGTCCGGGACACCGAAGTCCGCATAGGATTCCTCGGCGAGCCGCTGAAGCCGCGGCAGCACACCCGCCTGGAGAACCGAGCTCTTGCCCACCCCGCTCTCGGCGTAGAACAGCGTCAGTCGAGCGGCGGTGAGATTCGCGACAACGACCTCACACTCGCGCTGACGACCGAAGAAGTACGGTGCGTCCGACTCACCGAAAGGCACGAGCCCAACATACGGGCACTCGGGCACGGTCGGGTCCAGCCTGGGCCGCGGAACCGCTGCAGACTTCGGAGCACCGGTCACGGCAGCACTTCCAGAAGTGGAAGGCGCTGCTCCATCTTGGCGACGAAGTCCTCTACCCGATCGGGCACAATATCCACTCCCCGCACGTCCCAGGTGAGACGATCAACCGGGTTCGGATTGGACTCGATCGCCCATGACTTTCGTTTTGTCCCCGCCGTTTGCAGCCGGTACAACATGACCCGGAAGTTCCAGTCGCGCAGGCCGTAGCCGAGAAACAAGAAGTGACTTTTCGTGATCTTCCCCGCGATGGTGACGGGAAACAAGT
The DNA here is from genome assembly GCA_049673305.1 of Pseudonocardiaceae bacterium. Classification (GTDB taxonomy): domain Bacteria; phylum Actinomycetota; class Actinomycetes; order Mycobacteriales; family Pseudonocardiaceae. The sequence goes on along the minus strand of JBATXM010000027.1, from coordinate 15,768 downwards.
GCGCAATATCCGCACGGGTGATGTAGTCGACGTAGTCGTCCTCGGTGATCACGAAACTGTCCACGCTGTTGCTTCGGTCCACCGCACCGTGGATCTTCGCGATGACCGTCCGTCGGCTCAGCGGAAGGTCCGAGTACTCATTCGGCAACCGGATCACCGAGGGCTCTCCGTCGAACGGGATGTGCCGGAAAAGACCACGATCCGTTCCCGAGCCGATGTAGGTGACGAGGTCGTAGGGCTCGCCTACATCCCGAAACGCCCGCTCGAGCAAATCATCGTAATTGACCGTCACGATGAGCATGCATTCTCGGGCCGCCGCCGCCTGTCGGGTGTGGCGGGCCAGCCGGGCGAGAAAGTAATGCAGCATGGTCGGCGGATAGTCGACATCGAAGACGTCGCGAAGCTCGTCGTAGAGTGCGCTCTCACCCAGCAGCGCCGTTACGTACTGCGACACCCGCGCCAGGTCGAGGACGTCAGCCTTCGGGTAGGACACAGATCTCGCGAGCTCCTCGGCCAGTTCCCGGCCGCTGGGTAAGTAGCGACCCCGCTGGTAGCCGGCCTCCGGTGGTCGCTCACCCAGGTTGGCGCCGGCACCGAGTAGCGGGATGACCTTGCCACTCGACAAACGACCCGCGATCAGGTCGTACACACCGTCCGTATCATCTGCCATGGCCCTGTCTCTGTTGGTCTCTGTTGACCCCCGCTGACCCCTGTTGGCCCATTATTCAGGCCAGCATCAACAGGAGGTCGCAAATAGTCGCCGAGATACAACGCGCCGTAAGGCGTCACCCGAAAGGTTTACAAACCGGTGTCACTGACGCGTTTTCGCAGGTGGGAAGGCACGCGGATACTGTTGGGATCGAGGACGTCCAGGATGTCCATCAGCCGCAGCTGGATCAGCCGAAGCCGAGCATCGTGGCCCCGGCGATCACGAGCGGTCACCGCGATATCCGCCTCGAGGCTTCGGAACCACCTCGCCACCTGCTCGCGCTCCAGAGCCGCAACGAAGGCGGCGTAGCCCATGCACTCCCACCTCGGCGCTCCCCGATGCGGGTCGGCGATGCGAACGAGCAGCACCTCACCGAGCGCGCGCTGCTCACCCCGGAACAACCGGAATGCGCACTCATCGATATTGATGCTATCAGTGAAGGTGTCACGGACCGCTTCAAGTTTGCCCTCAATAACACGGTTTATCCGGTCGTTGCGCGGGTCGATGAACTGGGCGTGGCGACGCAGTATCTCCAGCCAACAGAAATACTGAGCAAAGAGGTACATCGTGTACAGCTTGGCATACTCGCGTTCTTCTTTGGTATTGTCCACCCCGAGGAAGCGCTCGAAAAAATCGAGTTCAATGATGTTGTAGATACGAGTCTGCAAGTTGAACACCGCTTGCAGCAATGGCTCGCGGAAAAGCGTGGCCAGCTTCTCGGCGGCTTCCCTACGCTCGCCGCGAGCAGCCTGGCTGCCGTACCACGCGCTGACGATGGCACCGACGGTGGAGATCAACGCCGTGAGAGCCGGGACGATCCACGCTTGCACCGAGTCACCTCCACACCAGACCGGGGCACCGGGCCGGGTTCCGGCACGCCACGCACGAGGCCGCGTCCACGCCTGCCACAGTGTCAGTTCAGTGCCCGTTCGTCGAACGCCTCGCCGGCCGGCGGATCGTCACCACACCAGGACTACCCCAGGCCCCGAATACCGCTGCCCAGCAGAGAAATCTTGCTACACTGTGACTATCGGTCACCACCAGCCGTGGGGAGCCGCGACAATGTCCCTGTTCAGATCACGACGAGTCAGATCACGACGATCGTGGCGTGCGCTGCTGTTGACGGGATTCACTGTAGCGATCACCATGCTGCTCGCACCACCGGCCTCCGCTGACGAGCTGGTCTCGGGAAATGCCGGCGTTGTCCATCATGTCTGGAACGGCCCAGGATTTCGTGACTGGCAGCCGGGACTGCCCGCCGGGGAGGTTCATGGGCCGCCCCCTTGCCAACCACCTGATAAGCGATGCTCGGGCACAGATTTCTCACTTCGTGCACCTGCACCGTGACGCAGGCCAGGAAGTCCCCGTTCGTGAGGTACCGGTTACCCGAAAAGCGAGCCAGGGGAAGCCGTGTCGCAGGGCAGCTCGACCCGCAGCCGCACCACCGTCATGTGTCAGGCTTACTTGACGTTGCTTGACGTTCGTTGCGCAGCGTGTACGGTCAGGCCTTGACTGTAATTCCCGGGGGGAGGAGTCAACCTGTGACACCAGTGACGTACGGCCAGCTTGACACCATCACAGCAGCACCGCCGCTTAACGAACCCATACTTGACGAACCCATGTTTGACAGACCCATGCTTGACAGACCCATGGTGGTTGCAACGGTGAGCTTTTCACAAGCAGACACAACCGTGTGCCGGGTAACCGGTAGCGTGGACCTGCTCGCAGCGCCGGTCCTGGCCAGCCAAATCAGTGAAGCCGTGCACGATGGCCGACCGCACGTCGTGATTGATCTGTCCGCTGTCGCCCTTCTCGACTCGGTTGGGTTGCAAGTTGTCTTCGCGGCACTCAGCTCCTGCGACATCGACGGTCACCTCGCGGTTGTGGTCGATCCGCGCTCGGCAACCATCACCCGGCAAGACATCACTGCGTTGGGCGAGGTCATCGACATCCATCACGATCTCGCTGGCGCCCTCCGAGCCTGTGCCCGTGCTTCGATCTCCACCGGCGGGCGCCACCGAGCCAAGGCCACGACTAGCTAAATAGTCGCTTTGCGGGCTGCGCAGCCATCCAACCCAGTGTAACGTTTGGTTACTCTCTGGCGATAAAACGGTTGAGTTGGCCACACTATCGTGCGTTGGTCACGCTATCCTGCCAGGTGGGGGCCAGTAATGCGACATAAAGTCAGCAACCGGTTCCTCATCGTGTTGCTGACGTCGGTACTGTTCGCGCTCGGACCAGTCGCCACCGCTGCACCGTCAGATGATTACGGTGAATACTCCCTGATGACGCAGCGCCATGCTGGACAGCTCTACTCCAACGGAAGCCCCGCGGGGCAGTGGTCCTGGACACCGCGGGGTGCAGAATCGGAAGTGTTGTGGGGCGGCCCGTTGAAGTGGCCACCAGAGAGCGCCGAGCATTTCATTGATGCCGGCGATTGGGTACTGCTCGACGGGTGGCTCGATCACGGCATTTATTACGTTCAACGGGTGAACCGGGAGTTGGTCGGTGACGGGTCCTGCCAGAACATGACGGCGCTACCCTCGGATGCGGGCCGTCAGCACTACGTGCGGTGGAAGATCGCGCCACATGCCTACTGTCTCCAGGCGTGGGGCACCATCACCGAGCGGTTCAGCGGCAAGACCGTGGACTTCATCCATTCACAGGTGTGGTCACCACCGAGCAGGTGCCGCAATGCTTACCTCGGCGAGCGAACCTGCATACGCCAGTGGGAATCGTGGTGGGACACCAATGGCGCCCCGGGTGCCCCCATGACCCACAAGCTGGAGCGCAGCGTCTACCTTGCGCGCGGTGTCGGGATGGGCTTCGTGGTCGACCAGACCTACCCGTATTCCTGGCATGCCGAGCTGCACTCGACCTGGACCTGGTAGCGACTGGATCCCCCAACCGTCCCACAAGCTGGACCTCATCACCTGGACCTCATAACCGGGACCTCGTCACGGCGGGCCAACGTGGCCCGGAAGTCCAGGAGAACCGGGCGGCCGGCTGCGGGCTCGCCCGTAGCGTTCGTGAGCTGCCTGCTTGCTCACCCCGAGCGACTGACCGATATCGGTCCATGGCGCGCCACGCGTTCGCGCCAATCGCACCAGCCTGGCCCGCCATTGATCCACCACGCGGGCGAGCCCTTCCACCGCAGTCAAAGCCTCCAGGACCGGTTCAATGGGGCGGGCTTCGGTGCTCTCAGCGGTGGCTCGCCCGTTGTCGGCGGTGGCGTCCTGCGGGAGATACCGCCCGAAGCGCTCAGCGGCGTGCAGAGCCTCGTAGGTCTGCCATGGCAACGGCGTCGGGCCGGTGGGCGGTGCGGGCCGAGTACGTGACAGCGGCGCAACCGGCTGTCCGGGGCCTTTCGGTGGCTCATCGGCAGGCGGAAGCTTCAGATAAACCCTGATGGCGGTTCCCTGCGGGCAGCTGCGCTGCTGAACCAGGTCGGACAGGTGGTGGAGCAGCAGACCACGGCCGCCTGGTCGGTTAAGCTCAGCCAGCGGGCGGGCGGATAACGAGTCATTGAGGTGCCCGGCGTGCCGAACTTCGCACACCAGGTAACCCCGCGCGGCCCAGATGCGCAGCGTGCCGGTCCCTTCGCCGGAAACGAGACTGCGGGCCACCAGCTCACCGATAATCAGCTTGAGCTCCGCATGATCACCGCCCAGACCGAGCCGGAGCGCCTGGTCGCAGGCGAATTGTTCAGCGAGTGCGGCCTTGGTGGCGTCGAAGGTAAAACGAGTGCCCACCGTCGGCGCGCAGAGTTGGTTGTCATCGGCGACAGCCCGGTTGCCATCAGCGACAGCGCTGTCGGGCGAGAAGCCGGTGCTGGCCCGCTCACCACTAGCATCGATCAGTCGCGAGTGGCTGGCTTCGGCTTCAGCAAGGGTCTGTCGGCCCACTCGGTTGGCGTCATACGGGCACAGCATGGTGACCGATCGACCGGTGAGCGCGATATTGATCAAGATCTCTTGTTGGGCGCAGGCCGGGTACTCCTGGGCGGTGCGTCCGGTCCACCAGTGCTCGCCAATGATGCGCACCCGCCGGGAAGGGTGCGCATCAGCGAAAGCCCGCAGCACATTGGGGATGACTCGTCCCGAGTGGCGGCCGGCGCGGGTCATATCGAGCAACCGGACCCGCTCGGCGTCGGCGCCCAGCTCGGTGAGGATGAGCCGCAGGTTCGGACCCGGCACAGCCAGTGCCACAGGTTCACCAGCGGCCAGTCCATCGCGGATAAACGGCACCGTGCCCTCGAGGTACTCCGCAGTGCCACGGTAGAACAACGCCGGGTGCAGGAAACCGTCCGCCCAACGCGGCGCCGGGGCGATCATCGCTGCAACAACCCCTTCAGCGTGATCGCACGGGGACAACCGCAAGAACTGCGGGGACAACCGCAGGAACTGACGATCAGCACACTTACCACCTCGTCTCGACGCAGCTAATCACGGTGACCCACCACGAATCAGCGGATCACCCATTACCGCGCCAAGCCCCACCTACAGACTAGATACTGATCCGATCCATCACAACCCAAAGTCACCCTGATCACACTAAGTTGCACCCAGAGATCCACCATCCGCACCCGCCATGGAGGAGAGCCCTAGGATGCTCGCCCATGACAGCGATACAAGAACTGGTGGACCGCAACACGGCACGCTCGGGCACCGGGCCCGGCCCGCTGCCGGGTCGACCCAGCTTGCGCATCGCGGTGGTGCTCTGCATGGACGCCCGGATCGACCCGGCCCAGCTGCTCGGGCTACGGCCCGGCGAGGCGCACGTGATCCGCAACGCAGGCGGCGTCGTCACCGACGACGTCATTCGCTCGCTGGCGGTCAGCCAGCGAAAGCTGGGCACCACCGAGGTGATGCTGGTGCACCACACCAAATGCGGGATGGCGACGTTCACCGACGAGGAATTCTGGTCCGAACTTCAGGACGCCACCGGCCTGCGACCCACCTGGGCAGTAGAGACCTTCCGCGACGCTGCCTCCGACGTGCGGCAGTCGGTAGAACGGGTGCGGCGCAGCTCATTTCTGGGAGATACCACCGCAGTGCGGGGCTTTGTCGTGGATGTCGACACCGGCGATCTCGCCGAGGTCTTGTCGCCACAACCGTGAAGGCAACACACCTGCTCGCCTGGTTCGACGCCCATGCGCGGGAGCTGCCCTGGCGCGAGCCTGGCACCACGCCGTGGGGTGTTCTGGTCAGTGAGGTCATGCTGCAACAAACCACGGTGCATCGCGTCACCGGGGTGTGGACCGAGTGGCTGGCCCGCTGGCCCATACCGTCAAGTCTGGCTGCCGAGGCTCCAGGCACCGTCGTCCGCGCCTGGGGAAAGCTCGGTTACCCGCGCCGCGCGCTACGGCTGCACGCAGCCGCCACCATCATCGCCACGCAGCACGATGACGTCGTCCCCGCTGATGTGAACATGCTCCTCGCGCTGCCCGGGATCGGCGCCTACACTGCTCGCGCTGTTGCGGCCTTTGGGTACGGCCACCGGGTACCGGTGGTGGACACCAACGTCCGCCGGGTGGTGGCTCGTGCGGTGCATGGCATGGCCAACTCGGGGCCGCCGTCGGTCTCCCGTGATCTGGCCGATCTGGATGGCATGCTGCCGAGGGAGCAATCCGCCCACTTCTGCGCCGCGTTGATGGAGCTCGGTGCCCTCGTGTGCACTGCTCGCCGGCCGCGCTGCGCCGACTGCCCGCTGGCCGGCGAGTGCGCCTGGGTGCGCGCGGGCCAGCCCGCCGCAGCCGCTCCCCCTCGAGCGGCGCAGCGCTTCGCGGGCACCGACCGTCAGGTGCGCGGGTTGCTGCTCGACGTCCTGCGGGCAGCAGCGGATCCAGTGCCCCGAGCCCGGCTGGACGCGGTCTGGCGCGACGCACCACAGCGCGACCGGTGCCTGGGCTCGCTACTCGTCGACGGCCTGGTGGAGCAGATGTGCGACGGCCGCTTCGCCTTGCCTGGAGAATGCGCAGCCACATCGAGGTCCTAGCCGTAGGCTGACTGCATGGCTGTCGTGAAGATCAACGCAATTGAGGTGCCGGAAGGCGCGGGGCCTGAGCTGGAGCGCCGGTTCGGGGCCCGCCACGGGTCGGTGGAGTCAGCGCCAGGCTTTCTCGGCTTTGAGCTGCTGCGCCCCGTGGCCGGGGACAACCGGTACTTCGTCTACACCAGGTGGGAGACCGAAGAGCACTTCCAAGCCTGGCGCAACGGCCCGGCGATGGAAGCACACTCCGGCGAGCGGGCGAAGCCAGTGGCCACCGGCTCGTCCCTCCTGGAGTTCGAGGTAGTACAGTCCGCCACCCCTCCCGGTTAACCCCGCCGTTCAGCTCCGAATAGCGGTCCGGGATGCCCGGGTAGCCGCTCTATTCGGAGCCGAACGGCGGTCCCCGGCCCCGTGTGGATGGGGGTCGGGGACAACCGAATCAGTCGGGGGTGGGGGCGCTGTCCAGGTCTACTAGGGGCGCGTCGGGCACCAGCAACGCCTTTGCCTCGCCGCGGAAGGTGAGTCGAGCGTTCTCGACCGGGCCCTCGCCATCCCAGTTCTCGGTGTCGACAATGACGATCTGCCCAGGCTGGACATCGCCGAAGAGGATCTTCTCCGACAGCTGGTCCTCGATCTCCCGCTGGATGGTCCGACGCAGCGGCCGGGCTCCTAAGACGGGATCAAATCCGCGCTTGGCAAGGAGTTTTTTGGCCATCGTGGTGAGCTCCAGCGCCATGTCCTTGTTGCGCAACTGGACCTCTACCCGGGCGATCATCAGGTCCACCATCGTGATGATCTCGTCCTCAGTGAGTTGATGGAAGACGATCGTGTCGTCGATCCGGTTGAGGAACTCCGGGCGAAAATGCTTCTTGACCTCGTCGTTGACCTTGCTCTTCATCCGCTCGTAGGTCGAGCTCTCGTCATTGCTCGACGAGAAGCCCAGGCCCACCGCCTTGGAGATGTCCGAGGTGCCAAGGTTGGTGGTAAAAATGATCACGGTGTTCTTGAAGTCCACCGTACGGCCCTGACCATCGGTCAGCCGACCGTCCTCCAACACCTGCAGCAGCGTGTTATACACCTCTTGGTGCGCCTTCTCGATCTCATCGAAGAGCACCACCGAGAAGGGCTTGCGGCGGACTTTCTCGGTGAGTTGGCCACCCTCCTCGTAACCTACGTATCCAGGAGGGGCACCAAAGAGCCGGGATGCCGTGTAGCGGTCGTGGAACTCACCCATATCGATCTGGATAAGCGAGTTGTCATCACCGAACAAGAACTGAGCCAGCGCTTTGGACAGCTCGGTCTTACCCACGCCGGAGGGACCGGCAAAGATGAACGAACCGGAGGGTCGCCTGGGGTCCTTCAGGCCGGCACGGGTCCGCCGGATCGCCTTGGACACGGCCTTGACTGCCTCGTGCTGGCCGATGATCCGTTTGTGCAGCTCGTCCTCCATGCCCAGCAGTCGGGTGGTCTCCTGCTCGGTGAGCTTGAACACCGGGATTCCGGTCCAGTTGGCGAGCACCTCAGCGATCTGCTCGTCATCGACCTCGGCGACGACGTCCAGGTCACCGGCCTTCCATTGCTTCTCGCGCTCGGATTTTTTGATTAACAACTGCTTCTCCGAGTCGCGCAGCTTCGCGGCGCGCTCGAAGTCCTGAGCGTCGATAGCTGATTCCTTGTCCCGCCGCACCACAGCGATCTTCTCGTCGAAGTCGCGCAGATCCGGCGGCGCGGTCATCCGGCGGATCCGCATCCGGGCGCCGGCTTCGTCGATCAGGTCGATCGCCTTGTCCGGCAGGAACCGGTCGTTGATGTAGCGGTCGGCCAGCGTGGCGGCTGACACCAGCGCGCTGTCGGTGATGGACACCCGGTGGTGCGCCTCATAGCGGTCTCGCAGACCCTTGAGAATCTCGATGGTGTGATCGAGGCTCGGCTCATTGACCTGGATCGGCTGGAACCGGCGCTCCAGCGCGGGATCCTTCTCCACGTACTTGCGGTATTCGTCCAGCGTGGTCGCGCCAATGGTCTGCAGCTCACCACGCGCCAGCATCGGCTTGAGGATCGACGCGGCGTCGATCGCGCCCTCCGCAGCACCGGCCCCGACCAGCGTGTGCATCTCGTCGATGAACAGGATGATGTCGCCGCGGGTCCGAATCTCCTTGAGGACCTTCTTCAGGCGCTCTTCGAAGTCACCGCGATACCGGGAGCCCGCCACCAGCGAGCCAAGGTCCAAGGTGTACAGCTGCTTGTCCTTGAGGGTCTCAGGCACCTCGCCCTTGACGATGTTCTGCGCGAGCCCCTCGACGACGGCGGTCTTGCCGACGCCGGCCTCACCAATGAGCACCGGGTTGTTCTTGGTACGCCGGGACAACACCTGCATGACCCGCTCGATTTCCTTGCCTCGACCAATCACCGGATCCAGCTTGCCCTCGCGGGCACTGGCGGTGAGGTTGCGGCCGAACTGGTCGAGCACCAAGGAAGACGACGGGGTGCCCTCACCGCGCCCTGAGCCGGACTCAGCGGGCTCCTTACCCTGGTAGCCCGAGAGTAGCTGCAGTACCTGCTGGCGCACCCGGTTGAGGTCGGCACCGAGCTTGACCAGAACCTGCGCGGCCACGCCCTCGCCTTCGCGGATGAGACCCAGCAGAATGTGCTCGGTGCCGATGTAGTTGTGGCCGAGCTGCAGTGCTTCACGCAGCGAGAGCTCCAGCACCTTCTTGGCTCGTGGGGTGAAGGGGATGTGTCCCGACGGCGCCTGCTGGCCCTGGCCGATGATCTCCTCAACCTGCTGGCGCACCCCTTCCAGGGCGATTCCCAGCGATTCGAGGGCCTTGGCCGCGACACCTTCACCCTCGTGGATCAGACCCAGCAGGATGTGCTCGGTGCCGATGTAGTTGTGGTTGAGCATCCTGGCCTCTTCCTGAGCCAGCACAACCACCCGCCGCGCACGGTCGGTAAATCTTTCAAACATGGTGCACTCCTGACTGCCACGCCATCGCGGCGCAGCCGGTACTGGGTCAGACAGTCCGTGCCGTCACTGTAGCTCCCGGACGGTCATGCTCGCTGGCGGAATACTGGCTGACTCACCGCTCCAACGTGCTACCGCTGGTCAGGATTCCGCGCAACGACTCCTGTCCGCTCAGGGTGAACGAGACCCGCTCGGGTGGGCCCGATGCTGCAGAGGGGGCCCATCCGTCCGTAGGTGCGCTTCGGGCACCACACGCAGTGGGCACGGCGGTGACCGATGTGCTGGATAGCGACCTGCTACTCGCGGGGCGCTCATTCGGGTCCGTGCGAGCGGCTGATGAACGCGGGCACCCACTGGACCCGTCGCCAGAGCCTAACTTCACGCAAGTGTTGCGGATGCGTGTCGAACCACAGGTGTGACCTGAGGGTTTATGGTGATGCGGGTAACGCTACCCGCGAGGTGTTCGTGTTTCCAGGGAGGGAGCCGTGGAGATGGTGAGCCTGGTGAAGGGTTTTGCTGGCAAACCCACGCATGCGCCGTTGACCGATGTCGGTATCGGCGCCTACACCGCTGGCGTCGCGATGCTTGTGGCCGGCGCGGCCGGGTTTCAGCAAGCCGCGATGGCGACCGCTTCGGTGATCACGATCGGGGTCGGGCTCATCGCCGCCATACCGACCATCATCACCGGTCTAGTGGACTTGTTCGGTATTCCTGCGGCTGCCCCCGCGCGCACCCTTGGGTGGTGGCACCTGACTCTGATGTCCAGCGCCACCGGCATGTTCGCTTGGACGTTCACGTTGCAGTTGGCTGGATACGCGAGCGGAAAGATCATCATGTTGGCTTTGACTGTCGGTGTCATCTCCTGGGTGCTGCTGTTGGTCGGCGGCTACCTCGGTGGCTCCCTGACCTTCGTCTACGGAGTCCGGGTGCTCAAGCGGCCACAAGCAAGTATGGCTGATGCGCTCATTCCCGGTCACGCCGATCGTACTCCCTAGCGGTGCCCATCGGCCGCAGCTAGACCGATAGGAACATCCAGACCTAAAACACACCGGTGCCGCCCTCACCGGGCGGCACCGGCGCATACCTGCCTCAGTTGCCCTTGTGGTAAGCGTCCAACACCTCAGCTGGGATGCGGCCACGGTCTGAGACGTTGTAACCGTTCTTGCGGGCCCACTCGCGGATCGCAGCGTTCTGTTCGCGGTCCACCGATGCCCGACCAGCGACGCTAACCCGACGAACCGGACCTGCGACCTTACGCCGCCCGCCTGCCTTGCGGGCGTTGCTGACATAGTCGGCCAGTGAGCCACGCAGCTTCCCCGCGTTACCCGATGACAGATCAATTTCGTAAGACACACCGTCGATACCAAACTCAACGGTCTCTTCGGCAGTACCTCCGTCGAGGTCATCGACCAAGGTTACGGTGACCTTCTGCGCCATGCGCGTCGTCCTCCCTCAGGGACGTGGTGGACGGAGCCATCGCACGACGACTCCACAACGACAACGAGCAGGCTAGCCTATTTCCGGGAGGATTGCGAAATCGGCCCGCTGCCCAGTCCGCTCATTGCGGTCGTACCAGCGCAAACGCCGATGGTCTCGCGGATACTTGAACCCATGAGTGCCATGAGTAGCCGGTCGATCCCCATTCCCGTGCCACCACTTGGCGGCATTCCATACTCGATCGCGGTCAGGAAGTCCTCGTCGAGGGGGCATCCCCGGCCATGAACACGGCCAAGAACACGGCCAAGAAAATGGGGCAGCTCACGGACCGATCGAACCGCAGCGCCGCAGACCCGGGCGGTCTTGCGGGCCGCATCGCGGACGATGAGACCGAGATGCGGTTCAGTGATCCGCTGGAAGCGAGTTCACCACCGGTACCGTCGGGTGTCGTGGACGAACTGCACGCGCGTCGCGCCCGTTCTTTCGGCTCCGTGGCCACCGCGTACGCACAGCATCGGCCAACCTACCCGGATCAGGCGGTGGCATGGGCACTGGAATCGTTAACCAATGACGGTCGAGTGCTCGACCTCGCCGCCGGCACCGGCAAGCTCACCGAGGCGATACTGCGGTGTGGGGTGCCCGCGACCGCAGTGCTGGCCGTCGAGCCAGACGACGGGATGCGCGCGGAGCTCTCCCGCCGGCTGCCCGAGATCACCGTCCGTTGCGGGTCGGCAGAGCAGATCCCAGCGCAGGAGCAGACCGTGGACGCGGTCCTCGTCGGGCAGGCATTCCATTGGTTCGCCCCTGATCGGGCACTTGACGAGATCGCCCGAGTATTGCGACCGGGTGGTGTGCTGGCAGCGCTCGGCACCAACGAGGACGACTCGGTGGGCTGGGTGGTCGAGCTGATCGAGGCGACCCAGGCTGCACAGCCGGTCGAAAGCGTCAGATGGAGATCTGTCGAAGTGCCTGAACACCCGGCATTCAGCGGCCCCGGACAGGGTCAATTCCGCTGGCGCTGGCCACGCACCATCGACTCGCTGCTAGAGACCGTATCAACCTATTCGTGGGCGCTGACCAGCTTGCCTGATCAGCGGGCCGCCGCGCTGGTAGCGATTCGCCAGTTCCTCGAGCGGCACCCCGCGACTCGCGATGGCACCTTCGAACTACCGATGCGGACGCAGGTGCTCCGAAGAACCCGACGCACTAAAGGTGCACAAGCATCCAGGTGACCGTTCGGCCCGGGAGGTTAAGTCACATTGCGTTCGAAGATCATTTTTAGGCCCCGCAGGGTGAGGTGGGGGGCATGGTGGGTGATGGTCTCCGACTCGGCGATCAGCAGCGGGGCGAGCCCACCGGTGGCGACCACCACCACATCATCCTCGGCCCCTGGTGCCAGCTCTGCGGCGATCCGTGCCACCAGCCCGTCCACCTGCCCGGCGAAGCCGAATAGCAACCCGGACTGCAAGGCTTCCACGGTGCTCTTGCCGATGACCGACCGAGGCCGGACGAGCTGCACCTTCACCAACTGAGCCGCCCGGACAGCGAGCGCATCCACGGAAATCTCGATACCCGGAGCCAGCGCGCCGCCGAGGAACTCTCCCCGCGCGCTGACGACGTCGAAGTTGGTGGAGGTGCCGAAGTCCACCACGATCGCCGGGCCGCCGTAGAGGGTATAGGCGGCTAGCGTGTTGACGATCCGATCGGCGCCCAGCTCGCGGGGGTTGTCGTAGAGCAATGGCACTCCGGTGCGTACTCCGGGCTCAACGATTACCCTCGGCAGCCGCGGCCAGTACCGATCCACCATCACTTTTAGCTCCCGCAGCAACGCGGGCACGGTGGACAGCGCAGCGATACCAGTGACCTTGTCGGCGTACTCGCCGAGCAGCCCTCGGACGGTCAGCGCCATCTCGTCAGCGGTCATCCGGGCGTCGGTGCGCATCCGCCAATCGCGCAGGAGGGTGGCGTCCTTGCTGCTGCCCGCCCGGTCGGCACCGAACAGCCCAAGGACAATGTTGGTGTTGCCGATGTCTACGGTGAGCAGCACCCTAGCCCTCTCAGCTCGCCTCTTAGGGGTCGCTTTCCGCCAGTCGAGCCGGTAACCAGCTTTCGAGCTGCGGGAACGCCGGGTCGCTGCCCTCGTGCACGATCCGATTGTCCGCGTCGACGAACACTACTCGGGGCCGGTAGTGCCGAGACTCGGTCTCGTCCATCGTGGCATAGGCGATGAGGATCACCAGGTCGCCAGGTGTCACCAGATGCGCGGCGGCGCCGTTGATCCCAACCATGCCGCTGGACCTCGCACCGGGGATGACGTAAGTCTCCAGCCGGGCTCCGTTCGTGACATCGACGATGGCCACCCGCTCGCCAGCGAGCAGGTCGGCGGCGTCCATGAGGTCCTCGTCCAGGGTCACCGACCCCACATAATGCAGGTCAGATCGGGTGACGGTGGCCCGGTGGATCTTGGACTTCAGCATCATTCGGAACATCCCAGACCTCCTCGTCCTGCTCAGTCGGGCTCTAGTCAGGCTCAGTCGGGCGCAACGCCGGCCACACCCAGCGTCAGACCAACGTTGTCGATCAACCGAGTGGTCCCGACGGTGGCAGCCAGCAACAGCCGGGCCGGTCCTCCCCGAGGGGCGGGGCCGAGGTGGGGGTCGCGCAATGCCAGGTAGTCCAGCCTGAGGGCGGCTTGCCTGGCCAACACGTCGCTGGCCGCCTCGAGTACCGCGTCGTGACCATGCACACCGGCCTGGGCTCCGGCGCTCAGGGCCGCCGACAACGTGACCGCAGCGGCCCGCGACTTGCCGTCCAGATGGACGTTACGGGACGACAACGCGAGCCCGTCAGCTTCTCGTACCGTGGGCACCCCGATCACCTGCACACCCATCCACAGGTCGACCACCATCCGCTGGATGAGCACCAGCTGCTGGTAGTCCTTCTCGCCGAAGAAGGCCCGATCGGGACCAACGATCCCGAACAACTTGGCTACCACCGTGAGCACCGCGCCGAAATGACCCGGTCTGCTGGCGCCCTCCAGCTCGTTACCCAGCGCTCCTGGCGCCACGGTGGTGCCAGATCCGGGTAGGGACCCGGATGAGGACATTGCATCGACGCTGGGGGCGAACACCAGTTCCACGCCCTCCTGGCGGCACACGGCAAGATCGGCATCCAACCGGCGGGGGTAGCGGTCCAGGTCGTGGCGGGAGTCGAACTGCAAGGGGTTGAGGAAGATCGACACCACCGCGCACGCATCCGGGGTGGCCTGGACGGCTCGAATCAGCGCACGGTGGCCAGCATGCAACGCTCCCATCGTCGGGATCAGCGCTACCGGCTGCCCGGCCCGGCGCAGCGAACGCGTCACCGCGGACAGCGCAGTGGGATCGTCATGGACGGTCAGCTCACTGCCGCGCCGGCCGGTCACCGCCCCTCCCGCAGCGTCGCCCGGATCTGGGTGGCGGCCCCGGGTGCCAGCAGCCCGGCCGCCTCAGCCCGGTCGGCGGTCCGGCTCGCCTGCGCACGATAAGGATCAAGCAGCTCCGGAGCGGCCTGGGCGAGCGCCTGCAGGTGCAACCGGACCGTATCGGTGTCGCCACGGGTCACCGGCCCGGTCAAGGCGCGGTCGCCGTGCCGTAACGTGTTGTCCAGCGCCGCCTCCAGCAGTGGGCCCAGCAGCCGTGCGGCGGGCACCACGCCAGCGGACTCCAGCGCGTCCACCGCGTCGCGCACCAGAGTGGCTAGATGGTTGGCCCCGTGCGCCAGCGCTGCGTGATACAGCGGCCGAGCCTGCGCCGGGACCCGCACCGGCTCGGCGCCCATCTCCAGCACCAGCGCCTCCCCAACGCTCCAGCCGGTCTCGTCAGCAACCGTGACGCCGACACAGGCCGCCGCCAGCCGCGTGACGTCCTCCGAGCGCCCGGTGAATGTCATCGCGGGATGCAGCGCGAGCGGGAGCACCCCGGCGGCGATCGCCGGCGCCAGGACGTCCACCCCCCGAGCGCCATTGGTGTGCACCACGATCTGACCAGCCCGGAACGCCCCGGTCACGGCGAGCCCGGACACCAGGTCCGGCAGCACGTCGTCGGGGACGGCCAGCAACACCAGATCCGATCGCCGCACCACGTCGTCGGGCGCCAGCACCGGTGTATCGGGCAACAGCTCCTCGGCCCGCCGCAAGGATGATCGGGATATCGCGCTGGCGCCGACCACCACGTGCCCCGCACCGGAGAGGGCGGCAGCGAGCACCGATCCCACCCGGCCAGCGGAGACCACACCCACGGCCAGCCGCGCCGGGCGGTTGATCACGCCCCTGGCCGCAGCTGCACTCGACCGTGGCATCGTCGCCATTGCCGTCCTCCAGACGTTCCAGTCCCGCACTGGCTGCGGGTACCGGACTGCCGCAGATTAACCCCCGCCAGCTCGGCACGCCGGTCCGGGTGAGCAGCCTCACGTGCGGGAATCCGGCTTGGCGCTCATAGAGCTGCGAGGCGGTCCGTCACCTGCCCGGCCGGCGCGCGACCACCTGCCTTGATGAGCGCTTCTAGTCCGAACTTGCTGTGACTCTCCGTAGCAATGCCGGTCTGACCAGCGTCTGAGTCCACGACACGCCTCCAATTGTAGTCACTAAAATACTGGCAAGAAGAAGATCGTTGTGATCTAATTGTCC
>JBATXM010000026.1:0-5455 GCA_049673305.1 Pseudonocardiaceae bacterium | reverse complement strand
GCGGTGGCCGCACCGATTCCGCTGCTGGCCCCTGTCACCAATGCCACCCTGCCGGTTGCCCCAGTCACGGGCCCACCTCCTGCTCATCATCGCGGGCCCTCAGCATGACCGCCCGGAGTTGTTCATCGTCGATGCCGGGGTGTGCTGAGCGGATCGCCCCGTAGAGGAGACCGACCAAAATCGTGGGAGGTCAACTTGTTACCGCTGCTTCCCGCAGCCGTAGTCCCGCCCGTGGTGGCCCTGGCATCCGGTCCGCCGCAGTCATCCGGGGGCGTGGTCCGTGCCCGGATGATCCGCACCTGGCGGCTCCGGAGGATCACTGGGCGCTCGAAAAGTTGACCTCCCACGGTTTTGGTCGGTCTCGCCGTAGCGCCCGGACAAGGCTATTGCCCTGGCATACTCCTGGGTGGTTGACAACCACCGCACCAGGAAAGGGTCCGCCGGACATGCAGGTGACGGTCACCGAACCCGAACTCTGGCTGCGGTGCTTCCACCCTGTGCCGTCGGCGTCGCGCAGGTTGATCTGTCTGCCGCACGCCGGTGGCTCAGCGAGCTACTATTTGGCGCTTTCCAAGGCGTTGTCGGTGAACGTCGACGTGGTGGCGATTCAGTACCCCGGGCGGCAGGACCGCCGCACCGAGCGATGCCGCGAGTCGATCGCAGAGCTGGCCGACGAGATCGCCACGGTGGTCCGACCGCTGCTGGCGGACCGGCCACTGACGTTCTTCGGCCACAGCATGGGTGCCGTGCTGGCCTTCGAGGTCGCCCGCCGGTTGGAGGCTGAGGGCATCGTGCTGACCGGATTGTTCGTCTCGGGACGGCGTGCTCCCAGCGCACATCGGGACGAGCGGGTCCATCTGCGCGACGACGAGGGGCTACTCGCGGAGGTACGCATGCTCAGCGGCACTGCTGGCCAGCTCCTCGAGGATGACGAGGTCGTGCGCATGGTGCTCCCGGCGATCCGCAGCGACTACAAGGCCGTGGAGACCTACCAGTACCAGCCGGGGCCGGACGTGAGCTGTCCCGTTGTCGCGTTGATCGGAACCGACGATCCCAAAGTGACCGTGGACGAGGCCATGGCATGGTCCCGGCACACCACGGGTGAGTTCCGGCTGCGCACGTTCTCCGGTGGCCACTTCTACCTGGACTCGTGCCTGCCGGAGGTCGTCGGGGAACTCGCCAGGCACCTCGGGGCCTGAGCGTGAAACTGGCGTTCCGTCACGCGTCCCGATACCCAGATGATATGTCGGATCGGTGATCCTCTGAACAAGTGTCTGGGCCGGTACGGGTAGCGACCAGATACGTGTAATTGGGCCATCGACGCTGGTTTTTTCCACTCTCGTACGGTAGGCGCCCCTGATCAGTGTCAGCGGGTTGGGTCGAAGGCCTCCCGGTAGTAAGCAGCGAAAAAACACCGATTCACCGCATCTGTGCTGGTCAGGGATGTCGCCAGGCCGCCGCCCAAGTTGACGATGCCGTGACGTGGACGGACGGCATCCAACTCTCACCCAGCGTAACCACGGTAATAACAGGAAGGGGACAGATGCGCGGGGACGCACCGGGGAGGCAGCCGGGGCGTGGGGAAGTTTCCCCACGGCTTCCCCGGTCCTGCTTCTCCCACGTGACCAGCAACAATGACATATGGGGAAGCGGATCTCTGCGCCTGAACACTAGCTGGGACCCCCTGAACCCGGGGTCGGTGTGCGGAACGCCGATTCCCTCCCCGCATCCCCGCGACCGCGCTCGAGTACGTATCGTGACAACAGTCGTCGCCAGAGCAAGGATGCGGAGTACTACTGGCGGCAACGCGCCTGCCCGCCCAGAAACCTCCTGGTGGTCAACGATGAGTGCCGATCACCCTAGGACGTGATGGCGCTGTCCTCAGGCTTGACCGTGGAAGGAGCGAACGGTGGGTAAGCACGATCCAACCCGTGACGGCGATGTTCACCCGGACACCGCCAAGCAGCTTGACCCGAAGGAATTCGAGAAGTCTGGTCAGACCCCAACAGACGACGACGATGATGACAATGGCGATGATGATTGAGGGACTTGTCGCTGAGTTGGACGCGGCGGACGCGGTACCGACGTCCTGGCGGACAGCGTTTCTGGCGGTGCCCCGACATGCCTTCCTGCCACCACAGGTGTGGGTGGACGACGAGCAGGGGAAACCACAACCTCTGAACTGTCACGACGACCCCGACCGGTGGCTGAAGGCGGCCTACCGCAATGTCCCGATCCTCATCCAATTCGATGACGGCAAGACCAGGTGGCCAGATACCAGCGGAAAGCTGTGCACCAGCTCGGCCAGTAAGCCCGACCTGGCGCTGAGCATGCTGGCCGCCCTCGATGTCCACGACGGTCACACTGTGTTGGAGATCGGCACCGGGACCGGCTACAACGCCGCGCTGCTGGCCGCTCGCCTTGGTGCGCTCAACGTGACCACGGTCGAGATCGACCCCGTGTTGGCCACGACCGCCCGCCTAGCATTGGACGCCAACGGGTTCCCCGTGACCGTGCTGACCAGCGACGGCACCCAGGGCCATCCGGCCAACGCACCCTATGCGCGGGTGATCGCCACCGCCGCCGTCCGAGTCGGTGAGCTTCCCTACTCCTGGGTCGCCCAAACCAGACCAGGCGGAGTGATCGTGACCCCGATGCGGACCGACTTCGGCGGCAGCGTACCCCTGGTACGCCTCACCGTGGACGCCCACGGCACCGCGACCGGCCGCCCCGTCGGCCGGGTCGGTTTCATGGCCGTGCGCAGCCAGCGCACACCGGAATGGACCCTCGATCACCTCGACCCCGAAGACCCCGCCGCCGAGCACTCCACCACCACCCTCAAGCCCTGGCGCGTCGCCGAAAACCACAACGTCCGATGGGCCATCGGCACACGCGTACCCCGCTGCGCCTGGGAACACCAGCCACCCACCAATGACCGAAAACACCACCTACTGTGGCTGCTCGACCCAACAGGCGGATCATGGGCAGTCGCCCGATATGACAACTCACACGGCCCCCGCCAGATCCGCCAGCATGGCCCCCGCCGCTTGTGGAACGAGGTCGAGGCAGCATTCCGCTCCTGGGCAGCCGCCGGGAAACCACCTCTAGACCGGTCACAGATCACCATCACCCCAGATAGCCAGACCGTCTCGTACGGGTAGGACCGGAATACGCCAGAAAGGGACAACAGTGACCGTTCCCCCTGGTCAGCGAGACGTGAGGTCGGCTGAGCGGGCATGGTGACCGGTGATGATTCCCCTGATGACGGCGGGATCAGCCTCGGGGCGTGGTGCGCATCGTGCCTGGTCACGGGCCATGGCCGAGAGCGAAACATTTTGGGGGAGGCAGGCTGGGGGGTCGTCGGTCGCCCCCGCAGATCAGGTTTGCGACCAGCAGCCAGGCTACCTCGGCTCAAGATCCGCTAATGCCGCCTGCCGGACTGGCCGCCCAGCTCAGCTCTGCCTCCCCCAAAATGTTTCGCTCTCTGGTGGCAGGCCTTCCGGGATATTTGGCGGAATATCCAACGATTGAGGTGTTGATCTGGGAGAACACCAGGCAATGATCAGCACGCCTGAGCACCAAAACCAGCAGGTCAGACCCCAAAACGTTGCCTACACCGCGAGATATACCGGAAGGCCAACGACTCCGACACCGGCGCGAGCCTTCCCTGTGGCCGTTCCGGCTCAGCCATCGCGGTGCCGACAGTGAGCGAGCCGATGGCAAGGCACACCCCCACGGCCAAACCTGCCGACAGGCGCCAGCCACGCGCGCGAATATAGATCACGAATTCCCCAGGAGAAGCTAGCCAGATCACTCGGTGCAGCGATCTTGATCATTCGATGTGACAATCTCGTTGGGGACAACTGAGGCCGCCCTATCGCCGATTCGGTAAACCACCCGATCAGGTGAGCAACCCAGGACCCCGGCAAAGTCGCGAGCACAGCTGTGACCTGCTGCTACGCCGGGCAGCGAGGCCGAAGGACGGGGTGAACCAGTGCTGCTGGCGCGGTCGACGCCTTCGCCATCACCTTCAGTGACCGCTGGCCGGCCGCTGAAACCTACTGATCGAACACGCCGGAAACACCGTTCGCGTTACGGACCCGGTCCGGCGGTTTACGGGTGGCTGCGCCCTACTATGCGCCCTAGGCCCCGGGTTGTTGATTTGCCTGCGCGCCGTGCTGAGAGGGCGTGCCAGGCGACATCGGTGCCGCCTTGTTTGCGCCGCCGGCATTTCCCTCCCAGGTCCGCTCTGGGTGTGCTGTGGTGGTGTCTGGTCGTGTGCGTCACGGGCAGGGTGGGCGGTAGGGCAGGTTCGGTGAGACGTATTGGTTCCACTTCGTGGGGGTGAGGGTGTTTGGGGTGGTGGCGCAGATCCGTTGGATTGCTTGGTTGACGTTCATTTCCCACAACCGCACGGTCTGGTCGTCGCTTCCGGTGGCGAGGGTGTGCCCGTCGGGGCTAAACGCCACCGCCTCGACGGGGGCGGTGTGGCCGGTGAGGGGTTGCCCCAGGGCGCTGGGGTGGGTCGGGTCACTCACGTTCCACAACCGCACGGTGTTATCCCAGCTGGCGCTGGCCAGGGTGCGTCCGTCCGGGCTGAACGCCACCGCCCAGATGATGTTGGTGTGGCCGGTCAGGGGTGGGCCTAGGGGGGTGGGGTGGGTCGGGTCGGCCACGTTCCACAACCGCACGGTGTCGTCGAAGCCGCCGGCAGCCAGAGTGCGCCCATCCGGACTGAACGCCACCGCGTCGACGTAGCGGGTGTCGCCGGTCAGGGGTTGCCCCAGGGCGCTGGGGTGGGTCGGGTCACTCACGTTCCACAACCGCACCGTCTTATCGGCGCTGCCACTGGCCAAGGTGTGCCCATCCGGACTGAACGCCACCGAGGAGACCTGGTTGGTGTGACCAGTCAGGGGTGGGCCTAAGGGGGTGGGGTGGGTCGGGTCACTCACGTTCCACAACCGCACGGTGTCGTCGTAGCTGCCGCTGGCCAGGGTGTGCCCGTCAGGGCTGAACGCCACCGCGTTGACGGTGTCGGTGTCGCCGGTCAAGGGCTGACCCAGCGGGGCGGGGTGAGATGGGTCGGCCACGTTCCACAACCGCACCGTCTTGTCGTCGCTGCCGCTGGCCAGGACGCGCCCATCCGGACTGAACGCCACTGCGGTGACGTGGTCGGTGTGGCCGGTCATGTGGGCATAGGGGATGTTCCATAGCCGGACGGTGTGGTCGCCGCTGGCGGTGGCCAGGGTGCGCCCGTCCGGACTGAACGCCACCGCGAAAACGGTGTCGGTGTGGCCGGTCAGGGGTGGGCCTAGGGGGGTGGGGTGGGGTGGGTCGGTCACGTTCCACAACCGCACGGTCCGGTCGTAGCTGGCGGTGGCCAGGGTGCGCCCGTCCGGACTGAACGCCACCGCCCAGATCATGTTGGTGTGGCCGGTCAGGGGTGGGCCTAGGG
>JBATXM010000025.1:0-21282 GCA_049673305.1 Pseudonocardiaceae bacterium | reverse complement strand
CCCTCCGAGGAGACCATGCAGGTGCCGATCGGCATCTCAGGCGTGCACGCGGTGCCGAACACCTTGCATTCCCACGGCTTGAGCACACCCTTGAGCACCTCGCCGCATTGGCAGGCCTTCGGGTCGGCGACTCGCACCCCGGGTAGGGTGAAATGCCGCTCGGCGTCAAAGGCCGCATATTTCTCCCGGACCTGCAACGCGGAATGGGAGATGAAGCCAAGACCGCGCCACTCGAAGTAGGGACGCAGCTCCATCACCTCGCTCACCGCCCGCAACGCCACCGTGTTGCCGTCCCACGGCACTACCCGGGAGTACTGGTTTTCCACCTCGCAGCGACCCTCGACCAACTGCTGCAACAGCATGTACACCGACTGCAGGATATCCAGCGGCTCGAACCCTGCCGTCACGATCGGCTTGCCGTACTCCGCTGGGATGTACTCATACGGCCGGCAGCCGATGACGGTGGAGACATGGCCGGGGCCGATGAACCCGTCCAATCGCAGGTCGGGGGAGTCCAGGATGGCTTTGATCGCCGGGACGATCATGACGTGGTTACAGAAGATCGAGAAATTCTCGATACCTTCCGCCGCCGCCCTCAGCACGGTCATCGCGGTAGACGGCGTGGTGGTCTCCATCCCGATCGCCATGAAGATCACATGCTTGTCCGGGTTCTGCCGGGCGATCTTCAGCGCGTCGAGCGGGGAATAGACCATCCGGATGTCGGTGCCGGCGGCCGAGGAGTCGAAGAACGACCCGCGCCCGCCGGGCACCCGCATCATGTCGCCGAAAGACGTCATGATGACATCCGGCTGTTCGGCCAGTGCGATCGCGTCGTCCACCCGGCCCATCGGGATCACACACACCGGGCACCCTGGCCCATGGACCAGGCTGATCGACTCTGGAAGGTAGTCCTCCAGCCCGTGCTTGTAGATGGTGTGGGTATGTCCACCGCAGACTTCCATGAACTTGTAATGTCGCCCAGGCTCGCACAATGCCGCGATCTTGGCGGCCAGGGCGCGAGCCTTCTCGGCATCCCGGTATTCATCGACGAATCGCATACCGCTCACTGCCTTTCGTCAATCCGTGATTCGAGCAGAGCAGCGATCTCGTCTTCGTAGGCCTGCCCGATTCCTATCAGGAAGTCCATCGCCGCTTTGGCCTCCTGCTCGTCAATCTTCGATAGAGCGAAACCGACATGGATCAGGATCCAGTCACCAGGAACAGGCGGGTCATCGGTCAGCAGACCGATATTGATCGCGCGCTTGACCCCGCTGACGTCAACCCTGGCCAAATCGGGATGATCGGGCAGGATCTCGATCACTTCGCCCGGGATGCCGAGGCACATGGGCTATTACCTCCGTGGTGGGAGTAGGATTACATCTCGCTCATTTGCTTGTAGCGAGCCACGTCCTTAGAGACCTGTGTCGCTACGACGGCCAGACCGATCGCTGACCCCCAGAACAGCAGTCGACGCAGCAGACGGAACATCTCTGTCACTTCCTTCCTTGTCGGTGAGCAGATCCATGACCACCCCGACAGCCCTGTCGACAGCTGCGGCGACGGTCGTGGACAACCCGATAACTTCCTCGGTGCTGGCCGGCTCACAGCCGACCAGTAGGGTCCGTCCCGCGTTGCCGCCGAGGTTGTCCAACAGCGCGAGTACCGCGTCGGGTGACATCCCGTGCGCGTCGACAGTTGAGGGCTCGATGCCCGGCACGTCGCCGGGCCCGATCTCGAGCACATAGATCGTCCCTGGTTCGTCACCGCGGGACACGGCGTCGAGCAGGATTGTGGTGTCCGGTGCCATATCGAGCAGGTCGTAGGCCAAGTGCATCCCACGGATTCCGTAATCAGTAACCCGCACGCCATCAGGCAGCGGCTCGACGATGAGTCGACGTGCCAGCTCGACGCCGAACGCGTCGTCGCCAAGGAAGATGTTGCCGATACCGGCCACCATCGTCGTCATGGCTGTTGTCCTGATTGGGCCCCCGATTGGGAGCCCAATGGCGCGAGCTCGTCAGGGGAGAAATAGCGGAACCGGCCGTGCGCGGCCGAGATATCCGCACCCGGATCATCGTCGAGAGTGACAGCGACGTGGGTATTGCCGTCGACATCAAGCAACACCGCCTCGACCGTGGCAGTGCGCCCGGACAGGAACATATCCTGGGCGTCTGTCCCACGCAGCTCCGGTGTGAGCAGTACTTTGCTGCCCTTGGACACCTCCACTCCGGCGATGAGCACACTATCGGTATCCGGGTCCACCGAGGCATCCGCGCCGGGATCCCACCACGGCGTGCCAGGAGTGGTGATCGTCTCGATCGGGTCCGACCCGGTGTGGGCGCTTGCGGTGTTAGCACCGCGGGTCTCGCCAAGATAGCGGATCGCGCCGTGCAACTTGTCCAGCATCTCGGGGGGCATCGAGTCGATACGGTCCATCAGCTTGCGAGCCCGCTCGTCAGTGGCCCGCGCCTCGGCCTTCTCCTCATCGGTCAGCGTCATCGTGCGCAGCGTGAGAATCTCATCGATCTCGGTGCCATCGAACAGGTCACCGGGACTCTCCGGCGCGATCGTCGGGTAGTCGTAGAGGATGATCGGCGAGATCAGGATCACGTCGCGACGCCCCACTTCGCCGACCATCACCGGCCAGGTGCGTTCGTTGTGGCAGCCTGCAATGGCGGGTTTAGCCCACTCCGGTGGGTCGATCAAGGAGATGAACTCCCCATCGGTGACCGCGACCACGGTGTGCGCGGCGATCAGCGAGTGCCGCAGAGCGAGGTGCCGAGCGGCCTCCGGGTCGGCCCACTGCGCGGTGTTGACGACCTCGACAGTGAGCTGCATGACGCCGTAAGCACCCTCCAGCCGTCGAGCAGACAACCGGACTTCGCCCTCCAGGGGCCAACGCTGCCGGGTTACGCCATCGGTGGTCTCGGTGCCACCAGGCACGGTGACCGCGATCACCCGCCTGGCGTCCGGCAGGTCGGTAGTGAACAAATCAGCTACTGGTAGCACCGAGTCTAACTCGTGCTCCACCGCTTCGTCGAACTCCGGAACCGGCCCATCCCCACCACTGCGGTGCTGCAACTGCAGAAACCGCAGCCGGATGTGCAGCACCGGGTCAGTGCCGGGCTCCAGCAGGAACTCGCTATGCGAGGTGGCGTGCTCACCGTGCCCGGCGGCGGCGTAGGCGGGGGGCACCAGCACTCCCCACTGCCAGCGGACCTGATTCTTGCCCGCCGATGCCCGGTAGGGGTACAGCAGGTAACCCTCGTAGAGAACAGCGTCGGCCACACTCTGGGCGACGTCCATCGGGACTGCCATCATCCTCCCTCCGCAGTGTGTTCACGGGCCGCATCCAGCACGGCTATGACGGTGTCATCCCAGGTGGGCAAGGCTCTGCTGCCCCGGAATTCGGCGAGGGCGTCGATCGTGTCCCGGCGCAATCGCAGCCACCCACTGCCGGGGAAGTGGATGTCCATCATTTCACGCCACACCGCTACCGGCATCTTGTATCGGGCCTCAGCGTGCCACGGCACCTGCTCGATCCACATCCCATTCTCGCCGTCGCCGAATATGGTTCCGCTGAACAGCAGGATAAACGGCACCTCCCCGTCTTCGAGCGCGTGGAAGTATCGACCTGCGGTGACCTCCATGTCGTAACTGCACGGCACGGTGACGTCGACCTCGATACCGCCGGTGAAGCTGGCGACAACCGTCGAGGTATTGGCGAACTGGAATGGATTGAGCGTGTCGCCCCAGCGTCCGCGCTCGCCGAACAGCTCAAGCAGCCGCTCACCCTCCTGCTTGTTGTACCCGCGGCGCGTTGGCTCGATCCTGATCTGGCAACGCAGCGCGATAGCTCGCACCCGTCGGCCGCCTGCCTCGTCGATCCGCAGCCGGAATAGCAGCGTAGGCGCTGCGGCGTAGCGCTCAGGCTGCACGTCGAGGCAGGTAAAGGTCAGCTCAGCCATCGACAGATCCCATCTCAGGCGTCACAAGCTCGCTGCGCTCCCGCAGGCCGGCGAAGAACTCGTGGATCGCCGCCCACGCCTCCTCACCGCCGTCGAAGCCTTTCCAGTGCCTGCGGACCAGACCGACCAGCTGGTAGCAGGCGTCGATTGGGACCGCGAAGCACTCGAATCCCTTGTCTCCTTTATGCACCAGCAGCGCCTCCACATCGGGTAGTAGGTCGGCCAGTGTCGGGGTCGCGCTGAGCAGATCCGTCCACGCTTCCAAGGACAACAGCGACTCGGTTGCCCCTGCCGGGCTCGGATAGAAGGCGACAGTGTGCCCAAGCTCGCTGTTGATGAAGAAGAACGCCATCGCTACCGGGATCCCGATCGAGTCCCAGGTTGCCGCCGCGAGCGGCACGTCGGCGGCGTACCGGTACCGTTCGGGAACTGCCCGGAACCGTCCGCCACCCGCGCCCTCTTTGGTGAACAGCAGGGCGCACGGGCGGCAGGTGCACATCAGGCCACGGCCTTCGACGTCGACCACGTGCCCATGCCACTCGCCGATCGGCTCGGCGCACATCTCGCAACGCTCGACCACCCCTTCGGTCGGCGGTGGTGGGGGAGCGGCGCCCCCGACGAAGCGCCGCAGCCCCCCCTTCATGACACCGCCTGAGCAGGGACCGCGATCCGGACCCCGCCATTCTCGGTCAGCAGCGGCAGCGGGTCGAGGTGCACTCGGCTTGTCGCTGACCGGGTCACCTTGTCGGTCCCGCCCCACCCACGGCCGGCCCGGACCACGTCGTAACGTTGCGCGCAACTGGGACAGGCCAACAAAGCCCCCTCCAGTTCCGCGCCGGTCAGGCCGGAGTCGCAGGCCGGGCAGCGGTCGGTGTAGGCATACAGGCTCCCCGCCACGTTGCATACCACCGCTGCGGTGCCGGCTACCAGCATGGGCACCACCTGTCCCTGACTGAGGCCCTCGATCCCGTTGACCTCTACCCAGGTTGCAGCTGGGAGCTCCGGCTCCCGGCTCACCTGGTGCAGCGGGAGCAGGGTGGTTCCCTCGGGCACCGCCCCTGCGGTGAGCTGCGAGGCCGGATCGGGCGCCACCCCCTCCACCTCCACCTTGGTGACCTCCGGAGCGACGTCCTCAATCCCCTTCTCGATGGCCATCTTCACCGTGAGCGCGGAAGATGGACAACCGTCACAGCTGCCCGCCAACCGCAACCGCACGGTGCCGTCAGGGTCCAACCCGAGGTACTCGACATCGCCGGAATGCGAGCCGAGATAGGGCCGGACCCGCTCCAGCGCAGCGAGGACGCGCTCCTCGGTGCTCTGCGGGTGCAGGTCGTGCAGCACCAGCAGACCCGCCACTGCCTTGTCAGCGAGCAGCGGAGCGACGGCCCGCTCGTCGAGCAACTCCAGGATGCGGGCTAAGCCCGCACCATAGAACTCGACGAGCAGACCGACCAGCTCCTCGGCTCGCCCGGCGGTCGCGGAGTCGGAGGTCGAGGCGAACTCCGCGAGCAGCGCCTCGACCCTTTCCCCGACCGCCTGGATATCCGTCGTGTTACTCGTGGGCACGACTCAGCCGCCAGTCGTGGTGAATGCGTGTGGCGTGTGCAGTCGCTGCAATTCCTTGCCTTCTCCCAGATACATGTGCACACCACAAGGCAGGCACGGGTCGAAGCTGCGCACCGCCCGCATGATATCGATGCCCTTGAAGTTCGCCGGTGGGTTCTCCTCGAAGATCGGTGTGTTTTGCACAGCGTCCTCGTAGGGGCCCGGCGTTCCGTAGATATCGCGAACGCTGCCGTTCCACGGAGTGGGTGGGTACGGGTGGTAGTTGGCAATCTTCCCGTCCCGGATCACCATGTGGTGCGACAGCACGCCACGTACCGCCTCGGTCCACCCGCAGGCAATCGCTTCCTTGGGCACCTTGAAGGGCTCCCAGGTCTTAGTGCGTCCAGCACGCACCTCAGCCAGGGCCTTCTCCACGAAGTGCAGCGCAAGGGCCGCGGAGTAGGCCTGGAAGTAGGTGCGGGCACGGTTGCGCTCGATCGCGTTGGACAGCGGCTTGCCAGCCTTGTCGTACGGGATCTTCCACTCGAACGAGACCGGAGGCTTGGTCATCGTCCGGGGCAGGTTGATCTGCACGCTGTGGCCGGTGGCCTTGACGGTGCCGGTGTCCACCAGCCCGGACAGGGCCGTCGGCCACAACCGGGCGAGCGGCCCACCACCGGTGTCCAGGGCAAGGTGGTCCTTGCCGTCGAACCACCGAGGCGACATGGTCCAGCTGTAGGCACCGGCGAAGTCACGCTTGGCCGGCCGCGGGATGGTGTGCTGGTTCCACGGGTGCCTCCGGTCGACCGGGTTACCCAGCGGGTCCTTGTCCACAAAGATCTCCTGGCCGTCCCAGTCCTCGTAGAACGAGGAGCCGAGCAGGATCCGCAACCCGAGATTGATCTTCACCAGGTCGTTGGTGACCAGCTTGCCGTCCACCACCACACCGGGGGTGACGAACATCTTTCGTCCCCAGTTGGTCATGTTGCGGTAGTTGAAGTCGCAGTGCTCCGGGTCGTTGAGGGCGCCCCAGCAACCCAGCAACACCCGGCGCCTACCGACCTCTTCGTAGCCGGGCATCGCGTCGTAGAAGAAGTCGAACAAGTCGTCGTGCAACGGCACGATCCGCTTGCAGAACTCCACGTACCGCATGAGGCGGGTGTAGTAGTCGGTGAACAGTTGGTGGGTGGCAACGGTGCCGACACCGCCCGGGTAAAGCGTGGAGGGGTGCACGTGGCGACCCTCCATGAGGCAGAACATCTCTCGCGTGTAGCGGGAGACCTGTAGCGCCTCGCGGTAGAACTCACCCGAGAGCGGGTTGAGCGCCCGCATGATGTCGCCGATGTACTGGTACCCATGGGCCTCGGACTGTGGCGCCGGAGTGCGGTTAGCCAAGTCGAGGACACCGGGGTTGGTCTCGGCGACCATCTTCTCGCAATAGTCGACCCCGACCAGGTTCTCCTGGAAAATATTGTGGTCGAACATGTACTCGGCCGCTTCACCCAGGTTGATAACCCACTCACCGAGGTGTGGCGGGGCCACCCCGTACGCCATGTTCTGGGCGTACACCGAACAGGTGGCGTGGTTGTCCCCACAGATCCCACAGATACGGCTAGTGATGAAGTGGGCGTCGCGAGGGTCTTTGCCCTTCATGAAGATGGAGTATCCGCGGAAAACCGATGAAGTGCTATGACATTCGGCAACTCTGCCGGCCGCGAAATCGATCTTCGTATAGATACCAAGGCTGCCGACGATCCGGGTAACGGGATCCCACACCATCTCGGTGAGTTGACCCTTCGCGGCGCCTGCGCTGCCATGTCTTGGTGCAGTGGTTGTCATCTGTCTAGATGCCTTTCTCCAGCCGGTCAGCGGTCACCAGGAGGGTTTGTAGCCGGTTTCGAGCGAGCGGCCCTTCTTGCGCCACTTGGGCTCGGCGTCGACCTTCTTGAGTGTGATGTTACGTAGCGACCGGATGACCGAACCATAAGCCGTACTCGCGGTCCCCGATACCAGCGATCCCGGCGGAGCGTCCATGAAGGGCATGAACTTGTCCGGGAATCCTGGCATGGTGCAACCGATGCAGATGCCACCCACGTTCGGGCAGCCGCCCACACCATTGATCCAGCCTCGCTTGGGCACGTTGCACTTCACTACCGGGCCCCAGCAACCGAGCTTCACCAAGCACTTCGGTGAGTCGTACGTCTTGGCAAACTCGCCCTGCTCGTAGTACCCGGCCCGGTCGCAGCCCTCGTGCACGGTGGCGCCGAACAGCCATTGCGGACGCAGGTGCTCGTCCAACGGAATCATCGGAGCCAGGCCGGCGGCCTGGTAAAGCAGGTACAGGATCGTCTCAGAAAGGTTGTCCGGGTGGACCGGGCAACCAGGCACGCAGACGATGGGGATCCCGGCCTTGGACTTCCAGTCCCAGCCCAGGTAGTCCGGCACACCCATGGCACCGGTCGGGTTTCCCGCCATGCCGTGGATACCGCCGTAGGTGGCACAGGTGCCGACCGCGAGCACGATCGTCGCCTTGGGCGCCAGCCGGTCGATCCACTCGTTGATGGTGACTGGCTGGTTGGTGTCGGGGTGTCGCCCGAAACCGGTGAAGTAACCATCACCATTGATTGACTCGTTCGGGATGGAGCCTTCGAGGACGAGCACGAACGGTTCCAGCTCACCCCGGTCGGCCTTCCAGAACCATTCGATGAAGTTGTCGGCACCCTGTTCTGGACCGCATTCAAAGTCAATCAGCGGCCAGTGCACCGCGATCTTGGGCAGCCCTGGAAGAGCCCCCAGCGCGATCTCCTCAATGCTGGGCTGGGTCGCCGCGGTCAAGGCTACCGAGTCACCATCACAGGAGAGCCCGCAGTTGATCCACAAAATATGGATCGGAGCTTCTTCTTCTTGGGTGGGAGTGGCTTGTGCAGTTGGTCTTGTCATGATCCCCTACTCCACGAGCGACCTCCGGCCGCTCTCTCGTTCCGGATGTCGCCTTCTGTTGGTTAGCTCATCAAGCGTGAGCTCCCACAGCGTGTGGTAAATCGTGGTCTGGGCCTCCTGGATCCGGTGCACGGAGTCAGAAGGAACCACGAACAGGTGGTCGATGCTGCCCAGTTCGGCCATCGCCCCTCCCTCGTAGCCCGCCAAGCCGACGGTGAGCAGGCCACGCCTGCCCGCCTCGTGGAAGGCGCGTACGAGGTTGGTGGAATTGCCCGATGTAGACAACCCGACGACGACGTCACCACGTCGCCCAAAAGCTGCGATCTGGCGGGCGAAGACGACGTCAAATGAGACGTCGTTCGACAGCGCCGTCAGTACCGCGATGTCACCCGTGAGCGCGAAGGCGGGCAATGCCCGCCGCCCCGGACCCGGATGCAGAAACAGGCTAGCGAGGTCGGCTGCGTCGGTGCAGCTTCCCCCGTTACCGATGGCGAATAAACGTCCGCCGTTAGCGAACGCCGCCGCCATTGCCGAAGCACACACGACCAGCCGTTGGCTATCGCGAGCCAGGACTTCCTGCCGGAGTGCCACGATCTGGTGCGCCTTATCCACTGTGGAACGGCGCACTTCAGCCAAGACCGCCTCGAGATCTCCAGCTCCGGGGTTGTCATGGCCGACGTTGTCAGGGTGGGCATACAGGAACGGGTACAGCGACGCCAGGTCATCGGACCGGGACTGGGCATCGGACCGGGCCTGGGCGGCCGACCGGGCCGCTGGTCCAGTGTTGCTGTGGCCGTTGGTTCCGGGGCTCATGCTGGCCGCCCGAGGACCGCGATCGCTTCCTTGGCGTGGACGAGGATCTCGTCCCCCACTTCCGCCGTCACCAACGCGACGCTCACTTCTTCCCTGCTGGACCCAGTGTCCACCACGGCCAGGTCGTCGGGGAGCAACTCGACGACGCGAACCGCAACGGCCTGGTCCGAGCACGTGATGCACACGTCACCATGACATTCGGGAATCGTCATGCGACCCCCCTCGGCTCCAGTAGGTCCGGATGTTGGAAGAACACGTGAACCAGTTCCCATAGCACGTGGTACGCGGTGACGTGGACTTCCTTGATCACTTGTGGGTCGGTGGAGTGGGCTACCACGATGTGGTCGGCGGCGTGGCGCGATGCGATGCGGCCGCCGTCACCGCCGACGAGCGCGATCGTGAGCATGCCCAGCTCCCGGGCGGCTGCCAACCCGTGCAGCACATTGCCGCACTCGCCATCGTGGGAGATGCCCAATGCGATGTCCTGGGCGGAAGCGAGGTGGCGCAGTTGGTGGGCGAAGATCTCGTCGAAGCCCTCCGTGCCGGCAATCCCGGTCACCGTCGCGACGTCAGCGGTCAGCGAGATCGCTGGCAACGCACGCTTGCCCATGATCACCGGGTGGACGAACTCGACCACGACGTGCTGCGCGTCTGTGCTGGCTGTCCCGTTGCCGAAGACGACAAGAGTGCCGCCACGGTGGAAGCGAACGGCCATGGCGTGGCATGCGGTGGCGATCGCCGAAGCATCGTCAGCCAGGTGATAAAGGGGTAGTACCCGCCGCTCGAACAATTCCGCGGCGGTGGCGGTCCCGGCTGATGACCCGGACACGCCGCACACCTCCCGACCCTGGTTGGTCATGCACGTGAGTCACATCACGATAAGGGCCGCCTGTATCGATGAGCAAGTCCCCATGACCAGATGGGTTACTTCGATTTCACCTGATGGCCTTCTCGGATGCACCCAAGCCGTCTCCTACCCCGAATATGGACGATATATGAGGATATAACGGGAAAATCGGGCATCAAACCTCCGGTAGTCGCAGCGCCAGCCGGCAGACGGCAGCGCTCACCGGATCGTGTTGTTGACGCCGAGCGACGGTCCATGCGTGTGGCTCAGCTCGTGATGAGCGGCAATACTGCCCAGCTATGAGCACCACGTTGCTGCTGGATGGGCGCATCCCGTCGGTCGCCGGGGCCACCGCGCTGGCTCTCGTGGACGGGACCGTGGCCTGGGCGGGGGACGACAGCACCGGCCGGGCTTGTTTCAGCGACGCGGAGGAAGTGCTCGAACTGCGTGGCGCGATGGTCACCCCGGCCTTCGTGGACGCGCACGTGCACGCCACGTCTGCGGGACTGCTGGCCAGTGGGCTTGATCTCACCGGCTGTGCCACTCTCGCGCAGTGCCTGGGCCAGGTCACGCGGCAGGCTCGTCCCGGCACCGTGTTGTGGGGGCAGGGATGGGATGAGACGTCGTGGCCAGAGCGCCGGCCGCCGACCCGCGCTGAGGTGGATCGGGCGTCGGGTGGCGCGCCGGTATACCTATCCCGGATCGACGGGCACAGCGCCGTGGTGTCCTCAGCGCTGCTGGAGCGGGCCGGGGAGGCGATCGGCGCGCCCGGTTGGGCGGTGCAGGGGCCATTGACCCGCCAAGCTCACCACCACGCCCGCCAGGCCGCCCGAGAGTCGATCACACCCGGTCAGCGGCGCGCCGCCCAAGAGGCCTTTCTGACCGGGGCGGCTGCCCGCGGGATCGCTGTGGTGCACGAATGCGCGGGCCCGGAGGTCTCGGGCATCGACGATCTTGCGGATTTGCTGGCAGCCGACCACGGCGTCGAGGTGGTCGGCTATTGGGGCCAGGCGGTGAGCACGCCCAAACAGGCCCGCGAACTGCTCGCCGCCACCGGGGCTCATGGGTTGGCGGGTGATCTGTTCTGTGACGGGGCGCTCGGCTCGCGGACCGCCGCCCTGCGCACGCCCTACGTGGACGCTCCCGGCAGCCGCGGCACGTCCTACCTCGACGTGCAGCAGATATCGGCCCACGTTCAGGCCTGCACCCTGGCCGGCACCCAGGCTGGGTTCCACGTGATCGGGGATGCCGCGACCGATGCGGTGATGGCCGCGTTCGAGGCCGCCGAGGCCGCAGTCGGCGCCATCGCGCTGCGCCAATGCAGGCATCGGCTCGAACACCTGGAGATGGTGGATCCCGACCAGGCCCGCCGGTTGGCGGCCTGGGGTGTGGTGGCCAGCGTGCAGCCAGCCTTCGACGCTGCCTGGGGCGGTGCGGGGGGGATGTACGCGTTGCGGCTGGGGGCGCCTCGAGCAGCCGCGATGAACCCCTTCGCGCTGCTTGAGGCGGCCGGTGTGGTGCTGGCGTTCGGTTCCGACGCCCCGGTCACGCCGGTCGACCCGTGGGGCGCGATACGCGCCGCGGTGGGACACCGCAGCGCCGGCTCAGAAATCGGCGTGATGGAGGCACTCGCGGCGCACACCTACGGCGGGTACCGTGCTGGAGCCACCACTGACTCGCTGGCCGGCACGCTGCTCCCCGGCGCTCCGGCGTCCTACGCGATCTGGGACGGGGCCGATCTCTGGGAGGCCGAGTACCGCGGGGTTGACTCGCCTTCGTGCCTGCGTACGGTGCACCGCAGTCGAATCCTTTTCGAGCGGCACGACGCCCTGCTGGGCTGAGGTAGGAGGGATCGTAGGCTGCTTGGCGTGGCTGCGCCGACAGTGACCGCGGCGGAGCGGTCCGTCCCGGAGCCGCCCCGCACGGGCAGGCGTGGCTCGATCCTGGTCCGGGTGGCGGTCGCCGCCGTTGCTGGCGTTCTGCTGTACGTCGGCGCCCCGCCGCGGGAGTTGTGGTGGCTCGCGCCGGTGGTTTTCGCGGTGTTGTGGTGGGTGCTGCACGGGCGGCCGGCCCGTGCCGGGTTCGGTTACGGGTTCGCCTTCGGGCTTGGCTTCTTCGTGCCGCTGCTGTCGTGGGCGGGGGAGTACGTGGGCCCGTTGCCGTGGTTGGCGTTGGCCACCGTCGAGGCGCTGGTGCTGGCGTTGGCTGGGGCCGGAATCGCCGTGGTGTCTCGGATGCCTGCGGCGCCGGTGTGGGCGGTGGGAGTGTGGGTGGCGGCCGAGGCGTTGATCGCCCGGGTGCCCTTCGGTGGTTTCCCCTGGGGACGGGTAGCGTTTAGCCAGCCGAGCGGAGTGTTCCTGCCGGTCGCGGCGATCGGTGGGGCTCCGCTGCTCACTGCGGCCGTGGTGCTGGCCGGGTTCGGCGTTGGGGAGCTGACCCGCCGGGTTGTGCGGGGATATTCGCAACGAAGATACCGGCCGGCGTGGTGTGTCGTGCCTGCCCTGCTCGCGGTAGCCCCGGTAATCACGGGGGTTGTCGCGTTCTGGATGGTCGGGACGACCACACCTGATGGCTGGGCGGTCGTCGCGCTGGTTCAGGGCAATGTGCCCCGGGCTGGGTTGGACTTCAACGCTCAGCGCCGCGCTGTACTGGACAACCATGTCGCGCGCACCATGGCGCTTGCGACCGATGTCGCGGCTGGCCGCTACCCCCGGCCAGCACTGGTGATCTGGCCGGAGAACTCCTCCGACATCGACCCGCTGCGCAACCCTGATGCCCGAGCGGTGATCAATCGGGCGGTCCAGGCGATCAGCGTACCCATCCTGGTCGGCGCCGTCCTGCGCACTGACGACGGGCATTACACCAACACCATGATTGTGTGGGATCCACGCACGGGGCCGGGAGAGCGGCACGACAAGCGCCGGGTGCAACCTTTCGGTGAATACGTGCCCTACCGAGGCTTCTTCCGGCTGTTCAGCCCCTACGTCGATCGCGCGAGCGACTTCGTGCCGGGCAACGGCGACGGCGCGGTGGACATCGGCCCGGTCAGGCTCGGGATAGCCACCTGTTATGAGGTGGTGTTTGACGATCTGGTGCGGCAAAGCGTGCGCTCGGGAGCCCAGTTGCTCGCCGTGCCCACGAACAACGCCACCTTCGGCTTCACCGAGATGACCTATCAGCAGCAGGCGATCTCTCGGGTGCGGGCAGTGGAACATGGCCGGACCGTGCTGGTGGCCGCCACCAGCGGAGTCAGCGCGGTGATTGCCCCGGACGGGACTGTTGAGCAGCACACCACCTTGTTCACGCCGGACGCGCTGGTGGCGCGGGTCCCGTTGCGTTCGGGTACCACGTTGGCTGCTCGGCTCGGCTCCCTACCGGAGTGGATACTGGTGGTGCTGGGCGTGGTGGGGTTGGCAACAGCCCTGGCGGTACCCCAGCACTCATCAGGCAGAGCGGGTGCGACGACCGCGTAGTTCGCTCAGCCGCTCGTCGAGCAACGCTTCGAGCTCGGGGATGCTGCGGCGTTCCATGAGCATGTCCCAGTGCGTGCGCGGCGGCTTGATCTTCTTCGGCTCTGGCGCAGCACCATCAAACAGCCGGGATTCGTTGCCATGCAGCCGGCACTCCCAGATCATGGGCGATTCGGCATCGTCGGCGAACGATACGGTGAAGTTATGGCCTTTGGGGCAGGAGTAGACTACTGACCGGCGAGGAGCAAGATCATGGTCCCGATCGGTCTCGTAACTGACTGTTCCGAGCCGGCTGCCACGAAGAACGCGGTCGGCCATGGCGTCTCCTCTCTCCGGGCCAGAGACCTTGAGGTCTCCGGATCCAGTTCACCCGGTGTAACGCCGAAGGAGGCATCGACGTTCCCGGACCACTGACGGTCCGGACCGGTGACATCTTTCACTGCTCGACAACCCAGCATCCCCCACACAGGTTGAATCGATGTGGCAATCCGCAGTGTTACCTCACTACAAGGTGTACTGCACCGCCCGTTCGGGTGTGGTCGTTATCTCGTCCGGCGGGCGCAGCTCTAGATGACCGCAGGTTCGGCGTTGCCCACTGCCCGGATCGCCCGGCGTACCGGAACCAGCGACATCAGCACGAAGCCGATGATGAAGAACGCCACCAAGGACAGGATGGCCGGGCGAAACGAGCCGGTGGCTGCTCCGACGGCACCAAACAGCAGCGGTCCCACTGCGGAAGTGGCCCGTTCGCCGATCCCGTAGACCGAGAAGTACTCTGCTTCCTGGCCCGTCGGCACCAACTGGCTGAACAGCGACCGGGACAGTGCTTTGGTGCCGCCCAGCACCAGCCCGATGCCAGCGGCTACGGCGTAGAACTGGAATTCATCGTGCGCCCGGACGAAGTAGGCGGCCGCGATCACGCCAGTCCACAGCACCAAGCTGCCCATGATCGTACGCTTGGCACCGAACCGGGTGGCTACCCAACCGTGCAGTAGCGCGCCGACGAACGCCACGAACTGCACGAGCAGAACCGTACTGATCAGTGTGCTGCTCGCCAACCCCAACTCAAGATCTCCATACTGGACGGCGGTGCTGGCCACCGTGCTGATCCCGTCGGCATAGATCAGGTAGGCAGCGAGGAAGCCTAGCGTCAGCGGGTAACTCCGGGCTTTACGTAACGTGCCAGACAACTGGCGAAAACCACCGGTGAGCACCGACAGGCCCCGCTCGGTACCCTGCGAGGGCTGATAGCTGCGCATCTGAGATAACGGGATGAGAGTGAAGGCGGCCCACCACAAGGCGGAGGTCACAAAGCAGACCCGCACCGCCGCTGACTCGGAAAGACCCAACGCATCGCGTCCGAGATAGGTCGCCAGATTCAGGGCCAGCGCGATGCCGCCACCCAGATAACCAAAGGCCCAGCCGCGGGAGGACAGCCGGTCCCGCTCGTCGGCCGTCGCGATCTCCGGGAGCACCGAATAATAAACAACTACTGACGCATAGTAGCCGGTGGTCGCCACGATGAACAGCACGACGCCGAGCCGCCAGTTGGTTCCGCTCACCAGCGCGAGCAGTGCGGTGGCGCCCGACCCGATAAGCGCGAAAAGTCCGAGCATCCGCCGTTTGCGCTGGGTGCGGTCGGCGATCGCGCCGGTCAGCGGCAGCACGATGACTTGCAGGACGGTGGCGGTCGCGAGCAGGTAGTCGAACAGCGAACCGGCCGGGAATCGCAGTCCGAACAGCGAGATGTCACATCCGACCAAAGCATTGTGGGTCGGGCAAGTCTGGCCGGTGGCTAGTGCATCGTTCTTCGCCACCGCGGTAAGGTAGAGCGATCCGAACACGGTGATGATCGAGGTGGGGAAGACCGAGTTCGCCCAGTCATACCAGCACCAGGCGCGTTGATCGCGGCGGCGGCTCGCCACGTCTAGCTGGACATCCGGGGCAGGCTGGACTGTTGGCTCGCTCACGTGCACCGCCTTTCTTCGCCGTTGCGTACCCTATTGGGCCTGGGTGTCCGCCTCGGGCCAGGCCCGCCGGGCGCGCAGCACGTCGCGCAGCACGTCTGGCCGATCAGTGATCACCCCGTCGACACCGAGATCGAGCAGGGCATGCATCTCCACCGCCCGGTTCACCGTCCACACATGCACTTCCAGACCACGGTGATGCGCAGCCCGCAAGAGCCCTTGGTCGATCACGGGGATGCCACATACCCGCACCGGCAGCTGCGCCAACTCACTGCGGATCAGCGTTGCCCCAGTCTTGGGGCCAGTATTGGGCAGAAACGGCGGCAGCGACCGCAGCCGCAGCGCTGCCGCCGATGCCGGGCCCATCGAGGTCAGCAGCGCAGGCCCGGCGGCCGCGCGCAACCGCCGCAGCCGCGCTTCAGAGAACGATGCGAGGCACACCCGGTGCCACACGTTGGTGCGATGCAACAGCTCCAGCACCGGCGCGACCGCCAAGTCCGCCTTGACGTCGACGTTGAGCAGGGCCATGGGGAGTTCTTCGAGCAGGTCCGTCAGTTGACAGACTTGCTCGCGACCACCGACCCGCGCGGTTCTTACCGTTGCCCAATCCAACTTCTCAACGTCGCCGGACCCGTCGGTGGTGCGATCCAGCGTCGCGTCGTGCATGACCACCACCACGCCATCCCGGGTGGCCCGGACGTCGGTCTCCAGGTAGTGATAGCCTTCCGCGACCGCCTGGCGGAACGCCGCCAGGGAGTTCTCCATACCGGCCAACGCGCCAAGATGCCAACCGCGGTGGGCGAACGCGCGGGGAAAAGGCCCGTCCAGAAACGGATGTCGGAGGCTGACCACGCCGCCATTCTGCCGTGCCGTGCGGATACTAGAGGGATGATGGAGTTGCTGGCGGCGGAATTCAGTGCACTGCTGGGGCGTGGGGCGGTGATCAGCGATCGGCAGCGGCTGCGTACCTACGAGTGCGACGGGTTGGCGCAGTACCGCGTCGTGCCGGGCCTGGTGGTGCTGCCGGAGTCCGCCGAGCAGATCGCCGCGGTGGTCCGGGCCTGCGCCGCCGCAGGGGTGCCTTTTGTGGCCCGCGGCTCGGGTACCGGGCTCTCCGGTGGCGCGCTGCCGCATGCCGAAGGTGTGCTGATCGTGACCTCCCGGATGCGCCGGATCCTGGAGATCGACCCCGCCAACGAGCGCGCGATCGTCGAACCCGGGGTAATCAACCTCGACGTGACGAAGGCGGCGGCGCCGCAGGGCTGGTACTTCGCGCCCGACCCGTCCAGCCAGCAGATCTGCTCGATAGGCGGCAACGTCGCGGAGAACTCCGGCGGGGCGCACTGCCTCAAGTACGGGTTCACCACCCATCACGTGCTCGGCGTCGAGGTTGCCACCCCGGACGGCGAGCTGATCTGGCTGGGCGGGACGACCCGCGATGTACCCGGGTATGATCTGCTCGGCGCGTTCGTCGGTAGCGAGGGCACCCTCGGGATCGCCACCAAAATCGTGGTGCGGCTGCTGCGGGAGCCGGAGTCGGTGCGCTGCCTGCTCGCCGCCTTCCCCGGGGTGGACGAGGCGGGCGCGGCGGTGTCGACGATCATCGCCGACGGCGTCACCCCAGCGGCCATCGAGATGATGGACGCGCTGGCGATCGAGGCGGCTGAGGCCGCTGTGGCCTGCGGTTACCCTGAGGGCGCCGGTGCGGTGCTCATCGTGGAACTGGACGGCCCGATCGCCGAGGTGGAGCACACCTTCGCCGCAGTGCACCGGCACTGCACCGACGCGGGCGCCTTCGAAATCCGGGTAGCCCGGGACGCTGCCCAGCGCGCAGTGTTCTGGAAGGGCCGCAAGTCCGCGTTCGCCGCAGTGGGGCGGATCAGCCCCGACTACATCGTCCAGGACGGCGTGATTCCCCGAACTGTGCTGCCCGAGGTGCTGCGCCGCATCGCCGAGCTCTCGGCCGGTACCGGGGTTCGGGTGGCCAACGTGTTCCACGCTGGTGATGGCAACCTGCACCCGCTTGTCCTGTTCGATGAGACAAAACCCGGCGAGGCGCAGGCTGCGGAAGAGGTCTCCGGCGCGATCCTCGACCTGTGCATCGCCTACGGTGGCTCGATCACCGGCGAGCACGGCGTGGGGACGGACAAGGCTCGCTATATGCCGCGGATGTTCACCGACGATGATCTGGACACTATGCAGCGGTTACGCTGCGCCTTCGATCCTGCCGGGGTGTGCAACCCCGGCAAGGTGTTCCCCACTCCTCGGCTGTGCGGGGAAGTGCCGGGCAAGCACAAGGGCGTGCACCCACTGCAGGCCGCCGGCCTGGCCGAGCAATTCTGATGGGCACCTCCATACTCGGACAGTTGCGGGCGGTCTGCGCTGATGTCGCCGAGGCCACCGCC
The DNA here is from genome assembly GCA_049673305.1 of Pseudonocardiaceae bacterium. Taxonomy (GTDB): domain Bacteria; phylum Actinomycetota; class Actinomycetes; order Mycobacteriales; family Pseudonocardiaceae. The sequence goes on along the minus strand of JBATXM010000025.1, from coordinate 3,327 downwards.
GACGACACGGTGGATGGAGTGCCAGCGTGCTGGGTGGCGCTCCCGGGTAGCACCCAGGAGGTCTCGGCGGTGCTGCGCGCGGCGGCCAAGCTGGGACTGCGGGTGGTCGCCCGAGGTACGGGTACCCGGCTGAGCTGGGGCGCCTCGCCAACCGCCGTGGACCTGATCGTGGACACCAGCCGGATGAGTGCGGTGCTCGCGCATGTTGCCGGTGACCTGGTCGTCACCGTGCAGGCCGGACTGCGGATGGCCGAGCTCCAGGATGCGTTGGCGCCGCACCGGCAGCGACTGGCGCTGGAGTGCAGTGACATTCTTGGGGGCACTGTCGGGGGCACGATCGCCACCGCCACGTCTGGCCCACTGCGCTACCGATACGGCTCGGTGCGCGATCTGCTCATCGGCATCACCGTGGTTCTCGCCGACGGCACCGTCACCCGCTCCGGGGGAACGGTGGTGAAAAACGTCGCCGGTTATGACTTGGGCAAGCTCTACACCGGCTCGTTGGGCACCCTGGGCGTGATCACCGAGGCGGTGTTCCGGCTGCATCCGCTGCCCGAGGCGAGCCGTTGGATCACCGTGTTGGCTGTTGGCGCTGAGCGCGCCGCGGCTGGCATCGCCGCAGTCAGGGAATCGCAGCACGACCCGGTAGCCCTGGAGGTGGACCGCGGCGCGCCGGGCGATCCGGTGACCGTTGGGGTCGCCGTCGAGGGTGTCCGCGAGGGCATCGGGGCCCGCGCTGATGCCCTCGCGGACACCCTCGGTGCGGTGGCTGGAGCGTCGGCCACGGTGACCGAGCAACCACCGGACTGGTGGGGCCGGCCCCCGCACCCACCGAAGGGACCCGCCGCGACGGTCACCTGCGAGCCCACCGGGCTGGCTGACCTGCTCGCCACCGCCCCGGGCGCGCTGCGCGGCTCGGCCGGGGCCGGAGTGCTCACCGTTGGCCTGGACGACGGTGAGTGGCTGGGCGCCGAGCTGGCGCAACTGCGCGAGATCGCGACCCGCCATGGCGGTTTTGCGGTGCTGCGCTGTGCGCCCCCGCAGCGCAAAACCGGCCTGGACGTCTGGGGGCCGGTGCCCGCGCTGGCGTTGATGCGCCGGCTCAAGGATCAGTTTGACCCGGAGCACCGGTTGTCACCGGGGCGATTCGTGGGAGGGATCTGATGAGCGCGGGTGCTTTTGACGACCACCACCCGCCGCAGCCCGAGCTGATCAAGGACTGCGTGCACTGCGGGTTCTGCCTGCCCGCCTGCCCGACCTACGTGCTGTGGGGAGAGGAGATGGACTCCCCGCGCGGACGCATCCACCTGATGAAGGCCGGGCTGGAGGGCGAGCCGCTGTCCGCGTCGATGGTGAGCCACTTCGACGCCTGCCTGGGGTGTATGGCCTGCGTGAGCGCCTGCCCGTCCGGTGTGCGCTACGGCACGCTAATCGCTGATACCCGGGCTCAGGTGGAGCGGCGCTACGAGCGGTCCCGCTGGGAGCGGCTACTCCGTGAGGCGATCTTCTGGTTGTTTCCCTACCCGAGGCGGTTGCGGTTGTTGCGCGGGCCGCTGGCGCTGTACCAGCGCAGTGGACTGGACCGGTGGCTGCGGCGAACCGGGCTGCTGGACCGGTTACCCCCGACGCTACGGGTGCTGGAGTCGCTGACTCCGACGCTGACCCGGCGCCAGCCGCTGCCGGAGCGAGTGCCCGCCTCGGGGCGACGCCGCGCGGTGGTCGGGATGCTCACCGGCTGCGTGCAGGACGCGTTGTTCCCCGAAGTCAACGCCGCCACCGCGCGGGTGCTCGCCGCTGAGGGCTGCGATGTCGTGATTCCCCGGGCCCAGGGCTGTTGCGGGGCGCTGTCCCAGCACACGGGTCGCGAGGACGAAGCGATCTCCTTCGCCCGGGCGCTGATCGAGCGCTTCGAGGCCGCCGGGGTGGATCACGTCGTGGTCAACGCCGCAGGCTGCGGCTCAGCGATGAAAGAATACGCCCACCTGCTGCGCGATGATCCCGATTACGCCGTCCGGGCGCGATCATTCGTCGAGCGCACCCGCGATATCTCCGAGCTGCTCGTCGAGCTCGGTCCGGTGGCGCCGCGGCACCCGCTGAACGTCACGATCGCTTACCACGACGCCTGCCATCTCGGGCACGCCCAGGGTATCCGGACCCAGCCCCGGGAGCTGCTGCGAGCCATCCCCGGGCTGACCCTGACCGAGATCGCCGAAGCCGACCTGTGCTGCGGTTCGGCGGGGATCTACAACTTGCTGCACCCCAAACCGGCCACCGAACTGGGGGACCGCAAGGCCCGCAACGTACTCGCCACCGGGGCGTCAGTGCTGGTCACCGCCAACCCGGGATGCTTGATGCAGATCGCCGCCAGCGCGCGCCGCCTCGGCGAGCACCTCACGGTGGCGCATACCGTCACCGTGCTGGACGCCTCGATCCGGGGCGTGCCGCTACGCGCTCAGTGTTAAGCAGACGTGATCATAGGCAAAGGGCTTTTGAGGTCGGGTTCGAACCGGATCTGATCATCCGCCATTCTGGTCAACACCACCCTGGTGGCTCCCGTCGCGATCCTGCCCTTCATGACGACTTTGTCCGGCCATGGTGGCGGCCCGGCGGGCCCGCCCGGTGGTGGTGGCTCGACGTGGTTCATGTCCTGGCCGCTAGCACTTGGCAGGGCCGGCAGTAGCGGTTCGGTGTGGCGGCCATGCTGCCCACGGTGATTCGGCGCCCGCACACCATCCGGTAGTGGCCGGTGCGCTCGCGCAGACCGGTTTCGTACGCGTCGCTGGTCACCAGGTGCGCCACGTCCTCGCCATCGACCATCTCGGGCAGCGACCACCGAGGTCTGGGCGGCTCCTGTCCCGCGCTGCGGCGGTGACGCCACCGCGAGGGCTTGCGATGCTTCCCACTCATCATCGTTCACTCTTCCGGGTTTGTCCTTTTGTGAGGGACATTTGTCGTTGGTGGCTGATCAACCAGCCCAGGAGGCCCCACCCACGGATCCCGCGGCGCGAGCGTGAGGAAGCGCCCGAGCGTTAGTCGGGGATGGTGCGGGGTTGGGGCATGACGGTGATCCGCCGGGCGTGGTTGGCGTGCTCGCGCCGGTGCAGCACCTGCTGGTACCAGGACAGGTGGCACTGATTTCGGGCCAGCAGGTGCGCGACCGTGACCAGCTGGTCATCCTCCGCGTTGTTCTCACGCACCCACGGGTGGTGTCCGTCCACGGCGGCACGCCCGGCGACCCGGTATGGTCGGCCGCTGCGTAGGACAGCGACCGTGGGCGGCACCTCACCATCGCGCCGCGGGTTCGGAAGGCCGGGCGGGCGATGCCCG
>JBATXM010000024.1:0-2126 GCA_049673305.1 Pseudonocardiaceae bacterium | reverse complement strand
TGGGTCACTCCATCAGTCACAGTGTCGTCGCGAAACTCCTCCGCTCTCGTGGCTACAGCCTCCAGGGAACCCGCAAGACGATGGAGGGACACCAGCATCCCGACCGGGACGAGCAGTTCCGGTACATCAACACCCTGGCTAGTGAGCTCCTCGCCTCCGGCGACCCCGTGATCAGCGTCGATACCAAAAAGAAAGAGATTATCGGACAGTTCTCCCAGACCGGTAAGGAATGGCATCCACAGGGCGAGCCAGTTGAGGTGTCCACCTATGATTTTCCTGATCAAGCCGACGGTAAAGCCATCCCCTACGGAGTCTACGACCTGACCGACAACAGCGCGTGGGTCTCCGTGGGGATCGACCACGACACGGCGGTCTTCGCCGTCGCTACCATCGAGAAATGGTGGGAGCACATGGGTAAAAAGAAATACCTGAACGCCCGTCGGATCTTCATCACAGCCGACGGCGGCGGATCCAACGGACACCGACCCTGGCTCTGGAAACACGAACTCGCGCGACTCGCCACCACCACGGGACTGGACATCATCGTGTCCCACTACCCACCGGGCACCAGTAAATGGAACAAGATCGAACACCGACTCTTCTCCAGAATCACCCAAAACTGGCGCGGACGACCCCTCGAGACATATCAAACTATCGTCAACCTCATCACCAACACCACAACCACCACAGGACTGACCGTCCGCTGCGAACTCGACCCCAACCTCTACCCCACCAAAATCAAACTCACCGACCAGCAGAAAAACTCGATACCCATAACTCGACACCCGTTCCACGGCGACTGGAATTACACCATCACACCACGGATCGAATAGGTTAATTCATTCCGCCTACTCACCGGGGCATTATCAACTTGACAGCACCGTTTCGAGTGGCAAAGCGTGAGGTCACCTCGTGTCGGTACTGCGCTGACGAGGAAGGAGCAAGCGTGGACTTCGGATGGAGCACTGAGCAGTACGACCGCTCGATCGCGGTAGGGACCGCCTTTGCGGGCGGCCCGCCGCGCAGATCCCAGCGTGCGCTGCTAACGCACTGGGCTCCTGCCTTGGGTGGTGGCGTTGAGGCGCGTGTTGGGGAAGGGGTGTTTTACGTGGGCGGGTGGTAGCCATCGGTTCGCGATCCGGTTCATCCGCGTCCAGGTGATCTGTGTGCGCTGGCTGCGGCGCCGGAGCGCCTTGTACCAGTGCCGTGTGGTTTGGGTGCGGAAGGCCGCTACCGCGTCGGTGTTGCCGGGCACGGCGTAGTAGGCGAGGTGGCCTCGCACCACGCTGGCCAGCCAGTGGCCTTGTACCGGGATGGGCTGATGTCGGCGTCGCTTGAGCTGGTCGTTGACCTCTCGTAGTTTCGCCCGCATCCGTTTCGAGATCGTGATGCGCCGCAGCCAGAACCGTCCGGACCTGGTCTTCCCGCACAGGTGCGTGAAGCCGAGGAAGTCGAACGTGTCGGGTTTCCCGAGGCCCCGCGCTCGTCGCCGTGGGGCGACGTATCGCCCGAACTCGATGAGCCGGGTCTTGTCGGGATGCAGCTCCAGCCCGAACTTCGCGAACCGCTCGCGGAGCTCGTCGAGGAACCGCTGCGCGTCCTGCTGATACTCAAACCCCATGACGAAGTCGTCAGCGAAACGCACGATGATCACGTCCCCGTGCGCGTGGCGACGTCTCCACCACTGGGCCCACAGGTCGAAGACGTAGTGCAGGTACACGTTGGCGAGCAGCGGTGACGCCGATGCTCCTTATGAGCAGTGCTGGATTATGCGCAGCGTTGGCCTGTTGGGCCTGGTGAGGGCGGGGCCAGGGATCGAGCGCTGCGCATAACACATCTATCCGGACCGGCCCCTCTCGACGCGACAGGCAGTGAAGAACCTCTCCAAGCGACGCCAGCAGCCCCGATACCAGACCAACGTCGAGTCCTTGTAACCCAGACGCCTCAACTCTGCGTCCAAACCCGACACCAGAACGGACAAAGTCACCATCACAGCCGACCTCCGATCATGCGGGCCCGACACCGTGCCGAACCCGTGACCAGAATGCTCGGCGCGTTATGCGCAGCGCTCGATCCCCGGCCCCGCCCTCACCAGGCCCAACAGGCCAACGCTGCGCATAATCCAG
>JBATXM010000023.1:0-23575 GCA_049673305.1 Pseudonocardiaceae bacterium | reverse complement strand
GCTACGTCCCGTCCGAGACTGCGCTCGGAAGGGATGGCCCCTGGCGGGGCAGTGTTGGCCGCCGGTGATCGCGGTGGGGGTGGATCACTACGGTGTCGCGGTGCGTGACGAGCTCACTGAACGCTATGGCGATCTGCTGACCGGCAGCTATGACTGTGTGGATCGCATCGTGCTCAACGCCTACTTCTCGCTGGGGCATAACCCGGGCGGGTTTCGGGTGTGGTGGCGACGGCTCCATGGCGATAGTGATGAGCAGCTGGACAACACGCATTTAATGCGGATGGCCGGCCGGTTCGCTCGTCGGGTGCGGTCCTGGGCCAACGCCCACCAGGTCCCGGTCATCGACTGCAAACGTGGTGAGCGCAAGCATCAACTCGCCGAGGAATACCTGGCCACGCACACCGTGGGACCAGGGGTGTTTCTCATCCTGGTGGCGCGGGCCTCGGCGGCGGTGTGGGAGGTCACCCGCTCCAGTAGCGGAGTGATCGTCAACCTGGCCAAGAAGATGACCTTCGTCAACCACTACTCCTTCCACATCATGGATCCGCAGTGGGGACATGTGACGATCAAGATGTCTGGGCATCCCCCGTTCAGCGCGCAGGTCATCCTCAACGGGCACGAGTACGTCGCCGCCCAAGCCCGGGAGGCTGGGATCGGGTTCACTAAACAAGGCAACTGCTTCACCGCGGTCGCCGACCCCGCAGGCCTGGCTCAGGTCGCAGACACCTTGTCGCAACCCGCGACGATAGGGCGCCTGAGCCAGGTCTGCGACCGCTGGATCTATTCGGCCTGCCTGTGCTTCGGGCTGGACCTCGACGAGCAGGCCCGCAGTGGTTTCACCTACGGCTACTCGGTTTACCAAGCCGAATACAGCCGCAACCTGATATTCAAGGCCGGCGCTCAGATGGAAAAGGTGTTCGACCGCATCGTCGATCGGACCCGGTCCCGTCTAGACGTGCCCACCCTGCGGACCCTGTTCGGCGCTAAACAACGCCCAAGCCGCAACGGCAGCTCTGAGCTCTCGCTTCAGCTCGCAGCCATGATCGAGACACCTCGGTATGACCTGACCCTGTTCAAGGTCCATTTCGGGCTCTTGACGTTGAAGGCCTACACCAAAGGCGAGCACGTGCTGCGCTTCGAAGCGATCACCCATAACACCAAACAGCTACGCTGCGGCCGCATACTCGAGAAATTCCCTGAGATCATCGGCAAGCTGGCCGGCATGGTAGACCGCTTCACCACCACCCTGGACTGCGTCGATGTCGGCTTCCTGCCCGAGGACACCCTTGACCAGCTGCCGTTGCCCTCTCACCTCGGAGCAACCCGAATCGGCGGCATCGACCTGAACAAACCACGGATCCGCTCCACCCTGGCCGCAGTCCTCGCCCTCGCCGCAGCACCGGGCGGGTTCACCGTCACAGACCTCACCACCAAGGTCCACACGATGACCGGGCAGACCACCTACACCACCCGCCAAGCCGCGTATGACCTCCGCAAGCTGCGCGGCAAAGACCTCATCGTCAAACCCGACCGATCCCGGCGCTACCACCTACCCGCACAACCAGCCCGCACCATCACCGCCCTGCTCACCCTGCGCGAGCAGGTCATCAGCCCCATCCTCGCCGGAATCCGCAGCCCCCGGATGGGCCGCAAACCCACCCACTGGACCGCCATCGACCGCGACTACGAAAACCTCCGCATCAACATGCAAACCCTCTTCCACGACCTCGGCATCACCACCAGCACCGCCGCAGCATAGACAACTTTTTGTCGATCGGGGTCCCGCAAGCGCCTACATGAAGCACACCAAGAGCAAGGCGCAACGGGGCCTGGTGACGCGACGTATTGTGTATGCAGACTACCGGCGCCCGCACGCTCGGCACCAGGAGCTGAAGGTGGACGTCCGAAGCTGGACGCTAATAGACGTGGAATACGCGGCGGCGTTGGTGGCCGTCCGTACGCCGTTACCGTTAGCTGATATACGAATCGTCAGGATAGAAGCGGACTAAGTCACAGCAGCGTCATCCCGTCGCTGCGGGAGTGGCGCCGCGCCTTTGGGGCGGCGCTGGCTGCGGATTCTCTTCGGCGCTGCCGGTGAGCAGGACGTGGGCCACCAGCGCGGGATTGTCGTTCATCGGTACGTGTCCGCAGCCGGGCAACCGGAGTAGTCGGGCGTGCGGGATCAGCTGGGTGATCAATGCGGCCCGGGGTCGCCGCATGACAACGTCCCGGGATCCCCACGCGATGGTCACCGGCACATCGGGCACCCGGCCGGCGAAAATAATCTTGTCTCCGGCCGCCAGGCTGGGAATGAAACCGACCGCGTTGATCATCGCCTGCATATCCGCGAGCAACACCTGTGGCTCGAGCAGGTCCGGCCGGCCGAACAGGACGCCGCACATGATCGTGCGCCCGGTCGCTGTCCGAGACAACCGGACCGCGACCTTCGGAGGCATGGACCGCGCGGTGCGGTGGACGGAGCGCACCGCACCCAGCGACACGCGCCGCTGCATCGGGCTCCACAGGCCCGCGGGGGACAGTGCCGTCGCGCTGCTGACCATCCCCTGTTGGGCCAGGACGAGGGAGACCAAGCCACCCATCGAGTTCCCCGCCACGTGCGGCCGGGCCAGCCCGAGGTCCGCGAAGAACTCCTTCAGCACGATCACCGCAGTGTCCAGGTCGTAGGACAGGTGGTCGGGCAGCGGGGGGGACTCGCCGAATCCCGGAAAATCTAGGGAGATCACGTCACGGTGCTTGGCCAGCCGCTCCTGAACGGGGAGCCACCCCTGCCGCCGGTGCCCAGCCCCGTGCAGCAGAACCAGTGGCGGCCCCGCGCCGCATCGGTCATAGGCCAACCGCATATCACCACTGTATCGACTTGTGACTCACCAGTAACTAGTGCTCTAGGGTGGGATGAGGTTCCCTTCTGGTCCTGGTGCCTGGCCGGGACCACTCCCCCGCGACAAGGAGATCGCCGCTCGTGCGCGAACCGTTGGTCGACCCCCGCATCACGCGTCGGGCGGCTTCAGTGCCACGGATCCACTACCCGGGGGTGCTGCCGATCAGCCAGCACTGCGGCGAGATCGCCGCGGCGATCCGGGATCACCAGGTGGTGGTCGTCGCTGGGGAGACCGGGTCCGGGAAGACCACCCAGCTCCCCAAGATCTGTCTGGAGCTGGGCCGCGGGGTCCGTGGCACCATCGGGCACACTCAGCCGCGCAGGCTGGCGGCGCGCACGGTGGCCGAGCGCATCGCCGAGGAGCTGGACGTTCCCCTCGGTGGTGTGGTCGGCTGGAAGGTCCGGTTCACCGATCACGTCTCCCAGGACACGCTGGTCAAGCTGATGACGGACGGCATCCTGCTGGCCGAGATCCAGTCCGACCCCGGGCTGAAGCAGTACGACACGCTGATCATCGACGAGGCGCACGAACGCTCGCTGAACATCGATTTCATCCTGGGCTACCTCAAGCGGCTGCTGCCACGCCGTCCCGACCTTAGAGTGATCATCACCTCGGCGACCATCGACCCCGGGCGGTTCTCTCGGCATTTCGATGGAGCACCGGTGATCGAGGTCTCCGGCCGTACCTACCCGGTGGAGATCCGCTACCGCCCCTACGGACTGGAGCGCACCGACGACCGGGACCAGACCCAGGCGATCTGCGACGCGGTGGCGGAACTGCGCGGCGAGCGCCCCGGCGACATCCTGGTGTTCCTCTCCGGTGAGCGGGAGATTCGCGACACCCGGGATGCCGTGCAGGCACTCGAGCTCCCCGACACCGAGATCCTGCCGCTGTATGCGCGGCTCTCAGCGGCCGAGCAGCACCGGGTCTTCCAACCGCACCGCGCGCGCCGGATCGTGCTGGCCACCAATGTCGCAGAGACGTCGCTGACCGTGCCGGGCATCCGGTACGTGATCGACCCCGGCACAGCCCGGATCTCCCGCTACAACCGCCGGCTCAAGGTGCAGCGACTGCCGATCGAACCCATCTCGCAGGCCAGCGCCACCCAGCGGGCCGGGCGGTGCGGGCGTACCACGGACGGCATCTGCATCCGGCTGTACTCGGCTGAGGATCACCAGTCCCGACCGGAGTTCACCGATCCGGAGATCCTGCGCACCCACCTCGCGTCGGTGATCCTGCAGATGGCGGCGCTGAACCTGGGTGAGATGGCCGCGTTCGGATTCATCGATCCACCAGATCGCCGGCAGATCTCCGACGGCGTGGCGCTGCTGCGCGAGTTGGGTGCTCTTCAAGGCCGGCCAACCGGGGGGTTGGCCGGCCTTGAAGAGCGGCCGACCATGCGGCTCACCAGAATCGGGCGCACCCTCGCACAGCTGCCGCTGGACCCCCGGCTGGCCCGGATGGTGGTGGCGGCCCACGACAACGGGTGCCTGAGCGAAGTCCTGGTGATCGTGGCGGCCCTGTCCATCCAAGATCCACGGGATCGCCCGGCTGACGCTGAGGCGGCCGCCGACGCCCAGCATGCCCGGTTCACCAACAAGGACTCCGATTTCCTGACCGTGCTCACCCTCTGGCGTTACCTCGACGAGCGGCAGCGGGCGTTGTCGTCCACCCAGTTCCGCAAGCTGTGCAAGGCGGAGTTCCTGCACTACCTGCGGGTGCGGGAGTGGCAGGACCTGCATGGACAGTTGCGCCGGATCACTCGTGATCTGGGGATGACGGCGAACACCGAGGCTGCGCAACCACAGCAGGTGCACGTCTCGCTGCTGGCCGGGCTGCTCTCGCACATCGGGCTGTTCGACCCCGAGACCCGCGACTACCTGGGTGCCCGGGGCGCCCGGTTCGCGGTCTTTCCCGGGTCGGCGCTGTTTCGCAGGCCGCCACGCTGGGTGATGGTCGCCGAGCTGGTGGAGACTTCCCGGTTGTGGGGCCGGATCGCCGCGCGGATCGAGCCGCAGTGGGTGGAACCGCTGGCGGGCCATTTGGTCACGCGCAGCTACAGCGAGCCGCACTGGGAACGCAAGCGCGCCGCTGTGGTGGCCTACGAGAAGGTGACGCTCTACGGCATCCCGATCGTGGCCAGGCGCAGAGTTGCCTATGGGTCGATCGACCCTGAGCTGTGCCGCGAGCTGTTCCTCCGCCACGCTCTGGTGGAGGGTGACTGGGAGACCCGGCACGCCTTCTTCCACGCCAACCGGGCCCTGCTCGCCGACGTCGAGGAGCTCGAGCAGCGGGCCCGCCGGTACGGCATCGGAGTCGACGACGAGACCCTGTTCGACTTCTACGATCAGCGCATTCCCGCCGAGATCGTCTCTGGCGCGCACTTCGACAGCTGGTGGCGCACGGTGGGCAAGACCCAGCCAGGGCGGCTTGACTTCACCCCCGCGACACTCAACGTCAGCGAGGCGGATTTCCCCGACTCGTGGCGCTACGGCACCCTGGAGCTGGAGCTGTCCTACCAGTTCGAGCCGGGTGCGGACGTGGACGGCGTGACCGTGCACGTGCCGCTGCCGGTACTCAACCAGATCGACCCGGCGCCGTTCAGCTGGCAGGTCCCCGGGCTGCGGGAAGAGCTGGTCGTCGTGCTGCTGAAATCACTGCCCAAGCCGCTGCGCCGGCAGCTGGTGCCGGTGCCCGACCGCGCCAAGGCTCTGCTGGCTCGGATGACGCCCTACCGGGAGCCATTGCTGGACGCTCTGGAGCGCGAGATGGCCCAGGCGGGCGTGCCGGTGCGCCGCGCGGACTGGCGGCTCGACCAGGTGCCGGACCACCTGCGGATCACCTTCCGGGTGTACGACGGCAAGGTGACCCTGGCGCAAGGCAAGGATCTTGCCATGCTGGCCCAGCAGGTGCAACCACAGTTACGGGCCACCCTGTCGGCTGCGGGCGGTGGTCTGCAACGCCGTGGCCTGCGCAGTTGGGATGTCGGGACGCTGCCGAGGACCTACCAGCACGAGCAGGCTGGTCATCTGGTCACCGCCTATCCGGCGCTGGTGGACGAGGGCGACACCGTCGCCGTCGCGCTGCTGCCCACCGAGGCCGAGCAGCGGCTCGCCATGTGGGCAGGCACCCGGCGGTTGCTGCTGCTGGCGGTACCCGGGTTGATCAAGTCGATGCAGCGCGGCCTCGAGGCGCGGGCCAGGTTGGTGCTGGCCCGCAATCCGGATGGCAGTGTTGACGCGCTGCTGGCCGACTGCGTCGACTGCGCCGCCGACGCGCTGATCGCCGCCTGCGGCGGGCCGCCCCACGACGAGGACGGCTTCGCTCGGCTGCGCGACCGGGCCCACGCTGAGCTGGCCGACGCGGCGCACGCTGTGCTCGCCCATGTGCAGCGTATCCTGACCCTCGCGCACGCCATCGAGGCACGGCTGACCGAGCTCTCCGCGCCGGTGTTGGCGCCCGCAGTCACCGACGTCCGCGCGCAACTGACCAGCCTGGCCGGCCCCGGCTTCGTCACCGCGACCGGCGCGCAACGCCTACCCGACCTGGCTCGCTACCTGCAGGCCATCACCCGCCGGCTGGACAAGCTGCCCCGCGATCCAGACCGCGACCAGGACTGGATGCACCGGATCGAGGCCGTCACCCAGGCTTACCGTCAGCTACGCGACCAGGTCGGCGACAGCCCGGAGCTGCAACGGATCCGCTGGATGATCGAGGAACTGCGAGTCAGCTACTTCGCCCAAGAGCTGCGCACCCCCTACCCCATCTCCGACCAGCGGATCTACCAGGCCCTGAACGAGCTGGCCAGTCGGTAGCCGGCAGAGCATGATCGCTGTTTGGGTGTCAAAACCGACAGATTCTGTCGGTTTTGACACCCAAACAGCGATCACCCCCCTGTCCACACCAGGGGTTACTATCCACAGCACGAGCGAGCGGAGTGAGCGGGGAGGCTCCACTGCGGTGACGCTGTTCCTCGTGCTGATCGAGGAACTTGCGGATTCCCGGGACGGGGTGCTCACCCTGGAGGAGGCAGTGCGGGGCGGGTTGACTCCCCGGCAGATACGACACCGAGTTCGCAGCGGGCAGTGGATCAGGCTGCATCCGGGAGTTTACCTAGTCGGCCGGCATGAGCCCGACCAGCGGGCCGACACCCGGGCAGTGGTGGCGTGGGCGGGTGCCGGGGCCGTGGCGAGTGGGCTGACGGCGGCATGGTGGTGGGGACTGCAGGACTGGGCACCGGCCACCGCTGAGGTGACGGTGCCCCATACGCGATCCCCTCGCCTCCGAGCGGGTGTGAGGCTGCGCCGCCGAAACCTCGATCCGGTGGACCTCTTGGTGCTGCGCAGGCTGCCAGTGACCGCGTTGCCGCTCACCGTTCTGGACGCTGCGGCGGCGCTCGGCCACGACTCCGGGCGGCCACTGGTGGATCGGGCGCTGCAGCGTCGAGTGTCCTTCTCGGAGTTGCACGCCGCGTATTGCCGAGCGTTGGGCCGGCATGGGTCGCCGTGGCTGGGGCGGGTACTGCGGGAGGCAGCGGACGGGGCGTGCTCGCAAGCCGAACGGGTCCTGCACCGACTGCTCCGGCAGGCCAGGATCGACGGCTGGATGGCCAATCACCGGGTGGTGCTGTCCGGGATCGAGTACTGGATCGACGTCGCTTTTGTGGTCCACCGGCTGGCCGTCGAGGTCGATGGCTGGGCGTGGCATTCCGACGTGGACCGGTTCGCCCGTGACCGGCGCCGACAGAACGCACTGGTCCTAGCGTGGTGGACCGTGCTCCGCTTCACCTGGCATGATCTGACGTCCCGTCCGGAGGCGGTGGTTGCACAGATCAGAGCAGTGATCACGGTTCCTGTGCCGTAGGCGACACCCGACGTCGCTGAACGCACCCAAATAGTGGTTATGCGCTGGCTACGACCAGCGACATGATGAGCTCCTGGACCGATCTGAGCGCGGAGGAGCAGCTGCGGGCCCGGCTCGCTCAGCAGCAGTTCATCGCGAAGCCGATCCTGCGGATGCACCACCTAGCGGGAAGTGTTGGAGCGGACTTGGCACCACCCGTACGTGCCGGGCTACTACCTCGACAAGAACACCCCGCCCGTGCTGTGTATGGCGGTGACCGGGCGAGTTACGTTGTTGGTGTCGCGTCGGCCGGCACCGACTTCTCACGGCTCGTCGCCGCTGTCTGGTGAGCCCAAGCTCTCTCTGCAGTCCGTCGCGAGTGTCTCACCGTGCTGCACGTGCAGCCGGACCGTTGTGCCGGTGCCTCCGGCGGGCATCTGCAGCAGGTGGCAGAGCTGGCTGACCATGAACATCACCATCGGCACGGTCGAGCCCCACCTACGAAACATACTCGTCAAGCTCACAGCCGTGTCGCGGATCGACCCGGTGAACAAGGCCAGGGCAACCGCGCTGCTGGTCTGAGCGGGCTACCGGACCGTGCCCGGCAACGGTCGCGGTTACGGCACCCTGGTAGCCCCGCTGAGCGGGACGTGGTGCTCGATCATGCGCAAGGGGATCTTCAGGATTCGTCGTCTGGCGTGGGTGACCAGGCGGGGCCGGGGCAGACAGGATCTGAGAAACGCTGGTCCCCATCGTGCCAGGCTGGTACGTTGGCACCAGTGGCGGAATCAATCGGTGGGCGTCTTTATGTCGGACCAAGACCATCTCGTCCGTGTCGTATCGGGAGTGTGCCGCCCTGGGTGACTCCTACAGCGGGCTACTTGGATTCCAGTTGGTTGAATAATGGTGTGTCCACTCTTCCATGGTGCATGAACCGTCTAGGGGGGCATTAACACAAGAGTCTGAGTTCAGACAACTGTATAGTTCCCTAGATTGTTGCATCCGTTCGGTCACAGTAAACAACCGCGGACTTCGATCCAAGACCGAAAATATGACTATCGCGTGGTCTCACCGAGACCACGGCAGCGTTTGCGAAGAGGAATGGCGTACATGACATTTGCATTTAGTGTTCCGTCGATGGATACCTCCGACGAGGTGCCCCCCGTCCAGACGAGCGGCGGCAAGGTCAGGGGAACCAAGGAGGGTGAGACCTTCCGCTTCCTCGGCATCCCGTACGCCGCAGCGCCCTTCGGGGCCAACCGGTTCCATGCGCCCGTCCCCGCGTCGTGGGACGGCGTGCGGGACACAGTCACATTTGGGCCGACCGCTCCCCAGATCCCCGTCCCGGACCCGTTCAGCAAGATCATCCACGAACCGATCATTCCCGGTGACGACTGCCTCAACCTCAATATATGGACGCCGGACGTCGGCGGCTCGGGACTGCCTGTCATGGTGTGGATCCACGGCGGCGCGTTCCGCACCGGCTCGAACGCGGTGGAGATCTATGACGGGTCCGCGTTCGCGTGTGATGGCGTCGTCTTCGTCTCGATCAACTACCGCCTGGGCGTGGAAGGCTTCGCGGACCTGCCTGGCGCCCCGCCGAACCGGGGTCTGCTCGACCAGCTCTTCGCGCTCGAGTGGGTCCAGGAGAACATCGCGGCGTTCGGCGGCGACCCCACCCGCGTTACCGTCGCCGGCGAGTCCGCCGGTGCGATGAGCGTGACCACGCTGCTGTCTCTCGACCGCCCCGGACTCTTCCACAGGGCGATCATGCAGAGCGGCGCCGGGCACTGCGCCCAGACTACGGAAGACGCGGCGCTGGTTACCAAGGAACTGGCGAAGCTGCTCAACATTGAGAAGCCTACGGCCGAGGCGTTCGCCGAGCTTGCGCTCAACCGCATCCTAACCGCCCAGGACACCATCTCGAACGAGGTCACCAAGAATCCGGACAAGGACAAGTGGGGCGAGTCCACGGTCATGAGTGGAATGGCCTTCCTCCCGGTCATCGACGGCGACCTGCTCACGCAGCGCCCGATCGACGCCATCGCCACCGGCGCCGGCGAGAACGTGCCGATCCTCACCGGCACCAACACCGAGGAGTACCGGCTCTTCCTGGCCCCGACGATCGCGGTCCTGGGTACGGCGGACGATTTCAAAAAAATGCTGACGGCGTACGGGATAGAATCGGCCGTCCCCGGGGTCTACGACTTCTACAAGAGCAAGCTGCCGGCCAACACCAGGCCCTTCGGCATCTTCGCCGCGATCGCCTCCGACTTCTTCTTCCGCATCCCCGCCTGCCGCGTCGCCGAAGCGCGCACGGCCGCACCCACGATCACCCACATGTACGAGTTCGCCTGGCGCTCGCCCCGCCGAGTACCAAACGCAGAGGGCGTGTTCGCCTCCCCCGAACTCGGCGCCTGCCACGCGCTGGAGCTCGGCTTCACGTTCGACACACTCAGCACGGCCAGCTCGATCACCGGTCCGAACCCGCCCCAAGGCCTGGCCACGGCGATGCATACGGCATGGGTGGAGTTCATCAAGTCCGGCGACCCCGGCTGGACTCGCTACGACACGACCACCCGATCAGTCCAGACGTTCTCCGACGCCGGGAAGATCGCGATCGTCAACGACCCCCGCGCCCCCGAGCGTGAGAAGTGGAAGGACTTCGTGACTCCCTGACGCCCCGCAGGCGGCGCAGTGGCGCGAGTTTAGCTGGTGCTCGGTCACCCGCACCCGCCTCGGGCGCGTCGGCCAGATCGGTGCCGCAGCCGACACACGGACTGGGCTCACACCGCAACCGCTCGTTCGGATCGGCGACCAGCGCCAACGTCGACCCCGGCTGCCCCGCTACCGGGGCCCCTGCTCCAGAACAAAGCGAGGATCAAGGAGTCACGGGCCGCCCTCGTTCAGGCGCGCCGGACTACGTTGCCCGATCAAGATCGGAGAGCCGCAAAGAGACCAACAATAAGGACGCTTGACACCCTACGCCTCACGGTGCGCCGCAGGTGAGTCACGAGGCGCTGCTGTGTCGGAGGGGTGCTTCGACGTGCAGCCGCTCGAACTCCTGCTTGTCGAGCTGCTCTTTCTGCTCTTTGTTCAGTCGCAGCAACTAACCCGGCGCCTTGGTGAGGATGAACTCCACGCGCATCGAAATCTATTAATCAGTAGAGAAGAAATATAACCTGTGAACGCGGATAAGATCCAACAAGCCGGTTGCTGGATGCTGGTACACTTGACTCACCATATAGGCCGATGTCATGGAAAAGGAGTGCGACGTGCGCCGAGAGACCTGTGTTGCTCCGGTTCTGGAATTGAAGGCCGAAAACAAAGGGAAAGCACGTCGTGAAAACTACGAACATCGGGATCCTGGCCCATGTCGACGCGGGTAAGACCAGCCTGACCGAGCGGCCACTCTACACTGACACGCCCGGCCACCCGGACTTCATCTCCGAGGTGGAGCGGGCGCTTAGCGTGCTCGACGGGGTGGTCATCGTCCTCTCTGCGGTGGAGGGCGTACAGGCCCCGACCAGAGTGTTCATGCGCACCCTGATCACGATGGGCATGCCGGTGATCCTGTTCGTGAACAAGATCGACCGCATAGGTGCCCGCTACGAAGACCTACTCGACTCGATCCGGTCCGAGCTCACCCCAGCGGTGATCTCGATGAGTCGGGTGGAGGACCTCGGCACGCCGCAGGCACGTGCGGTGCTTCGCCTCATCGAGGACGAAGACTTCGCCACCGAGCTGGTGGACGGGATCACCAGCTACTTCCCACTCAATGGTGGGGAGGCGCAGGGCCCGCTGCGGGGGACCGTGTTCAAGATTGAACGCGGCTGGGCGGGCGAGAAGGTCGCCTACGTGCGCCTGCATTCGGGCCGACTCAAGGCCCGCACCACGATCAATTTTTACTAGCACGACCGGCACGGCGCGGTCACCGAGCTGACCGGTCGCACGACCGTGGTCGAGGTGTTCGACCGCAGAACCGGGATGATCGAGGCGGAGGCGTCCGCCGGCGAGACCGCGAAGGTATGGGGACTCAAGGGGATCCAGATCGGTGACCAGCTCGGCACTGCCGAGGGACTGGGTGGGCAGCATCTGTTCGCCCCCCGAGCTTGGAGACTCTGGTCAGGACGACCAGGCCGGGTTCGATGCCGAAGCTCTACGAGGCACTGCAGCAGCTGGCCGACCAGGACCCCTTCATCAACATCCGCAAGAATGACGAGGAGCGGGAGATCTCGGTCTCCCTGTACGGCGAGGTGCAGAAGGAGGTCATCAAGGCCCTCCTCGCCGCAGACTACAAGCTGGACGTGGTCTTCGAGGGCACCCGGATCGTCTGCGTGGAGCAGCTGATCGGGATCGACGAGGCGGCGGAGGAAATTGACTACAAGAGTAAGACCTTCTTCTGGGCCACAATCGGGTTGAGGGTGGAGCCGGACGAGCCGGATTCGGGCATCGTGTTCCGGCGGTCGGTGGAGTTGGGCTCACTGCCGCACGCCTTCCACAAGGCGATCGAGGAGACGGTGCGCTCGACGTTGCAGCAGGGGCTGTATGGGTGGGAGGTGCTCGACATCCTCGTGACGCTGACGCGCACCGGGTACGCCAGCCCGGTCAGCGCGGTGGGCGACTTCCGCAAGCTGACCCCGCTGGTGCTGATGAACGCACTGAAGAAGGCCGGGACCACGGTGTTCGAGCCGGTGAACCAGTTCGAGTTGGAGGTGCCAATCGACAGCACCAGCGCCGTGCTGACCAACCTGGTCGAGTGCCATGCCACGCCGGAGACGCCGACCGCGCGGGGCGCCACCTATGTCATCAAGGGCACCATCCCAGCCCGCACCGTGCCGGAGTTCGAGCAGAAGCTGCCTGGACTGAGTCAGGGCGAGGGCATTCTGATCACCCGGTTCCACAGCTACCGCCCGGTCACGGGCCCTGTTCCGACCCGCCGCCGTCCTGACAACAATCCGCTGGACAGCAGGCATACCTGCTCCACGCCCTCGGCTGGATCTGATCCCTCAGCAGGTGTCTCACCGCAGCCGCATGTGCAGCCGGACCGTGGTTCCGGTGCCGATGCCTCCGGTGGGCATCTCCACCAGGTCGCAGAGCTCGTTGACCAGGAGCAACCCGCGTCCATGCGGCTGGGACGGGTGCGGTGGGATCCGGCCGACCAACCGGTCACGCAGCTGGCCGCTGTCGCTGATCTCGCAGATTAGGCTGCAGGTCCACGGGTCTTGCCACAGCGAAAGGACGCCCGCCGCAGGAGTGTGCACCAGAGTGTTGGTAGCGACCTCGTTGACCGCCAGGCACAGATCAGTCACTCGATCGGCCGACAGCCCAGCCCGCAGCGCCCGACCCGCGACGAACTCCCGGATGCCAGGCAGGTCATTCGCGGATCTGAAGACCAGCATGTCGCCCCACCACTCGGGATGATCCGGCAAGGACCGCAGACTCTCATCGGCGACGACGCGAGGATCCCGGTAATCAGCACTCAAAACCTGCTGTGACCCCTCGAGCAGCACCGGATGGGTCTGCCGGGCCTGCCCCAGGGCGGTGGTATCCAACCCGTCGCAGTCATACGCGCACAAGATGGTCACCTCGTGGTCCGTCAGAGCGATATTGATGAGGGCTTCGTGTTGCAGCGCGGCGCGGTGCTCTGCGGCGGAGCGCCCCGGCCAGATCGGTTCGCTGACGATGCGCACCCGGCGCGCCGGGTGCCTCTGGGTGAACGCGTAGAGCACAGCGGGAATGATCCGACCAGGGTTACGGCCCACCTCTGCCATGTCCATGAACTGGACGCCCTCGCCGTCGGTACCCAGTTCGGGGCCCAGGATCGATCGCAGCATGTCACGATGCGAACCCGGCATCGCGACCAGCGCCGGCTCGGACAACTCCAGCCCCGCTCGGAGGAACCGAGCGACGCCGATGGCGTAGTCCTCCGCGTCGCGGTAGAACAACGCCTCGTGCACCAGCCCGGCATGGCCGGGTGGCGCTGCCCTCATGAGCTGACCTTGTCCAGTGTCGGCAAGTAGAACCACCGCACATCACCTCTTCACCCTGACGGCCAGCTCTGGTGCGCAGAGAATACAACTCTTCGTGGCTGGCATGTACATAAATTTCACCCGAACGTGAATTTTTCTACAGACTGACACACCTGTGGGTGGGCAAACTCACGTAAAAGTGATCACACGAAGGCAGTGTCGGGTTTTGCCGGGGCATGCCGAGGGCGCAGCGGGCGGGCGCAGCGGCGGAACGACCGGAGCGAGGAGGACAATCGGCGCATGCGCCGTCGGTTGTTCGAGGCCGAGCACGAGGCCTTCCGAGAGAGCGTTCGCGCCTTCATCCGCAAGGAGGTCACCCCGCACCTGCACGTCTGGGACGCCCAGGGCATCGTGCCTCGCGAGTTGTACACCGCCGCCGGCGCGGCCGGCCTGCTCGGCATGGCGATCCCGGAGGAGTTCGGTGGCGGTGGGGTGTCGGACTTCCGGTTCAACGCGGTGCTGGGCGAAGAGGTCATGCGCGCTGGGGCTGCGGGCGCAGGGCTCGGGTTGAGCCTGCACAACGACATCTGCCTGCCGTACTTCCTGGACCTGGCCACCGAGGAGCAACGGCGGCGCTGGCTCCCCGGGATCGCCTCCGGGGAGTTGATCACGGCCATCGCGATGACCGAGCCGGGGATGGGCTCAGATCTGGCGGGCATGGCGACCACGGCGGTGTACAAATCTGATTATTACCTGGTCAACGGATCGAAGACGTTCATCAGCAATGGGATCAACGCCGATCTGGTCATCACCGCGGTGAAGACCGACCCAGGGCAACGCCACCAGGGGATGAGCCTGCTCGTGGTGGAGCGCGGGATGGCAGGTTTCGAGCGCGGTCGCAATCTCGCTAAGCTGGGCCAACATGCTCAGGACACCGCTGAATTGTTCTTCCGTGACGTCCACGTGCCGGCCGCCAACCTGCTCGGTACGCCAGGCGCTGGCTTCACCTCCTTGGTGGATCGGCTGCCCCAGGAACGACTGTCGATGGCCGTCTCCGCGGTGGCTGGGGCGCGGACGGCGCTGGAGCTGACGTTGGCCTACGTCAAGGACCGCAGGGCATTCGGCCAGCAGATCGGATCGTTCCAGAACACCAGGTTCCAGTTGGCCGAGATGGCCACCGAGATCGACATCGCGCAGACCTTCACCGACCGCTGTATCGAGGCCCTCAACGATGGCGAGCTGACCGTCGCCGACGCCGCCAAGGCCAAGTGGTGGTGCACCGAGCTGCAGGGCCGGGTGCTCGACATGTGCCTGCAGCTGCACGGCGGCTACGGTTACATGATTGAATACCCCATCGCCCGGGCCTTCGCCGACGCTCGCGTCACCCGGATCTACGGCGGCACCACCGAGATCATGAAGGAAGTAATCGGCCGGTCACTGGGCCTGTAATCCGCTGGCGAAACCCGGTATCGGTATCCGGCGAACCGTACGCCCTCCCCCACGTACATCACTGCCCTAAGTACATCACTTGGAGTGAATGTGGGGGTCCAGCGGTACGTACGGACCCTGCTCGGCGATGTCTTTACTGAGTACACCAACTCACACTGATCAACTGACGAGCACACCCGCTCGGCGGACATCACATCCGAACCACTACGGAGAGGCGGCCCACGATGACCAACTACGGCGGAATGACCAGCTACGGCGGTGAGGCGGTTGCCCACGACATGTTCGCGCTGTTGCACGAGGCCGCAGCACCCGTGGTGACCCGATGGACCTACTGCACCGATGATCCCTTCGCGGTGACTGTCGAGATCCAGACCCGAGGCAATCGCTTCGTTGACTGGGTGCTGGCCCGCGATCTGCTGGTGACAGGACTGCGCGCTCCCGC
Organism: Pseudonocardiaceae bacterium; assembly: GCA_049673305.1. Lineage (GTDB taxonomy): Bacteria > Actinomycetota > Actinomycetes > Mycobacteriales > Pseudonocardiaceae. The sequence goes on along the minus strand of JBATXM010000023.1, from coordinate 7,970 downwards.
TGGTATCGGTGACGTGCGGGTGCGTCCGGCCACCATGGGCGACTGGGAGGTGACGCTGGTCGAGATCCGCTCCCCCGACGGGCGCGCTGTGCTGGAGGTGGACCGCGACCTGCTACGGCAGTTCGTGGACGCCACCATCGACATCGTCCCGCTGGGCAGTGAGAGCATGGCCGTCGACATCGACGCCGAGATCGAGAAAATCACCAGAAGCTGCGCGGACTGACGCTCACTCATTCCTGATGCCCCGAGTCAAGCCGTTCAGTATGGCGTGACACTCAGCCAGGTTGGTTGCGACGTGGTACGCGCCGACGTTCCGCAGATCCCGTGTACTCGTCTTCCCGGTGGCTACCCCGATCACCCGCACGCCAGCTGCTAGCCCTGCTTCGACGTCTTTCGGCGTATCGCCGATCAGCACTGTGGCATCGTTGTCGAACAGCACGCCAGTCCGTTCGGTTGCTCGCCGCTGGGCGATCGCGACCAGCTTAGGCCGTTCGGGATCGTCGTCACCGTAGGCCCCGGCATCGAGATCGAGGTAGCGGGCCAGGTCGAAGACTTCGAGCTTGATGCGGGCCACGTCGCGCAGGTTGCCGGTCAACACGCTCTGGTAGGCGGCCGCGCTGCGCGCCAGGCTGGCGAGCGTGTCGTGCACGCTGGGCAGTGCGCGGCCCACCGTGCGCAGCTCCTCCCGGGCATCTTGGTAACCCTGTACTAAAGCCCGCGCCAACCGCGTGACCATCTCCTCGGTCGGCTCAATACCGTTGAGCCGCAAGCTTTCGGTCATGATGTCCAGCTCGGTTCGACCGGAGATCGACGCCAGCGTCGCGAGCGGCTTGCCAGTGGCGGCGGGAAAGGCACGCTCGTAGATGGCGCGGCCGACGCCCCGTGTTTCGATCAGGGTGTGGTCGACGTCCCACAGTACGAGCAGGCGCGGCACAGGCTGATAGGTGGACGCGGCGGGCATGAGCGCAGTCTGCCATCGTTCACCAGTGGTGACAGGCGGCGCAGGACCTGCACCGCTCACGCCGCCGGGGAGGGAACGAAAGTATGGAGAAGCAACTCGCTCTGGTGATCGGTGCACGGGTGCGTGCCGCTCGCGCGGCCAACCACCAGACACAGGTAGTCGTGGCCGGCTTGAGCGGCATCACTCCCGACTACCTGTACCAGATCGAACGCGGCAAGAAGCTTCCCACTATCCCCGTGCTGGCTCAGCTCGCCCAGGTACTCCGCGTGCCGCTGTCCGGGCTGCTCGACGAACCGGAGGCTCCTGCCGACAAACCGGAGACTCCTGCCAGCGACCGGCCAAGCATGACCGATGTCGGATTGTTGCTGTGCCGGGCATTGACACAACCGATCGTGCCTTACGAACCGCCGTCGGTCACCGAGTTGGATAGGCACGTGCGGTCAGCCTGGCGGATCTGGCAGACCTCGCCGTACCGTTACAGCAAGCTCGCTCATCAACTGCCAGTACTCATCGCGGATACCGTGCTGGCCGAACAGCGCTACCAGAGCGAGGGTAAGCGACCGGAACGTCGGCAGGTGCAGTGTTGTGCTGGCGATCTGTACGGTTTGCTGCGCACGATCGCCAAGCGGGTCGGCCGCGTCGACCTCTCCCTGCTCGTGGCGGACCGGGCGATCCGGGCGGCCGAAGCCGCCGATGATCCACATCGCCTAGCCGCCGCACGGTGGAACCTCGCGCATGTGCTCTTAGCTGACCACCAAGCAGAGGGTGCGGAAGCCCTCGCGATGCAGGCGACCGAGACACTTGCTCCGTACGTGCAGGCGGGCGATCTGGACGCCACGGCGCTGTGCGGCGCGTTGATGTTGCTCAGCGCGGTCGCCAGTGTCCGGCAGGGACAGGTCTGGACAGCTCGGGAGCGCGTACGGGCCGTGGCGCCACTGGCCGAACGAACCGGTGAACGCAACATCTGCTGGACAGCGTTCGGACCGACGAACGTCGCGATGTACGCGGTGAGCGTTGAAGTCGAAGCGGGTGAGACGGCCGAAGCCTTGCGACTAGCCGAGCAGGTCGACCACGACCGCTCCCCCTCGATCGAACGACGAGTGGCCTTCCTGATCGACCAAGCCAAGGGCCACACGCAGCGGCAGGACTACGCCAGTGCCTTGGTGCTGCTCCAAAGGGCCAGCCGGGACGCACCGGAGGACATGGCCCATCGGCCGGCAGCTCACCAGCTCCTGCGCACCGTCATCCACCGAGGTCGGCGCGGCGTCGCCACTGAAGCCGCGCAGCTCGCGAATCGCGTCGGCCTGGCCATCGGCTAGATCCTAGCCGATGGCCAGGCCGAGCTGCCAGTCCGGGTTACCGGCCAGTCCCGCCCCTACGGTCCTACCCAGGCACCCAGCGCCGGGGGCAGAACCGCGAGCCCCCGGCAGTGCTGCAGCGGCGCGTACTCCTTCCAGAGATCGCGTTGTTCGCACACTCAAGTCCCCGGCTCTGGGTGCCACCCAAGTGAAGCGACACAAACTCCGGACGTGAGCGACATGCATTTTCCATACCAAGGAAAGGAATCAGCATGGAATTGTATCATCATGGCAACCGCCCAAGTACTGGTCTCCGTAAGGCGATACCCGCGACGTGCGGGGTGCACCGGGGCCCGATCGGTTTCGCCAACCTCATGGTGAGCAAGCAGGGCGACTCGGTTGTGCTCGATCCCCACGTCACGGGCGAATGCCTGATCACCCTCGGCGAGCAGAGCGCCAAGGCGCTACGCGACACCTTGACCGAGTGGCTCGGGTGATCTGGGGGTAGCGCATGGCTACCACCAGCCCTCATCTCAGCCGAATAGTTATCCCAACAGGTGGAGTAGCAACGCCTGTTGCGCGTGCATCCTGTTCTCGGCCTGCTGGTAGATGACGGAACGTTTGCTTTCTACCATGTCGGCGGAAATCTCATAATCCGGGTGAATCGGCATGTCGTGCATGATCCACGGGTCTGCCCCGCCCAAGTTCTGTCGATTTACTTGGAACGGAGTCATCAGCTTGATCCGCTGTTTCTTTTCCTCCGCGTACGCCGGGTCAGTGAAGTACTCCATGTCAACCCACGTGTCGGTGTAGACGAAGTCGGCCTCATGCGCGGCGGAGGCGAGATCGTCCCTGCGCTCGACCAGGCCACTGGCCAGCGCTTGGTGCTCGAGCTCGTGGTCGACCGCACCCTCCTGGGTCAGTGGCGTCACCAGCAACAGCCGTACCCCGAGCGCGATACAGCCTTCAACCAAACTGTTCGCCACGTTGTTGTGCACACCTACATAGCACAGGGTCACCCCATCGAACCGGCCGCTCACTTCCAAAATCGTCATAAAGTCAGCGAGGGCCTGTGAGGGATGATAACGGTCGTCGCAACCGTTGATCACCGGCACCTGGCTGCTGCTGGCGAGCTTGCGCAGCATGGCGTGAGAGCGCAGCCTGGCCACGATGATGTCGGAGTTCCGTGAGACGTACTGGGTCTCGTACTCGATCGGGCTGATCGAGAAGTTCGACTTGTGCCAGTCGAGCACCACGGAGTAACCGCCCATTCGGGCGATCGCCGACTGGTAAGACAGTGTCGTCCTGGTCGAGGTCTTCTCGAACAGCATGAGCAGGCCACGGCCGTCAGCGGCACGCCGGAAACGCACCGGATCGGCCTTGATCTCCACCGCCTGGCGCAGAATGTCCGCCACTGTGTCCGGGCTCAGGTCCCTGAGATTCAACAAGTGTGACGCCATGTGTCATCGTAGCTGCCGATGAACCCGGGCAGCTCTCAGTGGCTGCGGGCGACGGTGAGGCCCCGCGCTCGGAGCACCCGGCGCTCCAGGGGAGCGAAAACGAGGAGCTCGATGGCGACTCCGACCACCAGGATCAGGATGATCGAGGCGATCACGAGATCCATCGCGTTCAGTTCCCGCCCGATGTTGAGCTGCTGTCCAAGCCCGATGCCCAGCGCGGGCGAGTAGGTGATGAGCTCGGCGGCCATCAGCGATCGCCAGGAGAACGCCCAGCCTTGCTTGAGACCGGCCAGGTAACCCGGCAGCGCCGCCGGAAGCAGCACGTGCCCAATCCGCCCGATAGTGCCCAGTCCCAGCACCCTGCCAACCTTGTCGAGCAACGGTGGTACCTGGTCGAACCCGGCGAGTAGCCCATTGGCGATGGAGGGGACGGCGCCGAGCAGGACCACCGCGTAGATGGCGGCGTCGGACAGGCCGAACCAGATGATCGCCGCCGGAACCCACGCGACCGATGGCAGGCTCTGCAGCCCACTGACGAACGGCCCGAGAGCGGCCCGTAGCCACCGGCTGCGCCACATCGCCAACCCGAGCACGGTGCCCACCACCAAAGACGCCAAGAACCCCAAAACCCCTCGGGACACGCTGATCGAGATGGCGTTGGCGGCCCGGCCATCGCGCACCGTCTGATCGAATACCGCCAGCACGTCACGCGGGCTGGGCAGGGCGTAGCTCGGTTTGAGCCCAGCGCTGTAAGCCAGCTGCCAGAGCACGATAAACGCCACCACCGCGACGAGAGGGGGGAGCACCGATCGGGTGAACACCGAGCCAGGTCCGGGTCGCGGTAACAGCGCGGGCGTCTCCAAGGCGTCCAGCCCGGCCTCGAAGGCCCGGCTGTCGGCCCGGCTGTCGGTCTGGCTGTCCGGGAGCGTTGGCGTCTTGTCGTCAACGGCCATGGCGGCTGATCTCCGCTCGGAGGTGATGGGTGATCTCGGTGGCCAGGGCACTCACTCCCGGAGACTCGATCGCCCTGGGCTGGCTCAGCTCGATCTGCCACTCCCGGACGATCCGGCCGGGCCGGGAACTCATCAGCAAGACCCGCTGCCCCAGCCGGACTGCTTCGTGCACGTTGTGGGTGACGAAGACGATGGACAGCCCTTGCGTCGACCACAGCCGGGTGAGCTCCTCGTGCAGCGCATCACGGGTGATGGCGTCAAGCGCGGCGAATGGCTCGTCCATCAGCAGCAGCTGACGGTCCTGGGCCAACGCGCGGGCCAACGCCACCCGCTGGCGCATCCCCCCCGAGAGCTCGTGCACCCGCTTGCGGCCCTGCCCGGCGAGGTTCACCAGGGCGAGCAACCGCTCGGCTTCGGTGCGTCGCTCGCGCCGGCCAACGCTGCGCGCCTTGAGCGCCAGCTCGACATTGCCGGCCGCGGTCAGCCACGGCAGCAGGGCCGGCTCCTGAAACATCAGCGCCGCAGCGCCCACCCTGACCTCGATGCTGCCGGAAGTGGGTGTGCCCAGGCCAGCGATGAGCGCGAGCAGGGTGGACTTCCCGCACCCGGAAGCACCGAGCAGGCAGACGAACTCACCGTGCCCGACGTCCAGATCGATCCGGTCCAGCACCGCTGGGCGGTCACGCTCGAAAACCTGGACAAGTTGCGTGACGCGGACGCTGGCGCTCGGCGCCGCTGTCTGTTCGTACGTAGCCGGCGCTGGCCTGGTGGGTGCTGGCCGCAGAGTCGGATGTGTCATGTTCGCTACTCTTTCCCGAGCCCGCCAGCCGACACGGTCGGCAGGCTCCGTTGGGCGAGGATTCGGTTGAGAATCGACAGGTCGTAGATGCCGTGCAGGTCGATCTGCTGGGTGGCCACCCCGGCCGTCACCGCGTTGGCTGCGCTGCGTTGCAAAGACGCGGCGATGGGGTCGTCGGTGACCGTAAGGTTTTGCCAGGCGCGGTCGAGCACTTCCGGTCTCAAGGGCGTACCGGTGAGGGCGTTGATGCCGTTGTTCACCACGGTCTTGGCCTCGACGGGGTGCTGGGTCGCCCACTGCACCGCCTCGACGTGTCCCCGTAGCAAAGCCTCGACCGTCTGCGGGTAGCGCTGCAGAAACTCGGTACGGACGATCAGCAGCGTGGTGCCGAACTGGCCGTCGGGCCACAGGTCCCGCTCGTCGACCAGCACCTTGGCGCCGGCCTCCAGCACCAACCGGGAGGCCCACGGCTCGGGCACCCAGGCGCCGTCAAGCTTGCCTGACCTGAACAACTGGAGCGTGTCAGCGTTCTTGGTGGGCGTGATGGTGACGTCCCCGCCACCCTGGATGCTATTGCGCAGACCCTGCTTGGTCAGCCAAGCGCGCAGCGCCACATCCTGGGTGTTGCCGAGTTCCGGGCTGGCCAGAGTCTTGCCCCGCAGGTCCCGCGCCGTGTTGATGCCCTGCCGGACAACCAACTGCGCGCCGCCGGATGTCGCTCCGGCGATGATCCGGATGGCCGTGCCGCCGCTCCTGGCGAAGGCGTTGATCGCTGGGCTCGGCCCGATATACGCCGCGTCGAGGTTACCGCTGAACAACGCCTCGACCGCCGTGGGTCCGGCGTCGAAGATCTGCGTTTGCAACCTGGTGGCGCCGAGTTCCCTGGCGAGGAAACCGTGGTTGACGCCGATGATGGCGGCGGCGTGCGTGATGTTGGCGAAGTAGCCCAGGCGCAAGCTAGGCGCTGGACCCGGCGCCGCAGCGATACTGTTGGCACTGCCCCCGCACCCGGCCGCGAGCACGAGAGTCCAGACGGCGATCAAGGTGGCCAGAGCACGGACCACGGCGGGTTGGGGAGACAGGGTAGTTTTGGGACAAGCTGGCATGACGAATGCGTCCTCGGCGTGCGGGGGCGTGCGAGGTGACGTCGCAGCGGCACGGGCAGCGAGACGGCACGACCGCATGCCCGGCTGATGGAGGGCAGGGTCAGGCCGTCATACAGATCATGCTGCGGGTGCGCCCGTAATCGATGTGGCGGCGAGCCACGAGCCTGAGCGACAGAGCGGACACGAGGGCCACACTACACGAACGGGTGACACCAGGCTGTCAAGTTTTCTGCGGTGAAGCCTCCCAGGGTTGCACCCACGGGCTGGTGGGCCACCCTTCCGCAGCGGCCATCAGCGGGAGGGCCGTGGCACCATCCAGTGACTCCCGGATGATGTCGGCATGGCCGGCGTGCCGGGCGGTCTCCTCGATCAGGTGAAGCAGAACCCACCGCACCGACCACGCTGCGATGCCGACCGGAAACCAGGCCTCGCCCTGGGGGACCGGCACTGCCTGCCCGAGGTCGTGGATCTCGGCGATGACCGTGTCGGTTTCCTTGGCCGCCTGGTCGTACAGATCGAGCGCGTCGGCCAAGGTCTCGTCCGGCGTCAGGCGGAAACCGGCGTGGTGGTCGTCCATCGACCACTCCCGCTTGCGCTGCTGGACGCGGTTCATCCACCCCCGCTCCGCGGTCGCGACATGCTTGATCAGCCCGCCGATGCTCAGCGAGCTGGCGGTTGGGGTTGCCCGGGCCTGATCATCTGTCAGCCCGTGTGCAGTGAGGCGGAGCACCAGGCGCTGCTGAGCAAGATAAGCCAGCAGCCCCTCGCGCTCATCAGCTACCGACGCAACGAGTCCAGGCACGTGATGCACCTCCGTGTGCAAAACCTCGTGGATGGAACGGACCCATCGTGGCATCGGACCCTGACAGTTTCGGGCCTGCACGCTTCCCACGTCCAAGGTCGAGACCGTCAACGCCGCTGTGGCGTATGTCGCCGCCCGGCGACAGCGGGCGGAAGCGTTCGATGATCCGCTGATTTGGGGTAGCCCGAACCTCGCCGATCCGGAGATCCGGGCTCAGGCCCGGCGGTGATCCCGGGCGGCCTTTACCTGGCCGACACCAGCGCCATTGCCCGAGTGGCCAATCCCGCCGTTCACCGGGAACTCACCCGGCTCGGACGCCTTGGCCTGCTGGCAACCTGCGTAACGGTCGACCTCGAGGTGTTGGACTCGGCACGCACCCCCGCCGAGTACGCGACGACCATCTGCCCGTCGCACCACCAGCTCGTGTGGTACCCACACCCATGACCCCGCCAACCGGGCGCCAGCTCAGCAGACGATGAGGCAGGCGCGGGCGAACAACGTCCCGCCCGCAAACGGTGAGGGACCACAACAGGGCGGCACTACGGGCATGATCGCGGTTTTGGTGTCGAAAGTGACACGTCGTGTCACTTT
>JBATXM010000022.1:0-21276 GCA_049673305.1 Pseudonocardiaceae bacterium | reverse complement strand
AAGTGACACGTCGTGTCACTTTCGGCACCGAAACCGTGATCATGATTTCCAAACCTCCGGAAGGAGGTCATCACCGTCGATCGAGACAGCGCTCGCTGGCGGCGGCGAGCCACCCTCAGCCCGTCGCGCCGTCTGCGCACCACCGGCTCCGGGCGTCGCTCCCGTATTCCGGCTAGCACCTCCTGCACCCCACGCCTCGCGGGCACCACCCGGTCCTTCGCGGGCCTATGATGTCCACAAGATTTTCCTGCGAACGCCTCACGGATGCCCAGGTCAGAGCTTGATTAAAAAACTACTTCAGGAGGTCTGGGGCTGCGGGCCGGCTTGTCGCTGAACTACCCTGCGCTCGGGCTGGTGATGGATCTGCTGGACCGCATCGAGGCACTTGAGGCCGCGCTGCGCGCCACCGGCGTCCGCCTGCCCGCACGGCGTTCCTGCCGTGGATCGCCTCGGAGTCTCGATCTGGAGGTCACTGATGAACCTGCGTAGGAAAGCCCGCCAGTTGCCGCTGCGGCTGGCGGCGGGGAGTTTCGTCCTCAACTCAGGGCTGTCGAAGTGGGGGGCGGATGAGACGACGGCCAAGCACTTGGAGGCCTTCGCCGCAGGTACTTACCCGTTCCTGGCCAAGCTCGACGCGCGATTGTTCGTCAAAGCCCTGTCCGCCAGCGAGGTCACCATCGGAGCCGCGGTGCTGTTGCCCTTCGTGCCCGCCGCCGTCGCCGGGGCAGCCCTGACCGCGTTCTCGGTTGGTCTGCTCGGCCTTTACCTCCGTACACCGGGCATGCGACGCGAGGGGAGTCTGCGACCCACCGAGCAAGGCCTCCCGCTGTCCAAGGACGTGTGGTTGGCGGCCATCGGTGCATCCCTGGTCATCGACGACCTGGTCGGACGGGGCAGCCGGTCATGACCCGGGCACAGCGTGATCCGAGTGCGTCGTTCTCCGTCGTCCTGGCCGCTCGGGTCGCGATGGTCAAGGGATCCGATAGGTGGCCAGATGCGCACCGAGACCACGCCGCGAGGTCTCCAGCCTCACCCGATCAGCTGTCAGGCCCCCCACAATGACCGCACCGACCATCATGGCCCTTAACCTTAGAGGCGGCGACAAGAAAGGGGCCAGCCCCGCAACCCGGCGCAAGGCCACCCCACCAGCACTCTGGTCACACCTGCCACAGTAGGCCGTGCACCTGGTGCCGGGCTGCTGCGACGACGCCCGTGACACAGCGGGCGCAGGCGAAAGCACTGCCACACCGTCAGGTATAAGGAATGGAGGTGCCGGTGCGCAACGCCGACCGGCCGTTTGTCTGGTACCCGCTGGCTGGGCAGCGCCACGCCATCGACCGGGATGATCGTAACGCTCGATTAGGTGAACCGATGCGGTGCCTGTGCGGCGTCAGCCACCCGCGAGGCGCCGACGGCGACAGCGAACGGTTGTGGCCCACCTGTCAGCAATGCTGGGACGAAACATGCGCCATCGTCGGACTCAATCCACCTCATTAGGGGTCCACCTCGGCAGGGTATCGTCCGTCCGCTGGCCAGACGACGCCGCGCCCGAGGCGGCCAAGACACAGGTGGCCGCAGCGCTGGCTGATGAGATGCACGCCGAGACGGGCTTTGTTCCACCGAGGGTGGGCTCCACCTTAGCGGGTACACGCTCGGTGCGGTCACACCGGTGACCTTGCCGGCTGACGACCCCCGGCTACCGATCCTCACCGCGCGGCTGGTTCGAAGTTCCGCGAGCGCCGATATTGCCGCAGCGGGGATTCATCTCGATCTGGGCCAGCTCGAGGACGCCGAGCGGTTCGCCGCCAGCGCGGTTCGCCGCCAGCGCGGTTCGCCGCCAGCGCGGTGCGCGCCTGTGACGAGGGTGGCTACCGACGGAGTCACATCCTGGGTCACATCCTGGCCGAGATCCTCCTCGCCGAGGTGCACAGTGAGCTGGCCCGAAGAGGCCGAAAGATCGCCGCTATCCGGATCTAGGAGCCGTCGCGCCGACGGCCTCGCGGTGATGGTCAGCAGCACCGACTCGGTATCCGCCCGCTGGCAGACCTGCTCGCAGCCGATCTCCAAGGTGCAGCACAAGGAGCACACCGCGCCGCCGTGGTACGCGCAGTCGACCACGTCGGGCAGCTCGTAGTCGACGTCGCACACCGTGCAGGTGTGGGTGGCGCCCAGGTCGCTCGCACCGGAATCGGGGCCGGACACCAGGTTCGGCCGGGCCAGGTAGTAGCGGCCACCGGTCAGCTTGGCGGTGATCGGCACCAGCACCATCGCCAGCAGCAGGGCGATGAACGGGCTCCACGCGGCGGCCAACGGCCCGAATGCGCCGAAGTAGGCGACCACTGAGACGATCGAGGCCACCACCATCGGCCCGAACCCGGCCGGGTTGACCGCATACAGGTAGGCCCGCTTGAACTCCACGTAGGGTGGGCTCAGCCCCAGCGGTTTGCAGATCACCAGGTCAGCGACGACCGCGCCGATCCAGGAGATGGCCACGTTGGAGTAGAAGCCGAGGATGTTGTTGAGGAACGCGAACGCGCCCAGCTCCATTAGCGCCAGCGCGATGCCGCAGTTGACCAGCACGTACCAGGCCCGGCCGGGGTGGCGGTGCAGCACTCGGAAGAAGAAGTTCGCGAACGACAGCGAGCCGGAGTAGGCGTTCGTCGTGTTGATCTTGATTTGGGAGACGACCACGAACAGCGCCGCCAGCGGCAGAGTGATCGCACCCAGTACCGGCCGGACTGCCGCCACGTACGGCGCGATCGGCTCCAGCGCAGCGGTCGCGCCGACCGCCCCCAGCGCGCAGAAGGCCAGGAACGCGCCGCCGAGCTGCTTGAGCGCACCCAGCACCACCCAGCCGGGACCGGCCGCGATCACCGCGGTCCACCAGGACTTCCGGTTGGCGTCCGTCTTGGCGGGCATGAAACGCAGGTAGTCGGCCTGCTCGCCGATCTGGCCGATGAGCGACAAAGCGACCCCGGCGCCGAGTCCGACGCCGGTCAGCGACAGTCCAGCACCGGCACCGGCGGTGCCTCCGAAGGAAGTGAACTGGGCGAAGCGCTCCGGGCGGGTGGCCAGTACGACCACGAACGGCAGCGCCAGCCCGACCAGCCACACCGGCTGGGTCCACATCTGCAGCTTGGCCAGTGCCCGCATGCCGAACAGCACGAACGGCAGCACGATCAGCGTGGTCAGCAGGTAGCCCAGGGCCAGCGGCAACCCGAAGGCCAACTGGAACGCCTGGGCCATGATCGAGCCTTCGAGCGAGAAGAAGATCACCGTGAAACTGGCGTAGATCAGCGAGGTCAGCGTGGAACCGAAGTAGCCGAACCCGGCGCCGCGGGTGAGCAGGTCCATGTCCACGCCGTAACGGGCGCAGGCGGAGGCGATCGGGATGCCGGTCAGGAAGATCACCACGGCGGCCACCGCGATGGCCAGCGCGGCGGAGGAGAACCCGTGCAGCATCACGATGCTGGCGCCGATGGCAAAATCAGCGAGGTAGGCGATGCCGCCCAGTGCGGTGGTGGCGACCGCGAATGGTGACCACGTGCGGAACGAAGCGGCCGCGTAGCGCAGCGAGTAGTCCTCGCTGTTCTCGTCGGCGGCGAGCTTGGCGTAACGCCGTTTCGGGCCACTCGGGGTAGTCAGGTCGGTTCTGGCGGCGACTTCGGTCATCCGGGGCCTCCTAGGGATCGCTCGCCACGGTAGGAACCGCTGTTTACCGCCAAGTACCCGTTGTGTTATTTCGGCGCAAACGGCTGTTTCAGGCGATTTGCCCCATATTGTTCCCCACCATGGACCGGGAGGCGTGCTGCCGGAGCACCCAGGACCTGGCCACCGGAACAGTGGGTGGTGTGGCAGCCTGTCAACCTGCTCCGACTGCGGCGCGCCCGTCAAGGTAGATCTTCGCGACCGCTTGCGCCAAGATGTCAAGGGTGTCGATAAACTTCTTTTGCGACCTCTGTTTACTCCGCTGGGAAGCAAACAGGATCGACAACTCTGTCAACGCGAGCACGACCGTGTCAGTCTTCGTGGAATTGTTCACAAGATCCCGAAGCTGATTTATCGTCGCACTTGACACGACTTCCTTTTTGACCGAGAACGCCAAACTGGTAATCGCGGCGATGTCCCGCTCGCTCGGAACGTAAACGTCAAACTGGGGCATGATCCGCCGAAAATCGCTCCACGACGCAAAATCAGAAACGGCGCCGATCGCAAGAAAGTCGAACGTTCGAATACTGGCGTTCTTGAGGTATCGTGCAGTCTCATCGACGATCGAAACGAAACGGGCTCCGTAACTTCCACAGATAGCCTCAACCTCACTCGAATAGTACTGGGTCGTGTTACAGGCGATCGCGACGACGTCGGCGCCGCTAGCACAGAGCTTTCGAACGGCATCCAACACAACGAGTTTAACATGAACCTCACGCTGCACAAGCTCCATTGAAAGACCCATCTCAGGCACCGATTCGACGATCACTCGCGGGAAACTAATATCTCCTCGAAAACTAACAACCGGGCTAGCCCTTATATAATTATTTATACCCTGCCATAGCATCATTCCCGACTCTGGAGAGTTACCGGTGAGAATGCCAATCGTCTCCCCCCGAATTGCCACACCCCGTGGAGCGCGACGGTCCCCATCCTCCACAATATCCGCAACTTCCACGTTTGGCAGCACCCCAAAGATATCCGCTGGCCGAAACTCAACAGCATACTCAAGGTGGCCCAGATTCGTCATCATGGTGTGCGGCGGAAGATATGGTCCAAGTACCGTCTCGTCTACGACCTGTCGAACGTGCGGGTGCGCCGCGAAGTGAAACGGGGTAACCAGTCCGTACGACAAGCCAAGCTCAGAATCAAGTTCGGCTCCGTCCACCCGCTCAAACGCCGATCCGAGAATACCGTGAAGCTTACCGGTGTCCAAGTTTTGATGACCCCGGCAATGAGCGACTACAAAGCTCCTGCGACTTGCCGAGCCATAGACGCCGACATTCGACTTCAGCTCATCGCACAGCGGTATCCCGACATGTCCGAGTCGATTCCGTCGCCGCGCCGCGTCAGCACAGCTCTGCACAGGAGGATTTCGTGATACGACATGCCACAAGTGTTCCCGATCGAACACCTCAAGGTTGCGAACGACTTCTCGTGGATAATTCGATGTCACCATTACTCAAACCTGCCAATCTTCGTATAGAGAACTAGCCGGAGCGATGAGAACGCCAGACTCGGCATGCCGTCTACGCCGATTGAAAGCTGAAACTCATCATTATTGAACCACTTCCTGAAGGCATGCGTCACCTCCAGGTTCTTGTCGAAGCAGCCTACCGTCGCCTCGGCGACCGTAAGTTTCTTCGAGAAATCCGCCAGCAGATTGACTTCTTCCGACTGATTATCGTGCCGCTCCGTCGGTTTTCCAAACAGAATCCTTACCCGACCAGACTCGTTACCCTCCGCGAAGCGGACACCCTCTAGCCGAATGAAAACCTCGGCAATATCGTAGCGGTCAACAAATTTCTCGAGCCGGCGGACGTCGGATACAAGAAATCCTCCTGAAACCGCTTTGTCAAATGTGTCCGAACCGCCGAAAGACGCCTCGTCTATGCTTGCGCTCATTTCACCAGCAACATTTCTTTGAAATGCGCGCTTAATACTTCGCTGAACGCCCGGCTGCTTGCGGTTATCTCGGCGAGCAATGGCCCACAGAAGCTTGGTGTACGCGGCCTCCAACGTCATGTCATAGGCGTCGATGACCCCGAGATCAAACAAGATCGCACTGGTCTCAAACAGCTTTAGTTCCACTCGGCCAAATGGACATTGTGTTACATTCGCCACAATGGTGCCGTTATGAATAAGTCTTTCAATCATCGATATAAACCGAGGATCTTCCGGAACGTTGCCAGGTCCATAGGAGAGAAGAATTAGGCCGTCCAAGCCGTTGGGATACTTTGCCTCAAGATCAGACATTTCCATTTCTGGATGAATGAACATGAGACCAACTCTTGCGTCAGCCAGATTGACGACTTGCCGAGGAGACACTGATGACGCAACGTCCGACTCAGGGCGCACCATGATGTGCCCGTGATTCACGTTCAGTTTCTCGTTTGCCAACGTAGCTAGCGGAACAGGCATGTTAGGCGTATGGAAGCCTTCGGCTCGATCCGATGCGTACTTCTTAGCCACACGATTACCTCGGTACAACTGATTGTTCCAGTAGACGCACACCTCAGGCACTCGCATTGGACCATTATAAGACTGCCAGGCGGTAGCGCGTATTGCATTCTCCACATTGTGGATGGCGTCAGTATTCTGCACTGACATGGGTACCTCAGCGCCAGTGAGCACCACTGGTTTCGTGATTGTGTCGCTCAAGAGGAAGGATAGCGCGCTCGCGCTGTACGCCAGAGTATTCGTTCCGTGCAAAATAACAAAACCCTGATACGCCCCCATCTGCTCTTGAACCAGATTCGCGAGATTCACCCAGTCCCCCGCAGTGACGTTAGAGGAGTCGATCGGCCTTTGCAAACTGAAGAAATGAATATTGAATGGCAGCGCTGAGATCTTGGGCCGCATATACTGTACGATCGCGTCAACCGTCGACGCCATCTCGTAATCCGCGTGGATCACGTCTGAACTCTTTTGATGCACCATTCCCACAGTTCCACCCGCGTAGATAACACAAACGGGATCCAACTTGTCATACTTCAGCTTGCCAGCTTTTTCGCGAAGCTCGTCTTGCAAAGCTCGCGTCTTAAGACTATCGCGCTCTATCTTGTTCCGCAGCGTAAGAATATTGAACGCCGCACGACGTCCACCAGAGCTACCACGGCGCCGCAAGATTTGTCCCTGGATCACGCTATCCAGAGCTTGAAGCTGCTCCGCCAACCTGGTAGTATCCCTGTCTAAGAGAATCTTGCTTGACACGTTGCACTTGAGCCCCTCCGGCCCGACGAGCTCAGCAATCCACTGTGGCGTGAGCTCATCAACTGGCGCAATCCTATCTGAAACAACAGGCTTAACTTCGACCGGAATGAGCAACTTCGGGGCACGTCCGCTGGGCTCCACAGCCTGCGATCGCTTAAACTCTTTCCATTCCTGAAAACAGTGGTAGCTTGAGAAGTACCTTGGCGAGACGAACGCCAACATTACCGAGCATTCTTCGATTGCGGTACGAATGGTCTCCGAAATGAACTGACCCGGTTCGATCTCAGTTTGATCCAAGAAGAACAATTCGTTCTCGGTTCCGCCCGTCGGAACGTCACAAACATGACTATACACCGCGAGAAAATGATCTACCGCACGTGTCACCTCATGGGTTATGTGTGGGTTAGGCTGATTGTCGAGATGAGAATAGCTAATAAAGATTTCACGCATGTCTTGCGCTACACTTCCTTTCGAGAGCCAAGTGTTCGTGATGGTGCCCGACGCGGTCACCCACGCACCTAGTCAGCTGACGTGTGGGCTGATGGTAGCCACGTGCCGGTACAGCTACTCAACCGGCTATCCTCGCCTATCCTCTTCGGGCGAGACTTCCCCATGGAGGTCGTCCAACATTCGGTCGGTTATGTCGTCGTATCCAAACCCCTGACCGAGAAGCCACATGAGCTTCGTTGTCATCGACTCGATGCTCATGTCGTACGCGGGGATGGCCAGCTTATGCTTATCAAGGAGCTGCCCTGGCTCATTAACCGCGAAGTTGCTATTACCATTGGGGGCTTGTGTCGTAACAACGATCGGAATCTGCCTGTCCTTCAGGTACCGGAACACGGGATGTAGATAGGTGCTAACATCCCCCGCGCCAAACGCGCGAAACACGATCCCACGCATACGATCTTGGTCAATGAGGTGCTCAGAGAGGAGCTTAAAAGTTTCTGGGTCCATTCCTGGGAATTCGGTGAACGACAGCACTCTTGAATCGAAGGTTCTTGTCACACGCAATGGGAGCCCTGCGCGCGCCTCCGGCTCATTTTTGCTCAAATACTTGTGATGCCGGTCGAGATTTGATGCGTTCCACCGAATGACACGACCGATTCGTCCAAGACTCGCGGTAGAGAATGATTGAAATGCATCATAGTCGAACTCGGTGCTCTTCTTGGCCCTCGTGCCGGTTATGATGTGGCTACCGAAAACGCAAATTACGCCACGAACCGGCCCTGGCTTCTCGTCCCAGGTAGCAACACGCATAGCGTTCTCCAGATTCATGACCGCGTCGGAGCCAGGCCAACCGAACGGGACTTGCGAACCTGTCACCACTACCGGCTTACCCAGATTCTCCAAAGCAAACGACAGCGCCGCCGCCGTATACCCCATCGTGTTAGTACCGTGCGTAACGATGAAGCCGTCGTACTGGTGATATTTTTCCGCCACACTGTCAATAATGTTTACCCAGTCCGACGGTGTAATGTCGGAACTATCCAAGCTCGCCACGTTATTCGCGTCGACTCGTACTTCATCAAACCGCTTGGAGTTCTTCGAGATGTCCAATAAAGTTGGCGCCAAGCTTTCAAGCAGGCTAGGGGGGGTCTTCACCGCGTGCGCCTGCGATGCCGTAGTTGCGACCTCTCCAGCTATTGTACCGCCGGTTGTGATGACGAGTAATTTCCTGGTCCTATTGTGCGACATATGATTATCCCTTGTATACAGGTAGCAGTCCTCACAACGTTGAAAATCACGCGAGCGCACAATGTGCGACAACCCGCTCCGAATAGGGCGCTAAGACTCAAGGCAATAACCCTCCTCTGGTTCAGTCTGCGAGGTCTGCGGGTCATCGTCGAGAAGCCGCTGAGTAAGCTCGTCGAGGAGTACGCGGGTTGCTGGATGTCCCGTACGGAAGGTTGCCCGCCGTGAGATCGTCGGCGAGCGCCGACGATCCGTCATCCGGTCTAAGAGCTTCAACAAATCAAATGCGCAGCCCCAAGACAGCGCGAAGCCAGACCCACCATGACCATAGTTGTGCAGAACAAATTTTTCGGTGCCAAAGTGGACACGCGAACACGCCACTCGAACGCTTTCAGCATTCCCCGATCGTTGAAATCGGAAACCTACCCCAGGGGATATCGCATCAGGTCGATTCGAGCGCAGCCGCCGAAGGCTCAACCTTCCTTGCGTCATCCGTTCAAGCAGTTCGTCATTGAGCGAAAATATTGCTTCCGGAAGCTTAATCTGCTTTCCATCGCAACTTGTGAAGATTTCTTGTCGACTGACCGTCTGTTCGCCCGCCCAGGCGCCGGAAGAATCTAGCGGTCCGTCGTGGACCTGCCGACTTCCGCCTAGGAGCCAGCAATCAGACCTTGGGTAACAGTAAACATCAGCCGGACCACCAGTCGCAGTGGAGTAGACCTCAACCGTTGGCGTATAGTTGTAAGAGAAGAACCGACCTCGAGCATCCGTGAACGGTTGCTTAATGTCAACCCTGAGATAATGACCCCGCAAGAATCGCGGCTCATGCTTATCATTCAATGGTTCATATTCAGGCAGACTCGGCCGATCGTCGATATCGAAATCGTTATTTCCACTCAAGAACTCAGCGGCGCCGTACCCCGTGCAGTTGACATAGTATTGATAGTCGAGCTTGAGGTACTCAGCGATCGAGCGCCAAGAAGATTCAGGACTGGTAACTAAAACCCGACCGCCTAATGCGTGGTAGAACTCGTACAGGTACGCAATATATTCCGGTGCCTCACAGAATAGTACATCGAACCGCCATCCGGATGTCGAATCGGCAGCCGGCCGACGCGGCATGCCGTCGCGCAGCAGGTCCGAATCTGTGAGCTGCTCAAAGTTACGGAGCGAGCGTGAGTAATCGGGCATCCCCAGGAACGACCGCTCGAAGATTTCATAATGCGTTTGTTCGCGAACTCCACAACGTGCGACGAAGGCTAGGATCCGAAAGTACTCTTGAGAGATCGCCGTCCAGTAATTTGCCTTGGGTGATTGCACCGAGTGCGGCAGAATAGAAGCTGCGGCGTGCAGTGATGCGAATTTCGCAGACTGGCTGTTTTGCGGCATCTCAGCCGTCGGCAGCTCTCGGGAGTAAATGCTGGTCTTATATCCACTCAGTTGAAGCAGGGTCGCGGTGGTTAGCCCCGAGATACCGCCACCAATTATCGCCACACTTTCGCTACTCGAGTTCATTCACCAGTCCCCCAATAAAGAATTACGTTGCTCGCGGGAGCCCGGCCGAGTTCGACGGCTACCTCCTCGATCGGCATGCGTGCCTCCTCCTACCCAACGCTGACGCCGTGTATCGGAGTGTAGTGGCCGTTCTCTGTCCTCAGTGATCGTCACGGTTGATCCCATCTTTAGCGAAGTCTGGGCGCTCCGCAGCGCTGGGCTAGCGCATCAGCTCAAGGTTCCAGCGGCTCGAGATCGGAGTCGCGCAGTGCCTCGTCTACGCGCAGCGCTCGGCGCAGCCGGCGGCCGACCAGAGACTCGAGCCGAGTGGGGGGGATGCCGTCGGCCGGCTTCTTGGCGGTCAGGTCGCTGGCCGCCAGGACGTGCCCGGCCGCCAGCGCATCGTGGGCAACCAGCGAACGGCCGAACAACGCGCGCATCGGCGCCAGCTCGGTCGCAACCTTGTCCTTGTCGACGGGAGCCGCGAGCGCCGCACCGATATAGCGGACACCGGCCACGAGCAGGGCAAGCTCGCTGGTGGTCACTGACGCCGCCACGTCCGGGCCGAACATTTCGCGGGACAGCGTCACGTGCACTTCGATCACCCGCCCCCCGAGTGCGACCGCAGCCAGCGCAGGAAAGATCGTCCCAGAGTGGTCGGAGAGCCCGGATGCACACCGGTAGCGCTCGCGGATCTCACTCAGGACATTGAGCCCTACCCGTTCCGGCGCGACCGGGTAGGCAGACGTGCACTGCAGGACAGCCAGCGGCCCAGCGCCGGCCGCGCGCAGCCGCGTGACGGCGCCGTCAAGCTCAGCCCAGCCGCTCATTCCACTGGACAGCAGCACCGGCGCTCTGGTCTGGGCCACCGCGTCGAGCAGCACAGGGTTGCTGACCTCGCCGGAGGCGACTTTCCAGGCGGCGACACCGACGCGGCGCAGCAGCTCGACCGCTTCCAACGAGAACGGCGAGCTCAAAAACGCCAGCCCGCGATCCTGCGCGTGCTGGCGCAGCCCCGCCCAGGCGTGCGTGGTGAACTCCATCCGCTTCCAGTACTCGTAGCGGGTGTCGTCGGCGTAGCTGAACCTGACTCGCCACGGCTCGTCAGTCCGACTCTCAGCGGCGGCGATGTGCGTCTGGAACTTCACCGCATCGGCACCCGCAGCGGCGATCGCGTCGATGAACGCGTGCGCGGTGCCCAGGCTGCCGTCGTGCGCCTGGCCAACCTCGCCGATGACCGCGACACGGTGATCCCAGTCGAGTACAGTCACGCTACGCGCTCCATGGACACCTCGAATGGGTGAATAAAATGACACAGATGGTGGTTAATGACGCAATCGCTGCACTCGGTTACGACTACGGCGAGCAGGCAACGCATTGGCCTTCGGCCTGCAACCTGTGCGGAGCGCGTGGCCGCGCGGTGGAAGCCGCCGAACGGGACCGCTACGGCTACCCGGCCAGCTTCGTGGTATGCCAGCGCTGCGGGCTTGGTTACCTCTGCCCCAGACTCAGCGCTACCCAGTACACGCACTTCTACTCCGAGATCTACCGCCCACTGGTGTCGGCCTACCACGGCCGCCGGATCGACGCCGAGACCGTGCAGCTCGACCAGCGCGACTACGCCACCGGGCTCGCTGCGTTCCTGCTCCCGCTACTACCGTCCGCACCGCGCACCATCCTCGACGTCGGCGGCTCAACGGGGGTGGTCTCCAGGGTACTGGCGGCACACCTGCCCGCGCGGGTGACCGTCCTCGACCCGGCTCCGGACGAGCTCGCGGTCGCGCGGGCCGCCGGTATGGAGACGATCGCCGGGCTCGTCGAGGACTTCGATCCGGGTGAGCGCCGCTGGGATCTCGTGCTGCTGTGTCAGACGATCGACCACCTCCTCGACGTCCGAGGCACGCTGGCGGCGCTGCGCCAGATGATGGCCGAGGGCGGCCGCGCGTTCGTCGACATCGTCGACGTCGATGTCCTGCTGCGCCGGATCGGCAGCATCGAACAAGTGATCAAGATCGATCATCCTTATTACTTGACGCGCCAGACCGTGGTGGCGCTATTCACCCTGACCGGTTTCATGATCGTCGCCGAGCGACTGACCCATGATGGCCATCGCGGCTTCGTGCTCGCGCCGGGAGCGGGCACCGAACCCGACTGGCCAGCCCTGGAGGCCACCGCGGCACAGTTCCTGAGCGGCATGTCTACCCTCAGAAAGGGGTGAGCTCGGGTAACAGCCAGTCCCCGGGTAAGGCCACGGTACGATTCGATCAACGCACACGCTGCTGTCATCAGGAGACACCGACGTGCCTGCTCGTCGCAAGAAGATTTGCGTCGTCGTTGCCAGCCGGGCCAACCTGGCGCGAATCACCACGGTGCTGGAGGCCGTGCGCGAACACCCCGCGCTGGAGCTGCAGGTGATCGCCGCCGCGTCACTGCTGCTGGAACGCTTCGGTAGCGCGGTGACCGTGCTCGAAGCCGCCGGTTTCACCCCCGACGCCAAGATCCCCTTCATCATCGAGGGCCAGACCCCGGCGACGATGGCGAAATCCACTGGGCTGGGCCTGCTGGAGTTACCGACCGCGTTCGAGCGGCTCGAACCCGACATCGTCCTCACCATAGCCGACCGCTTCGAGACGATCGCGACGGCTATCGCCGGCGCTTACATGAACATCCCCGTCGCGCACACCCAGGGCGGCGAGGTGTCCGGATCGATTGACGAAAGCGTCCGGCACGCGGTCACCAAACTGTCCCACATTCACTTTCCGGCGACCGAGCTCAGCGCCCGCCGCGTCATCGCAATGGGCGAGGACCCGCAGTACGTGTTCAACCTCGGCTGCCCATCGATCGACCTGGTCGCCCGCACCCGCCCGAGCACCCGCCGCGACGCGTTGATCAACCATGGCGGCTCCGGTTCGCCGATCGATCCGGAGCAGCCCTTCCTGCTGGTCATGCAACACGGCGTCACGACCGAATATGGCCACGGCCTCGCACAGATGAGCGCGACGTTACGCGCAGTATCGGCGATCGGGATGCAGGCGCTGGTCTTCTGGCCGAACGTGGACGCGGGCAGCGACGAGGTGGCCGCGGGCATCCGGCAGTTCCGCGAGCAGGGTCTGGCGCGGAACTGCCAATTTTTCCGCAACGTGGCGGCCGAGGACTTCGCTCACCTGATGACGCACTGCACCTGCATGATCGGCAATTCCTCAGCGGCGCTGCGGGAAGGCGCCTACCTCGGCACGCCAGCCGTCAGCGTCGGCACCCGCCAATCCGACCGGGAATGCGGCCCCAACGTGGTGTTCACCTCACACGACCCCATCGAGATCGCCGAAGCGGTCCGCGCCCAGATCGCGCACGGTCGCTACGAGCGCAGCGACCTGTTCGGCTCCGGCACCGCCGGGCGCGACATCGCCGACGTGCTGGCCACGGTGCACCCCCCGGTGCAAAAACGCCTGCACTACAACCCCGCCGCCCTGCTGCGCAACCCCGCACAGGTGTAGCCGGTGCCGGTACACCCACCTGCGCCAGCGGCCCGACCGGCACCACAATCGGCCAGCCAACCCGCTCCGTCTCGTCGAGCAGCACCCGCAACCGCCGGTCACCACGTTCCACGGCGATCAGTGCACCGGCATCCAGAGTCAGTCCGGTTGGCCTGGTCACCGCGAAAGACCAAGCTTCGCCTAGGCCGCCGCGCGCTCCGCCTCGGAAGGCGGGCCTTGCGGGTCGGCTACCCACCACTGGTCGAGCAGCTCACGAAGGGTCACCGACCGCCCATAGTGGCGCAGCGCCGCAGCGACATACGCGCTGACCGACTCCGCCTTGCCATCATCGACGGCTTGACGGGCATCCCGGGCGAGCTGATCGGGGGGATCGTGACAGTGATCCGGGCCGCTGTCATACGATCATCTTACTTCGGCACCAGAACGCGGCGATGAGGATGTCGCGGATGGTCGCCATTGCCTGGGGCGAGGCTGATGATGCAGTAGACGAGGGGGCAATGGCATGAAGTGAGGGGCGGGGAACCTAGCGAGTATGTGGTGATGGCCACCTGCTTGACGCCACAGATGCCGCCGCGCACTCAGCCGATCACAGGCGAATGTGGCCGGCCGACGACACCGCACCCTCATGGTGGGGTACCCGGGCAGTACCCCACCATGAGGGGTGCCCAGCATGTGCCGCTGCACGCTGTTCCGCCGCCGCCAACAACACTGTTCTCCCAGGTCAGTTCCTTAACTGAGTGCCATGGGGCGAGGGAGTGCCAGGGCACCACTGATCGTCACCGCATGATGGCAGACTGTTAATCGTGGAGGTCGGGCGACGCACCAGGTCGTGGATGGGGCTGGTGCTGCTCGTTGCGGTCACCCTTGCGGTCACGGAATACGTTCTCCGTGCTCCCAATCAGGACTTGGCCAGCAAGCTGGTCACGACACTCGTGAACCTAGCAACCCCCGCGACGGCTGTTGGTCTGTGGCTGTGGAAGTTGCGGCGACCAGCTCAGGCTTCGCGCTCGCAGGTGGAACGCGCGGCAGACGAGTTGGCAGAACAACTGCGTCAACAGTGGGAAAAGGCCGCTACGGAACGCGGGTTGATGTTCCCGGCGCCGATTCCCGTGCGGTGGGAGTGGTCGCGACGGGAGGTCACCGGCCCGGTAGAGGCAGCTGCGGGAAGGACCGGTGGAGCCCGGTTCGCACCGGTGCCCGGGATGGAGACGATCACGGCGACGAAGCTGCGGTCTGGCACAATAAAAGATCTTCATGGCGTATACGGCGGGCTGGACTCCAGGCGGTTGGTGATCCTCGGGGCGCCAGGTGCGGGCAAAAGCGGTGCGGCAATCCGCCTGCTTCTCGACGCGCTGACCCACCGGAAAACCTTCGAGACAGCCGAGAAGCGGGCCAAGGTGCCGGTACCGGTGTTGCTCCCTGTGCACGGCTGGGATCCGTACAATGAGCGCTTAGCTGACTGGTTGGCGCGCCGGCTCACCGAAGACTATGAGTTGTTGCGGGCCCGGGAATACGGCCGGAATGCTGCGGCATCCCTGATCAACGGCCACCGCATCGCCGTGATCCTTGATGGATTAGATGAGATGCCCGAGAAGCTGCGTCCGGTGGCGTTACGCGCACTGGATAAGCAGGCCACCTTCCGACTCGTCGTGCTCACCCGCAACCAGGAGATGATGGCCGCAGTCGGCGAGGGTCATCTGCGGGGCGCGGCTGCGCTGGAACTGTGTCCGGTCGAGGCTAGGCAGGCGGCGAGATATCTGGCCAGTACCCAGACTGACCCGGCCCCCCTACCTTGGCAGCGCCTGCTCGAACATCTGCGTCACCACCCCGATGGTGCTCTTGCGCAGGCATTGCAGACCCCTCTGATGGTGACCCTGGTCAGCAGCACCTACCGTCCCAGCGATCCGGTTGACGAACTCACCGACGGTCAACGCTTCGCCAGCCGTGAGGCCCTGGAAAATCATCTCCTCGACCAGGTGCTGCCTGCCGCCTACGCCCACAGCCTAGGCGATCGGCCTCCGGCGTACACCCTGGACCAGGCTCGATCCTGGCTGAAGCATTTAGCACGCCGCATGAACGCCGAGGGGACCCGAGAGCTGGCCTGGTGGCAGATCCCGCATTGGGTCCCTTCCTGGCCCCGTGTCCTCGCTACCGCACTTGCGTGCGGGCTTGTGGTCGAGCTTGTGATCGGTGCGGGAGTCGGGCTCACTAGGGCGCTGGTAAGCAAACTCGGGCTCGCAGTCACGATCGAGTTAGCAAACGGGCTCACTGGAACACTGGTGGGCAAGTTCGGGATCGCGCTCACGATCGGGCTTGTCATCGGGTTCATGGGTGCCTTCGGCGAAAGACCTCCTCGGTATTTGAGTTGGCTACGCAGAAACGCGACTGACACCCGCGCGAATCCCATGGCCGGGCTCGTGTACGGGTTTACCTTCGGGCTGGCGGGTGGGTTCGTAAATGGATTCGCGAATGGGCTCGTGTACGGGCTCATGGTTGGGCTCGTGGTTGGGCTCACGACCGGGTCTATGTGTACGCTCGTAGGTACTTTCGGCGAAAGACCTCCTCGACATTTGAGTCAACTACAGTGGAAAAAGATTGATATCCCCATAATTCTTGCGGTCGGTCTCGCAGTTGGGCTCATGTATGCGATCGTAAACAGGAACAGGCTTAGCAACGGACCTGTGATTGGGGTTGTAGTTTGCCTCGCACTCGGGCTCATGCTCGGACTTGGGCGGCCTTCAACAAAGGCTACGAGTCCAATCGATCCTCTCTCTTCGTGGCGTCGGAATCACCAGTTCGGGCTCGTAGTCGGGCTTGTGGTCGCCCTCGCATACGGCATCGGACAATCAGTCTTGGTTGGGCACACGGCTCTAATAGTGAGCTGGAGTGTGGCTGGAATCGCGCTCGGGCTCGCGGTGGGGTTGGTGTTTCCGGCAACGTGGCAGGTCACTCTTGCGAGCGCGCAACTGTGGCGTCGGGGTGAAGCTCCTGTGCGTTTGTTGCGGTTTCTTGAAGATGCCCGTAAGCGTGACGTTTTACGCACTGTCGGTCAGGTGTATCAGTTCCGTCACGCCCAGCTTCAAGATCGGCTAGCCTCGGCCGACTCGCCACAAGTCCCATGATTCGCGGTATCTGGACGGCGAGCGCGGCGCTGGCCGGTGGAGATCGTGCTGCAGGACAGCCAGTGGCTAGCCTACAACCGCGCGGCGGATCGGGAACGTAGCCGGTTGCGGGTGTCCAGGACCCGTTCGGCGTGTTGCTCGAACAGCTCCCACTCGATCGCGTCGTGATCAGCGAGCACGATGATCAGATCGGCGCCGGTAACCTGACACGACTCGCAGGGCACCAGGCGGATGAAATCCGGGATCTCCTCAGCGGTGATGAGCGGGTCGATCGCTCGGAGATCGGCCCCGAGATCGTCGAGTTTCTTGGCGACTGCGATCGCCGGTGACTGCCTGGTGTCCCGCGAGTTCCGCTTGTAGGCCAGCCCCACCAGCAGGATGCTGCTCCCGTTGACGGACTTACGCTGCTGGTTGAGATGGGTGACCACCCGGGACACCACGTAGTCGGGCATGTGCTCGTTGACATCGTTGGCGATATCGACGAAACGGAAAGCCTGGCCCAGGGACCGTCGCACCTGCCAGGACAGATATGAGGGATCGATCGGCAGGCAATGCCCGCCGACCCCTGGCCCCGGCGTGAACCGCATGAATCCGAAGGGCTTCGTGGCGGCTGCGTCGATCACCGACCACACGTCGAGCCCGAGGCCGTGACAGTACATCGCGAGCTCGTTGACCAGGGCGATATTGACGTGGCGGAAAGTGTTCTCGAGCAGCTTGGCAAGCTCAGCTTCCCGAGGCCCCGACACCGGCACGGTTCGCTCGACGAGCCGGCCATAAAAGTCCTGCAAGGCCTGCAGGGAGGCTTTGTTCACGCCAGCAATGATCTTAGGAGTGTTATGGAATCGCCAGATCTCGTTTCCCGGGTCGATGCGCTCAGGGCTGTAGCCAACGCAGAATTGCGCCCCCGCAGGCAGCCCCGAACCGGCCTCCAAGATCGGGATGAAGATCTCCTCGGTGGTGCCAGGATAGCTCGTGGACTCGAGGATGACGCAGCATCCAGGGGTGATGTGCGGCGCGATGATGCCGGCGGCATCCTCGACGTAGCTCAGGTCGGGGGCGCCGTCACGCAGAGGAGTGGGTACGCAGACGACCGCGACGTCGAAGCCGGCCAACGCTGCTGGGTCGTCGGTAGGCAGGTATCGTCCGGTTCCCATCGCTGTCGCAAGATCACTGTTGGTGACATCGTCGATAAATGTCTCCGCTTTGCGGAGGCAATCGATACGGGGCTTGTCGAGGTCGAAACCAACGACGTCGAAACCGACCTCCACAGCCCGAATTGCTACCGGCAGGCCCACGTAACCCTGACCAACCACGGCGACACGGCGAGGGGAAATGCCGGAAATGTCGTACATGGTGCCCCCATGGATAGTTGTCACCGTAGGCGACTACCCGAATACTAGCGGTATCGCGACCAACCGTCACCCACGCCACCTTTTGCGGACTCGCGCTCGATAGCGCTACGGTCGGGCAGGTCAATTGACCACATGAGCGCGCGGGAGCTCGCACCGCAGCGGGCTGAGAGGGCAGCTGGGCTTGCTACCCGGGGCTGTCGACCGCAGAACCTGTCCGGGTAATGCCGGCGTAGGAAGGCTGATCCATGACAGAGTTGTCCAACAGGCCGGACAACAGGCCGACAAACCGGCTGCGCGGCCACACCGCCGAGCCCACGGTGACCACTGGGCCGATCGCCGGGTCGCGGAAGGTCTATCGCGAGGTAAGTGCCGGGCTGCGAGTGCCCGCCCGCCGGGTGGACCTGACCAACGGGGAGCACCTGGACCTCTACGACACCTCGGGTCCCTTCACCGACCCGGAGGCCACCATCGACGTCCGTAAGGGACTTCCCCCGTTGCGCGCGGGCTGGACCGCCCAGCGCCAGCCGGTGGGGGGCGCAGCCACTCAGCTCGCCTGGGCCCGGGCCGGCATCGTCACGCGGGAAATGGAGTTCATCGCGGCCCGCGAGAATGTCGATGTCGAACTGGTGCGCACCGAGGTGGCGCGTGGCCGCGCGGTGATCCCGGCCAATCACCGGCACCCCGAATCCGAGCCAATGATTATCGGGAAGAAATTCCTGGTGAAGATCAACGCTAACATCGGCAACTCGGCGGTCACCTCCTCGATCGAGGAGGAGGTGGACAAGATGGTGTGGGCTACCCGGTGGGGCGCTGACACGATCATGGACCTGTCCACCGGCCCGCAGATCCACGAGACCCGGGAGTGGCTGCTGCGCAACTGCCCCGTCCCGGTCGGCACCGTGCCGATCTACCAGGCGATGGAGCGGTGCGGCGCTGACCCGGCGGCGCTGACCTGGGAGATCTACCGGGACACCGTGATCGAGCAGTGCGAGCAGGGCGTCGACTACATGACGGTGCATGCCGGGGTGTTGCTGCGCTACGTGCCGTTGACCGCCGCCCGGGTGACTGGCATCGTCTCTCGTGGCGGGTCGATCATGGCGGCCTGGTGCCTGGCGCACCACCGCGAGTCGTTCCTCTATGAGAACTTCGCCGAGCTGTGCGAGATCCTGCGCCACTACGACGTCACATTTTCCCTCGGCGATGGCCTGCGCCCCGGCTGTATCGCCGACGCCAACGACACCGCACAGCTCGCCGAGCTCAAGACACTCGGGGAGCTGACCCAGATCGCCCGACGTTACGACGTGCAGGTGATGATCGAGGGTCCTGGGCACGTGCCGATGCACAAGATCGTCGAAAATGTGCGTCTGGAGGAGGAATGGTGCGACGAGGCGCCGTTCTACACCCTGGGTCCACTGGCGACGGACATCGCGCCGGCCTATGACCACATCACCTCGGCGATCGGCGCGGCGATGATCGCGCAGGCGGGCACCGCGATGCTCTGCTACGTCACGCCCAAGGAGCACCTCGGCCTGCCCAACCGCGACGACGTGAAGACCGGTGTGATCACCTACAAGATCGCCGCACACAGCGCCGACCTGGCCAAGGGCCATCCGGGTGCCCAAGCCTGGGATGACGCGCTGTCGAGGGCCCGGTTCGAATTCCGCTGGCACGACCAGTTCGCGCTGGCACTCGATCCGGACACCGCGCGGTCCTACCACGATGAGACGTTGCCAGCCCCGGCGGCGAAGGCCGCGCATTTCTGCTCGATGTGCGGGCCCAAGTTCTGCTCGATGCGCATTTCCGCCGATGTCCGGGCCTACGCGCAGGAGCACGGGCTCTCTGACGTGGAGGCCCTCGAGGCAGGCATGAAGGAGAAGTCCGACGAGTTCACCGCAACCGGCAAGCAGCTGTACCTGCCAGTGCCCGGGGCGTGAGCGCTGGTCCTCCGGTAGCACTGACCATTGCCGGCTCGGACTCCGGGGGTGGGGCGGGTCTGCAGGCCGACCTGCGCACGTTCACCACCTGCGGCGTGCACGGCTGCGTCGCGGTCACGGCGGTGACGGTGCAGAACTCGCTGGGCGTCACCGCCGTCGTGGAGATCCCCCCGCGCACGGTGGCCGACCAGGTCCGGGCAGTGGCGACCGACATCGGGGTGGCCGCCGCCAAGACCGGCATGCTGGCCAGCGCGGCGATCATTCGCGCGGTGGCTGGGGTGTGTGACGAGGTCGGCATCGGTCGCCACCGCAGGGTACCGCTGGTGGTCGACCCGGTGGCCGCCTCGATGCACGGCGACTCGCTACTGGCCGAGGACGCGCTGGCCGTGCTGCGCTCGGAGCTGCTCCCCCGGGCCACCCTCATCACGCCCAACCTGGACGAGGTACGGCTGCTTGTCGGGATGGACGTCAACTCCCCCGCGCAGCTCTACGATGCGGCCCGTGCGCTGCACGCGCAAGGTCCCCAGTGGGTCCTGGTCAAGGGCGGGCACCTGCACGACGAACCGCAATGCGTGGATCTGCTCTACGACGGCCGCGAGTTCACCGAATTCACCGGTCCCCGGCTCACCACCCCGCATACCCACGGGAGCGGGGACACTCTGGCCGCGGCGATCACCTCGGCGCTGGCCCGCAGCACTGCAGTTGCCGAAGCGGTCAGGTACGGCAAGCGCTACATCGCCCACGCCATCGCCCACGCATACCCACTCGGCGCCGGGACGGGCCCAGTCTCCCCATTCTGGCGCGTCCGCCCCTGGGAAGGTGCATAAGGATCCATGTGACGGGCCCGGTGGGCTGACCTGGAGTTTCATGGCGTCATACCAGACGAGGTGATTCAGGGGGAAGCGGACGAGGACGGTGGGCGTCACGGCAGCGCCCGCGCCCGGTTGGCCAACGCGAGCAACTGGTCGGCCAGCTGCTCGTTGGTGATCATCGGTGCCTCCTCGGCCAGTGCGTGGAGCTGCCGCGAGAGGGAACGCGCAGCGGTGAGCCGCTCGACCGCCGCAGTGAGGCGATCCAAATACGGCTGCTGTGACGACGACCCGGGGCACGGTTCAGTCTCGGTCGGGTCAGTCGCCATGGACGCCCATGCGTGGCCGATCACCGGGGGCACCCCGGCGGTCTGTCCGCTTCCTGGGCGTGCCTCGTCGTCGGAGCTGCTCACCGTGGTGTTGGCGCTCACCGGGGGTTCCTCGATCGTTGCCTC
>JBATXM010000021.1:0-8406 GCA_049673305.1 Pseudonocardiaceae bacterium | reverse complement strand
AAGTGACACGTCGTGTCACTTTCGACACCGAAACCGTGATCATGACCGTGGTGCCGCCCCGATGGGGCCACCAGCGTCTGCGGGCGGGACGTTATTCGCCCGCGCCTACGTCGCCACCTGCTGAGGCAGCGCCCGGTTGGCGGGGTCATGGATGTGCTTACCACACGAGCTGGCGGGGCGACGGGCAGTTGGTGGCTCGCCGCCAGCGAGCGCCGTATCGATCGATGTTCATGACCTACTTCAGGAGGTCTGGGTCCGCGCCGCTGTACCACAAAGACACGAATAAAATTCTCGACAACACTACGCCCAGTCCCAAACGTAAATGCGCAGATTATCGACGTCCCGCCCAGCCACTTGTCGAGAGTATCAATCACTCCGCGTGAGGTAACTGGAATGTTACGGGATGCGCATCGAAAAACCGCAAATATGAACGTTATGTTACGTACGCCGCACGGCCATCTCGGTGACGATGCGAGGACTAGCGAGCCTTCTTGAAGAGCATGAAATCACCATCTAGGGTGAGCGAGTTAGCCCCACGAACACGAATCATCACCCCGAAGAGGTGGCGCTTGTGCCCGATATCCCTGATATTAGCACAAATGTCGGCATGGACACCAGCTTCGCTGATTCACTGCTGCGCATCGGCAGGCATTTTCAGCGCGGGGAGGCCTCGGGGGATCTGCGCACGGTGCACCAGATCGGCGGCCGTTCGGCTGATGTGTTCTACCGTGACCGCTGGGCCTACGACAAGGTGGTGCGCTCGACTCACGGGGTGAACTGCACCGGCTCGTGTTCATGGAAGATCTACGTCAAGGACGGGATCATCACCTGGGAGGCTCAGCAGACCGACTACCCGTCGATCGGCCCGGACAAGCCCGAGTATGAGCCCCGGGGTTGTCCCCGAGGTGCGTCGTTCTCCTGGTACACCTACTCGCCGGCCCGGGTGCGCTACCCGTATGTGCGGGGCACACTGCTGGAGTTGTATCGGGAGGCCAAGCAGCGGCTCAAGGATCCGGTGCTGGCCTGGGCCGATGTGGTCGAAGATCCGGAGAAGGCCCGCCGGTACAAGGCGGCGCGGGGCATGGGCGGGTTCGTTCGCGCCGAGTGGTGGGAGGCGACCGAGATCGCCGCCGCCGCCCACGTGCACACGATCAAACGCTACGGCCCCGACCGGATAGCCGGGTTCTCCCCCATCCCGGCGATGTCCATGGTCAGCCACGCCGTCGGGGCCCGGTTCATTTCGCTGATCGGCGGGGCGATGTTGTCGTTCTACGACTGGTACGCCGATCTTCCGGTGGCCTCCCCCCAGGTGTTCGGTGACCAGACCGACGTGCCCGAGTCCGCCGACTGGTTCGATGCCGGTTATCTGATCATGTGGGGCTCCAACGTCCCGGTCACCCGCACACCCGACGCGCATTACATGACCGAGGCCCGTTACCGGGGCCAAAAGGTGATCGTCGTATCCCCGGACTACGGCGATCACACCAAGTTCGCCGACGAATGGTTGCCGGCGCGGCCAGGCACCGACGCCGCGCTGGCGATGGCCATGGGTCACGTGATCCTCAAGGAGTTCCTCGTCGACAGGCAGACGCCGCGTTTCACCGATTACCTCAAGCGTTTCACCGATTTGCCATTCCTGATCACCCTCGACAAGCGAGGCGACGCGTACCTTCCCGGCAAGTTCCTCACCGCGGCCGATCTGGGCGATACCAGTGAGGGGGCCGAATCCAAGACCGTGCTGCTGAATGCGGCAACCGGTGAGCCGGTGGTCCCGAACGGCTCGCTGGGCCACCGTTTCACCCATTCTGGGGAAGGTCACTGGAACCTCGATCTCCACAACGTGGATCCGCTGCTGACCGTCCACCGCGATGGCAGCGAAAACGGCAGCAGGGACGGCACCGTGGAAGTCGACCTTCCCCGGTTTGACACCGCGCAAGCCGGAGTGCTGCGCCGAGGGGTGCCGACCCGGAGAGTCGCCGGCAGGCTGGTCACCACCGTGTTCGATCTGCTGCTGGCCCAGTACGGGGTGCACCGGCCAGGCCTGCCGGGCACCTGGCCCACCGGCTACGACGACGCCGAGCAGCCGTACACCCCAGCCTGGCAGGAGCCGATCACTGGGGTGCCGGCGGCTGCGGCGGAGCGGATCGGCCGGGAGTTCGCCGACAACGCCGAGCGCTCCGGCGGCCGGTCGATGATCCTGATGGGTGCCGGCACCAACCACTGGTTCCACTCCGACCAGACGTATCGGGCGTTCCTGGCGCTGGTGATGCTCACCGGCTGCCAGGGGGTCAACGGCGGCGGCTGGGCGCACTACGTCGGCCAGGAGAAGTGCCGGCCGATCACCGGCTGGTCGACGCTGGCTTTCGGGCTGGACTGGCAGCGCCCAGCGCGGCAGATGCAGGGCACCGTGTACTGGTACCTGGCGACCGACCAGTGGCGCTACGACCCGTTCACGGCTGAGGTAATGGCCTCACCGCTGGCGAAAGGGCGCTTCACCGGGCGCACCGCGGCAGACAACATCGCGCTGGCCAGCCGGCTGGGTTGGATGCCCAGCTACCCGACGTTCAACCGCAACCCGCTGGATCTGGCTGAGGAGGCGCAACGCCTGGGCAAGGACGCCGCCCAGCACGTCGTCGACGGACTGACCACCGGTCACTTGCGGTTTTCCTGCGAGGACCCGGACGCGCCGGAGAACTTTCCCCGATGCCTGACGGTGTGGCGGGCCAACCTGCTCGGCTCCTCAGCCAAGGGCAACGAGTACTTCCTGCGTCACCTGCTGGGTACCGATTCCAACCTGCGGGCATCGGACCGTAATGGGGTACGCCCGGTCGAGGTCACCTGGCGCGACGAGGCCCCGGTCGGCAAGCTCGACCTGCTGATGTCGCTGGACTTCCGGATGACCAGCACCACGCTGTTCTCCGACATCGTGCTGCCGGCCGCCACCTGGTACGAGAAACATGACCTGTCCAGCACGGACATGCACCCCTACGTGCACTCCTTCTCCCCGGCGATCTCCCCGCAGTGGGAGTCCAAGACCGACTTCGAGGCGTTTCACCGGCTCGCCCGGGGTTTCTCCTGGCTGGCCGAGAAGCACCTCGGCGTGCGCCGCGATGTCGTGGCCATGCCGCTGCAACACGACACCGTCGACGCGACCGCGCAGCCCGGCGGCCGGGTGCTGGACTGGAAGGCCGGCGAGTGCGAGCCGATACCCGGCAAGACCATGCCGCGGATCGTCGTGGTGGAACGCGACTACCCGGCGATCGGGGACAAGATGGCCGCGCTCGGCCCGATGGTGGAGCGGGTCGGCCTGACCACCAAGGGGGTCACCGTCCATCCGGACGCCGAGGTCGACTATCTCAGGGCGGTCAATGGCGCGGTCTTCTCCGGCCACGCCGCCGGGCGGCCGTCACTGGCCAAGGACACTCACGCCTGCGAGGCCGTCCTGGCGCTGTCGGGCACCACGAACGGACGGCTGGCCACGGAGGGTTTCCGCGCCCTGGAGCGGCGCACCGGCACGAAGCTCGCCGATCTCGCGGCAGAGAACGAGGGCAAGCGAATCACCTTCGCCGACACCCAGTCCCGGCCGGTTCCGGTGATCACGTCGCCGGAGTGGTCGGGCAGCGAGACCGGCGGCCGGCGCTACTCCCCGTTCACCATCAACACCGAGCGGCTCAAGCCCTGGCACACGCTGACCGGCCGGCAGCATTTCTACCTCGACCACGACTGGATGTCCGAGCTCGGTGAGCAGATGCCCATCTTCCGGCCGCCGCTGGACATGACGGCATTGTTTGGTGAACCCAGCGTCGGGGCGATCAGCATGAACGGGCAGCGATCGGTCACGGTCCGGTATCTCACCCCGCACTCGAAGTGGTCGATCCACTCCACCTACCAGGACAACCTGCACATGCTCACGCTGTCCCGCGGCGGCCAGGCCATCTGGATGTCCGATGTGGACGCAGCCAAGATCGGCGTCACAGACAACGAGTGGATCGAGGCGATCAACCGCAACGGCATCGTGGTCGCGCGGGCGATCGTCAGCCATCGGATGCCCGAGGGCACCGTGTTCATGTACCACGCCCAGGAGCGCACCGTGGGCGTGCCGCGCACCGAAAAGACCGGTAAGCGCGGCGGCATTCACAACGCGCTAACCCGGCTGATGATCAAACCGACCCATCTGATCGGCGGCTACGCCCAGCAGTCCTTTGCTCTGAACTATCACGGCCCCACCGGCAACCAGCGTGACGAGGTCACCACCATTCGTCGCCGTAGCCAGGAGGTGACCTACTGATGAGACTGATGTCACAACTCGCCATGGTGATGAACCTGGACAAGTGCATCGGTTGCCATACCTGCAGCGTCACCTGCAAGCAGGCGTGGACCAACCGCAGCGGCGTCGAGTACGTGTGGTTCAACAATGTGGAGACCAGACCAGGGCAGGGGTATCCCCGGCAGTACCAGGATCAGCAGCGGTGGAAGGGCGGCTGGACGCTGACCAAGCGCGGCCGGCTCACGTTGCGCTCGGGCTCACGAGTCAAGCGGCTGCTGAACATCTTCGCCAACCCCGACCTGCCGACGGTGGCCGACTACTACGAGCCGTGGACCTACGACTACGACAACGTGTTGTCCGCACCGCAGATGGACACCACCCCGGTGGCCCGGCCCACCTCGCTGATCACCGGCAAGGACACCACGGTCACCTGGGGTCCCAACTGGGACGACGACCTGGGCGGCGGTCCTGAGCAGGTCGGCCGGGACCCGGTGCTGGCCAAGCTCTCCGAGCAGGTGAAGCTGGAGTTCGAGCAGACGTTCATGTTCTACCTGCCGCGGATCTGCGAGCACTGCCTCAACCCCTCGTGTGCGGCATCCTGCCCGTCCGGCGCGATCTACAAGCGCAGCGAGGACGGCATCGTGCTGGTCGACCAGGACAAGTGTCGCGGCTGGCGGCAGTGCGTCACCGGGTGCCCATACAAGAAGATCTACTTCAACCACAAGACCGGCAAAGCGGAGAAGTGCACGTTCTGCTACCCACGGGTGGAGGTGGGCATTCCCACGGTCTGCGCGGAGACCTGCGTGGGGCGGCTGCGCTACATCGGAGTGGTGTTCTACGACGCGGACGCGGTGCTGGCCGCGGCGTCGGTGCCCGACGAGAAGGACCTCTACCCCGCGCAGCTGGGCGTGTTCCTCAACCCGCACGACCCTCGGGTGGTGGCCGAAGC
This sequence comes from Pseudonocardiaceae bacterium, assembly GCA_049673305.1. Lineage (GTDB taxonomy): Bacteria > Actinomycetota > Actinomycetes > Mycobacteriales > Pseudonocardiaceae. The sequence goes on along the minus strand of JBATXM010000021.1, from coordinate 3,190 downwards.
CGAGCGAGCCGGCATCTCTCAGGAATGGATCGAGGCGGCGCAAGCGTCCCCGGTGTACAAGCTGATCGTGGACTACCAGGTGGCGTTGCCGCTGCACCCGGAGTACCGCACGATGCCGATGGTTTGGTACGTGCCGCCGCTGTCCCCGGTGGTGGACGTGCTGGCCGGCACCGGGCATGACGGTGAGAACGCCGGCAACCTCTTCGGCGCGATCGACGCGTTGCGCATCCCGGTGGAGTACCTGGCCGAGCTGTTCACCGCAGGCGATGTCGGGCCGGTGCGCGCCGCGCTGCAGCGGCTGGCGGCGATGCGCGCGCACATGCGCCGGGTCAACCTCGGGGAGCCGGTCGCCCCGGAGATCGCCGAGTCGGTGCGCCTGACGCCGACCGAGATCGAGGCGATGTACCGGCTGCTGGCCATCGCCAAGTACGAGCATCGCTACGTCATCCCCAGCGCGGCCGGCTCGGACGCGCACCGGCTGGATGCCCTGGCCACTGGGTGCAGCCTGGACTCCGATGGCGGCCCAGGAATGACCGCGTTCGACGTCATGGACGACAAGTTCCACCTGACGCAGCAGCCGGCCGACAGCAACGGCGCCGCCGCACCGGCGGACAAGGGACGCCGGATCAACCTGCTCAACTGGGATGGCAAGAGCACCAACGGCCTGTTCGCCGCTGTGCCAGCTCCTGGGCCGCATGCCAACGGCACACAGCACGTGCCGGAGCACATCTGATGAGCCCGGCCTGGCTGGGTCGCCGCAAGGAGCAGGTGCCCACCGAGCTCGCGCACCAGGACCAGCGCGTGGTGTGGCGGATCACCGCGCTGCTGCTGGACTACCCGACGCAGCAGACCCTGGACATGCTCCCGGAGCTGCACGCGGTGGCCCGCTCGCTGCCCGCACCCGCAGGACCCGCGCTGGTGACGTTCGTGGACCAGGCCCGCCGCAGACCGGCGATCGAGCTGGCCGCGCACTACGTGGAGACCTTTGACCTGCGACGTCGCCATTGCCTGCACCTGAGCTACTACGCCTATGGGGACACCCGCAAACGTGGCATGGCGCTGCTGCGGTTCAAGCACGCCTATCGCGCGGCGGGTGCCACCCTGGGCGAGCACGAGTTGCCGGATCACCTGGCGGTGGTGCTGGAGTTCGCCGCGACGCTCGACCCGGTGGTCGGTCGGCGGCTGCTGATCGAGTACCGGCCGGTGGTGGAGCTGCTCAGGCTGTCCCTGCACGAGATCTCCTCGCCCTATCGGGCGGTGCTCGACGCGGTGTGCGCCACCCTCCCGGAGATCAACGTGGCCGACCGGCGCCGGGTCGCCGAGCTGGCCGCGCAGGGACCACCGGAGGAAGAGGTGGGCCTGGAGCCATACGGGGTGGACCCGATGATGCAGGAGCGCAGGGAGGGACGTCGGTGACCGGGCTACTATGGGTGACGGTGCCGTACGTGGCGTTCACCTCGTTCCTCCTCGGCCACATCTGGCGCTACCGGCACGACCAGTTCGGCTGGACCACCCGGTCCTCCCAACTGCACGAGAGCCGCCTGCTCCGGTTGGGCAGCCCGTTGTTCCACTTCGGGCTGCTGGCGGTGCTCGGCGGACACGTGCTGGGCATCGCCATCCCCGCGAGCTGGACCGCGGCTGTGGGTGTTTCGGAGCATGCCTACCACCTGATGTCGGTGTCCTTCGGCACGTTGTCGGGCCTGGCCACCGTCGCTGGACTAGGAATCCTGCTCTATCGGCGGAGCACCGTGCCAGCGGTGCGCAAAGCCACCACCCGCATCGACAAGGGCATGTACCTGCTGCTGAGCGCCGCGATCGGCACCGGGATGGTGAACACGTTGGGCAGTAACCTGATCGGCGGCGGCTACGACTACCGGGCAACGGTCTCACCCTGGTTTCGCAGCCTGTTCACCATCCACCCGCAACCGGAGCTGATGGCGGGCATCCCGGTCAGTTTCCAGATCCACGCTTTGGTCGTGCTCACCCTGCTGGGCATCTGGCCCTACACCCGCCTGGTGCACGTCTTCAGCGCGCCACTGGGTTACCTGACCCGGCCCTACGTCGTCTACCGCAGCCGCGATGTCAACCACCCAGGCGCGCACCGCTACGCCCGCGCCTGGGAGGTATCCGCACCCCCCACCCCCCGCCGCCGCTAGCCGCCTGTCCGGGAGAGACTGCCAAGGGCGTTCCTGGCGACGTGTGGGCGGTCATGGCTGTGGTGAGTTGGTCGCGGGTGTGGATGTTGAGTTTGCGGTAGGTGCTGGAGAGGTGGTCGCTGACGGTTTTGGTGGTGATGAACAGCGCTTGGGCGATGTCGCGGTTGCTCAGGGGCTGGGCGGCTAGTCGGGCGACCCGGAGTTCGCTGGGGGTTAGGGCGTGTACTCCGGTGGTCCAGGGTCGGCGGGGGCGGGCGCCGGCGGCCAGCGCCTCGTCGCGAGCGCGTTCGGCCAGCGGTGTGGCGCCGCATCGGGCAGCTAAATCAAGGGCGCGGCGCAAGGGTTCGCGTGCAGCGGTGCGTGTCCCGGCACGGCGCAGCGCAGCGCCCAGCTCGGTCAGCGAATACGCCAGCTCAAGCCGCATCGGGGTGGGTTCCAGTATGGCGACGGACTGTTCGAGCAACTCGATTCCGTCGTTGCTGTCGGTGAGTAGCCCGCAGACACGTAGCGCGATGCCGATCGCGCGTGGTGCACCAGCGCGGCGGGCCAGCTCAAGCTCAGCCTGCGCCAGCTCCCCTGCTTCCTGGGGCTGTTCGGGTGCCAACGCGAGCGCCAGCGCTGAGCGCCACGCGTAGAAATTGGGGATTGCCTGGACGCGAGTGGCGTAGTGACCGCAGTGGCGCAGGTCGGCAATGGCCTGCGCGCGCTGCCCTCGGGCCAGACGCACCCGGCCACGCGCCTCCAACAGGGCAGGCCCAATAGGCATCTCCAAGAGGGCGGGGATGAGGGTCACGCCTTCGACAACAGCAGCTGCCTGCACGAGGTTCCCGCGTTCAAGCAGCGTCAGGCCCAAGTAGGCGGCGTGAAGCGGAATGGAGGTAGTCAGGTTGTGTTCAGTGGCCAACTCGGGCCTGTCATTTTTTCCGTGTAAGCCACGGATGACTGATGGCATTACCTTATCACAGAGGAAGCCGTCCTGGGAAGAGAACGACCAGCGTGTTCAAAGCCATTTTCCAGCCCGACGTTCCGGTCCC
>JBATXM010000020.1:0-7197 GCA_049673305.1 Pseudonocardiaceae bacterium | reverse complement strand
GGGATGGCGTTGTTTGACGCGGGGTTGCGGGCTGGTGATCCTGTGGTGGTGCCGATGCGGATGGATATGTCGGTGGTGGGTGGTACGGGTGGCGTGGTGCCTTCGTTGTTGCGGGGGTTGGTCAAGCAAAGCAATCGGGCGGCGAACCCAGGCGTCGCGACGGGGCAGTCGTTAGCCACCCGACTACACACACTCCCAGAAGAAGAGAGGGCTCACGTCCTGTTGGATCTGGTCCTGACGACCACCGCGACAGTGTTGGGCCACAGCTCTGCCGACACGGTCGACCCGGACCACGCTTTCTGGGACATCGGGTTCACCTCGCTGATCGCCGTCGAATTTCGCAACCGCTTGAAAGACGCCACGGGTGTCCGGCTGATGGCAGCGGTGGTTTACGACCAGCCCACACCACGTGTGCTGGCCGACCACCTACTGGCCGAGCTGCGCGTGATCGCAGGCAGCAATCCCACGTTCGTGTGCCAAGAACTGGACAGGCTGGCGGTCGCGATGTCCACCGTCGATTTGGACGACGATTCCCGCTTCCTCATCGCCTCCCGACTCAAGGCCATGACCGCTGCCATCGCATGACCCAACTCTGGAAGGAGAACCACGTGTTCGACACCAGGGTCTACCTGCGGCGTCTGGGGCACTTAGGTCCGGCGGAACCTCAGTTCGACACGTTGCGTCGACTGCACAGGAACCACCTGCTCACCATCCCCTACGACAACAGCAGGTTTCCCGATGAGGGGGAAGCGCTGCCCGGCAACCTCGCCGACCTCGACCTCGACGCGACCTTCGACAAGATCGTGGTCCGGGCCGCTGGCGGAATCTGCTTCGAACTCAACCTGTTGTTCCAGCGACTGCTCGACGAATTGGGCTTCGACACCATGGCCGTGTCGGCCGGCGTGATCCAGGACCAAGGTGTGTTCAGCCCTGACCTCTCGCACAAGTTCATTGTGGTGAAGCTGGATGGCGAATGCTGGCTGGCCGATGTGGGTTTCTCCGGGCCGTCCTACGTCGAGCCGCTGAGGCTGTCCCCCGACGTGCAATCTCAGCATGGGTGCCAGTTCAGGGTGGTCGAACAGGACGGGCGGCATACGGTGCTGCGCAGGAGTCGGGTCGGCGCCTGGCGGCCGGTGTACCGGTTCGCTCTCGTGGAGCGCAAGCTAGCGGAATGGGACGGCTTCACCGAGAGGTTCGAGCAGTTCCTCGACGAGTCGGTGATGGCCAGTACCACGATGATGTGCCGGGTCAGCGAGAACGGGCACCACGTGCTGGTCGGAAAGCGCTATCTGAGGGTCGAGGACGGGAACGAGAGGTTCACCGCGTTGATCGATCCTGCCGAGTATCAGCAGACCGTCGACTACATACTGCGTCCCCGCACTGAGAAGGGCGGTACGTAGCGGTGGTCCGGGTCGTTTAGTTCTGGGTAGACAGGGCAGCCGAACACCGGTGTAAAGGGGGCGAAGGTGTCCCACTCCCTGTTGGCGCGTAGCGCAGCGGCGATCGGGTTGTGCGCGCTCCAGAAGTCACCACCGAGCAGCCGCACGATGTACATCTCCAGTTTGTCGCGCGAAATGGTGGCGCTCGCATCGGCGAGCGCGCTGATCAGCTCGCTCTCATAGAACGAGAAGATCAGCCGAACGTAGGTATCGTATCCGGTCTTGAAGAAGTTGGCGTAGTCCGCCGTCAGACGATTCTCAGCCGTGGGCTCGTCGAGTGCCTGCGCGATCGTGGTGGCCGCACGCGCCCCGGTGACCATGGCTACCAGTACTCCACCAGAGAACATGGGGTCACCGAAACAACCCGCGTCACCGACCATCAGCCAGCCCGGTCCGGTCACCTGATCGGTGTGGTAACAGTAGTCGGTCTCGATCCGAAACTGGGTCGACGGTCGGGTACCGGTCAACCGCTGGGTGATCCGGGGGATGCGGGTGGCGTGTTCGGCAAAGACCTGCTGTGGTGCCTTGCCCCGAAGCACCGCACGCGGTGTCACGGTACCCACGCTGATCTTGTGCCGGGACAGCGGAATGGCCCACACCCAGCCTTCGGAGTGGCTGCCGATCTGGATGTCGCCCTCGTGGCCCGGGTTGTGCCGTTCATCGAGCCCGTCGTAGTGCCTGAAGACCGCGACCATTCGCAGTTTGTCGATCGTCTTGCGCAGTCCAAAACGATGGGCAATCGTCCCGGCCCTGCCGCTGGCGTCCACCACGTACGACGCGCTGAGTTCGTGCTCCTGCCCGTTGTGCCGGTAGCGCACCCCGGTGATCCGTTCGCCGGTCATCACCAACTCGGTCACCTGGGCTTGGTGGATGACCTGGGCGCCGGCCTTGTATGCCTGGTCCAGCATGACCTGGTCGAAGTGGGCACGCTCCACCTGGAACGTCTCGGAATGACGGCCGTTGCCCTGCTTGGAGAAATCGGCACGAAAGACCCCTGCGTTGAAGAACTTCGTTCCGGTGGGGTCGATGAACTCACCGCCGCGTTTGACGACGTAGCCCTGCGCCTTGACCGCATCCAACAGCCCCAGCCGCTCCAGCAGGCCCACCATGTACGGCAGCATCGACTCGCCGATGTGGAAGCGGGGAAACACCTGCCGTTCCAGCACCACCACCGAGTGGCCCTGCTTGACAAGGGTCGCCGCGCAGACCGCACCAGCCGGCCCGCCGCCGATGACCACCGTGTCGAACGTGGTATCCGCCAAGGCGTACCTCCCAGACGAAAACAGGAATCGTCCGAAGAGGTACTGTAGATGAGTGGCGAAATTCGCACAACGCTGTTGTTCCAGTTTGGGTCCATTGTGAAGTAATCATGCTTCCATCGCTGCAAATCAGTGCTGGTGATGGCCTAACTTGCGCATAGTCGTAGATGGAGTTGCCAGATTATGGGTGGTCGATGGAGGAACGGCGCTGTACGGGAGACCCGAATGCTGCCTAGCATGGTTTTATCGTTGACGAACCCTCGCTGGGGGAATAACGGTGACCAATGACCAGATAGTCGCCCGGCTCGCTGTCCTGGGAGCGGGTGTCATGGGAGTTGGCATCGCGACGCTCGCGATTGGGCACGGGTTGCCCGTCCTGTTGGTCGATGTCGATGCGGCCAAGCTCGACCAGGCCTCCATTGATGTCGTGACACAATTGCGGTTGGCTCAGTTAATGGGTACGCGCTCTGGAGAGGAACCTATCGGTGAGCTCGAGACAAGCACGTCGGTGCGCGATGCCGCAGAAGTAACCGCAGTGATCGAAGCGATCACTGAAGTTGCTGAGCTCAAGTCCAAGGCGCTGAACGAGGTGTCGGTGGTGGTGCCTCCGGACACGCTACTGGTGTCCAACACGTCGTCGATTCCGATCGATGAGCTGGCCGAGTCGCTGGCGCGGCCGGGGGAACTGGTCGGCACCCACTTCATGAACCCTCCGTATCTCATCGAGACGGTCGAGGTCATCCGGGGGGTGCGTACCTCGGACGCCACGATGGAGGCAGTCACCGCGCTGCTGGCCACTCTCGACCGGAAGGCGATCGTCGTCCGTGACGCACCGGGGTTCGTGACCAGCCGCATCCTGCATCCGATGATCAATGACGCCGCCCGGGTCGTGCAGGCTGGTACGGCTACGGCCGATGCCGTCGACGCCCTCATGCAGGGGTGTCTCGGGCACCGCACGGGTCCGCTGCGTACCGCGGATCTGATCGGGTTGGACAATCTCGTCGACTCGCTGCGGGTGCTGCACGAACGGACCGGCGACGATGGGTGCCGACCCTGCGAGTTGCTGCTGGCCATGGTTCGGCAAGGTCATCTCGGTCGGAAGAGCGGTCGGGGCTTCTACCGGTATGAGGAGGTACTGCCATGACCCTGTCGACCGGTCGAACACCGGAGGGCTCCGGTGCCATCGAACAGAACCTGTTGGGATATCTGGAGTCGCGGACCATGACCCCGTGGGAAGTGGACCGGGATCTGTTCAGCACCGGCGGGCTGTCCTCGTTGTTTGCGATGGAGCTGGTTGTGCACCTCGAAAAGTCCTTCGGCGTGGTCATCATGGGAACCGACCTCAGATTGGACAACTTCCGCACGGTGTGCGCGATGACGGCGTTGGTGCGTCGGCTCCAGAATTTGAGCGCGGTGGGCAACGGTGCGTGAACCGCTCGCGGGGGCGATCGCACTGGTCGCTGACCTCGTGGCTGGACGGGCTGAGTCCTGGGACCGTGACGGTTTGCTACCCCAGGAGTTGCTCAGAAAGTTGGGCGCTGGCGGTGTATTGTGCGCCGAGGTGGCGCCAGGGCACGGTGGCTTGGGTGTAAGCAGCCAGCACAACGGTGAGCTTACGGCGCACGTCGGGAGTCTGTGCAGTTCGGTGCGTAGCGTCATGACCTCGCAGGGGATGGCCGCCTGGGCGATCCATCGATTGGGCAGTGGTGAGCAGCAGACCAGCTACCTGCCCCGGCTCACCGGCGGTGACCTAGCGGCCGTCGCGTTCAGCGAACCGCACGCCGGCAGCGACCTCTCGGCGATGAGTACACAGATTCGGGTGGACGGTGATTCCGTCGTCCTCGACGGCCACAAAGTGTGGGTCACCGCCGCCCACTACGCTGATCTGATCTTGGTGGTCGGACGGTACCGTGATGGCGCCGCCGCCGTTGTCGTGGTACCTGCCACCACACCAGGGGTACAGGTGGAGCGGATCGTCGATCCGCTCGGCTGCCGAGCGGCCGGCCACGCGGACGTTCACCTCGACTCGGTCAGGCTGCCCGCGGACAGCGTGCTCGGTGGGGTTGGCCAGTCGTTGCCACTGCTGGTGACATCGGTACTCGCCTACGGCCGTGTCTCCGTAGCGTGGGGCTGTGTCGGCATTCTGCGAGCGTGTTTGACCGTGGCGGCCAGGCACGCCCGATCTCGTGAGCAGTTTGGCAAGCCACTCGTCGAGCACCAGCTCGTCTCTCGGCATCTCGCTGAGCTATTCGTGTCCGAACAGGTCGCTACGCGCGTGTGCGAGCACGCTAGTCGGTGCTGGGATTCCCGAGCTTCCGACATGGTCATCGCGACCGTGCTGGCCAAACACGTCAGTGCCGGCCACGCTGCCCGTGGGGCGGCATCGGCGGTGCAGATGTTGGCCTCGGCGGGCGCCCGTGATGGGCATGTGGTGGCACGTGCCTATCGGGACGCGAAGCTCATGGAGATCATCGAGGGGAGCAACGAACTCTGCCAACTCATGTTGGCGCGACACGTTGTGGCGGTGCCGTCGTGACCGACGACATAGTCATGATCAAATGCTTGGTGTGGGACCTGGACAACACGCTGTGGCAGGGAATTCTGCTCGAAGGCGACCAGGTGTGGCTGCCCGATGCGATACGCAAGACGATCGTGGAACTGGACGCCCGAGGCATCCTGCACTCGGTGGCCAGCAAGAACGACCGTGAGATCGCGTGGCAACGCCTGGAACACCTCGGTATCGCTGACTACCTCGTGCTGCCCCAGATCGGCTGGGGACCCAAGTCCGACTCGGTGCGCCGGATCGCCGATCACCTCAACTTCGCTCACCGCGCCGTCGCGTTCATCGATGACCAGCCCGCCGAGTGCGCTGAAGTGGCCTTTCACCTGCCCGGCGTGCGATGCTACCCCGCGCAGTGGGTGAGCAGGCTGCCCCAGCTGCCCGAGTTCAGTCCCACCGTGACGACGGTGGACTCCCGTCACCGCAGGCAGATGTACCAGGCTGGTTTCCTGCGCGACGCCGAGCGTGCCGAGTTCACCGGCCCAGACGAGGATTTCCTGCGGTCACTGGAGTTGGTGATGCGCATCGGGCGGGCCACCGAGGAAGACCTGTCCCGGGTCGAGGAACTCACGATGCGTACCAGCCAGATGAACGCGACCGGGGTGTACTACTCCGCCACGACCCTCCGTGGCCTGCTGGCCGATCCCCAGCATGAGGTGCTGGTCGTCACGCTCACGGACCGGTTCGGGCCACACGGAGCGGTGGGCATTCTGTTATTGGAAAAGCACCCGGGGGTATGGCATCTCAAACTGCTGGCCACATCCTGCCGCGTGGTCTCGTTCGGGGCAGGGAGCACCATCCTGAACTGGCTGATCAACCAGGCCGCCGTGGCCCACACCCACGTGGTAGCCGACTTCCGAGGTACCGACCGCAACCGGATGATGGAAATCGCCTACCGGTTCGCCGGGTTCAGCCACCAACCGTGTGGCTGCCAAGCCCGTATCAGCCAACCCTCGGACCTCGACGGCGTCCAACGTCTGCACCTGGAACCGATTCCCCGACGGGAATCCACGACCATCCAGATCCTCGCACCACACCTCGCCAGGGGGCGGCCGACGTCAGCGGTGCTGCCGATCCAGCGTTGAGTCCGCCACGCCGAACGGAGTGCACGTGGGTGACCAGATCGACATCACCGGTGAATTGCTTGACTACGTCAGGCGGGTGTCGCTGCGGGACGACGAGATCCTCAGCGACCTGCGCGCGGAGACTGCGGCCCTGCCCGCCGGGCGGGCCATGCAGGTCATGCCCGAGGAAGCGCAACTGCTCGCCCTGCTCGTCAGCGTGACCAAGGCCGGCCGGGTGCTGGAAATTGGAACATTCACCGGCTACAGCACCCTGTGTATGGCACGGGCGCTTCCCGCCGACGGTCGTCTTGTGACCTGCGATATCAACGAGAAGTGGCCTGCGATCGCCAGTCCGTACTGGGAGCGCGCAGGAGTGGCAGACCGTATCGACGTCCGCGTCGGTGACGCCAGCGAAACCCTCGCCGAACTCCTCATTGAGCAAGGACCAGGCAGCTTCGACTTCGTCTTCATCGATGCCGATAAGGCACACTACCGACAATACTACGAAGACGCCATCACACTAGTGAAGCCCGGTGGTCTCATCGCGATCGACAACACCCTTTTTCTCAGCAGAGTCATCGATCCGACCGCGCAAGACCCCGACACCACCGCGATTCGCGAACTCAACACCATGCTGCACGACGACGACCGAGTCGAGGTGTGCCTACTCATCATGGCCGACGGCATCACCCTCGTACACAAGAAACCACCAGTGGAGCGGTAGTGAAGCTATTCTAGGTCACCGAGTTACCCCTTGGGCTCAAGCGGTCATAGCGACAGGAAATTAATATAGTAGATCTTGATCCTGCTACGATACCACCTTTCCGAGGGGCCTACTGGGGGATGATTGATGAGTGGGGCTGAGCCGTTGTGCG
>JBATXM010000019.1:0-6198 GCA_049673305.1 Pseudonocardiaceae bacterium | reverse complement strand
CAAGGCCGCGACCAGGTTCTTCCGCAAACTGCTCACAGGATTGGAGTACGTGCCCCGGGTCCTGGTGACCGACAAGCTGGCCAGCTACGGCGTGGCACACCAACAGCTGATGCCCGGGGTGGAACACGGCCTGTCGGTAAGGCTGGTGCCAGGAAGTACATACGGCGGTGTTGCTGCTGGTCAGCTGGTTACACGGGGAACTGGTCGATGATCTGGTTGTAGGTGTCTTGGGCTGCGGTGAGACTGATCTTGGAGTAGATTTCCAGGTTGGTACGGCCGTGGTGGCCGGAGTAGGGCTGGATGAGGGCGTCGTCGATGCCTTGGGTTTTGAGCCAGGTGAACAGGAAGTGCCGCAGGTGGTGGGGTGTCATGTTGTGCTTTAGCCCGGCCTGGGCGGCGTAGCGGGCGAGCATGGCGCGCACCCCGCGGGTGGAGTATGGCTTTTTCCAGGAGGACTCGAACAGGAACGCCGCTCTTTTGTCCCGCGCGCCGGCGATGTGCAGGGCAAGGGTCTCCTTGAACGAGGTGGGGAAGGGGACGTAGCGGTCTTTGCCGCCTTTGCCCTGGGTGATGCGGATGCGGCAGGTGTCCAGGTCGACCTCGTTGATCCGGATCGCGACGAGCTCGGCGACGCGGACACCGGTGTAGAGCAAGGTTTTGATCAGCACGATGTCGCCGGTGCGCCGCGCGGTCCACACTGTCTGGTAGTAGCGGCGGATCTCGGCCTCGGTGGGCACATGGGGCAGCTTGGCGGGGCTGGTGGTGACCTCGATGCCGAGCTCGTCGCGCAGGTGCCGGAACACCTCTTTGAGGTAGGCGTAGTCGGGGCGTTCGGAGCGTAGGTACTTGGCGAGCTGGCGGGCCTTGCGTTTGGCCGGGGTCCGATTGGCTGCCGGTCCGGGTTGATCGGCGCTGGTCATGACGGTGCGGGCGGGGGTGGGACGGACAGGTCCAGGCGCTGATCGGGGCGCAGGCGCATGATCCCGTAGGGGGTCATGTTGCTGTGGAACAGTGGGGTCAGCCCGCGCCGGTCGACGTCGGTGAGGGTGTGCGCCCAGTCGGGCTGGGTCAGGGTGTCCTGGATCATGAGGGTATTGATGAACGCTAAACAGCTTTGCAGGATCTGCAGGCACAGTATGCTCAGTTCTTGCTCTTCGCGGTGGTTGGAAGCCAGCTCGCCGCGCTTGCCGAACCGGATGTAGTCGTTGACGCCGTTGTAGTTTTCCACCACGTTGAGCCCGGAGTTGGTCTCTCGTTGGAGATCTCTGTTCCGCAACCAGTGGGCCAGAAAGATGGTGCGCTGGGCTCGGCCGAGCTCCAGCATCGCGGTGTAGGCGGGGTGGGTGGTCTCGCCTTGGAACCGGCGCAGCAGGGCCTCGGTCGAGGCGGTGCCCTGACGGATCGCGGTCGCATACTTGATCATCAGGTCGTAGTTGTTCTCGATGATCTCGGGCCGGATCGGGCGGGTCAGCGCCGGGCCAAGACGGGGGTAGGAGAAGCTCTCGCCCTTGCCGGGCAGGTACAGCTTCATGGTGTTGATCTGTTTGAACCGGGCGACGAGGTCGAAGTTCAGCAGCCGGGTGACGCCGAATCCGATGAAGCTGGCCCCGTGCGAGTCCACGTAGTTGGTCTGCAGGTCCATCTCGCTGCCGTGACGCATCGCGCCCTCGACCATGGCGTGGACCTCCGAGGCCGAGCAGGACAGCAGCTGGGAGTAGATGGCCATCGCCCCCACCGTGTCGACCGTCCAGTAGATCAACACCCCGCGCTTGGCCCTTTTGTACCGGGAGTGGTACTCGGTGAAGATGTTCTGGTCGTAGGCGGAGAAGTGGGTGGAATCCGAGGCCACCGCCGTGGTGCCCTGGCCCCACAGCCAGCTGTGCCGGGCGGTGAAGGTGGCGTTGGCGATCACTCGGGCTACCTGGCGGGCCCCGGGAACGGACAGCAACCGGCGCCGGGCATAGCGTAGATCGTCTTCGGAGTAGGGGTGCTCGCCGGCGGCGACCGCCCGAATTCCCGCGCCGGTCCCATAAGCGTAGATGACCAGCAGCATGCGTTCGACCACTTCGCGGGGGTCCAGGTCGACCCGGACCCCGGCCGGGATCAGGGCGTCTAGGCAGCCGGTGCGCAGCGCGGTCTCGGTGAACATGTCCAGCAACGGAACCATGCCCCAGCGGGCGCGGATCGCGGTTTTGAGCCGGCGAAGATTACGCGGCTCGGGCGCCGCGTCCAGTGGGGTCAGCACGATCGCGGCTTTCTTACCCTCGATGATCCGCAGCCAGTCCAGACCGGGCAGCGCGTCGTTGAGCGCGGACAGCTCGGCGTGCATCTCCTCCACCACCTCGGCGGTGAACCGGGTCGCTTCGCGTGGTTTGCGCAGAGCGGCGTAGTTCTCGGCGCGTTTGGCCTCGAAGTCTTTCGGGAGATCGAGGTCGGGGTTGCGCCACTTGTGCCCGCCGTGCACCCAGGTTTCCTTACAGCGCAGCTGCTCCCGCAGGGTCTGGAACACCCCGCACTCGTAGACGCTGCGCAGGATCCGCCGACGGCCGCCCTTGTCGGTGCGATACATCAGCTCGGCCAGCTCAGCGGGCACGATGTGCGCGACCGGGACGTCCTCGGTGGTGGCGTAGTACTTGGTGCGGTGGGTGTGCTGCACCCGGTACCGCTTGATCAGCGCGAGAGCCGCCATCATCGGCGCGTGCACGGTGTTGGTCGAGCCGAACTCCAGCGCGTCGAGGATCTGGATCAGCCCGGCGCGGTAGTGGTGGGTGTAGGAGGCTTTGAACACCCGCTGGCGATGCTGTCGGTAGGTGCTGCCCTTGCTGTTGTACTCCCGCCACAGCGCCTTCAGCGTGTCCACCCCGCCGGGCACCGCCGGGTAGATCACCTCCTCGACCGGCCCCTTCGGGGTATCCAGCGCCGCCCCGGTCATCTTGAACAGGATGTTCTCCTTGCCCGACACCCGTTTGAGCTCGGCGACGAACTCGCCGGTCACCACGGCCTCGGCTCGGGCGTTAATCCGATGCACCGTGGTGATCAGCAGGTCCACCAGGGCGTCGATGATCTCGCGGCGGCGGCAGTGCAGGTAAGCGGCCAGCAACGTCACTTTGATCTCGTGCGGGTGCTCACGCAGATGACTGGGCGCCTCGGCCGCGACCCGCGAACGCCACGCCAGCAGCACACCGGGGGCGATCTCGCCGAACAGCTCCACGGGCAGCCCAACAGTGTTGATCACCTCAAGCTTGACCACTTCAGCCGCGATGGTCTTGACACTGACGTTGCCCGGCTCTTCCCGGATCACGGCGAACGCATCCACACCCTCCAGCGGCGCGACCTCACCGGCTTCTGGCTGTTCCTCATCACCGCCGTCATCACCGCCGTCATCACCGCCGCTGGCCCGTCGGGCGATCAACGTCAGCATCCGTACCGCCGCGTCGGGCGCGACCAGCGAACAGATCCGACGCGTCAATCTCTGCTCGGACCGCTCCAGGGCCGAGGCGATCATCCGCGACAGCCGGATCGGCGCTGGCGGCTCGATCCGCTCTTCTCGCAGGTAGGCCAGCAGCGACACCCGGACCCGTTCCGGGCGGCGCTCAAGCTCGCACACTCGCTCGACCAGCCAGCCGGTCGCCTTCTCCGCGTCGGCGACTCCGCACTCCCGGAAGCCAGTGAACCGACGGATCTGGGTGCGGTGGTACTTGCTGGTGCGCCCGTCCCACTCGTAGGCGCCCAGTTCGACAGCGGGCACCCCCACCACCTTGGCGAGGAACTCCACCGCATCCTCGGGTAGCTCCGCGCGGCCTCGCGGGAACCGGCCATGCAACTGGTGGAACTTGAGCGCCAGCGCAAACGCCAGCCTGGTCGGCCCGCGCTTGCCCGCCAGCTGGGTCAGCTCCTCACCGATCAAGGTCCAGTGCTCGATCAGCTCGTCTTCATCGACGGTTCGAGCCACGGGGCTGTCTCCTCGGCCAGCTTCAACGACGGCCGTACACACACACCGAACGGAAAGTGCCGAGTTCGACCGGAGGCGGCACATCTAGCGCCATGCCCACAGCACGTCCAGCGCCGACGGCCGAACCCCGCGCCGAAAACCTACCAAGTGCCGACACCAAAAACAAACTCGGCACTTCTCTAGGGACCCGTTCCAAGACCAGGCTCCCCGTGCGGGCCCCCACCACTCACAACGATCCGGGATTACCTGACCAGCGGGAACTCCGGCGGTTTGTACTTCCTGGTAGCAGCCTTACCAACAGGCCAACTACTCCTGGGTCCGATCTCTTGGCATACACCGACTCAGCGGAACAATTCGCTACTACCGGACTGCGCACGCCTGACGGTGAACGATGTCGGAAAGCCGTGTGAGGGAGAACCTCATGCACGGTTTGACGGGGGGAAGCTGGAAACGGAGTCTTCGACTACCGCGCCAGCTTCCCACCCTACTCACGGCACCAAGGACCGACCGATCCGCCCCAACCATCCCCATGCGTGATCCAACAGCTCGAACCACCGAACAAGTTGACAACGCCGTTGAGCGTGTTGCACTCCAATAAACGCGGCATCAGTGTATTCGATATTCTCGAGAAGCGAGATTCACCTCTCAGCGCGGCGACAGTGAGTGAAAGGCGGCTGCGGCGTAGCCCGACAGTGCCTCACTCAACATGTCCAGGGTGGCACCGTCATCGAGCTGGGCTTGCAGGTGGTCGGCGGCGAGGGAGGCTAGCAGGGCATGCGCGAGCACCCCTGCTAGCGCCGGTTGGCACCCGGCCTCCCGTAGTAGTACGTCTAGGTGCTGCCTCCAGAAGCGGTAGGCGCCGATGCGGTAACGGGCGCCGGGGCTGGCGGTTTCGGACATGCGCACCAGGTCGAGGTTGGCCAGGGCATACTCCAGATAGGCCACCACGAACGCGGCAGCTCGCTTCTCGGGTTTCGCGCCAGGGCCCAGGGGCGGCGCGCCGCGCAGAATAGCCTCCTGCAGCTCGCGCTCACAGTCGTCGAGCAGTGCCGCGGCCAGGCCGGACTTGTCGCCGAAACGCCGGAACAACGTTCCCTTACCTACCCCGGCGGCCGCAGCCACCGCATCCAGGCTGACCGCGGCCACGCCGCGCTCTTCGAACAGCCGTGCCGCCGTCTCGAGGATCTTGCGTCGGTTCCGCGCCGCGTCGGCTCGCTCTGGCCGAGGCTCGCGCCTGACCGTGCTTGACGAAAAGGACTGTGGTCCGCTAGTGTCCACCGACATAAGCGGACCGTAGTCCAGTAAGGGAAGGAAGTCTAGCCATGACCACTCTCATCAAGCGTGCGGAGCTCCAGGCCGCGATCGAGGCTGGCAGTGTAGTGCCCGTCGACGCGCTGCCGGAGAGCTACTACGCCCAGCAGCACCTGCCCGGCGCGCTCAACTTGGTCGCCGACGACGTTGAGATCCGCGCCGCCACGCTGCTGCCGGACAAGAACGCCGCGATCGTCACCTATTGCTCCAACACCGCATGCCCCAACAGCGGGCAGGTTGCGGCCAAGCTGGAAAGCCTCGGCTACAGCAACGTGCGCAAGTACGCCGAAGGCATCCAGGACTGGGTCGAGGCCGGCTTCCCGACCGAATCGGGAATCCCTGCTCGTCGCTGAATTCCACCCCAACCTCTGGTCGGATTCATCCATCAACCGAATCCGACCAGAGGCGCGGGCGGGAACGGGGAGTCTCCCACTCAACCGGATGATGCGGTGTCCGCTTGCACGGCGGGGTCGCAGCTGGGCATTGTCAACTTGTTCGGTCTGACGAGCGGTGGTGATCATTCAGTGCGTGGTTGAGGAGGGGCGGTCGGGTCCTCTCGGGTGGTTCAGGCTGCGGTGGTCAGCTTGGTGACTTCGTTCCAGGTACTGAAGCGGTTGGTCATCTCGCGCCGGTATTCCTGGGGGTGGAGCAGGTGACGACGGGGCCGGAAGTGGGGGGATATCCCGCTGAACGCGGACAGGAACCGCTGGGCGTGACCGGGTGAGGTGAAGCGTTTCATCGCGCGTTCGCGCGCCCGGGTCGGTTGGTGTGAGTTCTCCGCGCGGTTGTTCAAATACTTCGATCGGCGGTGTTCCACCCCGGGCATCAGCTGTTGGTGTGCCACGCCGTAGCTGGCCAGCTTGTCGGTCACCAGGACCCGGGGCACGTACTCCAATCCTGTGAGCAGTTTGCGGAAGAACCTGGTCGCGGCCTTG
>JBATXM010000018.1:0-30687 GCA_049673305.1 Pseudonocardiaceae bacterium | reverse complement strand
CGCACAACGGCTCAGCCCCACTCATCAATCATCCCCCAGTAGGCCCCTCGGAAAGGTGGTATCGTAGCAGGATCAAGATCTACTATATTAATTTCCTGTCGCTATGACCGCTTGAGCCCAAGGGGTATGGATAGCGCGGTTGCTGCTGTGCATGATGTTCGTGCTGTCGGCGTGGGGGAAGTTCACTGATCGTTCCGCCGCGCGGAAAGCGGTGGCGGAGTTTGGGGTTCCCGCTCGGTACGTGGGCGTTGTGGCGTGGTCCTTGCCGTTGTTGGAAGCTGCGCTCGCGGTGGGGCTGTTGCCGGGTGCGACGGCGCCGTGGGCTGGCCTGGCCGGGTTGCTGTTGCTGGGGGTGTTCACCGCGACGGTGGCACGTTTACTGAGCCTTGGCCGCCACCCGGCCTGCTCGTGTTTCGGGTCGGCGAGCGAAGATCCGATCGGCGGTGCGACGATCGCCCGCAATGCGGCGTTGATGGTGGTGGCCGTGGTAGTCCTGTGGGGTGGCGTGCGCCACCCGCGGGTGGCCGGCACGCTCCCGACCGATCATGCGGTCGCGCTCGCCGTCGTCGCGATCATTGCCGCAATGCTGGTGTGGCTGATTGGGCAGGTCCGGGTGCTGCGCCGGCAGGTCGACCGTCAAGCGTTGTCGATGCTGGGCGCCGAGGGCATGCCGACCGGATCGGTGGCCCCCGAATTCGAGTTGGCCGACTCGCACGGCGGTACCACCAGCATGCAACAGTTGCTTGCCCGCGGCACCAGCGTGGCACTGGTGTTCGTGCACCCTCACTGCGACATCTGTGCGACTCTCGCCGGTGAGTTGCCCCGATGGCAGCACCGATTGCGAGACCGGCTGACCATCGCGGTGATCACCAACGGGGACGTCACCGAGAATCTGGCCTGGGGGTGGGAGCGGGGTCTTGGTGAGATCCCGAGTCAACGACCACCTCGACGAGGCATGTGGCGCGTTCCTGCCCGGCTGCTTCTGGTGCCCGTGGTCGTCAAGGCTCACCTGCGAAGTGACCTGAAGGTCAGTGGGTGTCGTGTTCGGCGGTGATGCGCCCGGAGGCGGCCAGGTGCCCCAGCGCGGAGTGGCGCAGTTGGTACAGCGTCCAGCCGCTGCCGTGCAGGATTTGCTCGCCAGTCTCGATGATGCTGACTGGGGCAGTCCAACGCCGTGTCCCGGTTGGTCAGTCCTGGATGTGAGTTGCCACCTCGTTGGTGATGATCTGAGTCTGTTGGCCCGCCAACGAGACAGTCACTACTGAATCGTCCGCCGGAGTTGGGGACGCCCATCGCGGCCGCTGTTCTCGACGCGCTCCGATGGGCCTACCCGTACCGGCTTGCCGCGATCACCGAGCCCCGGGGTGACACGGTCGTGATCGTGATCACCGGTGACCTCGAGCGTTGTTGGTATCTGCGGACTACCGGGTCGGGATGGGCTTTCACCGACAAGCCCGGTACTGGTGTCGTGGCGCGACTGCGGGTGACCGCTGACCAAACGTGGAGACTTCTGATGAACAATCTCTCGCTCTGTGACCAGCGAGGACTTGACATCACCGGCGACGAGGCGGTCGTGAACGTTCTGCGCCGGCCCCGAGCGATCAAGATCCTCTTGCGGACGGCACTGAGGCTCCGGTGGTCGGTGCGGACACCGGCGGCCAGCACGGTCGGTTCGGACTCGATCGGCCGTTCCGGGCGAAAACCCGCCGACTTGTGCGTGCGCGGACACAAGCTGTGCCGTGGTGGCCGTGTGGATCTATCTGAAGATCTCAGTGCTGGTGCGGCCGGCGTGACACCACGTGTGACGCGAACTCGCGTTCACCGGGGCCACTGTGGTGACTAGAACGGTCACTATAGACAGTGAAATCGCTGCTAGAAGCCATGGTCAACACAGATTTGGCGGCTTGTAAACGGTAGGTTCGAGGTTAAAATCCCCGCGTCGGCTCCATATCTGAGTGGGGAGGTGGGGAAAATGTCTCCCGTCGCGGGTGTCGCGCGTAGCGTGTCTGGTACGGGTCGGAGTGGTCCACGCGATGCTGGGGTCGCCTTGTGGGCCGGCTACGCTGTGGAGGCACCATGATTGATCTACGGTATCAGATGATCATGGCGCTCAGCGCTGCGGACTTCGGAAGCCCAATGTGTGAGCAGGCGGCGGCAATCTGCGCCGAGATCGCCGAGCAGCACTGCGCCCAGCTACACATCACGATGACCGCGCCGGTCATCGCATCCGAGGACGTGATGACGACCCAGCCCGCCCGGGTGAAGTGTCGCGACTCGGCTACTGCACGCAAGCCATGATGACGCGAACGACCGGGCCGTTGCCGCCGACGGTGGACATCCGCCGTCACGACGAACGGTTCACGACCCGGTTGTCGTGGCTGGATTCGAAGCATTCTTTCTCGTTCTCTCGTCATTACGACCCGAGCAATACCCATCACGGTCTGTTGTTGGTCAACAACGATGACGTCGTGAGTCCGGGCACCGGGTTCGAGACGCACCCCCACCAGGACATGGAGATCGTGACCTGGGTGTTGCGAGGCTCGCTGGTCCACCAGGACTCCACCGGTCACGCCGGGGTCATCTACCCCGGGCTCGCCCAGCGGATGAGCGCCGGCACCGGTATCCTGCACTCGGAAAAGAACGACTCCTGGCGGATGCAAGGTGGGTCCGAGCACACCGAACCCGTGCACTTCGTGCAGATGTGGGTCGTGCCCGACGAAGGTGGCATCACACCCGGTTACGAACAGCTGGACATTGAGGACGACCTGCTGCGTGGCGGTCTGATCCCAATCGCGTCCGGCATGGACAGCCACCACGGTGCATCCGCCATCCAGATCAGGAACAAGCACGCCGCGCTGCACGCAGCCCGCCTGAATCCGGGCGACATGGTAGAGCTGCCCGAGGCGCCCTTCCTACACCTGTTCGTTCCCCGTGGCACCGTCACGCTGGAGGACGCCGGGTCTTTGACCACTGGCGACGCGGTGCGATTCACCGCAATCGGTGGACAGAAGGTCATCGCCACCGAGCCAGCCGAGCTTCTGGTATGGGAAATGCACGCTGCCCTCACCGGCTGGTAAGTCCACCGCCGAGCATCCTGCGCCTGGCGACTCATAGTTGCCCATGGACGTCGGCTGAGCCCGGCACCATTATTTAGTCGATCCGAGTTGTCTCTGGCTCGAGCCGCTCGCCGAGATACTCGATCCAGGCGGTCCTCATACACGGGTAGTGCTTGCTCGCCTCCGCAAGGTCTAGGAATCCGATGATGGTGGTCTCGAAGAACGCAGCCAGCTGTGGGCTCGCGATCTGACCGGATTCGTCGAACCCCTGATGGGCCTGCGCAAACGAAAACATGTCCGGGTATATTCGGGCTCCGAGGTGCTCCAACGGTACCCGTAGCGCCCACAATCCCCGGTTACCGCCGACCATGGATGGCGACGCCGACATGATGAGACCGTGACGCTGATGAAACGGTTGTGGCCGGTACCGCGACACCCAATCGATTGCATTCTTCAGACCGCCGGGCATGGACGCGTTGTACTCCGGTGCGGCGATGACAAACGCGTCCGCGGCTTCCAGCCGTTGCCGCAGCAGCGCTGGACCTGCCGGGATGCCCACACCGTCTTGAGCGTCCTGGTTGTAGCTCGGCGCGTCGAAGTCGGTCAACGTGGCGAAGTCCACATCACCGCCGTGTCGCTCGATCGTCTCGGCGGCCAGCCTGGCGAGGCGGGTGTTCAGCGAGTCGTCACGCAGCGACCCGGACAGCACCAGGACGCTGACTCGCCGCCCGGTGCCACCAACGACCCTCCGCCCGGACACCAGGGACGCGGCACTGGGACGTTCCTCAGTCGGATCCGCGGACATCATCACCTTCCAGTATGTCAGCGTTGTTTCTGATGGCGCACACGGTCAGCTGTGACCACGTAACGCACCCGCTGCTCGCCTTCGCTGCGGAAAGGGTACCGATCCTGGCCGATGTATTTCTTGGCTAGGCGGTCGACCTGCTCATCGGCACCGTCGGTGGCGCTGGTCGCAGTGCCGCGAACCTCGACGTACTCGTAGGGGTTGTCCTGCGCGAGTACGACGACAGTGACCCGCGGGTCGGCATCGAGATTGCTCGGCCAGCGCCGCCCGACAGCGCTGTTGATGTTGAGAGCGCCGTCAACGACCTCTTGCCACACGACGGTGCTGTGGATGGATCCGTCCGGGTTGACGGTGGAGATCACGGCATGGTTGGGAGCGTCCAGCAGTGCCTTCACGGCAGGGTGGTTGAGAGTTGCCATGCACCTGAGCGTACGACCACACTCGTGAAACGCTGGCAAGCGGCGCTAGCCCAGGGGTGGCGGCACTGGATCGTGGGCGGTGGGCCTGCGGGGTCGACAGCGGCCTAGCCGCTTGATGGTGAGCCAGCTACCCCGCCGGGCGCCGTGGGTCTGGAGCGCCTGTGCGGCGTACTCCGAGCAGGTTGGCGTGAAGTGACAACACGGCGCCCGACGCGGACTGATCTCACGTTGGTACGTGCGGATGCCGGCGAGCAGCAGCGCGGTGAGTGTTGAGCCTGCCGGGGCATCCTTGCGTCGGAGGGTTCGTGCCTCGGTGATCAGAGTTGTGGCCAGTTGCGGCCAGATCAGCAACGTCAGGACCAGGCAGTTGCCGCTGAGGCCTTCCCCAAGACAGCATCCAGCGTCGAGGAGGCACGCGTCTCGAAGACATGATCCGCCTACCCGCCGAGGCTGGTAGGGATAGTCGTAGCGTGGGTCATAACGAGGGTCATAACGCCTGCGTCGGGAACGTGCCATGTAGCCAGTGTGCACCGGGCGGTGCCTGGATGCGGGTGCATGGCAGACTCCGGGCCTTACTCACCTGTGCTCGGGGGAGCTGCTATGCGTGCCGTCGTGGCTGTGTTGGCGCTGGTCGCTGTGTTGGCCAGTTGTTCGGCGGGCAGCAGGAAGCTTGCGGACGCTGATGCCGACCCGGCGCCAGAGCCATCGGCCAGCGCGCCGGACGATCCGATCCAGCCGGTGCGAAATCCGAAGGACCTGGCCGCCATCCAGCCGTGCCTATTGCTCACTGCGGCGCAGCTTGAGGCCAATCAGATCGACCAGCCTGGCCAGCCCAGAGATCTCCTCGGCAGTACCGGATGTCAGTGGAGCGACAAGGCGCGCACCCGGGAGTTCACCGTGTTCGTCGACATCGGCAACGACGTGCTGCGCAATGTCTACAGCCAGCGGGACACGATCCCGGTTCTGGAAGTGACCCAGGTGGCGGGGCAACCGGCGATCCGCACCAAGGATGACGTGCACGGCACCAGCTGTTATTTCCGGGTCGCCACAGCCGAGAGGCAGACCTTGATCGTCCGGTTCACCTCGCTGCGCCAGGATCGCCGGGATCCGTGTGGTCCGGCGAAGGTGTTCGCCGAGACCGTCATCGGCAACCTGCCACCGCTCAAGGGCTAAGCACGCCGCCGCGGGTGAGCCGTGTGGCAGAATCTACGCGAGCCGCTAACGGCACGTGAGAGGAACACCACAGTGAGTGAGCATGGCGGGTTCGGTGATCCCACTCCGTCGGGCGGGTCGGCGTCCGTCCAGGATCTGGTCCCGATTCTGGACGGCTCCGCGCAACACTTCCGGATCGACCTGGACCAGGCCCCGCAGGCGATCGCCCGCTTCCAGCAGGCCGCTCAGGAGATGCGGGACCTAAAGTTCTTCGAGGTCGGTCGGCTGGCTGATGTCTCTGCCCCGGGCCTTGATGCGGTCAGCATCAACGCGGCGAGGGAGATCGGGCAGTGGGCGGTCAGTGAGGAGCCAGGCTCGTTGCGTGCGGCCCTGGAGTCCGGTGCGATCCAGCTGGAGAAGGCAGCTGAGGCACTGGAGCGGTCGCTGGCCCTGCACCGGGACACCGACGAAGCCAGCGCCGGCCACCTGAGCCGGCTGGAGCTGTGATGCGCCGCGTCCCGGTTGCGCTGACACTCGCCGCCCTGCTGGCTGGCTGCTCGGCGGGTGGCTCGTCGCCCACCGGCCCGAACGCGGCGCCGGCAGCGTCGGTGCGCGCACCGGCCGACCCGATCCCGGCGGTGCGGGATCCCAAAAACCTGGCGGGCACGCCGCCATGCCAGCTGCTTGCCCCGGCGCAACTGGCGGCCAACCGGATCGACCAACCCGGCCAGCCCAAGGATGTCCGGGATGCCCAGGGGTGCGAGTGGGACGACAAAGCTCACACCCGCGCGGTCAGGATCTACGTAGACGTCGGCAACGATGTACTGCACAACGTCTATGTCAAGCGGTCGACCTTCGCAGTTTTCGAGGTTACCCAAGTCGCCGGGTATCCGGCGATCCGGACTAAGGACCTGGTGGAGGGCACCAGCTGTTCTTTCCGGGTCGCTGTCGCCGAGAGGCAGACGTTCGTAGTCGAGTTCACGTCGTTGGGGCAGGGCCGGGAGGAGCCGTGTGGACCGGCCAAGGCGCTCGCAGAGACTGTCATGGCCAATCTGCCACCGTTGAAGAGCTGAGGAGGGCAACGTCCATGGCCACGAGCATCGACTACGGGAGCGTCCCCCACGAGACGATCTACCAGCACATCACCGGGGGACCGGGCAGCGCCGCGCTGGAGGACGTGAGCTGGGACTGCCAGGGGGTCGCGACGAAGTTGCAGGCGCTCCAAGATCTCGTGGACCAGGCGGTGCGTGGGATTGGCGTGGCGCAGCAGGGTGCAGCGGCCGATGCGGCGACGCAGGCGACGATGGCGCTCATCCCGTGGCTCGCCGACCTTGTCACCGCGGCGAACAGGGCAGCCGCCCAAGTCTCCGACCAGGCCGCCTTCTTCGCCTACACCCGGGACAATATGCCCGAGCCACGCACCATCCCCGACGTGTCGTTCAACCAGGATCCAGAAACCTGGATAGCCGACCACGCCCTGGAATGGCTGCCCGGGATCCAGACTGAGCACGAGCGCGCTCTGGTGGCGGCCCAGCAGGCCGAGCAGCGCGCCCGGGAGCTGATGAACGGCTATCAGGGTACGTCGAATGAGAATCTGGCGATCCCCCCGTATTTCCCCACAGCACCGACGGTGGTCTTCGACGTGGCGTCGCCAGCCCCGGGTGGTGTCGGGATCGGCGGCGCGAATGGCGGTTGGGGCACCCAGCAGCGGCCGACGCACTCGGATCTGGCACATCCGCTGCTGGCCTACTCGGGTCCGGTCGCTGGCGCCGCCAGCGCACCGCTGGCAGAGGGCCTCTTACCGGCGGGTACCGCGTCACAGCTCGTATCCGGTGTCCATCAGGTACCAGCCCCGGCGCCCACCGTGGCGCAGCTCGCTGGCGGTTACCCCAACCCGGGGGAGGAGTTAATGGCCGGCTCAGTCCAGCCGGCTGCGGCGGC
This sequence comes from Pseudonocardiaceae bacterium, assembly GCA_049673305.1. Classification (GTDB taxonomy): domain Bacteria; phylum Actinomycetota; class Actinomycetes; order Mycobacteriales; family Pseudonocardiaceae. The sequence goes on along the minus strand of JBATXM010000018.1, from coordinate 23,314 downwards.
TCCATTGTGGCCGTCCCCGATTCTCGCCGGGTCGAGCGTGGCTGGCGGGGACCGCAGCAGGGGCGGATCGCGATTGTCCGGTGCTGGCGGGGGGAACCCAGACGGCGGCTTCGGACCACGTCCCCGTGCCGCGTTTGACTCCCCGCTGAGTGGCTCCCACGGCCAGAACAGCACCGGCCAGAACAACACCGGCCAGAACAACACCGGGCAGCCCAGTGCCGGGCGAGCGGCCCGCAGTGACGCCGGATGGGCGGACGTTCCGCTCGGTGCACCCGGTGGCTGCGGCCGGACCGGCGGTACTGAGCACCGGCGGCCGAGTTACCTGATCGAGCAGGACACCAACGCCATAGTTGGTGAGCTGCCCCGAGTGGCCCCACCGGTCATCGGTGCAGATGAGGACTACCATTGATGACGTCAGCATGAACCCGGCACTGACGGTCGCTGGCGCGACCAGCGGAAGCCTCGAGCTCACCACCGAGGAGTACCTCCTGGCGTGGCACCATCTCCGGCTCGGCTTGGTGCACTGGAACCTCCAACCGTCTGGACCCCCCGAGAAGCAGCACCGGACCGTCGAGGAACGCACGGCTGCCCAGCGGCGGGATTGGGAAGCGCTGCGGGCCCGCGGTCTGGCCGGCACCCGGCAGCTCGCCCCGGAGCTCGAGGACGCCCTGCACCTCATTGCCCGGCCTGCGGTGGAGCTCAACGCCCGGCTCGACCTGCCCACCGGCACGTGTACCGTCGTCGGATGCGCGCGGGGTGAGCACGCCGCTCTCGCCCAGCTCGGCGAGTTCGGGATGCGCATCCGGGGTGCCCGGAGCACTGCCCTGCCCATCGCGGTGGCCGAGGTCATCCCCGACCGGCCGATGGGGAGCGGGACGGCGGTGTCAGTGCCCGCCGAGCTCCTTGCTGATCACCAGGGGATGACCGGCGCCGAGGTGGAGCGCGCTTTGTTGCGGGGCGGGCTGCGCCCGGATGACGCGTACCGCTTCCGCGCCATGTTGCGAGGCCCCAAACTCGGTGGGGGCAAGTTCGGCGCGGCCCGGCGGGACCGGCAGGGCGCCAGGCGCGTCGCGGAGTTCGTCGTTACTTACTACGACACCGAACGCGGCGGCTACACGATCGAGCAGAAACGCGGGGTTGATCGTCGTTGCTGGTATACGTTGGCCCCGGCGTCACGCCCTCAACTCGCGCAGCGGCTGGCGCACCTGCTTGACTCTATGCGGATAGAACGGTAAAGCGTCATCACCGCTAGCCACGTGGAGCAGCATGGACCGCCACGCCGAACATGACCTGGCCGGGTCCACCGCGCAGCGGGTGCGCGGGGTGCTGGCCATTCCCGCGTTCCGCCGGCTCTGGGGCGTCACGGCGATCACCGCGATCGCGGAGTGGCAGTCCCTGCTGGCGCTCTCCGCCCTGGCCACCCAACTGACCAGCGGATATCGAGCGCAAAGTTTTGCGCTCGGCGGAGTGGTCGCCACCAAGTTGCTGCCCGCGATGCTGCTCGGTCCGCTGGCCGGAGCACTGGCCGACAAGCTGGACCGCCGGCACCAGATGGTGGTCTGCGATGTGTTGCGGGCCGCCCTGTTTCTGTCCATCCCCTTGGTGGGCGAGCTGGCCTGGTTGTTCGCGGCGACGTTCCTCATCGAGCTCTGCGCGCTGTTCTGGATTCCGGCCAAGGACGCCTCGATTCCCAATCTGCTGCGCCGCCCCGATCAAGTGGAGACCGCCAACCAACTCTCCCTGATCATGACGTACGGGGTGGCTGTGCTGGTCGCCTCCGGGGTGTTCAGCGCGTTGTCCAAGCTCGGCCCGGAGCTGATCCCCAGCCCTGAGGGATCGGCCTACCTGGCACTGAGCCTCAACGGTATCGCCTACGCCTTCTGCGCGCTGGTGGTCGGCACCCGGATACCGGAGATCTCGGGCCGGGCCGTGACCCGGCGGGACGCTCAACCCGGCCTGTTCGCGATGCTGCGCGACGGTGTGGTTTTCGTCCGCAGCACGTCGCTGGTCCGCGGCCTGGTTATCGGGATCCTCGGCGCCTTCGCCGCAGGCGGGGCCGTCATCGCGTGCGCGAAGCTCTACTCCACCAGCCTCGGCGGTGGTAACGCCGCCTACGGGTTGCTCTTCGCGTCGCTGTTCGTCGGTCTCGGTCTGGGCATGGCCCTGTCGCCGCTGGCGGCCCGCCGCATCCGGCACCGCGGATTGTTCGGGCTCGCGATCGTGGCAGCCGGGCTGGCGTTGGTCGCCGTCGCACTGGCGCCGCACCTGATCGTCGCCCTGGCCGCCGTCATCCTGGTCGGTTGTGCGGCGGGCGTGGCGTTCCTGACCGGCCTGACCATCATCGGGGCGCAGGTCGCTGATGAGATGCGAGGCCGCACCATCGCGTTCGTCCAGTCCCTGGTCCGGCTGGACCTGCTGGTCTCGATGGCTTGTGTCCCGTTCGCGGTCGGGCTGGTCCAACAACGCACCATCACCCTGTTCGGCGAGCGGGTGACCATCGACGGCACCCGCCCGGTGCTGCTGTGCGCCGGGCTGCTGGCGGCCACCGTCGGCCTGGTCGCGCACCGCCAGATGGATGACCGGCTCGATGGGTCGCCGCTGGCCGACCTGCGCACCGCGCTGCGCAGGTGTTCCCCACCTGCTCCTCCGGAAGGTCAGCAGAGATGAGCGTGTGGGCTGGCCTGGTCGGACAGGGTCCGGCGGTCGCCACCCTGCTCGAGGCTGCCCGCTCGGCTGGATCGATACCAACAACGGGGGCAATGACGCACGCCTGGCTGTTCACCGGTCCTCCGGGCAGTGGTCGTTCCGTCGCGGCGCGGGCCTTCGCCGCCGCGCTGCAGTGCGTCGATGCGCAGGCCGAGCCGGGGTGTGGCAGCTGCCAGGGTTGCCGGAGCACGCTGGCCGGCACCCACCCCGATGTCCGGCAGGTCGTCCCTGAGGGCCTGTCCATCTCGGTAGCAGACATGCGGGTGCTGGTCACCGGCGCGTCCCGGCGGCCCTCGGGGGGCCGGTGGCAGGTACTGCTCATCGAGGATGCCGACCGGCTCACCGAGGGCGCGGCCAACGCCCTGCTCAAGGCCGTGGAGGAGCCTCCGCCACGGACCGTGTTCCTGCTCTGCACGCCGTCGGACCACCCCGATGACATCGCGGTGACATTGCGCTCACGCTGCCGGCCGGTGGGGTTGCGGACTCCGCCCGCCGCTGCGGTCGCCAGTGTGCTGGTGGCGCGCGACGGGCTGGACGCCGACATCGCGCAATGGGCCGCCTCGGTGTGCGGCGGCCACGTTGGCCGGGCCCGCCGGTTGGCTACCGATCCCGAGGCTCGGGCGCGCCGGGAGGCGGTGCTGCGGGTGCCGGCCGCGCTGCGCTCACCAGCGGATGTGTTCACGCTGGCTGATGAACTGGTCGGCGCCGCTGAATCGGAAGCGGGCGGCCTGACTACAGCTCGCAATGCGGCCGAGACCGAGGAACTGGAGACGGCCCTGGGGGCCGGCGGAACCGGCAAGGGTGCCGCGGCGGCTACTCGGGGCGCCAAGGGCGCCATCCGGGAGTTGGAACGCCGGCAGAAATCCCGGGCCACCCGTACCCAGCGCGATGCGCTGGACCGCGCGCTGGTCGACCTGGCTGGCTTCTACCGCGACACCCTGGTCACCAGCTGGGGCGCCGCAGTGGCCCTGACCCACCCGGACCGGGCCGCCGACATCACCGCTGTCGCCGCTCAGTCCAGTCCCGAATCGCTGCTCCGGATGCTGGAGGCGGTGTTGTGCTGCCGTAAGGCACTGGCCCTCAACGTCAAGCCCCGGATCGCCATTGAGGCGCTGACCAGCGCGTTGCAGAGCACCTAGGCCGGCCAGGTGCGCGGTTCGAACGCTCGTTACACTGGTTGCCGCTGCCGAGCAGCGTCGCCGCCTTAGCTCAGTCGGCCAGAGCGGCTCACTCGTAATGAGCAGGTCCGGGGTTCGATTCCCCGAGGCGGCTCCACCTCTCACCTGGGAAAACAGTCTCAAGGTGAGAGCTGGCCTTACTCGCGTGGAATCAAACGTGGTGCGAGCGGCGCTACAGTGCGTCTCATGGCTGCACCCTCCGTACGTCGAACCAGGCGGCAGCGCGGCAGCATCGAGGAGCTGTCCAGCGGTGCGCTGCGGGTCTCCGTGTACGCCGGGACTGATCCGCTGACCGGGCAACGCCACTATCTGCGAGAGAGCATCCCGGCTGGCCCCAGCGCCCATGTCGAGGCACAGAAGGCCCTACACCGGCTGGCAAACCAGGTTGACGAGCGTCGTAACCCACGGACGAATGCCACCGTTGATCAGCTACTCGATCGCCACTTCGAGATCGCCGAGCTAGAGGTGAACACCCTCGCGAATTACCGCAGCCTGGCCGAGAAGCACATCCGGCCGCTGATCGGCTCGGTGAAGGTCGGGGCGCTTGACGGGAACCTCTTCGACTCGTTCTACGCCACGCTCCGGCGTTGCCGGGATCACTGCGATCGGCGGCCGCGTGTGGACCACCGCACGCAAGGACCGCACCAGTGTGACGAGCGCTGCAAGCCGCACCAGTGCCGGCCACTGTCGAACGGGAGCATCCGATACATCCACTTCATTCTCAGCGGAGCGCTGAAGCGGGCCGTGCGATGGCGCTGGATTGCCACCAACCCCATCGCCCAAGCCGTCCCGCCACCCCAGCCCAAACCGAACACACAGCCGCCCACCGCCGAGCAGGCGGCACGGATTCTCAGTGAAGCCTGGCCGGACCCGGATTGGGCCATGCTGATCTGGCTGACCATGGTCACCGGGTTTCGTCGCGGCGAGCTCTGTGCGATCCGGTGGCGCCATCTCGACCTGACGGCCGGTGTGCTCACCTTGGAAAGAAGCATCGGCCAGCGCAGTGGCCGGACGTGGGAGAAGGACACCAAAACCCACCAGCATCGCCGCATTGCCCTCGACCCCGAGACCCTCTCGCTGCTCAGCGAGCATCGACGCCGATGCGAGGAACGTGCCGCAGCGCTGGAACTGGCGCTCAGCGACGACGCCTTCGTGTTCTCGCTTGCCGTCGACGGGTCCGTGCACCTGAAGCCAGACTCGGTTAGTCAGCGCTACGCCAGGCTTGCCCGGCGCCTCGGCATCTCAACCACGATTCACAAGCTGCGCCACTATTCCGCCACCGAGCTGATCTCCGCTGGCGTCGATGTCCGCACCGTAGCCGGTCGGCTCGGGCATGGCGGCGGGGGAACGACGACGCTCAAGGTCTACGCAGCGTGGGTGTCCGAGAGCGACCAGCGCGCGGCCACGAGCCTGTTCGCCCGGCTACCTTCCCGGCCTGACGCCGTCGTCGCTCCGACTCCCCAGCGCGGCAGCGGTGGTGACGCCATGTACCCGCGAATCGCTGCCGAGCTGCGCGCGCAGATTGTCTCAGGTGAGCTGCCGCTCGGCGCGCAGCTCCCCACGCATAAGCAACTCGTCGAGCAGCACGGCATATCAGTCGGCACGGCTCATCGCGTGACCGCGCTGCTGAGCAGTGAGGGGCTTATCGGGGTCAGTCGGGGCCGCCGGGCCACCGTCATCCGGCAGCCTCTCGATGATGTGGGCCAAGCTCAACGTGCTGTGGACGGGGTAGCTGCGGACGTCGACGGCAGCAAACTGACCGATGGTCGCCCGCCGGAGGACGGCATTGAGAAGATAGCGGTGGCGCCGCAGCTATGGGCGATCACCGTTCGCGGGCCTGATGGCCGCCGCTATCCGGCGCGGCATGTATGCGAGGACATCAACCGGCCCGATTCGCTCCGGGCGCACTTGCTTGCGATCGCCAGGATGGAGTGTCCGATAGATACCGATCGTGGCGAAAGCTGGATCGGTGACTATGAGCTTGAGATTCGCGAGCCCGGCAAAGAGGACGAGGATCCCAAGCTCAGGTTGCGCTGGCAGGTGGGCTGACCGCAGCGTCACGGCTCTTGTGACGGGCAGATCATCACGTCTAGCTGCGCGAACAGTCTGTGTGACGGGTGTGACGGGTGGCCCTCGAACCTGTCACACCCGTCACTTTCTACGCTGTCGGCGGGGTGACAGACATTGAACATTCTGGAACAGCGGGAGCCCCCAGCTACGGTCCGCCGTCACCGGTCGCGTGGGTGGGACGGCCCCCGCATCCCAGCGACACCGCGTGGCAGGACCTGTCTCACGTGTCAGGCAGCGGCTCAGCTCACCGTCCTGGCCGCTATCCCGCTCCCGCTCATCCGAGCCACTCGGTCAAGATGTCACGCAGCGCCGTGGCGCTTCCCTCGTTGAGGGTGATCAGGCATTCGCCCGTGACGTGGGGATCAAACACCACCGATCTGCCGTGCAGGCTCACCATGAGGTTGGCGAAACCAATCGGGCCCCGGTGCAGCGCACACGTCGCGGGGATCGCCTTACGGCGACCAGTACTTGGACGGTTGCCATGATGATACAATTCTATGACCATTCCTTTCCTTGGTGTGGAATGAGGGGTCTGGCTGGGGTCGGTGAGTCATTCATCCGCCCCGGTCATGGCCCGCACCGGGCCCCCGGCCCCGGTGACACGGCTGGGGTGCAGGATCCGCCTTAGCCACCCGGGTCGGCGGTGACGCCCACGCCGGGCTGGGCACGTGGGGGGTAGCGACGCGACCAGCACGGCGACGCAGTCGGGGCAGGGTCGGCCGACGGGGGCGGCCATAGCTGCGGCGATGACGCGATAGCCGCAGAGCGCCTGGTAGTGACCGCTCTGGCGGCCAGCGGCGATGTTCTCATCAGTCACCTCGTGAGCTCGGCGGTCGAAGTAGCAGGTGATCGGGATCGTGAACAACCGCTCAGCCACCAACACCACCCCCCACCGGTGGACCGGGGTAGTCACCCTCGGGTAGCAACAGGTACGCGTGGTAGTCCAGCCGGGACCGCGCCCAGCGCGCCGGGCCGCTCACCTGTGGGTGACTTTGGCGCATGCTGGGCATACCTGTTCGGGGTCGGGTGGGTTGCCGGAAAATCCCAGGCCGCGGCCGAAGGGGAGCGGTCTGGGCACGAACGTCACGCCGCACAAGGCGGCCACGGTGCCGTCTACGGGGCGCAGCGCGCCGCGATGGGTGTCGTGATCACCGAGGGATCGCAGGTACCAGGTCATCCGAGCCACTCGGTGAGTGTGTTGCGGACCGTTCTGGCCTGGTCCTGGTCGAGCTCGATGACGCAGCAGTCGGTGACGTGCGGGTCAAGCACAATGCTGTCGCCGACCTTCGTCAGGCGCAGGTTGCACAACTCCCTGGGGCCGCCGTGGGTGCGGCAGGTGGAAGGGATCGTCCGGCGGTTCCTGGGTTCTGGGAACAGCTCAGGGTCTGTCATCAATGCCACCTTCAGCGTGCGGCGGGGACCTGGGTCGTGCGTTTCGGACAGCGCCATCCCCACCGTGCTTTCTCCGCACCGTGGCGGGGGACCACCGTTATGGGTGCACCCGGCGCCGGGAAGAGACGGAGCGCACGGTCCGCTGCTGGGCGGTGGATCGCCAGCGACGACTCGTGCTGACCCGACGCCGGGTGCTGGGTTCCACCACACCGGTTTGGAGCGGTGTCTGCACAGAGCGGCAACGTCGACGTTGCGTGGTGGGAATGCGGCACTTGGGCCATTCAACTGCGGGAATCGGTGGTGGCCCTGCTACGGTGATCACACGTGGGAGTGACGGGGGGTGGCGGAGTGGCTGGTGGGCGCCGCCGGGCGGCGTTTGTCGGTGCGCGCAAGGCGGCGGGCTACACGCAGGAGGGTGTGGCCGCGGCGCTGCACGTCGACCGGTCGACGGTGATTCGATGGGAGGCTGGTGATCACTCTCCGTTGCCCTACCTCCGACCGAAGCTAGCTCGGCTTCTGGGCCTGTCGCCGGAGCGGCTTCGTGAGGTGATCGACGACGATTCCGATAGTCCTCCCCTGGCTAAGAGTGTGGGTGTTGACGTCGAGGTGGCTTGCGACTGGTTGGACCGGCACGCTGGGTGGTCGCCGGGGACGAGTCGGCGGAAGGTGGTGTCCCAGCTGGGGACGCTGGATGCGCGTGCGCTTCACGATCGGAACGCTCGGCGAGCGAAGGCGGGTCGCGGCGATGTAGCGCAAGCGTTGTCGGGCTATTATGGGGATCGGTATTCTCAGGGTTTTGGTGTGTATCGGGCGCGTTGCGACGGCCTCGATGTCGTGACCAGTATTGCGACCCAATCGGAATGGTTGGATCTAGCGTGTCCCTTGACGCCCGTCCATGACCGGCTAGCGTTGGCGAGTTCGACGCCTCATGATCAGATAAAATTTGATGATCTTGCTGCGCGGCACGCGGTGCGTCGGCTCGTCGAGGTCGTCGCTGTGGATGTGCGGCTCACTAATGCGCCGATTTACCGATTGCTGGGCCTTGACGTTGGTCAGGGTGTCATAGGTGGCGCGGTCGGTCTAGCGCCGTTCGTGGAGTACGCGCTGACCATGGATCTCCTCGAAGGCGAGCTTCTCGACGCGATAGTGGCCGACGGCGCACCGAGGCCAAGATCCTTGCCGTTGCGTGACCGGTATCTTCCTGACCTCGGGTCCGCGTGCGAGGTGTCTAGCCGTTTGTGCGCAGGTGGTGTGCTTGCGTTATGCGCGATCGCGCGGCCGGCTGATAAATATCGTGGCGCAGCGGACTACGTTCTTCTGGTGCAAGAGCGTTCTGTGCATGTTCTCAACGCCGCGCGTCAACTAGCGGTGATCCCGAAGAGTTTCCACAAGCCGCTTGCCGACTACCGAGGTGACGCCCAGATTGGTGCCACATTACAGCGGGAGATGGAAAAAGAGCTGTTCGGCCGGAGCGACGTCGACAGCACGATTTCCCGGAATATAGCTGCCGCTCCCATGCATCCGAGTCGGCTGTCCGAGCCGATGCGCTGGCTGACCGGGGTCTCCGACGCGCTGAGGATGGAGTGCAGTGGATTCGGGTTGAATCTGGTCAGTGGAAACTACGAGTTCGCGTCTTTAGTTGTTATTGATGACGAGGATTTTTGGTGTCAGTATGGTGGTCACATTGAGGCCAACTGGGAATCGGCTGGATTGCGCTTGTACTCCAGCCTTGACCGTGAGTTGCTCGTCGAGCTGATCACGGACGAACGTTGGAGCAATGAAGGGTTGTTTGCGCTGCTGTTGGGGCTTCGCCGGCTTGGAGGGCTGGGTGGGGAGCGCGTGAACTTGCCGACTATCGAGTGAGCGGCATCAACTGTTCGGCGGGGATGATGGCCAGCGGACGGTGATGACCACGGAGTTCTCTTTCGCTTCCCAGGAGTGATCGATGCCCGGTCCCCATACCGCGTAGTCGCCTTGCTGGGTCAGCTCAGCGCTGCCCTCGGTGAGGTGGACGACGAAATTGCCGTCGACCAGGAGAACCAGGGTCGTTCTGTGATCGTCATTTGTCCACTCGGCCCGCTTCTCACCTGCACGGTGAGTTCCCCACTTGATTTCTACATCCTTTGTCGACCGTACGCCTTGTGAGTTGTCGATGAAATGGCCGAGTAGCCAGCCGTGGGTGTCGTGTCCATCTTCGGCAGCGTTCCCACTGTGCCAGTCAGCGCTCACGACTGTATCTCCCAGTCGATCGTCGGCAGGTTCACTCGGTGCCCACCCATCCGCGAGAGCCGTCGAAGTCCTTGCAACAGCGCGAACAGCCCTTCGTTGCTCCAGGCTACGTCTCCGATGAGTTCGGTCACCAAGCCGTCGTCCAGGCTGGAGTAGCGACGCAGGGTCGATGCCTCCCAGTTAGCCTCGACCTGGCCACCGTACTGAGCCCAAAACTCCTCATCGTCGATGACGATCAGAGAGGCGAACTCGTAGTTTCCGCTGACCAGGTTCAACCCAAATCCGGTACACTCCATCCTCAGCGCGTCGGAGACTCCAGCCAGCCAGCGCATCGGCTCGGACAGTCGACTGTGATGCATCGGGTCAACGCAGCGTTGATCGGCGACCGTGTTGTCGATGTCATCGCGACCGAAAAGCTCCTCTTCCATCTCTCGTTGAAGGGTGGAGCCAACGGGAGTGTCCTCGCGGATGTCCGTTAACGGTTGATGGAACCCTTTGGGGATGACGGCGAGTTTGCGCGCGGCGTTGAGAACATGACCGGACCGCTCCTGCACGATGAGGAGGTAATCAGCTCCACCGCGCGGGCTTGCCGGGCGGGCGATCGCGCACAATGCGAGAACGCCACCCGCGCACAAATGACCGGACACATCGAGAATGGATCCTGCATCGGTAAGGTACCTGTCACGAAGGGGTAGCGCGCCGCGTCGAGCGGCGAAGCCGGTCGAGATCGCGTCGATCAACTCGCCTTCCAGTAGATCCATCGTGAGCGCATACTCCACGAATGACACAACACCGACCCTACCAGCGATGTGGCCCTTACTGACGTCTACGTCCAGCAGCCGGTACAAAGGCATATCCGAGAGCCTTATGCCCATCGCCAGTGTCTCCACGAGCCGCTGGACCGCGTGATCCGCAGCTTGGTCGTCCAGCGATACGGCGCCGCTCGCCACAGGATCGGCGAGAGCGAGCCGGTCATTCACCCCGAGGAGTGGGCAGTCGATGTCCAGCCACTCAGGACAGGTGAGAATGCTGGTCGCGGCCCGCCCATTGCGCCCGTAGTGGGCCGTGTACCGGCCATGACTCACCATTCGCTCGGGATAATACTCAGCGAGCGCGGTCGCGATGTCATGCTGATTCACCCGCCTGTGGCGAGCACTGCGATCGTGCAGCTCTCGGACGTTCAGCCGAGCGAGCCGCGACGCCACGAGATCTCTGCTCGCGCCCGGTGCCCAACCGGCGCTCCGGTCGATCCAGTCGAGTGCCGCGTCGATGTGGGGATCGGTGTTGAGCCTCCGCTCGGCCTCAGCCGTGGCATCGCTCTGGTGTCTGGTGCCCGTGTGGTGACAGGGCGGCGCGTGCATCGGATTCGGAGCTGGGTCCGCACGGGTGGTTGGTGGGTCTGCGGATCGGGCCAGGAGCTGGGTGAATCGTGTCGTGACTCCTGGCGACGCCTGGTCGAGTGCGGTGTCCAGGAGTTGCTGCATCTCAGTTTTCGGTTTCAGCGTGGGCTTGTGGTGCCACGCGGCGACTGTTCGCGCGGCGATCCCCAGGTGAGCGGCGAACGACTCGTTACTCAGCCGGAGAGCGGCCTGCAGAGCACACGCGGTGCGGCCCGTCCAGATGATCACCGAATCCATCGTTGCACCGACGTTCTCAGGGGAATGTGCACTCGACCTGCACTGGTCATGCACTCGATGTGCATCGGTGGCGCATGGGATGCGAGACACGTTCGCGGTTGAATTTCTGGCATGGAAAACATCCAGCCGGACATGGGGAAACGCCCGGATCTAGCGATCTTTGCGGACATGTTCGATCATCGTTGTGAGATCCGTTTGTATGGCGTCCAGTCGCTCAGTGATGTCGCTCAAATATTGTTCAAGCGCGTCCATGCGGGAACACAAATTCTCCCCGTTGTTTGTGACTGGTTCCGTCGGTGCTGGTGGACGGCGTCCGTGCAGTACCGCGTCGATGTGCTGCGGATGCCAACCCAGCGTGGTCGAGAGCGCTTCCAAGGTCCGTGCGCTTCGGCGTCGTTCAATGATGTGGTGCTGGAGTTCGCGGACGGTCGCCCGAGAAACATGCGAACGTTCCGCAAGCTCGCCTTGCCGCCAGCCGAGTTCATTCACCCGCTCGTTGATGGCCTCGGCAACGGCCGACCAGTCCTCCACTTGTCCCTCCGCGCTCCGCCTCGGCGCAGAGATTAGCGGCTGCCTCTCCTTCATCGGCGCGACGCCGCGTGTTTGTCGCGGGTCGTGCGCTCCACCTCGCTTTCGTTTGCATGAAATAAGTCATAAATGTCGAAAATCAATCAAAGGACTTTGTCGTGAGTAAAGACATGCCCGCCACCAAGCGGGCGACCTTCTACACCGTCGCGGAGACCGCAGCCCTGCTCCGGGTGGATGCGGCAACGATCTACCGCGCGATCCGTGAAGACGCGTTCCCGGCGATCCGGGTGCGGTCTCGCTACGTGGTCCCGGCCGCCGCTGTGGAGCAGCTAGCGACGCGGGCCGCAGAGACCGGTGGCTGCGTCGATGTGGCAGCTATCGCGACTGAGCGTCGGCTGGCCCGTGAGGTGGCCCGACTGGCCGAGGGAGGCCGGCGATGACCGAACCACAGCGTTACGAGCGGTTGGCCGCTGAGCTGGATGAGCTGGCCGCTGTGCCGACCGAGGTGCTGGCCGACTGGGTGACCGCCCGGGGCCGCTGCCTGTGGGAGACCACCTTCGGTGAGCCACCGGAGTGGACCGGCGAGGACGAACCGGACCGGGAGCTAGCCACCCAGTTGTGCACCGGCTGCCCGGTACGCGGCGAGTGTCTGGAGTTCGAACTGCGCCTCGGCGGCGCGCAGACAGTCGGAGTGTGGGGCGCGCTGAACACCGACGACCGCCGCGCCCTGCACAAAGTCTGGTCCACCCGCAGACGTGCGGACATCGAGCTACTGCCCGACGACCAGGACGGAGACCAGCGATGAACGGCAGGGAACTGTTCCTCGGCGGAATGGCCGTGTTCGCCCTGCTCACCGTCACGGTCAAGGCACAGGCTGGAGTGCGGCGGGCCCGCGCGACAGCCGCCATCGCCCGGGTCGGGACCAGCGCGGTGTCGCTGATCGGGCGGGTGCTGACAACCGCACTGGTGATCGTAGGCGCGCAGTGGCTGGTGATCACCCACCCGTCCAACCAGACGCTACTGGGGGTGGCACTCGGGCTCCCAGCGCTGCTGGCCTCCTACACGCTCACCAAGGCACTGACCGTGACCGAGATCCGCCCATCCTCACGGGACAGGAGTGACCGGCGATGACCACACCACACGAGAACAAGCCGACCGGCGCCGCCCCCGATAGGCGCGACGGCAAGCCCGGGATCGTCGGGCCTGGATCGGTGGTGATCCAGGGCACGATCGCACCCCCAGAGTCGGGGTCGCAGGTGGAACGTGCAGCAGAGGTGCTCGACGGAGAGTTGGTCACTGACGCTGAGTATGCCCGTCGTAGGGGCCTGCACCGCTTGCCTGTGCTCGCGGTGGCGGCCGCGATTCGCGAGTCGGATCGTTCCAAGAAGATCACCAAGGCAGTGGTGTCGCGGGTCACGCGGTCCACGCGGGTCGCAGCCCGTGCTGCCTACACCGTGGGCCAAGGTCACGTGAGTTGGGTGCGTCGCGCGGTCGACGCGCTCACCTACGGTCCGGTGCGGGAACAGGTTCGGCTGGCCCGGCTGGCGGGTGACCGGGAAGCGCTGGCCGAGTGGACCGAACGGCTGGTTGCGCTTAAAGATGGCCGCGCTGAGCGGCTCCGACAGCTTCCGGCGACGCTGGTCGCAGGGCTCAGAGCGCTGTTCGTAGTGCTGTGCGTGCTGGCCGGGCTGCTGATAGTGGTCGGGGCGTGGCTGGCGTTCACCCCGGGCAGCATCGGTTGGGGCAGCTGGTGGTCGCTGATCAGCAACATCCTCGACAGGACGCTGACCGCGCTCACTATTGTCGTGCACGCGGTGCTGTGGGGTGGGGTGCCTGCGTTGCTGGTCGCGGCGTGGCGGGAGGGAAACCGGGCGGCGTCCGCGCCGCGCTGGTTGTTCTCCCCGGACGAGCGAGCCCAGCAGGACGCCGAGATCACTGCTGATGTGATCACCGCCGCGTTGCGGCACGTCAAGATTCCGGCGTTGACCCGCCATCTTACCGGCGGGGGTGTGCTGGAGTACGTGGTCACCCCGCGCGAGCAGGGTGGCGGGACCTACACCCAGGTTCGGCTGCCGATGGGAGTCACCGCCGCCGAACTGCTCTCCAGCGCCAAGGTCGAGCTGCTGGCCGGGAATCTCGGGCGCCACCGCCACGAGGTGTGGCCCCAGCGGGAGAAAGATACCGACGCCCGCGTGCTGGACTTGTGGGTCGCCGACAAGGGCACCATGGACAAACCCGCCCCACCCTGGCCGCTACTCGCCGATGGTGAGGTCGACGTGTTTTGTGACCGGCTGCCCTGGGGTGTAACCATGCGCGCCGAGCAGATCACGGTAGGCATGCTGCAAAAACACTGGCTGATCGGCGCGACATCCAAACAGGGAAAATCCACCGTGCTGCGCCTGCTCGCGCTCGGGTTGGCACTGGACCCCACAGTTGAGCTGCATGTCGCTGATTTGAAGGGTGACGGCGACTGGTCGATGTTCACACCGCGGGCGGTGACCCTCATCGAGGGCAGCGCCGAAGAACACGCCGAGGCCACCACCGAGATGCTCGAATGGGGTGTGGGAGAGGTCGTGCGTCGCTATGACGTCAAACGGGCGGCCGGCATTGTCGGAGCGATCCCCCGCGAGTTGTCCCGCCGCAAAGGATCCGGATTCCACCCGATCTACTTGATCGTCGACGAATGCCAGGTCCTCTACGGCGCACCGCACCCCATCGGCGGAGCCAAAGACGACGCCCGGGCCTGGCGGGCCGCTAAAAAGCTGCACGACCAAGCCCGCGCTGTCAACGTGCACCTGCTCCAAGCCACCCAACGCCCCGACGACCGAACCCTGCCCGCCCGAGTCCGCGAAGGCGCCCACGTGCGCTGCGCACTCAACGTCCCCAACCACGAAACCGCCAAAATGATCCTCGCCGACGCCGCCGACCGCGGCGCCCGCCCCCAAGACCTACGCCCCGGTGCCGACGCTGGCACCGTCGTCGCCACCGGCGAGGTCGAAGACATCCCCAACGGCCAGGCGTTCGCGATCGTGCGCACCCACTACGTGTCCACCAACGACGCCTACACCGTCATCAACCGAGCAATGACCATTATCCACCGCACCGGCCGCACCATCACCCCCGACCAGCCCGCCGACTCCGAGCCAGTCCGGGACCTCCTCGCTGACGTCGCGGCCGTGCTGGACGGCAGCGACAAGTTGCGATCCTCCGACGTGCTCCACCAGCTCCGGGTGCTCTGGGAGGCCACCTACGGCGGCTGGTCAGCCCAGCTGTTCGCCACTGCGCTGGAGGACTGCGGGGTCGAAGTCAGGAAACGCAGCCTTGATGGACAACCCGGCCAAAGGGTTGTGCTGGCCGCCGACGTCACCACCGCACTCAACACCCAGCACCCCGAATCCGACCGATCCCCGACCGACCCAAAGCGAGGCAGACCATGAGGCACCAACCCCCTCCTAAGGCACATGCCTCATCCACGCGCCCGGACACTGCCTCACACCTGACCTGCGGCAAGGCAGACAACCACGGCAAGGCAGACTCGCACCCAACTCCCAAAAAAGGTCGCTTTCCGCGGCCCGGGTGGGGTTCTCCAATCTGCCTCATGGGCCGGCTGGGGCAGTCAAGGTAGCTCGCGGAGCCCAGACAGCGGGTCGAACATGAGCCAGAAGTTAAGGTGCCCGAGCCGCTCGCTTCGGGTGGTGGCGCAGCTTGACGATGACGGACAGACAATCACATCCACCTGCACGAAACAGTCCGGGGCCGTCGAGGAGGTCGCCGCTCAGCCCGCGCCTGCGGGCATTGACGGTGCTCGGGCCGGGACGCTCAACGACTACTGCGAGATCACGATCGAGATGATGGCCGGGCCGGCGAAGTGGCAGCGGCCCACGCTGCGGGGCACCACCGAGGCGTTCGCCTCCCGATAGCAAATGGTTGCCTGTCACGGTGATCTGGATCTGGCCGTTGTGGAGAAGCTGCGGATTAAAAGTCCCCTGTCCCGAGTGTCGCGTGGTGTCGAGGACTGACGGTTAGGGCCGACTGGTGCAGGTCAGCGGCCATCCGCGCGGGTTTCGAGTGTCGCCTAGTGCCGGGAAGTGGCGGGTTCGCACGAAACAGCGGAGCCCGGAAGGAGCCCGGCGCTGGGCTGGTGTTCTGCTGAACCAGGCTCTGATGGGGTCACGGCTCGTCGGCGCGCTGTGCGGGTCTCTTGGCCGTTGCGCGGAGCGCTGTTGTGAAAGCGATCAGTTGTTCGACTGTGCCGCGTTTGACGAGGTCGCGTATCACGTGACCGATGGCCTCGTTGGTGTAACCCTTGCGTGCCACCCAGGCCAGCATTTGGTTGACGTCGATTTCCTCCGAGCGCGCGCGTCCCTGCCGGCGGGAGCCGGAGGCAGGTAAGTCGAGGGTTCCGGCATAGCCGCGCTGAGCGGTGTTCACAGGAGCAGTGTCGCGCAGGGGTGGTTGCCCATCGTGGACGCCGTTGAGATCGGCGTGGCGTGTCGACCAGTTGCCCTGTCCGCGCCATATTGGCCGGGCGCCTTCGGGAAGGGCGCGGGGAGTGGGGCGTTGCTTGAGAAGGAATGTCGGACCGAAGTCGCTACGCATCCATCGCCACACGCCGCTATGGGACTGAAGGTGCTCGCTATTGGGAATGGGTTCTAACCAGCCCATGCCGGCCAGGGCAAGTGCGCCATCGACGGTGCCGACGGCGTCAAGTTGGGTGCGTGGTGGGGTCCAGTGCAGGGGATCGGGGTAGCTGAATGTGGCGGCCGGTTGATCGGCGGCGATGTGGGCGAGTCTGCGGGCTTCCTCGGTGAGGTACTGGGCGTCGAGCAACGGTTCGGGAGCGGGCGTATCGGCGATTGCGCCGACGAGGGCTGCGGCCATCGTGGCGATGGTGTCGGTATCGGTGCCGACCGTTCGCGCCGCGAGCAGGGAGCAGCCTGACGGATCGTTCGGATAGGCGGCGGCCAGCACGAGCGCCGCGATGACCGTGGCCGTGCCGCTTCCCCGCGTGGCGGGATCGGCTAACCCGAGCGAACTGGTGAAGGTGCCGTAGGCGCGATTACGGGTCGAGGTGTCCGCAGTCGATTCCGCATGACGCAGCGCGTCGACTGCCTTGTGCGCGGCGGGCAGCATGTGGCGGCATTCTTCGATGGTGTCGCGCCACGCCTCGTCCAGTCCGCGGCCGGTGGCTTGTTCCCAGGAGGGGCGCCACAGCGAGGAGAGTTCTGGGTGTCCGTCTAGCAGTTTGATCGCCTGCTCGGTCATCTCCATTAGCACCGGCCACCGATCGGGACCGGGTATCTCGCCGGTATCCAGGACGCTGCCGAGCGTTACGGCGTGCAGGATGGCGCCCACGAGGGCACGGGGGTGTCCGTGTGTGGTCACCGTGTTGACGAAGACGTCCACCAAGTGGGGTCCGAGTTCGGCGGGGCGACGGGCGGCCCACACGTGGGGCTGAATGCGCATGGCTGCGCCGTTGCCACCGGCGTCGATCCATCCATCAAAGAAGTTGCCGAACCACGGTGTGCCGGACCTGGTGAGGTTGGCGACGGCTGCCTTGCAGGCTCGACCGCCTCCGAGTGCGTATGCCGGCCAGACGGTCAACTCGACCCGCGCAAACGCATCGATGTCGAAGCCACGGTTGGAGAGGGCACGGGCAGTCGCGAGCCGTAGCTGAGTGTCATCGGAGTAGCAGCCGGCGGGCAATCTCGCCTCGACGCCAAATCGCCCACCGACGCGCCGGGTCCAGGCGACCGGTGCGCGCAGAGGCCGGTCGCGCAGCCGCCGGCGAAGTCCAGCCTCGTCGATGAGTTCGCTGATGAAGCCTAGAGAGTCGGCCCATGCCGCCCACAGCATCGAGCCAACGACGCGCTGGGCGCGCAGCCGCTGGGTGCTCGCGGCGCTCATTGGAACACCTCCGGCTTGTGCTCGACTGGCACCTTCGGCACCGAAGAAAACAGCGGAAACAGGCTCTTGACGTAGTCGATGTTGTCGGGGTCACGTACATATATCCGCTGCAGGCGGTCGGTGGGTAACTGGGTGGGGTACAGTACCTCGGCTTGATGGTCAGTGGTCCAGGAGCTGGGTGCGGTGGGCGAACGGTATTGCACGGAGCCGTGGTGGCCCCACTCGACGGAGGCAGAGAACAGGGCGGCAAGCCCCTCGGCCCCGGTGCCCCGTCTCACGCAGGAGGAGTAGGTGTTGTTCGTCGTCGTGAAGTACACGCCCGGGTGTGCCAACAGTGCTACGTCGAAGGCGAGCACCGTCCACCACACACCGTTGTTGGTATGCCAGTTCTCGGATATCCCCAGCATCCGACCGTTGACCCGGCTGATCGAGAGATTGACGTAGTCGGTCCAGCCCGCGTCCTTAAGCCGATTTGCGCAGTTACGGATGAGGATGTGTTCGATGTACATGTTGGTCTCGAGCCGATCACGGGACAAGACCGCGCCGCTGGCGAAGATCCCCAACAGGCCGCGATCGGTCGTGAAGTGCAGCACCTCCGTGATGCCCCGCTCAGCGGCGTAGGCCATTATCCTTGCGTCGAGGTGAGGCACGGGTTGCGCGTTCATAGAGTGATCAACTCAAAGGTGTCGGACTTGAGCAGGCTGAGCACGGTCGAGGGGTCATTGGGCTTGAACCCGAGATAGACCGACCTGCGGGCCCGCCCGACGCCCATCGCGATCAGCCGCCGCAGCACATCCAGGTGCACGTCGCCATCCTCGGCGCCGTGTGGGGTGACCTCCTGGTTGAGCCCCGGCATGACCACGTGGTCGAACTCCAAACCCTTCGCTGAATGCAACGTGCACAGCGCGACAGCCTCGGACCCGGTGGGCCATGTACCCGCTCGGGTGAGCTCGGCGAACGGGATACCGTCCCGCCTCAGCCGTTCCCGCAGATAGGAGAACCAGTTGCCGCCCCGGGGCTGTAGGAACACCACCGACTCGGAAGTGAAATCCACCGAGCTCAGTAGCCGATTGAGGATGTAGTCGATTTGCGTGCTGTACTTGCCGGCGACCACGGTGGGCACCGGCCCGCTGGACAAGCATGCCGTGAAGTCGGGCAACGCCCCGTCATCGTCTGATGGAAGGCCTTCGACTAGCGGTCGAGCGAATGCGGCGATCTGCCGCGTGTTGCGGTAATTCTTCTTCAGCGTGTACGACTTGGACTTGGCGATGGTGACTCCGACTTCCTTCCACGTGAAGTACCGCGGGTAGATTCGCTGAGCGGCGTCCATCACGAACGTCAGAGAAAACGAATCCGTCAGGTGACGCCCCACGGTGCGAACCTGGTTGGCCGAGAAGTCCTGCGCCTCGTCAATGATCACCACGTCCCACCGAGGCGGGTCGCTCACCTCACCGGCGGCGACCTCGATGTCATTCCAGTCCAGCACCCCCAGTTTGGCCTTAATCTCTGCGTACGGGGCGACGACCTCCTCCAGCAAGCGGCGCTGGAGCGGCGTCTCGACTCGCGGACTGACCCCACGACCCACCCGCTTCGTCGTCAGATATGCCTCAAGGCTGTTCGGCGAGAAGCGGCTGAGCAGATACTCCACTTCCTCAATCAAGAAATCCGGATCGGAAGGCAGCGGTGTAACCAGTGGGCGCAGCAGCCGCTTGGCCCCGTTGTGGTCCAGGATGTCCACATTACCCAGAACGTCCATGGCCCACTTTCCGAAGGTGAGTACCCGCAGCTGCAGGCCGACGTGTCCGGCGACCTGCTGGTGGGCGAGTTCGGCGATGTATCCCTCAAGCGTGCGGTTGAAGGTAAGAACCAGGACGCGGACGGGTTCGATGAGTCCCAGCCGGTCGCGCCGTGACAGCCACAACTCGCACAGTTGGCGAAGTCGCAGCAGCGCGGTCGTGGTCTTGCCGCTCCCAGCGGCACCCTTAATTAAAAGAAAACCTGGTTTGTTGTCCGCGAGAATGGTCAACTGTTCAGGCGTCGGTGCTACGGACGGAAGAATCCGCATGGCCGCCTCCGGCAGATCGGGGCCCAGTACGCCGGGCTTACCTGCGACCAAGGGTACCGGCGCTAGCCACCATCCCCCCACGCGCATCGAGCGCGACTCTTGGACACCGTACCGACCGCGAACTCGACATCCCGGCCCCTGCAGGCCTTCACCGAGCCCGACACATGCCCTGCGGCAGTGCCTGGCCGTCGCCCACAAACAGGAGAACGCCTACTTCGACCACAACCCCGTCTGCGCGCCCTCCCCGCAACGTCCTGACCCGGCCAACACGGCCCCAATCCACCCCGGAACCCGCCCACCCGAGGCGACACTCGGGCCTTCATCCTGCCCATACCCTGAAAACAGCCATCAGAAAATCACAAACCAGAACCGAAGATCACTTCAGGCTACTACTCGCGGAGTCGGGTCTGAGATAGCCTGGCGAGATCGTCGAACTCGCCAGGCTTGCCCCCTTTGATCCAGGCTCCATCTCAGGCCAGGTGAGGTAGACGGCACCGGCATTGGATGGTTGCTGTTGTGGACGGCGATCCGGGTGACCTCGATCGGTGTCTCGGTATGAGTCGGTATGAGTCAGTCGGCGATGACAGGTATCTCGCGTAGCCAGGACAGGACGGCTTCAGCCTGTGCCCGCTGGAACGCGCGCACGGTGGATAGGCCTTTCGGTGGTGGTTGTCTGGCAGCGTCGGCAAATTGACCGGCGAGACCGGTCAGCACCGCGATGAGGTCGTGCGGGTCGGCCCCGGTGACGGCGGCGTGCTCGGTGAGCAGCGCGTGGGTGTCGTGACCACCGCTTCCCTAATTGGGTCCCTGTGACTTTCCGTAACCGTGAGCCAGTCGGAATGGTTCGTCGCGAAGCACATCCGCTCAGCGCCGGACCTCGCTCCGTCACAGTCTGACAGCGCCGTGCACCTCGCCCTGAGAGCACCGTAGAGGGGTTCGGAGGGCACCGCCGATAAAGGGTCTACCCCCGCTACCGTGCAGGTCAGAGCCCTTTACCGGGGAGTCTACCGGGGTAGAAGGCCCCCTCTACCGAGCTGGGTCGGGATAGAGCCCCGTCCGGGGACCGCCGATCGTGCCAACAAGCGAGCATCTCCAAGTACGGCGAACAGAGCGCTGCCCACGGGAACTGCTGTCTGAATCGGTCTTACCAGGTCGTCTCGTGGTATATAAACAAGGCTTGACCCCCCGGTGTCTGGTCCCACCTGTCGCTTGACCCCGGGCGTTGCCGAATAAGCCTTTAATGGGTCAAGGTGCCGCCTGTGGCGGCGCGGGCCGGCTTTGCCGGCCCGCCGGCTCACGCCCTCTACCTCCGGCCCGGGCGCAGCCGGCAGGCCTCAGCCGGCCACGACCACCAGGCACGACTGACCTGACGACCGACGCACTCGCGCATGTCCCACATGCGAGCGGGCACTGCACAGACATGGTCGACTCAGGCTCATCCGCCGGTGAGCGCCTCGCCGACGCGCTCGTCTACCTGCACCCACCCGCGACCTACCGGACTGCCCACAGGACCGGTCACACCCCGTAACACTATCGGGCTCCGCCCGAACCCGGCACCGCTCAAAGATCACCAGGGGAGGGAGGCACGGTGATCTCCTCGCGGCGCGCCCAAGGGCAACCAGGCCGAGGGTCCCGGGCACAAGGCGGGACTGAAGTACCTTGCGCCCGGGGCCCTCGCCCCAGCAGGGTCAACCCGCGCCGCGAGAAGATCCCCTCAGGACCGAGATGTGAGCGCCAGAAGCCGCGTCGCGGACTATGCACGGACGCGAAGTTCTGGCCCCTCGATGGCGGGACCCAAGCTGTTGGACATCGCCACGGAACGCGTCGCGCGCTCCTACTTTGTCGGCACACCTGCCGAGGCGCCGCGCGGATCAAGCCCTACATCGAAGCCGGCGCCACGTTCATCAGCTCCTTCGACATGTGCGCCGCCGCCCTGCGCCCCGACGAGCAAGAAGTTACCGTCCGTCGAATGCTGGAGGTCTGCCGACTGCTGAAGGAACCCGCCGCGCAGGCCGGCTGACCCGCCAGTCCACGGACGTGCCGACAGCCCATCGCAGTAGTCTGCGATCCAGGAGGGATACCAGTGATGCCCGAGCGGGACTTGAAGACCATGGTTCGTGAACACGATGCCCGGTGCCAGATCTACGACGCGATTATGCGGTGGGCACGCGGTGTCGACCGCAATGATCCCGAGCTGATTCGCTCAGCGTTTCATCTGGACGGCTGGGACGATCACGGCGCTTTCGCCGGAACCGCCGCCGACTTCGCCGACTGGGTGGTGCACATGCACCTCACCACCTATCTCGGGACCACCCACTACATGCTCAATCACTACGTCGAGCTGCACGGCTCCACCGCGAAAGCCGAAACGTGCGCTGCGGTCGCCCTTCGAGTCGAACACCAAGGCAAGCCGTACGAGATCCTCGGTCGGTCTCGCTTCCTCGATAACCTGGAGGAGCGTGACGGCGTCTGGCGCATCCTCCGGCGTCAACTTGTTCTGGATCACGCCCGGGTCGCCGACGCCACCGACCAGACGGCCGCCCTGTTCGGGCCCGACGCTGGCAGTCCGGAGCTGGTGCGGAACATGCTGCCCGGCGCACGCGACACCAGCGATCCGTCGTACGCCCACTTCGCCTGACAGCGGGGAGCACCGCGTATCGATCGCCAGACACCTCCCAGTCGGGGTGGTGAAGACAAGACGATGCCGGCGCACCCTGTACTCGCCACCAGGTAGGAAGTCGGTGACCTCCTCACGACGCGCCCAAGGGCAGCCAGACCGAGGGCCCCGAGTGCAAGGCGGGACTGAGTACCTTGCACTCGGGGCCCTCGGCCCGGCAGGGATGAACCCGCGCCGCGAGGAGATCACCTCAGAGCCCCGCCTAGACAGCGAAACCCGGCTCTACGGACTATGCGCGGACGCTGCCGACCCTCTGTCGCATCTTCGCAGGTCAGGGCCCATATGACAGCTCACTGTAAATCCGTCGGCTGACGCCTTCGAAGGTTCGAATCCTTCACCCGCCACACCAGCAGGAACGGCCCCTGACCAGCATTTACACGGTCAGGGGCCGATCTTCGTCTAGCCCGGCTGCGTCCGGCTGTGACCGGCCGTCTACGGGCGGCTGTGCCGAATACGTGCCGAAGTTCCGGAAGCATGATCTTGGAGCGGGAGCGAGCCCCAGCTTGGAAGGCTGCGCCCAACGCGCCGTCAGCGCACTCGATCTGTGGTCAGGCCGGGTCAGGGGGCACCGTGGTTGATAGCACGCTAATGGCACACGCGGGGGGTTGGCATGCCCGCAGGGCGGGGGCGTCGACGTGACGGGATACCCACTCTCCTGGTGACCCACCGTCCGGGCTCGGCCCTGGGGCCATCCCGGAGCGAGGCCCGCCGGAGGCACCTGTATTTGGTTGGGAGCTTGGGGTGCGCCGGGATAAACCGGCGGGAGGAAAGGGATGAGAACGCCCGACATCGAAGGAGTAGCGATCCACGATGGCCCCGAGTCATGCGCCGGCGTCTGTGAGGGCGACGGTGAAGCGTTGACAGGGGTACGTGCAGGCCAGCCATTGAGCCGCGAAATCACAGCTTCGGGGTGCCGACGTCGTCC
>JBATXM010000017.1:0-14845 GCA_049673305.1 Pseudonocardiaceae bacterium | reverse complement strand
GCTGCGGGCGGCGCGACTTGACCCCATGGAGGCAACTCAGGCGCTGCGGTGACCGGTGGGCTGCCGACCTGCCGACGTGTCCCTAGGAGTCCGGTATAGTTCCCGCTCGTACGTGGGGGTTGTCACTCAATTCGTCACTCACTCCCCCCGGCATGTGATCAATGAGCCATCCCGTCGTCACCGTTAGATTCGGGTCGCGGCGACCTGTCGGGCGATCCGGGCTAGCTCTCGGGTGTCGGTGTTGGGTCGGGCTTCTAGCGCGGTGGCCAGAGGGATTAGCCGTTGTCGTCGGGCGGGGACAGAGTGCACGGTGCGCACCCCTTCGATGGCGTGGCGGGCCAGGATCAGCCCCTGGGGTTCGCCGGCTCGGACGTGTATCTCGGCGAGAAGGAGTTCGTTGATGATGCGATCCACGCGGCGGCTCTCACTGAAGTTGCGCAGCGCGCTGGTGGCGAACTGCTCGGCGGTGTCAAGCTGGCCCAGGTCCAGATGAACCGCCGCAGTCGCACGGTCCATGCCCGCGCGCTCGAACGCGTCCCGGGGCTCCCACCCGTCGTTGGCCTTGGTGAGGTGGCGAGTGGCGTCATTGGGGCTGTCCATGAGGGCGTAGGCGGTCGCGGAGTTCAAGTTCAGCCACGCGATGAGCGTCGGTAGCCGGGGATCGTCAGCGCCCGAGGTGGGCTTGCTGGCCCAGAAGTCGCCGAGCTGGAATTGCTTGAGCGCGTCGTTGGGGTACCCGTTGCGGACCAGTGCCGCCCCGGCGCGCCACGCGGCGTTGGTGATCGCGTAGGTGTCCCCGGCCTGATGGGCCAGCGGCAGGCCATGGGTGAAGTAACCGGAGCCATCCAGTCCGGACTCATGACAGGACCAGCCTGCCATGGTGTGCAGCTCGGCCAGCACGACGGCCAGTCGTGCCGTGACCTCCTTTGTCGCGGTCACCGCCATCCACCGCGTGTAGCGCCGCACCGCGTCACCGAACACGCCAGCCTGCCCACCGTAATACTCGAGTCTGCCGACCAGCTGGTCGGTCATCGTCCGGACCTCGTGGACGTGGGCCATGCTCAGCCGGGCGGGCAGTGGGTCGCTAGTGGGTAAGGCCAGTTCGACCGGCTCGCCCCGCAGGTTCAGGAACGGCTGGGCCATGACGGCAGCCAGGACAACGCGGCGTATCACGTCCTCGGCCACCTCCTCCTCGGTCGGCGGTGCCTGCGGTCCTTTCTCACCGTAGCCCAGGAACATCCGCTCCCGGGATATGCCGATCCCGTCCGCGATGCGCCGCAGGACAAACACGTTGCTCACTTGGCGGCCTTTTTTGACAATCGCGGACACCTCCGACTGCGACTGACCCGTCAGATCCGCGATCTGGCGTTGAGTCACCCCGAGGCGCTGGAGCAGCCGAAACAGCGCGCCGATGTCCAGGGCGTCCACCGCAGCGCGCACCTCGTCGCTGTCGAGGAACTCGGGGCCAAGGGGGTTCACCGGTGATCACCCCTCTTCGAGGCAGAGACGGTCAGCACAATCGCCGCTGGGCGACAGCGGGTCGATCGGCAGCAACGCTGCCGCACGCGTGGCCAGCGAGACGGGACTCACGCGGCGCTCGATGCTGGACAGCCAAAAAAGCGCACCAGCCGGTATGTCAGGCATGGTTAACACCTCCTAGGGAGAATTAATTCGTGAACGTTATTCAGAATCTAATGAAAGGTTGAGACGGTTCTCGATCAGGGATGCATGAGCATGTGATCACACGGTCGGTGAGATCGACAATACGTCTCGCTGGAATCTCGAACAGGGCACCTGACCACCGGCCGGCTACCTGAACAGTGCGAACATATCGCCCGCCGATGGATCGGTAGTAGTCCTGAAGCTGGTTGTTAGTCCGCCACACGTCCCATCGCAGTGAGTCGAAGCCGGATCGGGCTGCCCAATCTTGTGCCCAGGAGAGCATGAGGGAGCCCAGTCCCTCGCCGCTTCGGCGTAGCGCGCTCGCCATCTTCCCGAGGTACAGCGCTGGTTCCCTCAGCTCTTCTGGAGTCCAGAAATCCGTATCACCGTCCGAGGTCAGGGTCAGCGTGGCGAGGGAAGCATCATCGTCTCGGAGGAGCCAGGTGTTCCGCCGACCGATGGCATCGCCAATCAGAGTCTCAAAATCCCGGCCCGTGTTCCATTGCTTGCTTCCCCGCTCGTGAAGCCACCGTGTCCGCTCATCGAGCAGCGCCATCACTGCGGGTAGGTCAGCGACACTGGCCCGGCGCATGATGTATGGCTTACTCATTCCCCGGCTCCCCCATGAGGTTTCATACGCTCGAATAGGATGACGTGCTTCGAACCGACGAGAACGTTGACCGTGTGCCGCACGGGCTTGTTGTCGCTGGTGAAACCCGTGTTCCGGTGGACCACGACCGGCATGCCTACGCCCAATTCCAGCCGTGACACCTCGTCCGGAAGCGGCATCCGCGCATCGATCTCATCAATGGCCCGCACTTGCTCGTAACCCAGCTCAGTGAGCACCTCGTTCACGCCACGGGCGATGTCTTCTGGGTTGACGATCTCCGAGCCCTGGACCAACTCAAAAGGATAAAACGTGTCATTGATGTTGAAAGGCTCATCGTTGAGGTAACGGACGCGACGGCGGACGACCACGAGGTCACCCGGACTCAATGCCAACCGGTCAGCCACTCGATCAGGCGCCTGAATGATCTCTACGTTGATCTGTTGGGACGGTGCGCGCCCGAGCGTCGTCTGCTCGGTCATCCACCGGTCCATCTCCGGGCTCGCTGGCTGCTCTTCCCACTCGGCCTGCGGTCGGAAATAGCACAACTCATGGCGCCGGACGAAGTAGCCCCGTGGCCGGGACGCCACGATCAGGCCCTCGTTGACCAGCACCATCAGTCCCTGCCGGACCGTGGCGCGGGACGCGCCGAACTCCTCAGCCAGGGCTTTCTCCGTAGGCACCTGCTCGCCTGGCGCCAGCTCACCGGTCGTGATCTTCGCCCGGAGCGAGTCGGCGAGCTGCTGGTACACGGGTCTAGGGCTTCCTGCGATGCGTGGCGACATGGCCGCCAGTCTGCCCCGGTCAGGAGTCATTGTCTAGTCAATGAAGACATTGAAGACGAGGAGGTCAGCCGGTGTACGGCGGACCAGACGGATCGGCGGCTGCCCCGAGTGTGGCGAGTAAGCGCCGACGGGTGCTCTTCAACGCGCTTGAATACGCTGTCGAGCGCCGCCTCATCCAGGTGAACCCACTCCCAGCGTTCAAGTGGAAACAGCCCAAACCCTCCGGTGCGATCGACAAGCGGTCGGTAGTAAACCCCATCCAAGCCCGTAGGCTGCTCCGCGCCGTCCGCGAGGCGCGGCGTAGCGGTCCCTGCCTGGTGGCGTTCTTCGGGCTGATGTACTTCTCCGGGCTCAGGCCAGAAGAAGCGGCGAATGTACGGAGTCACAATCTGACGTTGCCCGCCGAGGGTTGGGGTGAGCTCCACATCAACGAAGCGACGCCGTACGCCGGAACGGCATGGACCAACGACGGAAACCAGCGGGACCGGCGACAGCTCAAGAACAGGGCCAGGGGTGACTCGCAAACAATCCCCTGCCCGCCAGAGCTTACAGTCATGCTCCATGACCACATCCGCGAATTCGGTACGGGTGCTGGGGGTCGGCTGTTCCCCGACGAGCGGGCCGACGAGCTGCCGAAACTCACCTACATGCGGGTGTGGCGGGCAGCGCGTCTAGCGACGTTCAGCAAGGCGCTCCAAGAGTCACCACTCGCGCGGAGCCCGTATGACCTACGGCACGCGTGGGTGTCCGCCTGGCTCAACGGGGGAGTACCGGCGACGCAAGTAGCCGAGTGGGCGGGCCACTCCGTGGAGGTGTTGCTGAAGATCTACGCAAAATGCCTAGACGGCCACGACGAGGCGGCAAGACGCCGCGTGCAAGAGGCGCTGGGGCACAGCCCAACCTGAGCTACGAACTTGGGCGCGTATTGGGCGCGGACACCCGCCAACTGCCGTTGAGCACCGGACGCCGCCGGACAACACAAGAATGGCCTCTGACCTGTTGTCGCAGGTCAGAGGCCATTCTTGCTGCTCAGCGCGTGGCGCCCCCGGCAGGATTCGAACCTGCGCTCCCGCCTCCGGAGGGCGGTGCTCTATCCCCTGAGCTACGGGGGCGTGCCACGGCAGAGCGTACCGTACTGAGCTGACCGCGCGCGCTCAGCTCGGCGGTGGTAGCGAAGGGCCGGTGAACCGGGGTGTCCACACTGGTTCACCGGGCGGGTTCGGGACCTCCCTAGACTCCCAAGGGTGACTCCCGCCGCGCTTGCCGAGCTGGTCCGATCCCTCGCCCACGACGTGCTGACCGGTCGTGGCCTCGACCCGGCCGCGCTTCCGGCCACGGTCACCGTTCGACGCCCACGTGACCCCGATCACGGGGACTACGCGACCAACGTGGCATTGCAGACCGGGAAGCGGGCCGGGGTGCCACCGTGGGAGTTCGCTGGCGCACTGGCGCAGGCGCTGGCGCGCCAGCCAGCGGTGCGCTGCGCCAAGGTCGCCGGCCCGGGCTTCCTCAATCTGTGTTTAACGGCCGACGCCCAGAGCGAGATCGTCGCGCAGATCCTCAAAGACGGGGAGCGCTTCGGTGCTCCTCCAGGCTGGCCCACCCCCCGGTTGGCCAGCCTGCAAGAGCCACCACCCGTGCATGCCGCGCAGGAGGTGCACGCCCGGTTGGCCGCACTGGCCCGCCACGCCGCCGACCTCGGGGTCAGCTGTGCGGGCGCCCGGCTTGAGCTGCTGGAGCACGAGCGGGAAGGCGAGTTGATCCGCACGCTGGGCGAGTTTCCGCGCATCGTGGCAGCGTCGGCGGCGCCAGGAGCAGTGCCAACATCTGGGGCTGTCGAACTGCGCCGGCTGGCGCGCTACCTGGAGCAGCTGACCAGCGCCTACCACCGATTCGACAGCAGCTGTCGGGTGCTGCCGATGGGCGATGAGCAGCCGAGCCCTCGGCACGCCGCCCGGCTGGCGCTGTGCCAGGCGACCCGGCAGGTGCTGGCCAATGGCCTGGGCTTGCTCGGCCTGCGCGCACCGGAGCGGATGTGAGGGCGCATCCGGCCGGGCCGCGCCATGCCGACGTGTTGGCCCGCTCCTCCACCGCGGGTCCGTGCCCGACCGGCTCAGCTGACGGTGTCCGGGCCGAGCTGCATGCGCTGCATCCGGCGGTCTGGCCGCGTGGGGCGCATCGCGGTGAGGACGGCGCGGTGCGGCTGGCCGGGGTGGAGGTTGGTGAGCTCACCGAAACCTACGGCACCCCACTGTTCGTGATGGATGAGGCGGACTTCCGGGCCCGCTGCGCCGAGTATGCGGCCGCCTTCGGCGCCCCTGAGCGGGTGCACTACGCGGCCAAGGCATTCTTGTGTTCCCAGATCGCTCGTTGGGTGGCCGAGCAGGGTCTGAGCCTGGACGTGTGCACCGGCCACGAGCTCGCGCTCGCCCTGCACGCCGGTTTCCCCGCGCATCGGATCGCGATGCACGGCAACAACAAGTCCTCCGACGAGCTGACCGCCGCCGTCGCGGCTGGAGTCGGTACGGTGGTGCTCGATTCCTTCCTGGAGATCGCTCGGCTGGACGACATCGCCCGCCAGCATGGCATGGTACAGCCGGTGCTGGTCCGAGCAACCGTCGGCGTCGAAGCGCACACCCACGAGTTCATCGCCACCGCGCACGAAGACCAGAAGTTCGGGTTCTCGCTGGCCGGTGGGGACGCCTCCGAAGCCGTCCGTCGAGTGCTCAAATCCGAAGGGCTGCGCCTGGTGGGTCTGCACAGCCACATCGGCTCGCAGATCTTCGACGTCGACGGCTTCGAGGTCGCCGCGCACCGGATGGTCGGCCTGTTCGCGGCGATCCGGGATGAGCACGGGCCCGACGCCATTGCCGGGGTGTCCACGCTCGACCTCGGAGGTGGACTGGGGATCGCCTACACCGCCGAGGACGACCCGCCGCCGCTGCCAGAACTGGCCGCGCAGTTGCGGTCCATTGTGGATGACCAGTGTCGGCTGGCCGGCCTGCCCATCCCGGAACTGGTGGTCGAGCCGGGCCGGGCGATCGTCGGGCCCGGCACAGTGACTCTGTACCAGGTGGGCACCATCAAAGACGTCACTGTTGTCACGTCCAAGCAGCGGCGTTACGTCTCGGTGGACGGTGGAATGAGCGACAACGTGCGCACCGCCCTCTACGATGCCAGCTACGACTGCCGGTTGGTCTCGCGCCGCTCCGATGCGCCGCCCGCACTCTCCAGAGTGGTCGGCAAGCACTGCGAGTCCGGTGATGTGGTGGTTCGGGACTGCTGGCTGCCCGACGACATCGCCCCCGGGGACGTGGTCGCTGTTGCCAGTACCGGCGCGTACTGCTACTCGATGTCCAGCCGGTACAACCTGCTGCCCCGTCCGGCGGTGGTTGCGGTGCGTGACGGCACGCACCGGCTGCTGCTGCGCCGGGAGACGTTGGCCGACCTGCTGTCTCTGGAGGTCTCGTGAGCAGGCCTGTGGGTGGTGCCCCCATCGGTGTGGCACTGTTGGGCTGCGGCACCGTCGGCCGTGAGGTGCTGCGCCTGCTCACCGAGCAGTCCGCCGAGCTCGCGGCACGGGTCGGTGCGGCGGTGCGGCTGGTCGGGGTGGCGGTGCGGCGTCCTCGGCGGCATCCTCAGGTCCCCGCTGAACTGCTGACCACCGACACGGCTGAGCTGATCAACCGGGACGGCGTGGACGTCGTGATCGAGGTGATCGGTGGCATCGAGCCGGCCCGGTCACTGTTGCTGGCCGCGCTGCGCACCGGGCGGGGTGTGGTCACCGCCAACAAGGCACTGCTCGCTGAGTGCGGCCCCGAGTTGTACGCCGCCGCCGACGCCGCCGGTGCTGACCTGTACTTCGAAGCGGCGGTAGCGGGGGCGATCCCACTGTTGCGCCCGCTGCGGGAGTCGCTGGCCGGGGACCGGATCACCCGCGTCACCGGCATCGTCAACGGCACGACCAACTTCATCTTGTCCGCGATGGATTCCTCTGGGGCCGGCTACGGCGAGACCTTGGAGGAGGCCAGCAGGTTGGGCTACGCCGAGGCGGACCCCACCGCTGACGTTGATGGTTACGACGCCGCCTCCAAGACCGCCATCCTCGCATCACTGGCCTTCCACACCCGAGTGACCAGCACCGACGTCTACCGCGAGGGCATCGCTGAGGTGTCCGCCGCCGACATCCTCGCGGCCCGGGAGCTCGGTCGCACGGTGAAGCTGCTGGCGATCTGCGAGCGAGTAGTCGACACCGCCGGCACCGAGTGGGTCTCGGCCAGGGTATACCCGGCGATGATCCCCCGTTCGCATCCGCTGGCCACGGTCGGTGGGGCCTACAATGCGGTGTTCGTCGAGGCGGATGCCGCCGGAGCGCTGATGTTCTATGGTCAGGGCGCCGGTGGGGCACCGACCGCCAGTGCGGTGCTCGGCGACCTGGTGGCTGTTGCCCGAAACCGGGTGGCGGGCGGCTACGGGCCGCGCGAGTCCGCTTATGCGGACCTGCCGATCCGGCCGATGGGGGACACCCCGACCAGCTACCACGTCAGTCTCGAGGTCCTTGACCGTCCTGGCGTGTTGGCGCAGGTCGCCCAGGTCTTCGCGGAGCACGAGGTGTCCATCATGGTGGTACGCCAGACCGGTCGCACTCCTGAGCATGCTCTGCCGGGAAACGCTGCGGGTGCCGGAGCGAACCTGGTGATCGTCACTCACTCAGCGCCTGACTCCGCGCTACGCTCCACAGTGGACAAGCTGGCTAATCTGGATGTGGTCCGCGAGGTGCTCAGCGTGATGCGGGTGGAAGGTGAGGTCAAGTGACCGTGACGCCTGCGCCGCAGGTGGCGGCGCGCCCATCCTGGCCTGGGGTTATCGCGGCCTACTCAGACCGGATCCGGGTCTGTCCAGGCTGCCAGGTGGTGACCCTACAGGAGGGCGGTACCCCGCTGCTGCCCGCTCCCGTGCTGTCCAGGCGCACTGGCTGCGAGGTACTGCTCAAGGTTGAAGGAGCCAACCCCACCGGTTCCTTCAAGGACCGCGGGATGACCTTGGCGGTGACCGAAGCGCTGGGCCGGGGCGCGGAGGCGGTGTTGTGCGCCTCCACGGGCAACACCGCCGCCTCAGCCGCCGCCTATGCGGCCCGGGCCGGAATTCCCAGCGCCGTGCTGGTGCCCCGGGGCAAGATCGCTCTGGGCAAGCTCGCGCAGGCCACCGCCTACGGCGCGCGGATCCTGGCCGTGGATGGCAACTTCGACGATTGCCTGGAGCTGGCCCGCAAGACCGCCGCCAACTACCCGGTGACCGCGTTGGTGAACTCGGTGAACCCGGTGCGGTTGCAGGGGCAGAAAAGTGCTGCGTTCGAGGTCTGCGACGTGCTGGGGCGGGCTCCGGACGTGCACTGCCTGCCGGTCGGCAACGCCGGCAACATCACCGCCTACTGGATGGGCTACACCGAGTACCACACCGACGCCTTAGTGGCTGGCCGGCCGAGGATGTTCGGCTTCCAGGCCGCAGGCGCCGCGCCATTGGTGCACGGCGCGCCGGTGCTGGCGCCGGACACCATCGCCACCGCTATCCGGGTCGGCAACCCGGCGTCCTGGGACGGGGCGATGCGGGCCCGGGACGAGTCCGGCGGACTGTTCGAAGCGGTCACTGACGAGCAAATTCTCGTTGCCTACCGGTTGCTGGCTGGGCAGGAAGGGGTGTTTGTTGAGCCATCCTCGGCCACCGCCGTGGCGGGAATGTTGCTGGTCGCGGGCGACGGTCGGTTGCCTCGCGGTTCCCTGGTCGTCTGCACGGTCACCGGGCACGGGCTCAAGGACCCCGACACCGCCCTGCTCGGGGTTCCTGAGCCCGAGCCCATCTCCGTCTCTCCGGCCGCCGTCGCAGCCGCTCTGGGTCTTTCGTGACTCGGTCTTTCATGACTCTGGTGCGGGTCCGGGTACCCGCGTCCACGGCCAACCTTGGACCGGGCTTCGATGCTCTCGGACTGGCGCTGGCGCTGTATGACGAGGTCGAGGTGCGGTCGGTGGCGTCCGGCCTGCGAGTCGAGGTGTACGGCGAGGGCGCTGGGCAGGTGCCGACTGACGAGGGGCATCTGGTGGTCCGTGCGCTGCGGGCCGCGTGTGGACGGCTCGGCTGCCAGCCGAACGGCCTGGTGTTGCGGTGTCACAACAGCATCCCGCAGGCCCGGGGGCTGGGCTCGTCAGCGGCGGCCGCCCTCGCCGGGGTGCTGGCCGGTTATGCGCTCGCGGGAAGAGAAGTGGACGAGGCGGCGTTGGACCTCGCGGCTGGGTTCGACGGGCATGCCGACAATGCTGGCGCCAGCCTGCTGGGCGGCCTGGTGATCTCGTGGCGGGACGATCAGTCCTTTCGGGCCATTCGCTTGGAACCCCACCCGGATCTGGCACCGGTGCTGTTGGTGCCGCAGGGGAGCTCCGCCACCGAGGTCACGCGTGGGCTGCTGCCTGCCGAGGTGCCCCACGCTGATGCGGTATTCACTGTCGGGCGGGCCGCGCTGCTCGTCCACGCGCTGACAGCGGCCCCGCAGCTGCTGCTGGCCGCCACCGAGGACCGGCTGCATCAGCTCTACCGGCGTGCGGCCTATCCGCCGACGGGGCGGTTGGTGGACGCGTTGCGCGCGGCCGGGGTGCCCGCTGTGGTATCAGGCGCCGGGCCTACGGTGCTCGCGTTGCCAGCCAGCGGCGAGGTACCAGCCGGGGTGGACACCGCTGGCTTCACCCGGTACCGACTTGACGTCGCCCGCGACGGTGCCACTATGGGGTGATCCACCCATCTGCGGGCCAGTTGTTGCCGTGAGGGCGTCGGACCGATAGTCTTAGGGAAGTTCAGACACTGTGTGCACGGGCGCCGGTGCCGAGTTCGGATCCCTCTCACCCGGACGATCAATCTTCCGCCCTCCAGTTTCGTGGTAGCGGGAAGGCTGGCACCTCCACCCTGGCCATAGCTGAGCATGTCCCGTGCCAGTCGGCTCGCCCCGATAGCTTGTGGGTACGCGAGCCTTCCGCACCGGATTAGGCGCCGTCCGCATACCGCCGGACGGCGAACAGGCTGGCCTGAGCTGTGTCTCGGGTCGGTTAGGAAGGACCTGCGTGAGCGACATCAACCTGTTGGGCAGCGATGTTCCCGCTGCGGCATCGTCGGACCAGCTTCCGGCCGATCAAGCGGCGATGGCTGCGTCTTCCCCGTCTTCCCCGTCCTCTTCGGACAGCGCTACGGCGCTACGTCACCGCAGCGGGCTGGCCGCCATGGTGATGGCCGACCTGCGTAAGTTGGCCGGACAGATGGGCATTCCGCACATTTCCGGGATGCGCAAGAACGATCTGATCGCCGCTATCAAGGAGCGGGAAGGTCCTCCCCGCGGGCAGCGGCGAGCCACTGCGGAGCAGCTCCCGCTGGATGGAGCTGATACCCAAACGGGGGCCCGAACAGATACCCATACCGGGTCCCCAACGGCCCATACCGGGCCCCCGGCAGTCCAGGTGGAGGCCGCCTCAACAGAGGTCCGGGTGGAGGCCCCGATGGCTGAGCAGCAGGATGCTCCTGTCGTCGCTTCAGTTAGCGTTGAGCCGCTGCTGACCTCGGATCATCAGGACCGGGATCATCAGGACCGAGATCAGTACGACGGGGTTCAGCAGGAGGTGGATCAGCGCGAGGTGGATCAGCACGAAGGTGACACTGACGGTGCGGACCGGTCTCGCAACCGGCGGCGGCGACCGCTGCGCAGCGGTGAGGCACCTCGCTCCCAGAATGATCAGAACCAGAATCACCAGACCCAGAACCATCAGGCCCAAAATCATCAGACCCAGAACCATCAGACCCCGGGTGATCAGGCCCTGGCTGGCCAGAACGGCAGTCAGAATGTGGCTGGCCAGACCGGTCCGCGCGACGATGACGATGAGGCCAGTCGCCGTCGGGGCCGGCGTTTCCGCGACCGCAACCGCCGCACTCGGAGTGACCGCCCCGGCGACCGCGGTAGCGACCGCAGCAGTGACCGGGTTAACGACCGCAGCAGCGACCGCCGAGACGGTGGTGAGCTGGAAGTCCGCGAGGACGACGTGTTGCTGCCCGTCGCCGGGATTCTCGACGTGTTGGACAATTACGCGTTCGTCCGTACCTCGGGCTACCTTTCCGGGCCCAACGATGTGTACGTGTCACTGTCGCTGGTCCGCAAGTACTGGCTACGCCGAGGTGACGCGATCACTGGAGCGGTGCGCCAACCTCGTGACAACGAGCAGCAGCGCCAGAAGTTCAACCCGCTGGTTCGGGTCGACACCATCAACGGCCTGAACATCGAGCAGGCCAAGCAGCGCCCGGAGTTCACCAAGCTCACCCCGCTGTACCCGAACGACCGGTTGCGGCTGGAGACCGAGCAGGGCGTGATGACGACCCGGGTGATCGACTTGATCGCGCCGATCGGCAAGGGGCAGCGGGCGCTCATCGTCTCGCCACCCAAAGCGGGTAAGACGATGATCCTGCAGGCAATCGCCAATGCGATCACTACCAACAACCCGGAATGCCACCTCATGGTCGTGCTCGTCGATGAGCGACCCGAGGAGGTCACCGACATGCAGCGCTCGGTGAAAGGCGAGGTCATTGCCTCGACTTTTGACCGCCCGCCCTCGGACCACACCACGATCTCCGAGTTGGCCATCGAGCGGGCCAAGCGGCTGGTGGAGATGGGCCACGACGTGGTCGTGCTGCTGGATTCCATCACCCGGCTGGGCCGGGCCTACAACCTGGCGGCACCGGCATCCGGCCGGATCCTGTCTGGTGGGGTGGATTCCACCGCGCTCTACCCGCCGAAGCGGTTCCTGGGCGCGGCCCGCAACATCGAGGATGGCGGCTCGCTGACCATCTTCGCGACCGCGCTGGTGGAGACCGGGTCGACGATGGACACAGTGATCTTCGAGGAATTCAAGGGAACCGGGAACGCCGAGCTCAAGCTCGACCGCAAGATCGCCGACAAGCGAACCTTCCCGGCTGTCGACATCAACCAGTCCGGTACCCGCAAGGAGGAGCTGCTGCTGTCGCCCGACGAGCTGGCCATCCACCACAAGCTGCGGCGAGTGCTTTCTGGGCTGGAGTCCCAGCAGGCCATCGACCTGGTGCTGGATCGCCTGCGCAAGACCCGAACCAACATCGAGTTCCTGATGACGGTCTCGAAGTCCATCGCCGGCAACGGCTCCGACTGACCAGGATCTGGTAACCAGCCTCAGGCTGCTCTCAGTCTCCCGAACTCGGCAGGAGCGCTGTTTGGATCACTTCGGACAGCTCTGCTGTCGAATTCGGGAGCGGTAGGGCTGGGGTCAGTCCCAGCGGGTCACCTCGTAGAACAGGGCGATGCGTCCGGAGTCGGTGCGGTGGTGCATCAGATGCCCGAACCGGACCTCGGCGGGGTCAATACGCACGCCGATCTCTTCGTTGGCTTCCCTGATCAGCGCGATGGTGGCGGACTCGCCGTCCTCGGTATGACCGCTGGGCAGGTGCCAGCTACCGTCGGCGAAGCCGGTGTTCTGGCGCTGGCCGAGCAGGATCTCCTCGCCATGCCGCAAGATCAGGTGGACATCGACGCAGGCTCGGTAGCGCATTCGTGCTTCCCTTCATGGTGATCGCGTCAGGTGAAGTCGAAGCGAGTGGTGGCCGAGGTGCCCGGGGCCTCGGAGATCTCCAGCTCCACTGTGGTCAGGCCATAGCCGTGCAGGTATGGCAGCACCCGCGCGACCCATCGAGTTCAGCCGGGCAGTACTGGCCACAGACCGACGCCAGTTGACCTACCGACTGCCAGTGCGCGCCTAGTTTGGCGTCATCGTCAGCGGGGCTGTGGGCTGCACCTCAGACCCCATGATCGCTTTCTGTGTGCGTTCAGCGACAATCCTTGTCGTCCCACGCACCCAAACAGCGATCATGTCCTGTTGGCCACTGAACGTGGCGGCTATGGCGTATCTGCGCGAGCAGGTGTGTCCTGATCTCGTTGAGAGCGATGTCCGTGCGGGTGAGCGGTTCTGGCGAGAGCTGGAGGCCGGTCGATCACCGTCCTCGATCAGCGAGGCGGCGCGGGTTCCTCGTCCTCGGCGGTGACTGCGCCGTTGGTCGCGGTGGTGTTCGACCACACCGCCCTGCTCACGCTGGGCGCCGGGAACCGGCTGTTGGCCGGATTGGTCGCGCAGGCCCATGCGCAACCTGGTCGCTACGTCTACGCTCCCGCGTTGTGCGTGGCTTCATTGCCGCCGGAGTCGATTGGCGAAGCGCTCAGGCGATCGACGTGGGCCAGCCCACGGCTGACTGGCCCACGGGACGACCCGTGGTGACCACCACACCGGAGGTCTACACCGGCTGGGGCGTGAAAACGATCACAGTTAGCTGACGGGGTCGTAGGAGCACGCCTGCACTCACCGTCCCCGCGCCCATCGCTGCCCCAGCGACCGGATCTCAGCAAGATCAGTCCAACCAGTCGGCACAACGGGGATGGTTCCCAGGACGTCGGCCATCCCATGATCGCCTATCCGCTGACCGTCCAACACGTAAGCCACCCGATCACCCCGGCGCCACCGAACCGTGAGCCCGTCTTTACCGTGGCGATCAAGGAATGTCGCCCGCCACGATCATGGGACCGCCCTGAGCGGTTTTCTGCCACGAGGATGGGACCACCTGGTTGCCAGTGCTGGGACCGCCCGGCGTGTCGTGCCGTGGGGGTTGATCACTTCCTGTATCCGATCTGTCCATGTCATGCGACGTGGGGGTTCGGTAGATGGCGTTTCGGGAGGTCTCGATGATTGAGGTACGTGAGGTGTTGCGGGGTTGGCTGGGCGGTGGGGGGTTGCGTACGGTGGCCGGGCGGGCGGGGGTGGACCGCAAGACCGCTCGCCGGTATGTGGCCGCCGCCGAGGCGGCCGGGGTGTGTCGCGAGGGTGGCCTCGCCCAGTTGAGTGACGAGGTGATCGGCCAGGTAGTGGCGGCCGTGCGGCCGGTCCGCGCCGGTGGTCACGGCCAGGCATGGGAGGCGCTGGAGGCCGAGCGGGAGCGGATCACCGAGTGGGTCGGCAAGGACCTGTCGGTGGTCAAGATCGCTGATCTGCTCGCGCGGCGGGGTGTACTGGCGCCGTATCGGACGCTGCACCGGTTCTGTACCCAGCGGTGCGGGTTCGGTCGTGGTGGCGCCACCACGGTGCGGGTCGCCGACGGTGCGCCGGGGGTGGAGTGCCAGATCGACTTCGCCAAGATGGGCTTGGTCTATGACCCGGGCTCGGGTCGGCGGCGGGTCACCCAAGCGTTGATCTTCACTGCGGTCTGCTCCCGGCAC
Source organism: Pseudonocardiaceae bacterium (assembly GCA_049673305.1). Taxonomy (GTDB): domain Bacteria; phylum Actinomycetota; class Actinomycetes; order Mycobacteriales; family Pseudonocardiaceae. Next base: position 474 of record JBATXM010000017.1, on the reverse strand, counting down.
ATGTTCGTGTGGTTGACCTTCTCCCAGACCCTTCTCGCGGTGGTCGAGGGGTGCGAGGCGGCGTGGCGGTTTTTCGGTGGTGTGTTCCGGGTGCTGGTGCCCGACAACGCCTCGGCGATCGTCGCTGACGCGGATGCGGTCAATCCGCGGTTCACCGTCGGGTGGCTGGACTACACCCAGCACTGCGGGTTCGCCACCGACGCCGCGAGGGTCCGCAGCCCGAAAGACAAGCCACGGGTGGAGCGCGCTGTGCAGTATGTGCGGGGGAACTTCTTCGCCGGTGAGGAGTTCGTGGACCTGGCTGATGCCCAACTCCGGGTGGAGAAGTGGTGCCGTGAGATCGCCGGGGAGCCTGTCATTTTTTCCGTGTAAGCCACGGATGACTGATGGCATTACCTTATCACAGAGGCAGTCGTCCTGGGAAGAGGACGACCAGCGTGTTCAAAGCCATTTTCCAGCCCGACGTTCCGGTCC
>JBATXM010000016.1:0-2513 GCA_049673305.1 Pseudonocardiaceae bacterium | reverse complement strand
TGTCGTGGGCGCGGGCGAAGGCTACGACTGATCAGCGCTGTCTGACGCTGAGCTGCTCCCCGCCGACCGCTGAACAGCACTTACCTCGCTCACGGTCCCGATTACCCGTATCTCGGCGTTACCCGCTGGTGGGATGGTCGGTGGCCAGCACTCCCTCCATCAGCGGCACCAGTTCTGTCCGGACTCCTCCGGTGCCGTCGTCGAGAAGCGCGGTGAGCTTGTCGGCCAGGGTGCAGCGCGCGCAGAGCCGGCCCTTGAGGAGGTAGCCCTCGACGCCGCACCGGGCGCAGGCGAAGTCTCGGGTGATGCCCGCGCAATCCCGGCAGATCGACGTCCCGTCTGCCCGACGCCCCGGGAGCAGGCGCTGGGTGTCGCAGTCTGGGCAGCGGCCCCAGGTGCGGACCGCCCGTGTGTGGCACGAGCGGCAGATCGGTCCTTCCCAGTTCGCGGTGGGCTCGACTGAGCGCCGGCAACGCACGCAGTCGCGGATGCGTGACCGCTGGTGTGGCCCTCGCTCGCGCGTGTTGCCGGCTCTGGTGGTCATCTTTCCGGCCGCAGTCGCACCCGCTTCGGGCGGACCGCGGCCAGGTCGACCACGGCGTCGTCGGTGGCGGTCTTGCGCGTGGTGGCGTTCTCGGCTTTGGTGGCGATCAGATCGGCCGGGGTGGCGTCGAAGATGTCGCACAGCGCGGCCAGCACCGGCAGCGACAGCCGCTCCGGGGTGCCGGTCGCGAGCCGGTGGACCTGCGACACCGACAGGTTGATACCCCGCTCGCGCAGCGGGGCAACCAGTTCGGTGGTGGAGAACATGCCGTGCACGGCCATCACCTCACGAAGCCGCCACTTGTAGCTGACCTGTCGTTTCATCGGGGCCTCCCGGTGGGTCGGAGTGCGGCGTTCAGCGTCTCGTCCAGGGCCCGGCGCAGGGTGCGGGTGCGGTAGTCCGAGGACACGCACGTGTAGATCGAGGTCGTGCTCGCGTGGTCATGACCCGCTTGCTCCTGAACGAATCGGGCGTCATAGCCGGCCTCGATCAGGTGAGTGACATACGACCTACGGAATGAGTGGAAATCTAAGTTCCGGTCCAGACCGATGGCGTCGCGGTAGGTGGCGAAGCGGGCGTTGAGCGCGCTGAGCGCCACCCGGTCGGCCCGCTCGGAGGGCCACAACGCCGGGCTGTCGGCGCGACCGAACGCCGGGCGGACCTCGGTGATCCACTGCTCGATGATCCCCGGGGTCCAGTCCCATACGGTCAGCACGCTGCGCCGTTTCGGCGCCGAGCCCTTCTTGGCCTTGCCGTGACGGACGTAGACCAGCCCGTAGTCGCCATACTTGGGCCCGTGCGGGTTGCGCCCGAAGTCAACCGTGTCGAGCATCCGGACCTCGTTGCGCCGTAGCCCGTATCCGTAAGCGATCTTGAACAGGGCGGCGTCGCGGAACGCCGGCAACCAGCCCTTCCGCCCGGCCGTGCGGACCCGGGCGACCTGAACGTCAGCGTGGTCGAACAACGCCTCCAGTTCGGCGAGGGTCAACGCCCGCTTGCCGGGGTCGGCCTCAGCGTCCTGGACGTGCACCGCGGTGTTCCACTCGTGCACGACCTGGATGGGGTGGGTGCCGAACCGCTGCTCGCACACCGAGGGCCACGCGTAGGCCGGGTCGGTGATGTAGTGGCAGAACGATCGCACCGCCTCCTGGTAGGCGCGCAGCGTCGAGCGCTTCAGGTGCCGCACCGCACGGAGATCACCGAGCCACTCATCAACCATCGTCGGAGTCCACAGCCACGGGAACGCGTCCGCGTGCCCGGCGAAGGCGGCCACGGTCTTCTCCCGCCCATTGATGGTGGACAACGCCAAGTTCCGCGCCAGCTGCTGGTTACGCCAACCGTCCAGCATCGCGGTGAACACCTGCTCCTCCGGCCGCAACAACCCCACCCCAGCCGCCAGCTGTAGCCCCGCCGAGCCTGGCGCGACCCTCTCCCCACCCACGAACAGTCACCCTCCGTTGATCGCATCGAATGCGGCATCATCGCATCTAGCACGACCAGGGGTGTATTGGGGCTGGTCAACGGCACTCGTGACACCGGGCACTCAGGAGGCCAAGGACCAACCTTGCTACCCTCCGCTACCCGGAGCAGCTCCGAAACCGGCAGGCCAACGGCTGGATGACGAGATCACCGGCGGATAAATCTCAAACCGACCTGAAATCGCATCCAGTGCAATTCACGCTAGAACGAGGATCGGAACACGATCCTGAGTCGCGGCTGATCGGGGGCGTAGACAGCAGTCGCGGCGGACATGTCGGAAGCCGAAATCTGTGACGACCGGTGACCTAATTCTGTGCGACAGCACGGCACCTGAGCTGGGCAAACACCACTCGTGGCGGACATGGCAGTGACACGTTCTGGCCGCTGCCATCGCCTGGCTCTTCCCAGCACCCGGAGATTCTGATCATCAACGCCCGAGACCGCTTGACCAGGAGTGCTCAGGATCCTGTACGCATCCTCGTCACAGGCC
>JBATXM010000015.1:0-11172 GCA_049673305.1 Pseudonocardiaceae bacterium | reverse complement strand
CCACGGAACGTTCCGTGGGGGCACCCCCGACAAGAGAGCACCAACGTGGCCCGCGGGTCGGTCAGACGTTGATCTCCTTGGGCGCGCCGGTCCCAGTGATCTCAATCTTGCGGGGCTGGGCCTTCTCCGCGACAGGGATACGCAGGGTCAACACCCCGGCGTCGTAGCTCGCCTCGACACGGTCAGTGTCGAGAGTGTCGCCGAGGAACAATTGACGACTGAACACCCCACGGGGCCGCTCGGAGGCCTGCAACTGGACGTCCTCGCCGTAGGTCGGCTTGCGCTCGGCCTGGACGGTGAGCACGTTGCGCTCGACGTTGAGGTCAATCGAGGACGGGTCTACTCCAGGCAGATCGAAGTGCACGACGAACTGCCCGTTATCACGGTATGCGTCCATGGGCATGATCGCCGGGTGCGACCTGGTGCCGTTGGCGCCGAACAGGGACTGGGTCAGCCGGTCCAGTTCCCGAAACGGGTCAGTACGCATCAGCATCGTGATCTCTCCCTTCTCTGCGTCGTCTATGACGCGATCTGTACGCACTACTGTAGCAGTGCTGTGACACTCTTGCCAACGTCGATAGCCACGAAGATGTTCCCTCCTACATATATTTCTTGACATGACAGCACTCAAGGACGCCACCGAGGAGCTGTTCATGGGGCCGCACCGCTCGAACGTGGCGTCAAGACTTCCGGCGCTCCGACACCACGCTGAGAGCGCCGATGGTGGCGACACGCGTCAATCTAGGACAAGAACCCAGGTCAGCCACTGCAAGGACGAGCTCTGTGTCTTCGTCGGCGTCCTTGACGAGGACGAGCCGCCGGGGCCGTCCGAGATAGAGAAAATTCCCGCCGTCCACCGAGGCCCCGCGCCGGGATGCCCGGGACAGCACCTGATGGCCAAGCACGGCCGCGCCGTCCACCGGGCCCCGAAGAACACCACCGACGAACCGATACCGGTGGATCACCTAACCAACATCCACCAGGTACTTCGCGGAGAACGTCGGGTACGAACCCAAGTCGTCCTCACCCGACTGGCCGAACTCAACCCCGCCACCTACGAAGGCTGGAGTTCCTCCGACCTCAAAACCGCGCTGGCCGACGAAGGCATCGAGATCGGCAAATCCCATGGCCACAGCGTGGTCCGCGCCGAGGACATCACCCAAGCAATCAGCCAACGTCACGATAATGACGACCGAACCAGTACTGACCGAGGGCCAACGGGCCGAACTACGGGCCATCCTCACCACCCGCAAGCGACCCCACACCCAATAAATCCTCCGACCGAGAACCCGACCAAGTCACCACCAACCATCTGCCTCCAAGATTGCAAACTCCAGGTGCGCCCCGGCCCCCTGCACGGCGTCGGGGCGCACCCCGCAGCATCGCGAGCTTGATCGCGAACCCTGGACAGTTCACGGTCGTGGGCCCGGGCGTCTAATGGCAGGGGCGTCGATCACATTCGGCCGCGCCGGGTAGCCCAGCATGATCCGGCCAGAGTGGCGGAGAGCGGGACAAATCGGAAGAGTATCATCGCCGCAGGTCGCAGAGTGAGGTGCTTCGAAATTGATAATTTATTCCGTTTCGACCACTTACTATTTCCGGTGGGATAACGATGTGTTATCAGTGATTTTTTCGAGTTTGGCTGCTAGTATCGGCCCGATCTGGGCGAGCGCCCCTGACTGCATCATGCGATCGTGCCTGCCGTCGATGGCGTGGATTTCGATTGTGCCGTCAATATATGGCTTCCACGCCTCAGGCGTGGGTGCGTCCTCGGGCTGAGGGATTTTCGGTTGATAGATTGTCGGTTCGCGGATTGTCGAGGTGAGCAGTAATAAGTCTCCATGGAATTGACCCGGAGTGAAGTCAATCATGATATGGGAGTTGTTGGTTAAGATCTTCGCGACGGCGGAAAGGTGAAACTCTTCGAAACTTGCCCATACGCTGTCTTGGCTACGACGGAAAATCTCCACGGCCTGGGCGAACGTCAACGGTTTTCCTTTCAGGCTCTTCACGTCGTAACCGAGCGCATCGAGCATGCCTATAAGCATGTCCCGTTCGTCGAGTTCAGGCACATCCTCATGCGACAGCTGTCCGCAAGCCGGGTACGTATCGAGTACCGCCAGAAGAGCGACCTGCTTGCCACGCTGTTGAAACTCGGTAGCGACGGCATGAGCGACGATGCCTCCGAAGGACCAGCCGAGAAGACAATACGGCCCGATGGGTTGGATAATATGTATTTGATCGGCATAGTCGGCCGCCATCTGCTCAACGGTGGTCGGACGTGGCTCTGGCCGAGCGAGGCTACGCGCCTGCACTCCATAGATCGGATGGTCCGGGCCAAGGTGTTTGATCAGCCCGCAGTAGGACCAGCTGATTCCTCCACCAGGGTGGATGCAGAACAGTGGTGAGCGGCGGCCTTGGGGTCTGAACGGCAGGATCACCTCGAAGGCGTCCCTTGGATCATCCACGTGGAGCCGCGCGGCCACCCCGGCTGGAGTCGAGGCCTCGAACAGGGTCCGCAATCCCAGCTCGACCCCGAAGGTGTCGCGGATCCGGGTGATTAGGCGAGCCGCGAGCAGTGAGTGCCCACCCAGATCAAAAAAGTCATCATCAATACCGACACCGACTAGGCCTAGTACTTCAGCGAACAACTCAGCGAGCAGCTGTTCCTGTGGTGTCCTGGGCGCCCGGCCGGCCCCGACCGACCCGAATTCGGGGGCGGGTAGCACGTTACGGTTCAGTTTTCCATTCGGTGTCAATGGCAACGCATCAAGCACGACCACCACTGCGGGCACCATATACTCCGGCAACCGCGCCCGCGCAAACTCCCGCAGCCCGCTGATCAGCGCACCGGTACCCCGAGTTGCGGTGGGGTTGTTCGTCCATGAGGACAGTGGTGTCTGGTCGATGCTGGTGGGCTGGTACAGGCCGGTGGGAACGGCTGTCATGGTCTGGGTGGCATCAGCGAACACGACGTCCAAGGCCTCAGGGATGGTCGCTGACCAGGTGATGCCGACCCAGTAGCCATACCGCTCACCCAGCTCCTGCAGCGCCTCCGGGTCGAGCGCCGCGGATTCCTCGGCGTCCAGCGGTACCGGGTCGGCGTCGGCGGTGCGCAGCTGTTTGAGCAGCTCGGCCAGCGGGCTGCCGACCTGGACCGCTCGCGTGCGGGCGACCTCATGGGTGAGGCGGGTGTTGGGCACCCCGGTGACGCGCACCAGCTCCGGGCGTTGTGTGCTCAGATAATCGGTTAACGTGGGCAGGTCGCTGATCTGGTGACCCCAGCCCACCTGTGGGGCTTGGTCCAGCGGTAACGGGGTGATCGGGTGTTTGTGCAGCACCACGTCATAGCGGTAGCGGGTCAACTCGTTGTGATACCGACCGTGTTTGGTCCGAACGTCTACCGCACCGATGTCGCTGACGGTGCGGCCCCACGCGGGGAAGAACTCGGGGTCTACTAGCAGTTCTTTTTCCGCTCGGATGGCTTGTTCGATCGCCCGGCGCAGTGCCGCCAGGTCAGTCGTGGGATCGGCCCGGTGCAGCGCCACGGCGGTGACCAACGGGCGTAGTAGCCGCAGGTTGCGCACGTCACCCAGAAACACCGCCCCGCCCGGGGCAACCAGACCCAGCACCCGTTCGAGCACCTCAACCAAATAGTCGGTGGTAGGGAAATACTGCACCACGGAGTTGAGGATCACGGTGTCGAATAACCCGACCGGCAACCCCTTAACATCATGCGCGGGTTGGGTGCGCAGCACCACTCGCCCGGCCAACTCAGGATCCCGCTCGATGTGCCCGGCAAGGGCGTCGATCACACTACCCGAGAAATCGGTGGCCCAATAGCTCTCACACAGTGGCGCGAGCTGGGACAATAACAACCCCGTCCCCACCCCGATCTCCAACACCCGCCGGGGGCACAGTGACCCGATCCGCGCCACGGTCTGCTCCCGCCACTCCCGCATCTGCGCCACCGGGATCGGGTGACTGTCATAGCTACTGTTCCACCCGGTAAAATCCTCCCCGAACACTGGTGAATCCGGCGCCGCGTGCAGCGAGTCATAAATTTGCGCCCACTCACCAACCTGGTCCCGTTCCACCTGCTCGTTACGGACTCGGCCAGCGCTATCCGCCACCACATAAGCGACCAATCGCAAGTCCTCAGGCCGGTCCTGGCGCGCGATCACTGCCACCCGCGCGACCTCAGGATGCCCGGCCAACACCGTCTCGATCTCACCCAGCTCGATCCGGAACCCCCGGATCTTGACCTGATCATCCACCCGGCCCACAAACACCAAGTTTTCCTCGGTGTTCCAGCGAACCAGATCCCCGGTCCGATACAACCGCCCACCCGGCGTGCCGAATGGGTCCGCCACGAATCGTTGCGCCGTTAAACCAGGCCGACCTAGATACCCCCACGCCAACCCCGCCCCACCGATATACAACTCACCCACCACCCCGGACGGCACCGGTTGCAGGCCTGCGTCGAGCACGTACACCTGGGTGTTGGTGATCGGTCGGCCGATCGGCGGTGCACTGGAGGCCGTTGTGTCGCTGTACCAGGCGGTGGCATATACCGTCGTCTCGGTCGGGCCATAGATGTTGGCTACCCGGCAGCCCGGGATCGCCGCCTGAATGCCGCGCAGGGTCTGCTGGGCCAGGCCCTCCCCGGCCAGCACCACGACATCGGCCGTGACGTCCATCCCACCGTGTGCCAACACCTGGGCCAACGCCGAGGGCACCGCGCTGATGAGGCTCCACCTCGCTGGCTGGCGCTCGGTGAGCGCCAGCAGATTCCGCACCACCTCCACGGTGCCACCGCACACCAACGGCCCCCACATTTCAAAGACGGACACGTCGAAGGTCAGCGATGTCGAGGCCAACACTCGGGACAGTCGCGCGGAGCCGAAGCTCGACACTGCCCAGCCCACCAGGTTGACCACACTGTGATGGGAGATGACCACGGCTTTGGGGATGCCGGTGGACCCGGAAGTGTAGATGAGGTACGCGGGGTGAGTGGGATTCAGAGGAGTAGTGCGATGGGTATCGGTGGGATCCGTGTCGGGCTGGTGCTCCAGGACAGTGACCGTGTCGGGCGCATCAACGACCAGCCGCGACACCCCGGGGGTATCGGGCACACGGTTGACCGTGGTGGTGGTGAGCAGCAAAGCGGGTGTCGTGTCGGTGAGCATGAAGATCATACGCTCGGGTGGATAGTCAGGGTCCACGGGGAGATAAGCGGCACCCGTTTTGAGGACCGCCAACACCGCGACGATCATGTTCGCCGAGCGGGGCAGTGCTAACGCCACGATCTGCTCCGGGCCCACCCCCTTAGCGATCAACGCGTGCGCGAGCCGGTTTGCCCTGACGTTGAGCTGCGTGTAGGTCAGCGTGGTGTCGCCGCACACCACTGCGACCGCGTCCGGTGTGGCGTGCACCTGTGTTTGGAACAACACCGGCAGGCTGACAGCGGGAACCGGGACTGCGGTGTCGTTGCACTCCACCAGCAGCCGGTGGCGTTCCTCGGGAGTGAGCAGGTCAATCCGGCTGATCGGTTGGTCCGGTTCAGCGACCACAATGGCTTCCAACAGACTCAGGAAACGTTGCTGATGGGCGGTTAAATTGTCAGTGCTGCAGACTTCCGGGTGCGCGTCAAAATCGATCCTTAATCCTGAACCATCCCTCATGCCCCGCACGACAAATGACAGATCGATGAATCCAGCAGAAAGGTTACACTGCGTAGCACGATACCCGGCGAAGCGCAGATCGCAGTCGAAAGGCATGATATTTATTATTGGCGCAAAAAATGTCCCGACGTTACCACGCAGGCCAAGGTCCCGGTGGAGATCTTCACCTCGATAGCGTTGATGTATTACTACCTCGCGGACTTCCTCTGCCACTTGCCTTATAAGGAGGGAAAGGCTCATGTCCGAGCGTACCGACAACCGCAGCGGCACCACGTTTGACACCATACCCGGTATGCGTTTCAACTCGGGATCCTGACGAGCCGTGACCGGCAAACCGACAACTACATCCCGTGCGCCCGTGAGACGATGCACGTACACCGCCGCCGCTGCGATCACAATTCGGGACCACCGCACCCCGGCCCGGCACGCCGCTACCCGCAACCCATCCACCCCAGACGGTGACAAAAATGTTGTCTGGTGCACAAAACTCTCGGGTGTCCCCGAGGATCGACCAACGAGTCTGGTCGGCTCTGGCCGATCAGCGAAACGCCTTGTCCAATATTTCCGATCCTTCGCAAACTGCTCCGAAGCACGGTAATCCGAATCATTGTCTAGTAGCTGCCGCAGCGAACCAAACACATTCTGATCACACGTCAGCCCCTGGACGAGCGCCGTATAGATTTCAGCCACCCGTCGCGCCACGAGGGAAAAACTAAATCCGTCCATCACGATGTGATGGTAGCCCTGATACCATAAGAAACGGGCGGGCTCTACATTGATCAATGCGTAACTGAACAGCGGGCCGCGAGTCAGATCCATCGGCCGGGCCACATCGGCGGCTATCCAGTCTTCTGCGGCCATGCGCGGATCGGGTTCTTCGCTGACATCGACCATCGACATCAGCCACTCCGACAACGGCTCGACAACTTGCCGCAGCCCATCCCTGTCCTCGGAGAACCGGACATGCAGTGAGTCGACTTCCCCGACGACCCGCCGCAGCGCCGCCTCGAACAACACTGGATCGACCGGCCCATGAATCTCTACACACTCACCAACCTTGTAGACCCGGTTCGCCGTGTTCAACCGTTGTTCCGCAAACCAAATCTCACGCTGAGCAGCCGACAGCGAAAGGACATTACCAGACAACGTCGATCCCCCTGTTCACGCTCACACATAAAACGCCACATGAATGGTGCTGGTTAAACTGCACAACCCGCCCAGCACCTTGGACTTTAGCTCAGCGACTTCAGTGATCGCCTCGACCACTGCGGTCACCTCCACAGTGTCGCGCTTGCGACCACACACCGACGATCTCTCGGCATACAGCTTGTTTCCGCAGGCAACGTTTCGTCGGCTAAGAAAACACCCTAGACAAGGTCAGATCTTCCGCGTAGCATCTCCCCTCCACCGGCCACCCACGGGCTGGCAATTTCACTGCACGAACACGCGCCAACTGATCGTTATACGCGCACCGGGTTTGAGCAATTGAAGTCCGATTACTTGACAGTGGGTCCAAACTGGAAAACAGCATTGGACGCATTGCCGGTACTCATCTAGAGTTACTTGCCGGAAGCCGGGATTCGACAGACGGCGGCAAGCCGACCGCCGTTTCGCCAATTCCAGTTTCGTCGTGCCATCGACGTCGTCGGCAGGCTCCATCTGGTCCGATCCGGTGTGCCGGCAAACACGGCTCGCCAGCAGGGAGACACAACCATGGCGCCGACACCACCCTCGACGCGGTCGTCATCGGTGGCAGATCGGCTGGCGCGGTCTGCGCGGCGACCCTTGCCAAACATGGCCGCTCGGTGATGGTGCTGGAAAGACGGGCGTTCCCCGGTTTCACCTCGGCGAGTCAAGTATTCCCTAAACGGGGGAAGGTCACAAGTCGGACACGTTTCCGGTCAAACAAATCCCTCTTCGACAAAATGCTCGACTTTGCACAGGACACGACGAGCGCAACAGCCCTCGCCACGATATTTTTTTCAGATCGGCAGCCACGCCGACTGTTAGGTGTGGATCATATATTTCGTGACGGATACGGGTATTCATCTGAGCCGAAACACGGGTTATTTCGGATAAACTATGTTCTTCGACGGCGTACTTATTGGAACAGAAAATGAGGAACATGATGAATTCCACTGTGCTCATTATCGGCGCCGGTCCGACTGGTCTCGGGTTGGCCTGTGGATTACGTCGCCAAGGCATCTCGGTGCGGGTTGTGGATAGCGCCGCTGGACCAATCGGTACTTCTCGTGCGTTGGGTGTGCAGCCACGCGGTGTCGAGGTTCTTATCCGCCTCGGGGCACTTGGAGACCTACCGGAGCGGGCGATGCTGGTGGATGAGTTTAAGATATACGTTCACCGCCGTCTGGTCTCCACCATGCCGCTGGAGCGAATCGGCGCCGCTTCCGGCCGTTCACCGCTGCTGATCTCGCAGGCGGCGATTGAGGGCGAGTTGCGCCGTCGATTGACTGAGGTCGGCGGCCAGGTGGACTGGGGGTGCACGCTCGTCGATGCCGAGCAGGACACCACTGGGGTCACTGCGACTCTGCATGCCAAACAGGGCCGCGAAACTGTCCGTGCGGACTGGCTCATCGGTTGCGACGGCGCGCACAGCACGGTTCGCAAGCTCGCCGGTATCGGCTTTTCTGGCTCGACAGTTGCTGAGTGCTTCCTCCTCGCCGATGTACTGGCTAACTGGGAGACTGACCGTCGAGTGGCGACGAGCTGGACCGACGGTGGAGACATGATCAGTGTCTGTCCGCTACCGGGAGCCAACCGGTGGCGTGTGATGGGCCCCGCCCCGGTAGGTATCACCCACGACGTGGACGAGGATGAGGTACAGACACTGATCAATCGGCAGCTGACCAAGTGCAGTATCTACCGCGAAGAGGAGATCGAGAAGATCGAGTGGCTCTCGAGCTTCCGCATCCACCGCCGATTGGCCGATTCCTACCGCCGCGGACGAATGCTGCTCGCCGGAGATGCCGCAGCCATCCACCATCCCTTCGGTGGACAGGGTATGAACACAGGCCTTGGCGACGCGGAGAATCTGGCCTGGAAGCTCGGCCTGGTGGCCAGCGGCCGCGCTAATGACCAGCTACTCGACAGCTACCAGGCTGAACGTCGCCCGGTTGCCAGTGGGGTTGCTGCCACCACCACGGTGACCACTCGCCTGGTCATGGCTGCCACGCCGACCATCAGGCGGCTGCGCGATCGACTGGTACTACCGTTGATGAACCATCCGATGATGCAGAACTTTCTCTGGCGCAACTCTTCCCAGCTCGGAATTCACTATCGGGGTGGGCCGCTGGCGGCGAAGCCTGGACGATTCTCCAACGGACCACGGCCGGGTGAACGAGTACCCGACATCGCCTGCCAGCACACCGACGGAACTCCCACCCAATTACACGAAGCACTTAACGGCCGATGGGCATTGCTTGCCAGACCGGGCAACGAAGATAGCGCGGCTGTGACTGAAAAGCGACTAGGCGAAAAAAATGTAGTCGTGCTGGCACCGGCCAACGGACGGCTGACCGACCTTCTGTTGGTCCGCCCTGACGCCCACCTGGCATGGCGAGGCCGTCCGGCGCCAGCGAAACTATCCCGCTGGCTAGCGGATGCGCTGGAGCGAGGCAGTGCGAGTTAGCACGGGAACGGCACCTGTCGGTCACGGCCGCTCACCCGCCGTGACCCAAATCCCGCCCCGCCGACACCAGCGAACGATGATCACAAAGCCAGCCAGCAGACCGTGGACGCCACTACTTTCCTATTCGAGGCAAGGAACTCATCAACACGATAAGGTCCTGCGCTTACGATCGCCGTTCCCCCGGCTGGCTGGGGTCGCCACGACCGACACCGAGATCGGCGGTTACGCCGTCCCGGCCGGTCAGCTAGTAATCCTGTGGATCGCGGCCACCGACCGGGATGCCGTGCGATCCGTGGTTTTGATTTCCATGAAGTGGCTGCCGGTCGTTGTCGCGTGGCGAGTCGTGGCCTGCAGACCATTTGTGGTGATTGATCTTGCCACTACCGTGGGATCGTGTCACCCGGGCGAAGATCCGGTCCGCATTGGTGCAGTCGCGAGCAACATAGGACGAGCAACGTGGGAGAAGTCACGATGGCAGTTGACGAGACACCGGTCCCAGCGGGCTCACCAACGGAGGCGCCCCCTGCGGTCGCGTTGCATCAGCTGGTCAACGGAGCTTTTGTCTCCCAGGCGATCAGTGTGTTCGCCAGGCTCGGAGTTGCGGACGCGCTGGTGCCCGGCCCGCGCGACGTCGAAAAGATCGCGGAGGCGGTAGGAGCCCACGGTCCGGCATTGTATCGGCTGCTGCGAGCTCTCGGTGATGTCGGAGTCGTCACGGAGGTGGAGAATCGACTGTTCGCCCTGACCCCGCTCGGTGAGATACTGCGCAGCGACGTCCCCGGTTCGCTGCGGGGCATGATGACGGTGGTCGGCTTGCCGTTCCAGCGTAACCCATGGACCGACCTGTATGAGACTATCCAGACTGGGGAATCGGCGTTCGATCGGGTCTATGGCACGGAAATCTTCGACTACTTGGCGGAGCATCCCGAGGATGCGGCGTTCTTTTATGCGGAAATGAGCGCGGTTTCCACGACTCTGGCTGTCAGTATCGTGCAAGCATACGATTTCACCAATTTCAGCACGGTGGTGGATGTTGGTGGCGGGCGTGGTGGCCTGCTTGCCGCGATTCTGACCGCTAACCCACACCTTCAGGGAGTGTTGTTCGACAAGCCGGCAGTCGTCGTTGGTGCCGAGGAAGTAATCTCCAGTGCTCAGGTCCTCGACCGCTGCAAGATGGTGAGCGGGGACTTCTTCGACTCTGTACCTGAAGGAGGCGATGCTTACCTGCTGAGCAACGTCATCCACAACTGGGACGATGACCACGCAGTACAGATCCTGGGCAGGTGTCGAACGGCGATAGCCAACACGGGCTGCGTGTTGCTTGTCGAGCCCGTGCTGCCGGAAGACGCAGCGCCGTCAATGGCCAAACTCACGGATCTGGGAATGCTGATCATGACCTCTGGTGGTCGCGAACGTACCGTGGCAGAGTACCGCACGCTGTTTGACCGTGCCGGGCTTCGACTGACCCGCATCGTGCCAAGTACCGCCCTGGTCAGTCTCGTCGAGGCGGTCCCCGCCTCGCTGATTTGATCAGTTCGCCACGGCCAGCTCGATGAAGGCAGCCACTACCCGCAGCAGCGTGGGTTCCTCAACCCCGAGTTCGTAGTGGCCGCAGCGGAGATTCTGCACGAAGGCGTGGCGGAAACCGACCTTCCGTCCCGCGTAACTCACGACTTGGGTATACCCCCCGTGCACTCCGGCAAGAGACGACGGGGTGTCCATTCACGGGTCCCGTTGAGCTGGGCCGTTGCAGAGAGTTGATCTTGGATGGTGATGTGTGATCCGTGACGGCGTGTCGGGCTCGATCTCGGGTGTTTGATCCTCGATCATCTGGGTTGT
>JBATXM010000014.1:0-2375 GCA_049673305.1 Pseudonocardiaceae bacterium | reverse complement strand
AGGTGGCGTAGTGATCAGTCACCGAGGTGAGCACCGACAGGCCCCGACCGAACCCGAAGTAGCGGGGCAGCGCCCCAGCGTTGGCGGCCTTGACCTGGACGGGGAAGCGTTGACCGTCGGAGGAGGCGAACGTCCCATCGCCCCACGCCCGGGCGGCCGGTAGCCGGTGGTGGTAGTTGATCACCTCGTCGATGGCGGGGGTGAGGGTTTCCTCGCGCAGGTACCAGGCGGTGGCGTGGGCGACCTGGTCATAGGACAGGCCCGAAGCGCGGGCCATCGCTACCGGCCCGAGGTTGGTGGCTTGGGCCAGGATGGCGGCGTAGAGGTGGATGAGCATCGCCGGTGAGCGGCTCTTGGTCCCGGCGGCGTGGAGCAGGTGCCGGGAGAATCCGCATGTCGAGTCGATGGCGATCACCACCTCGGACAGCTCGACCTGCGGGAACACCTCCCCGATCAGGGCCTTGGTCCGTTTCACCGAGGCCGGTAGGTCATCGCCGGTGTCTCGACCCACCACGAGGCGATCACCTTCCAAGCGCACCGGGCCCTCCTCCCGGGCGAGCATGTCCGCGAAGGAGGCCAGCTCCTCGTCGAGTTCCCGACCGAGCTGGGCGATCCGTTCCCGGCCCGAGTCAGGGCGCCCCACAGCGGCGCAGTAGTCGCTGCGCATCGCGGCCCAGCTGGTCTCATCCAGCAGGTAGGTCTCGGGATCGGCGTAGCGCCGGGAACCCTCGACCCACACATCGCCTGAACGCAGGCCGTCGCGCAGCCGCCACAACAAGGCCAGCTCCCAGAACCGGCGGGACACCTTGTCGGGCCCGGAGCCGACCAGCGGCATCCAGGACTTGGGGACGAAGGTCAACGGTGCATCCCCGGACACCTTGCGACGCCCGGTCCGGTTGAGCTCCCGGAGCACCTCGACGCCCGCCAGCAGCTCGTCGGCGTCGCGGTGGGATCGGAAGGTGAGCACCTCCAGCAAGCGGGGCACGCACTGACGAAGCCGGGAATAATGGTCACCGAGCAGGTCGAGGTGGGAGTTGTCGGCCGGTCGGGCGATCCGCTCGCAGTCGGCCAGCGCCGCTGCCAGCCGGTCCTTGGGCACGGCCTCGAACAAGATCGCCAACCGGTCGGCGTCCGCGAGGTCGGGGTCCAGCAGTACCCGGGCGAGCACGGCGAGCAGCAGCACCTTGTCGTTCGCCGCGGCGGCGATCGACTGCTGGTACTCACCCAGCCGACGCCGGGCCTTGGCGTTGGCCTCACCCAACAGCTTGTCGAACAACTCCACCAGCTCATCGGTCACCTCCACCAGGCGCTGCGCGGCGAAAGCCAACAACGCTGGGTAGCGGCGCTGCGGGCTGGACTGGGCCAGGGCCTGGTTCGAGGCCGCCTGGGCCCAGCGAGCCAGGGTCGTCACCCGCTGGGCCGGCAACACCGCCAAGTCCCAGTCCCCGGCGCCCAACTCACGCAGGAACACCAGCTTGTCCATCTCCTCGCGGATGGCGCTCGGAGCGGCCTGGACCGCGAACCGGCGCAACCAGCTCGCCCTCGCCACCCCGAGATCAGGATCAACCTCCAGCAGGCCATCCAGCACTCGACACCGCTGCGGGGTGCACAGCCCGGCCACCCGGGCGGCCGTCTCCCGCCGCGCTGCCTCCCGTGCCGTGCCCACCAGGGACTGCTCGATCACCGTCAACCCCGGGCGGACCAGACGCAGCTCATGTAGACACGCACAGACCAGGCGAAACAGCACCACCGGGCGGTCCTGAACCAGCGCCTCACCCGCCAGCCAGTCCCGGACCTCCCCCAAATCAGCGGCGGTGGGCGACCGGAACCCAAAGAACGCCTTCACCTGGCTCACATGATCGGTACGGGTCTGAGCCCGCTTCCCGTAACCGGTCAACACCCCTGGGTCAACGCCCAGCTGACGGGCCACGAACCGCACCGCCACCGCCGGCGCTGTGGTCACGTCATCGGGACAAAACCCCAACATCCGTAACCCGCACAGCAGCAACGACCAACCCAGACGGTTGCCCTCGCCACGACGCTGGCGGGCCTCGGTCACCTCAGCGCCGCTGAGCGTGAAGAAACGATCCAGAGCCTCATCATCGAGCTCCGCAGGAAACCCCGACAGCTGCTCACGCTGCGCATCCGACAGGAACCGGACCGGCACCCCGCAGACCCTACGACCACCACCGCGAAGCCACCCACCCGACCATCACGTTGGTTTTTAGTCCACTAATGCTGCGACCCGTGTTCGCGTTCTTCGCCGCGATGGCCGAGACCGAACGAGAGAACATCCGCGAGGCCACCCTGGAGGGCTTGAATGCCGCCGCCCGCAAGGGAAACCACGGCGGCCGGCCGCCGGTGATCACCGACGA
>JBATXM010000013.1:0-2004 GCA_049673305.1 Pseudonocardiaceae bacterium | reverse complement strand
GGTGGTTTGAAGCCACCCCCTGCAGAGCGGCTCCGAAGGACCTACCTCCATCTCCTGCACAGTTACTCGCATCAGCAGAACCCGATCTACATCGGCTTCTCCCTCCTGCGCACGCGGCGCACGATCTTGGTCGGCGCGGAGGAAGAGGACGTGCGCGGCGTGGACGCGTGGTTTCTCCACGCGTCAGCCGGAGCAGATCACGCCGGATGCTCCTCCGGCTTCGGGAACCGCCCCACCCGCTGATAGGACTTCAGCGCCAGCAGCAGCGCGAGCTGATGGCCGTCGGAGTCCATCCGCTCAGCCGCCCACGCCGCCTCCTCCCGGGTTGGCGCGAAGAACAGATGCAACTCATGCGCGGTGATCAGCTGCTTGAACCGCGGTCCGCTCGATCGAGGTCACAACCCACCCCGGCCCAGACGACGGTCAACATCAATGACACTGGGCCGAATGGGTGACGGCCAACGCCGGCAGCATTCAAGATCAACTATTGGCGGCTTTTCGGGCTTACCTCGGCGATACTTAAGGAACGCGCTCATGCCGAGTTGGAGGCCATGCGCCACGCCCTGTGCAACGCCGGCCCCGGCTTCGCCGCGGCCGCGCTGATCCACGTCGTCACCTATCTTGCCGGCGAACTGCGGCTCACCTCGGACCAGCGCTACGCGCTCGCCGAGGCGGCCAGCGCGCTGGACCCCGAGGTGAGGGCCCGACTGACCGGTGCGCACTGAAAGCCGTCGGCCGGTCAGAACAAGGTGTCGCGTACCCGCAGTGGTCGGTATCCAGTCGGTCCGAGCTGGGCCCACTCGCCCTCGATGTCGACATCGATCGAACCGAAGAAGTTGATGTTCTCACTGTGCGCCGGGGAGATGTGGGCCAGGGCCTCGTCGTCGATGCGCCGCCCGGCGGTGCGCATCGAGTCCACGGCCAAGCCGTAATACTCCGTCGTCCAGGCGATCACGGCGTTGGTGACCAGCGTCAGGCACCACGCCTGCTCGGTCTGCTGTTCGAGGTGGCGGGCGCGGATGGCGCCCTCGTGGGCGTAGAGCAGGTCCCGTTTCAGGGCGTGCAGCGACTCGCCCTTGTTGAGCTGACGAGAGATCTTGCGCCGATAGGCCGGATCGGACAGGTAGCGGGCGGCGTAGATCGTGCGGCGCAGCGCGCCGTACTCCTTCAACGCCGCAGCCAGGGAGTTCTGCCGGCTCGATGCCGAGAGTTTCCCGACCAGCAGGGACGCGGTGGCGTGCCCGAACTTCAGCGACCCGGCCAGCCGCAGCAGGTCGTCGTAGTGGCCGGCAATCAGGTCGACGTTGACGCGCCGGGTCAACAGCGGCCCGGCCAGCGGGAACTCCGACTCCACCTCGGATTTCGGCCCCGCTCGGTACAGGGTGATCTTGCCGAGGTCCCGGATACGCGGCGAGAGCTGCAACCCCAGCAGGTCGAATAGCCCGAAGTTGACCAGCGTCACCCCGTGCGTGTCCGTCGCGTGTTCAGTGATCGGAATGTCGGTCGCGTTCCCGAGAATTTCGTCAAGGACGAAGTGGGCCTCCCGCTTCGTCGCCACGATGATCTTCGTGCCGTACGTGGTGTGCTGATCAGTCACATGCGTGTAAGTGCTCAGCCCCTCATCCGCGAAATACCTGCTCAGAGCCCTGGCGGTCACCGACTTACCACGGGTGGGGAACCGCTGCCCGTCCGAGGAAGACAGGGTGCCGGTGCCGAAAATCGGCGTGAGCGGCAGCGTGCCGTGGTAGTCGATGATCGCCAGGTTCGCCGCACGCAGCGTCTCCTCTCGCACATACCACTCGGCGGTCCAGGACAGCACGTCGTAGGAGATGCCGCAGGCATCGGCCATCCTGGTCAACCCCAGGCTGGTGGACTGCGTTATCTTGAGCCGCCCGAAGGGCGTCCTTAACGTCTTGTACGGGGCTGACGGGGACCGAGATCTGCCTGGTGGATGTGGTTATCTACCGCCGTCCATTACGAAGATCCCCCGGAGTTGTGATGCTT
>JBATXM010000012.1:0-22488 GCA_049673305.1 Pseudonocardiaceae bacterium | reverse complement strand
ACGGAACTGTGCATGCCTGACGGTGAACGATGTCGGTAAGCCGTGTGAGGGAGAACCTCATGCACGGATTGACGGGGGGAAGCTGGAAACGGAGTCACGACCACCGCGCCAGCTTCCTACCCTACTCCTGGGCTCACGAGTAGAGCGACCATCCGTCGGCGGTCGTCATCGGCGGGGGGAATCCACCCGGGCCGCGCTTGCCTGAGGTCAGCAGCCGGGCGCTTTCGTAGGTGCGTGCGGTGCGGGCGGCGATGTCCTTGAGTGAGACGAGATCCTCACTGGCCACTGCGCACACGGCCAGCCCGGTGGACTCGACATCACGGATGGCGGAGGTCAGCGTTTGAAAGAGGGTGTCGGCGGCCCGGTCGAAGTGCAGCCGCCCGTTACCGGCCACGGTCTCCGGGGTGGTGAACTCGTGGCTGCTCATCGGTTCTCCTTGTATTGGTGACGGTCCGTGAAGTGGTGTACGCGCTTCACGACATGCGTCGGCGATGGCCTTCTTCGGATGCCGTCCACCACTGGGCACGATGACGCGCATGCCCGCTGGCTGGGGCGAGGACAGTGCTGCTCGCTCGGCGCTGCGACCGAATCAGGTCCCAGTGTCTCACCTGTCTCGCACTTCGCCGGAGCTTTTCCCAGGACCTCGATCGGCAATCCACTATCGACGCCCGATCAGGAGCGAGACGAGGGCGCGGATCACCGCCTTTCGCACCCACACCACCCGCCGAAACTAGCAGGACAACGACCTCTGATCCGCCAGGTCGAATTGATTCCTCCGCGCCTCACAAGGAGAGGGCAGTGATCGCGGTGGGGCCGTCGACGGGTTAACGCTGGTTTCCCGTCTCACGTTGTCGCGATGCTTCCCTCTGGAATGTGGACCAGGAAGTCCTGACTGTGTTCTTGCTTGAGGACGGTCCTCGCCGCGATCTTAAATGGGTTCGAATCACTGTCACGAACTCCTCTGGTTGTCGAACGCCGCTCACTAGCACCTCCGCGCGACCAGCCGTGTCGAAGGTCGTAATGCTTCCTGGGCCCGGATGGCTGGGTGGTACGTATAGTCCTATCGACTTCAGCGTCTCCGCGAAGTGTTCCCAGCGACGTGGCCGTATGTCTTTAACTGAGCGACGCAGTGCTTCTAGGAGATGGCGTCGGGCGCGACCTCGTGTTGGTGGCGCCGGGGCGGTAAGGAAGAATAGCTTGTGTTGCCAGCTCTTGCGGATGATCTCGGCGAGCTCCCAGTGCAGGTTGTCCGAGAGGCTGCTCTCCGTCACAATTGCTGCCGAGGCGCCCGCGTGCGCGCGGAAGTGGTGTTGCCAGTCCTCATCCGGGGCGTAATCGCGTACTGCGCCTTCCGGAGGCACCGAATCGAGCGGGTTGCCGAGCGCGACGAAGGGGCCGAGCTGCCTGGTGAATTCGGCTCCGAGATACTGCTCAAAGGTCACCGAGGACGCGGGTCTTCCCCGGCGGGTATAGCGTGGCAACTCATTCGGTGGCACATAGAAAAAGGGGTCGGATTCTTGCCGGAACGGGCGTATGTACAACACAGCCGGTCGGGTGTCCGCTGTCATAGTCTCCGCTAGCCCTGACGCGTCCAGTCGACGGCGGGCGAACTCTAAGGCCGCCACGCTAAATGCCAGGATTCCGATTATTCCTCCCAGTTCCCCAGGTGTCAGGTGAGGGGGCGTCGGCGAGTGACCGGAGATGTAGTTGACCTCTGCGGTGGTACTGAGAGTCTGGAGACCAGCCACGGCGATGCACGCGACCACGAGCCCGACCTCAAGCGCACGGCAAGCCGAGGAAGACAAGAACGAAGATTTTCGCTGACCAGCGCGACGGGGGCGATGTGGCAGCAAGGTGACCAGTGCCGTCACCACCAACGCGGGTACCAAGTACATCGACAGCATGGACATGCCGACCAACGTGTCGGGCCACGTTGAACTGCCGAGCGATATCATGCCAACTACCGTGGTGACGAACGCAGCAGCCATGCCCCCGAAAGCAAGGGTGGCTGCCGATGCCAGATAGTAACCCTTTCCTCGCGTGCGGTAGTACTGCCTCGTGCACCACCACACGCTGAAGGGGAATCCGATGAAGGTCGATCCTGCTGTGTATAGCGCTCCCATGAACTGGCATTTTAAACCGATTTCGGGTGTGTCGCGGGTCATGTACGATTCGCATCGGGCAGTCGCCCGTCTACACGAAGTGAAGAAGCGGTTTCATCTAGCTACGTAGACTGGAGTTCACACGATGACGGAACAGCTACCGCCCACGCCGCTAACGGGAACTTTGGACGCATCTCGACCGTCCGAGGGTCCGGCCAGGTCTGGATATCTGAGGACGATAGTCATCGGCCTGGCGGTGGCATATACAGGGATCGACTGGCTTGTGGCCGCTGCCGCGACACGTGCTCATCGAGAAGCTACCGCAAGCGGTGCGCCAGTCCGGGTCACGGCCAGTGACGTTCTGGGTACGCTGTCACCGCTTGTCTTGATCGTGGCGTACGTAGCTACCGGAATTTGGCTGTCACGGGCGCGGCGCAATGCCGACCTGCTCGCCCCTGACCAGCAGCGATGGTCGAAGCCCTGGGTGTGGCTGAGTTGGATCGTGCCCATAATCAGCTACTACGCTCCCAAACAGGTCATCGACGACGTATGGCGAAGCACAGTCGGTGACTCCGCTGGGCCCAGGACCAGGTGGTGGTGGGGAACGTGGATCGCCGCGATGGTGGTGATTGGCAACGCCAGCATCATCTTTGTCCGTGGTGATCCCATCAGTGGCAACGAAGTCATCTACCGATGGATCGACGCCGTGGCGGACACCGTCGCATTGGTGTTCTGGATTTCCGTGGTGCGGACCGTCTCGCATGCCCAAGACGCACTCGCGGACACGGCCGTCGCCCGACCATAGAACAGAACGGACCGCCCAGCGTCGGCGCGATCGACAAACGTCTGCGCCACCTCCGTTACCAGGGCTGCTTATCGCAAAACGTGCTGCTCCGTGCGCTGCACTGGTCAGCGTGGATCGTCAGCTGCTCGCCGCAGACCTGGCCGAGACACCGGCAATGTTCGCGTCGCGCATCGGTCTCGTTTCGTGAGTGAAGGTCAGTACTGGTCGCTGGCCACCGCACCTCTTCCGCCAGGGCGCCACAGGGCTGGTATGCCTGATTATGGCGGGCGGCCGGTTACGCTGAGCTGGTGCCCGCCTCCCCGCCAGCTCCCCGCGCTGCCCTGATCACGTTGGGCTGCGCCCGAAATGAGGTCGACTCTGAGGAACTGGCCGGCCGGCTGACCGAGGATGGGTGGGAGCTGGTTGACCCCGACGGCGGCGTGGCCGACGTGGTGGTGGTCAACACCTGCGGTTTCGTCGCCGCGGCCAAGAAAGACTCCATCGATACCCTGCTGGCCGCTGCGGACACCGGCGCCAAGGTCGTTGCGGTTGGTTGCCTGGCTGAGCGCTACGGCACAGAACTGGCGCGCAGCCTGCCCGAGGCCGACGCGGTCTTGGGTTTCGACGCGTACCCGGAGCTGGGTGGCCGGCTGCGCGACGTGCTTGCCGGCCAGGCGGTGCCCGCGCATCAGCCGGTGGATCGCCGCACCCTGTTACCGATCACCCCGGCGTCCCGGCCTGCGGCACTTGCTGGCGGCCCCGTGCTGCCCGGGCATGGCTGGGGCCCCCGAGTGCCGCGCTGCCGGCTGGATAACTCCCCGGTCGCTCCCCTGAAGATCGCGTCAGGTTGTGATCGGCGTTGCGCGTTCTGCGCCATTCCCTCCTTCCGCGGCTCGTTCGTTTCCCGCCCGGTCGTCGACGTGCTGGCCGAGGCGGTGTGGCTGGCCGGGTCGGGGGTGCGGGAGCTGGTGTTGGTCAGCGAGAACTCCACGTCGTACGGCAAGGACCTGGGCCGCCCGGGCGCCTTGGAGGAACTGCTGCGCCGGCTGGCCACCATCCCTGGGATCGTGCGCACCCGGGTGTCCTACCTGCAGCCGGCTGAGACCCGTCCAGCGCTGGTGGCCACGATCGCCGGCACTCCCGGCGTGGCCAACTACTTCGACCTGTCCTTTCAGCACGCCAGCGAGCCGGTGCTCCGCCGCATGCGCCGGTTCGGCTCGCGAGAGTCCTTCCTGGCCCTGCTGGACCAGATCCGGCGCCACGCTACCACTGCGGGAGCGCGCAGCAACGTGATCGTCGGGTTCCCGGGGGAGACCGACGCTGACGTCGCGGAGCTGGAGCGCTTTCTCACTGAGGCACGGCTGGACGCAGTGGGCGTCTTCGGCTACTCCGACGAGGACGGCACCGAGGCCGCCGGCCTGCCTGGGCAGCACGACGAGAGCACCATCGGCGAGCGGGTCGCACGGATCAGTGGGCTGGTCGAGCAGCTCACCGCGCAGCGCGCCGAGGAACGGATCGGGGAGACCGTGGAGGTGCTGGTGGAGGCCGTCGCTGAGACGGACGGATCAGCTCAGACGGACGGATCAGCTCAGACGCTGGGGCGCGCCGAGCACCAAGCCCCCGAGGTGGATGGCGAGTGCATGCTCACCGGCTCGGGAGCGCACTCGTTCGCGCTCGGCGACCTGGTGCGCTGCCGGGTGGTCGCCGCTGAGGGTGTCGACCTGATTGTCGAGCCGATGGAGCTGATCGCCCCGGCCGGCGGCGTGCCGTGAGCCCGCAGCCGGTCATCAAAGTCCCGCTGTGGAACCTGGCCAACCTGCTGACCATGTCACGGATGGCGCTTGTGCCGGTGTTCGTGCTCGCCTTGTTCACCAAGGGTGGTAGCGATCCGGCGTGGCGGGTCACTGCGGCGGTGGTATTCGGTGTCGCCTCGCTCACTGACCGGCTCGATGGCGACCTTGCTCGGCGGCGTGGTCTGATCACCAAGTTCGGCACGATTGCCGATCCGATTGCGGACAAGGTACTCATCGGGGCGGCGCTGGTAGGCTTGAACATGCTGGGCAATCTGGCTTGGTGGCTCACTATGCTGATAGCCGGGCGCGAGTTGGGTGTTACCGCGCTGCGCTTTTGGGTCTTGCGCTACGGGGTGATCCCGGCCAGCAGGGGCGGTAAACTGAAGGCGTTCGCGCAGGTGATCGCGATCGAGCTCTACGTGCTGCCGGTCCCGCTGGCAGCTCATCCGCTGCGTTGGGCGGCAATGGGCGTTGCGGTGGCGCTCACCGTGGTCACCGGCATCGACTATGTGGCGCGCGCGCTGAGGCTGCGCGCTGCTGGGCGCCGAGCTGTCGCGCTGCCCTGACCGGTGAGTACGGTAGGGGGCAAGCAAGCCGGTTATCCTAGGCCGGCCAACACTCGGGAGGAAACGCGATGACGCTGCTGCGGGAGGCCATCGGCGATCGGCTACGCCGGACGCGGACCTCGCAGCGGCGCACGCTGCGCGAGGTGTCCCGGGTAGCCCGGGTGAGTCTGGGTTATCTCTCCGAGGTGGAGCGGGGCCGCAAGGAGCCCTCCAGTGAACTCCTCGCATCGATCTGTGTTGCACTTGACCTGCCGCTGGATGAGCTGTTGCGGCGAGTGGCCGACGATCTCGGTCCGGTGTACCTGCCCGAGGTGCCAGACACCCTTGCGGCGGAGCTGGTCGCGGCCTGAGCTGGTGAGGTGCGATGAAGCCGGGTCTGATTGGTCATAAGGAGAGGCAGCGGAAGAGATGGCCAACCCGATTGTGAAGGCCTGGAAGTACCTCATGGCCTCGTTCTCGTCCAAGATCGACGAGCACGCTGATCCCAAGATACAGATTCAGCAGGCCATGGAGGATGAGCAGCGCAGGCACCAGAAGCTGTCTCAGCAGGCTGCCGCTGTCATCGGCAACCAGCGGCAGCTGGAGATGAAGCTCACCCGTCAGCTCAGCGAGGTCGAGAAGCTGCAATCCGTGGCCCGGCAAGCCTTGGTGCTCGCCGACCAGGCGCGCAGCCAGGGCGATCCGGCCAAGGCGCAGCAGTACGAAGAGGATGCGGAGTCCTTCGCTACTCAGCTGGTGGCTGCGGAGCAATCCTTGGAGGACCTCAAGTCCACGCATGACCAAGCGCTGCAAGCCGCGAGCCAAGCCAAGCAGGCAGTCGAGCGCAACGGGAGGATGTTGCAGCAGAAACTCGCCGAACGGGCCAAGCTGCTCACCCAGCTGGATCAGGCGAAGATGCAGGAGCAGGTCTCCGCTTCGCTGCAGTCCATGAGCGAGCTGACCGCGCCAGGCAACACACCCTCCCTTGATGCGGTCCGGGACAAGATCGAGCGCCGTTACGCCAATGCCCTCGGCTCCGCTGAGCTGGCCAAGAATTCCGTACAGGGCCGGATGCTTGAGGTGCAGCAATCCTCGCTGGACATGGCGGGCCGTTCTCGCCTGGAGCAGATCCGCGCCTCAATGGGCGGGGCGCCGACTGCAGGTGAGGTCACCGCCGGCGAGCCGGCGGCGCAACCCGCCTCACCCCGCCAGGTTTTGCCGCCAAACAGCCAGCCATAGGCGTTTAGCCCCTTAAACCTGGGCCATCTCAGTCGGAGTGCGACGTCGTAGCTGGCTGGTGCGCAGTATCCGGGCCAGCAGCACGTCGAGGGCTACCGCGACGTCCCGGGCCCCCGGGGTGCCCCAGTGCTGGATTGGCAGCCCGGCGCCTTGCGCGTGTTGCAC
The DNA here is from genome assembly GCA_049673305.1 of Pseudonocardiaceae bacterium. Taxonomy (GTDB): domain Bacteria; phylum Actinomycetota; class Actinomycetes; order Mycobacteriales; family Pseudonocardiaceae. The sequence continues at coordinate 15,860 of JBATXM010000012.1, read as the reverse complement.
CGCCGAGCGGTCCGGTAGCACCGTAGGGAGCACCAGTTGTCCGAAGATCTCCCGGAGCTCGTTGATCCGGTAGTTGTGCTCGCTGGAGCGCACCCGGACCCGGTTGACCACCACGCCCAGCGTATGCAGGTCGGGGTTGTGCTCGCGCTCGTGCGCCACGGCCTCGAAAGCACGTTGCACGCCAGCGACCGCGTAAATGGTCGGTTCGGTGACCAACAGCGCCCGGTCGGCGGCCACCAACGCCGAGCGGGTCAGCTGGCCCAGCGAGGGCGGGCAGTCCAGGAGTACCAGCCGATACGGCGGATTGTCGGCCATCGCGTCCAGCGTGGACAGCGCGTGGTCCAACCGCCCGAGCTCGGCGGGGTCGGGGTCTGGCCGGTTGTGCGGCTCGGCTTCCTCCCCGCCGACCAGCACATCCAGGCCGGCACCCCATGCGCTGGGCGCGATCGCATTCCGGAGCACCGAGCGTTTTGGCTCAGCCAGGACGTCGGCCAGCGTGGACTTCGTCTCGCCGGGCTCCAGGGTGCTGGTGCAATTGCCCTGCGGATCGAGGTCCACGACCAAGGTCCGGATCTTCCGCTGCAGGGCGGCCCCGGCCAGCCCGAGCACGATGGAAGTCTTGCCCACCCCGCCCTTGAGGCCGAGCACCGCCACGGTTCGCACCGGTGCAGCTTATGGTGCCGGTGTTCCCTGGACGTTCCCCCGGCGCCCCGGGCCCCGTCGGTCGAACCCTCTAAGGTGCTGCCCATGCGAGCCTGCGCCGTGCACCGCGCGCTGGAGGCCGAGGTCGCTGCGGCGCGTCGGCGCCTCGGCGCCGCCCCTCGGGTGCTGGACGTGGGCGGTGGCAGCGGCGTCTGGGCCGTGCCGCTGGCCCGGTCCGGCTGCCTGGTGACGGTGGTGGAACCAAGCCCCAATGCACTGGCTACGCTGCACCGTCGGGTCGCTGATGCCGGAGTCCAGCAGCTGGTGAGCCCGGTGCAGGGAGACGCCGACTCGCTGGCCGACACGGTGGGGACAGCGAGTGCCGACCTCGTGCTCGGGCACGGCCTCCTCGAGGTGGTCGAGGATCCCGCCGGGGCAGTGCGGGCGCTAGCCGACGCCACCGCCCCCGGCGGCGCGGTATCGGTCCTGGTGGCCAACCGGTACGCGGCGGTGTTGGTTCGCGCGCTGGCCGGACGGCTGGCTGAGGCTCGCCATGTGCTCGACGATCCAGATGGCAGGCTCGGGAGGGATGACCCCGTGCTGCGCCGCTTCGATACCGGTGGTCTGATCGCGCTGCTCGCGGCCAGCGGGTTGGGTGTCGAGCTGTTACAGGGCGACGGGGTGGTTGCGGACCTGGTGCCTGGTGGCGTGCTGGAAGCTTATCCTGGGGCAGCCGAGGCGCTCGCTGAGCTGGAACTGGCTGCGGCCGGACGAGCCCCTCTGCGCGACATCGCCAGCCGATTGCACGCGCTGGCCCGGCGGTAACCGGCTAGCATGGACGGCATCGAACACCAGTTCGACTATCTTGGTGGTGTCATGGACGTTGGTTGTGCTGCCGATCGCGGCTGCCCCGTGCTGCACGTCGACATGGATGCCTTTTATGCCTCCGTCGAGGTTCAGCGGCGTCCTGAGCTGGCCGGGCGGCCCGTGGTGGTGGCCGGCGGCAGCAATCCGGCCGGGGACCGTGGCGTCGTGCTCTCGGCGAGTTACCAAGCCCGGGCGTTCGGGGTCCGCTCGGCGATGCCGGTCGCGCAGGCCCGCCGGCTGTGTCCGCAAGCGGAGTTCGTACCGCCGCATTTTCCCCGCTACGCGGAGGTCTCCATCGGGGTGATGGCGCTGTTCCGGGAGATCACCCCGCTGGTCGAGCCACTGAGCCTGGACGAGGCCTTCCTCGACGTCGGCGGGTCAGTGCGCAGGCTGGGCATGAGCCCGGCCGGAATCGGGGAGTGGATCCGTGGACAGGTCTACGACGCGCACCAGGTGACCTGCTCGGTGGGGGTGGCTCCGAGCAAGTTCCTCGCCAAGCTGGCCTCCGCGCGGTCCAAGCCGGATGGACTGCTCGTGGTACCCGCCGATGGTGTGCTCGAATTCCTGCATCCACTGCCGGTGTCCGCGCTGTGGGGGGTAGGTCAGCGCACCGCTCAGGCGCTGCATCGGCTGGGCTGCACCACCGTGGCTGACGTCGCGAGCACGCCACTGCCTGCCTTGCGGCGCGCTGTGGGTGTCGCGTGCGCCCAGCACTTGCATGCGCTCGCCAACGGCCGGGACGAGCGGCCAGTGGTGCCTGACATGCCGGAAAAGTCGGTAGGAGCGGAGGAGACCTTTGCCCAGGATGTGGCTGACCGGGTGGTGTTGCGGCGTGAGCTGCTGCGGCTGGTCGATCGCGCCACGGCTGCGCTACGTCGCCGCGGCCTGCGCGGGCGCACCATCGCGGTGAAAATCCGCTACCCCGATTTCACCACCATCACCCGTTCCAGAACCATGGCCGATCCGACCGACTCCGTGCACGGGGTGTTCGCGGTGGCCGTCGACCTGCTGGACGGTAACCTGCCCCTCGGGGCGACGGTGCGGTTGCTGGGGGTGCGGGTAGAGCAGCTGGTCCGAGGCCCGGTGACCGAGCAGCTCACTCTTCTGGACGGTGGCGGTAGTCATCCAGGGACGGGAAACGGCGAGACCCGTGCGAAATGGTCGGGCGCCGAACATGCGGCGGACGCCGCGCGGTCCCGGTTCGGCGGTGGCGCCGTGCGGCTCGCCACCCTGCTGGAGACGCCAGCGCGGTCCGGATGCGGCGAAACGCCGTTCTCCACTGGATTGGGTAACCAGATCGGCTAGTCCATACCGCCTCGGGCTCGTATCCTGACGCTAGGAGCCCACGGTAGGCGCCCAGTGGCCCCAGGTACTACCGTCGGGGTCGGACACACCAGCGGTAGCCCCTATCTACAAGCCCTATCGACAACCTTGAGTGCCGGAGGAGGAGCGATGCCACTCTCCGAGCACGAGCAGCGTCTGCTCGACCAGATCGAACGCGCGCTCTACGCAGAGGACCCCAAGTTCGCGTCGAACGTCCGCGGCGCCCGGATGCGCAGCAGGTCGCACCGCCGTCGAATCCAGGGAATCGCACTTTTTGTGCTGGGTTTGCTGCTCCTGATCGCTGGTGTCGTGCTCCCCTTCCGTCCGGTCGGGATCCCGGTCGTCAGCGTTCTCGGCTTCTTGGTGATGTTCGCTGGTGCCGTCGTCGCGATCTTCTCTCGCCGCTCTGCTGGCGAGGGCCGGGGCGCGGGATCGTTGGACCGATCATCTGCCGGGCAAGGGCGCAGCACCCTGGCCCAACGGATGGAGCAGCGGTTCCGCCGCCGCTTCGAGGAGCATTAGCCCTAAGGGCGAATTCGACTGACCGACACACCGAAGTGCCCCGCTCACAGGTATCGAGCGGGGCACTTCGGCACGGCCGTCTCAAGATCACATAGGTGGTTGGGGATCAGCCGCCAGATGCTTGACCCAGCGTCACTCCACGTCCCTCATCGGCTTCTCTGCAGATCGCGCCACTGTCGATCAACAAGCTGACCGCCAATCGGAACTTTTTGCAGCATCCGAAGGCTCCACCGACCGCCAAGTGGAACCTTTTGCGGCCCCGGGCTTCCCCCGACCGGCACGCGGGCGGGATAGCCCGCAGGGCGGACAGTAGGGCCACCGGGGTGGCGTGTCCAGCGCGGACTTCACACCGTCCTCAAGACCATCTCTCACCTGAGCATCCATAAGACCGTGCCCGGGTGGTCTGGGGAGCGCGCAAGTGACGGATTCAGGGCGGTTCCCCCACTGGGCTTGAGCTGGGGAGATTGGGGTGGTGACGGCAACACGTGGGGGTTCGCGCGTTGACAGTGGTGGAAAGTGGGGTACGGTGGTTGGCAGTGGAGCGGCAGGGGTGCTTGGTGGTCGGTTCACGGGGCCGGTGGGCTGGCTGGGGAGGTGGGTGGCGTGTTCCTGGGCACGCACACGCCCCGGCTTGACGACAAGGGCCGGTTGACGTTGCCGGCGAAGTTTCGTGATGCGCTCGCAGGGGGGTTGATGGTCACCAAGGGACAGGACCACTGCCTCTACCTCTTTCCGCGTGCTGAGTTCGAGGAGATGGCTCGCAAGGTGGCGCAGGCGCCGTTCACCAATGAGGCGGTGCGGGCCTATCAGCGTTACCTGTTCGCCGGTACCGACGAGCAACGCCCGGATGGGCAGGGCCGGATTTCGATCACGGCGGAGCTGCGGCGCTACGCCGGGCTGAGCAAGGACTGCGCGGTGATCGGAGCGATCAACCGTTTGGAGGTCTGGGATAGCGCGGCTTGGCAGCGCTATCTGGAGGACCACGAGGAGGCCTACTCCCAGGCGCAAGAGGAGGTGCTGCCTGGCGTGATGTGACCCGGTGCCACGAGGCCTCCGCCCGGAGGCGCATCGACTGTGCTCAACAACCGCTCAACAACATCGGCGGCGATGCGCAACAACACGGACCAGCAGAGCCCTGACGTACCTTCCCCGGCGCCAGGATCTGGCTACCGGGCGGAGACCTGGCGGCACCGCGCAGCGTTTTTCCGAGTCGCGTAAGGAGGTGGGTGTGAGCGGAGGGAGGTTGCTGGTGGCCGATCACCCGCCTGGTGACCCTGTGTCATTTTTTGGGCCATCGTCTGGGTTACCCGAGCATGCTCCAGTCATGCTGCACCGGTGCCTTGAGTTGCTCGGGCCGGCGTTGGCGCAGCGCCCGGCCGTGGTACTCGATGCCACGGTGGGTCTCGGTGGGCACGCGGCCGCGCTGCTCGACGCCCATCCTGCGCTCACCTTGATCGGCCTCGACCGTGACCCGCAAGCGCTCGCTGTGGCCAGCCGCCGGCTGGCGGCGTACGCCGAGCGGACTCACCTGCTGCATGCGGTCTACGACGAGCTGCCCCAGATTCTTCAGCGCCTTGGCATCCCGCGCCTTGATGGTGTGCTGTTCGACTTGGGGGTGTCCTCGCTGCAACTTGACGCCGCGCAACGCGGTTTCTCCTACGCTCGCGACGCCGTGCTGGATATGCGCATGGATTCCAGTACCGGGCCGACTGCGGCTGACGTGCTCAACGGCTACTCGCAGGCCGATCTCACCCGGGTGCTCCGGGAGTACGGCGAGGAACGCTTCGCCAGCCGGATTGCCGCTGCGGTCGTGGCCCTACGGCCCTTGAGCACCACCGCCCAGCTGGTCGAGATCGTCTATCAGAGTGTCCCGGCGGCCACCCGCCGCCACGGTGGCCATCCCGCCAAGCGGACCTTCCAAGCGTTGCGGATCGAGGTCAACGGCGAGCTGGCGGCACTGCGCTCGGCGATACCCGCCGCGCTGGGTGCGCTGGCCCTCGGCGGCCGGCTGGTGGCGATGTCCTACCACTCGCTGGAGGACCGGATCGTCAAACGGGCGCTGGCCCAGCTGAGCACCTCTCGTACCCCGGTTGGCCTGCCCGTCGAGTTGCCAAATCACGGACCCCAGCTGCGCGCGCTGACCCGTGGCGCCGAGCGCGCTGGCCCGGACGAGACCGAGACCAACCCGCGCTCAGCGTCGGTGCGGCTGCGCGCCGCGCAGCGCATCGCGCCGTCATGACGGCTCCCACCCGCACCGCGAGCCCGATGCGGGGCAGGACCACCGCGCCTACCCGCCGCCGGGACACCGGGGCGCCGGGAGGCCGTTCCCCGGCCGTCGCCCGCGCCTACGCTCGGCGCGCCCAGCGCACCGGGGCCCGCCACCGTGGACCCGACAGCACGGACGCCGGCCGGACGCCCTTCGTGCTGCTGGTGATGGCGCTGCTGGGGGTGGCGCTGGTATCCACGCTGTGGTTGTCCACGGCCGCCACCGCTGACTCCTACCACCTGCAGAGCGCTCGCACGCTGGCCAGAAACCTGGCCGAGCGTTCAGAGGGCCTCAGCCGCGAGGTAGCGACTCTGGAGACCGCACCTGAGCTGGCTCGCCGGGCTCGCGAGCTGGGCATGGTGCCGGCCGGGAACCCGGCTCTGCTGATCGTTCACCCGGATGGCACCGTCGTTCTGATCGGCCAGCCTCGGCGGGCTACCGCACCTGCTCCACCGCCGTCAGCAATACCTGCCTCACCACCAGCTCTAGCCCCTGCCCCCCCAGGGGCATTACCTGCTCCACCGCCGTCGGCACGACCTGCACCTGCGGTAGCACCTGCCCCGTTAGGTGTACTGCCTTGAGCACAGCGACCACTGCCCGGCCAACCGGGGTACCTCGGCACCGCCGGGGACCCGGCTCGCGGGCAGCTGGGCTACCCAGCCGGTTGGGGCTGGGTCGGGTGGTACTCGTGCTTGCGCTGGTGGCCGCCGGACTCAAACTGCTCGCGGTGCAGGGGTTGCAGGCGGCGGAACTGTCCGCGCAGGCTGCGAACCAACGCACCGCCGTGCAGACGCTGCCCGCGCAGCGCGGCACTATCACTGACCGCAACGGCACGCCGCTGGCGTTCAGCGTGGCGGCCCAGGCTTTGTACGCTCAGCCGAAACGGATCACTGCCGAGCAGCGCGCGGTGCGGGCCGATCCAGACGCGCACAAGCAGGCGATGGCCCGCCGGGTCGCTCAGGTGCTCGGGCCGCCGGTGTCCGAGCAGGAGCTCCTGAGCCAACTGCGCAGCGACCGCACCACAGTATTGCTGGCACCGTTGGTGACGCCGGCCCAGGCTAGGGCGATCCAGCGGGATTTCCCCGAGATCAGCGCGGAGCACCGGGAGATCCGGCAGTACCCCGGCGGTGAGCTCGCAGCCAACATCCTGGGGGTGGCGAACTGGCGGGCCGACGAGCGCAAAGTTCGGGGACTGGTCGGCCTGGAGAACTATGCCGACACCCTGCTGGCTGGCCGGGACGGCCGCCGGGTGGTGGACACCGCTGAGGGCTCGGACGCGGTCATCCCGGGCAGCGAGCGCGCCGAGCGGTCGCCGGTACCGGGTTCGGGCCTCGAGCTCACCGTGGACTCCGACCTGCAGTTCACCGTGGCGCAAATGCTCGGCGACTATGCGCGGAAATACCATGCCAAAGGGGCCAGCGCAGTGGTGCTCGATGCGCGTACCGCCGAGGTCTACGCGATGGCCAATGACGTCACCTTCGACCCGAACAACCTCGCGGCGGCAACCCCTGAGTTGCTGGGCAACCCGGCGGTCTCAGCCCCCTTCGAACCAGGTTCGGTGAACAAGGTGGTCACCGCCGCCGCGGCGATCGAGCACGGTGTCGTCACGCCGGACACCGTGCTGCAAGTCCCCGGCGAACTGCGAATTGCCGACCGGACCGTCCGGGACGCGTGGTCGCACGGCACCGTGAACCTCACGTTCACCGGGGTGCTGGCCCGCTCGTCCAACGTCGGCGTCTTGCTCACCGCGCAACGCCTGGGTAAGGACCGCTTTGTGGACATGCTCACCCGAATGGGTCTGGGCCAGCGCACTAACGTGGGGTTGCCCGGGGAAAGCGCGGGCCAGGTGCCGCCCCGAGATCGGTGGTCGGGCAGCACGTTCGCCAACCTCCCTATCGGTCAAGGCCTGTCGATGACCGTGCTGCAGATGGCCGGCATGTACCAGGCGATTGCCAACGACGGCGTGCGCATCCCGCCGCGGATCGTCACCGCCGAGATCGACCCGGACGGTACCCGGACCGCGACCCCACGACCAGCCGGTGTCCGGGTGGTCAGCCCGCAGGCCGCCCGGACGGTGCGGGACATGCTGCGAGCGGTCGTGCAGAACGAACCAGGACAGCGCGGCACTGGCCCGGAAGCGGCACTAGAGGGGTACCAGATCTCGGCCAAGACCGGCACCGCGCAGCAGGTCAACCCCAGCTGTGGCTGCTACAGCAACTCGAACTACTGGATCACCTTCGCCGGCATCCTGCCTGCCGACGCTCCGCGCTTCGTCGTCGGGATCATGCTCGACAACCCGGCTGTCGGCAGCGCCGCGCCGTTGTTCCATGACATCGCCTCCTATCTGGCGGGGCGCTACCAGATCCCCCTGTCTCCCGAACCTAGTCCCGTCGCCACCCTCACCCTTCCCTGATGCTGGCCGCCGGTAGCCTTCGTTTCCGCTGGTCTTCCGCTCCACCCGCACCCGACCCCAGATCGTGACTGCTCCTGTGACTCCCTCGTTGGTCGAGACGCCGCTGCGACCGTCGCGCACCGCGCCGATTCCGCTGACCGCACTTGCCGCCCTTGCTGGCGCGACCGTCTTAGGGCACCCGAATCGGGCCTGCGATCAGGTGCTGGTCACGGGTATTACGCTGCGTGCCCAACAGGTGCTTCCCGGCGACCTGTTCGCGGCGCTGCCCAGCCTGTCACCCGGCCGGCCGCATGGCGCCGACTTCGCCGGCATCGCGATCAGCGCTGGGGCCGTTGCGGTGCTCACTGACCCCGTGGGTGCGCGCTCGCCGGCGCTGAGCGCCGCCACCGGGTACCGGCCGGGGATTCCGGTGCTGGTGCATCCGGACCCCCGGTCGGTACTGGGCACCCTGTCGGCCCAGATCTTCGGTGGCCCCTCCGCCCGGCTGGCGGTGCTCGGGATCACCGGCACCGCCGGCAAGACCACCACGGCATACCTTCTCGAGGCGGGGTTGCGCGCGGCGGGCGCGCGCACCGGCCTGCTCGGTACCGTGCAGGCGCGGATCGGCGAGGCGCTGCTGCCCAGCACGTTCACCACCCCGGAAGCCCCGGACCTGCAGGCCCTGCTGGCGCTGATGGCCGAACGCGGCATCACTCACGTGCCCATCGAGGTCTCCAGCCATGCACTGGCGCTGGGCCGAGTGACCGGTACCACCTTCGCGGTCGGCGCGTTCACCAACTTGTCCCAGGATCACCTGGACTTCCACACCGACCTTGAGGACTACTTCGCCGCCAAGGCGATGCTGTTCGACGGGCGGGCCAGCGCGGAGGTGGTGTGCAGCGATGACGCCTGGGGGCGGCGGCTGGTCACTGGCGCGACCACGACGGTCTCCCTGAGCGGCGACGCCACGTGGCACGCTCAGGACATCACTGTCGGGCGCTGCGGCGACCAGACGTTCCGCGCCGTGGGCCCAGACGGGTTCGACCAGCGCTTAAAGCTGCGGATGCCCGGCGTGTTCAATGTGACGAATGCGCTGCTTGCGTTGGCCATTGGCCATACCTCGGGGGCTGATCCGGTGTTGTTGGCCCGGGGCATCGCCACCGCCGAGGTGCCCGGTCGGATGCAGCGGGTGAACCGCGGCCAGGATTTCCTCGCACTGGTCGACTACGCACACAAGCCCGCTGCGGTGGCCGCGCTGCTCGACGCGGTTCGAGCCCAGGTCCCTGGGCGATTGCTGGTGGTACTGGGCTGTGGTGGGGACCGGGACACGACCAAGCGCCCGCTGATGGGCGCCGAAGCGGCTCGCCGGGCCGATCTGCTGGTAATCACCGACGACAACCCCCGCACCGAGGACCCGGCGGTGATCCGGGCGGCCATCCTTGCCGGTGCGCGTGCGGGCGCCACCGGGTCGATTGTGGAGATCGGCGACCGGGCGAAGGCGATCGCCTACGCCATCACGCGGGCCCGCCCGGGGGATGCCCTGGTCGTCGCGGGGAAGGGCCACGAGACCACTCAAGAGGTGCGCGGCGTCAAGCACCCGTTCGTGGACGCGGACGTGCTTGCCGACTTACTCGACCACCGGGTGGTCGTGGGGAGGCACAGATGAGCACCATCCTGGTCGCCTCCGGAATCGCCCTGCTCGCTTCCATTTTGTTCACGCCCTACCTCATCCGACTGTTCACCCGGCAGGGTTTCGGCCAGGAGATCCGGCAGGAAGGACCGCAAACTCACCACATCAAGCGAGGCACGCCCACCATGGGGGGAGTGGCCATCCTGCTGGCGATGTGGAGCGGTTACCTGGTCGCGCACCTCACCGTCACCCGGCACAGCATGACCGCGTCAGCTCTGCTGGTGCTGCTGCTCACCACAGTGCTGGGGGTGGTCGGCTTCCTGGATGACCTGATCAAGGTTCGCCGGCAGCGCAACCTGGGCCTGAACAAGACCGCCAAACTGGTCGGGCAGCTGCTCGCCGCAGTGTTGTTCGGCATCCTGGCGATGGGTTTCCGGGACGGCGATGGCATCTCCCCGGCCTCAATCCACCTGTCCTTCGTCCGGGATGTCTCCGTGGTGTCCTTCGGCGTCGTCGGATTCGTGGTCTTCAGTTACCTGCTGGTCTCTGCCTGGTCGAACGCGGTGAACCTGGCCGATGGCGTGGACGGGCTGGCGGCGGGGGCTGCGGCGATGGTGCTAGGAACCTATGTGATTGTCGCGTTCTGGCAGTACACCCAGGACTGCGCCATCCAGGCCGTGCCCGGCTGTTACACCGTGCGCGATCCCCTCGACGTCGCCGTGGTGGCCGCCGCAGCGGTCGGTGGGTGCATCGGGTTTCTGTGGTGGAACGCCCCCCCGGCGAAGATCTTCATGGGCGACACCGGATCATTGGCCCTCGGCGGCCTGCTGGCCGGCCTGTCCGTGGTCACTCGGACCGAATTGCTTCTTGTTGTGATCGGTGGTCTCTTCGTTGTCGAGGCGCTGTCGGTGGTCATCCAGGTGGCGGTGTTTCGGACCACCCAACGCCGGCCATTCCGGATGGCACCGTTTCACCACCACTTCGAGCTCGCCGGATGGCCGGAGACCACGGTCATCATCCGGTTCTGGCTGCTCGCGGCCATCTGTTGCGCGCTGGGCGCCGGAGTGTTCTACAGCGAGTGGTTGACCGCGGCCGGGGGATGAGGCCACGTGCGCGCACCGATCAACGGTGACTTTTTTGGGGATCTGGCCGGGGTCCGGGTGCTGGTTGCCGGGGCGCGGGTTACCGGAGCTTCAGCGGCTCGGGTGCTGGCCGAACTGGGCGCCGAGGTCACCATCACCGACTCCTCGCCCAGCCAGCTGGCCGCTACCACGATGCCGAGCGGGGTGCGCCTGGTTGCCGGGCTGGCCGCCCCGCCACCGGGCACCGACCTGGTGGTGACCAGCCCGGGTTTGCGCCCGGACGCTGCGCTGTTGGTGGCCGCGCAACGCACCGGCGTGCCGGTGATCGGGGACGTGACGCTGGCCCGCTGGATCGACGGAGCTGATCAGGCGCCAGCCGAGTGGCTGGTGGTCACCGGCACCAACGGCAAGACCACCACGGTGGGGATGCTCGAATCGATCCTGCGCGCCGCCGGGGTGGACGCGGTGGCCTGCGGCAACATCGGGCTCCCCGTGCTGGACGCGGTGCGCGCCGGACACCGGGTGCTCGCCGTGGAGCTGTCGTCATTTCAGTTGCACTGGGCAGGCGAGCTGAACCCACGGGCCGCTGTGGTGCTCAACGTCTCCGCTGATCACCTGGACTGGCACGGCTGCCTGGCCGGATATGCCGCAGCCAAGGGCAGGGTGTACGCCGAGGGCACCACGGCGGTGATCAACGCCGACGATGAGTGGTCGATGCGGCTGGCCGCCGGGCGTAGCGGGGTGCAGTTCACCACCAGCGAGCCGGCAGCTGGCCAACTGGGCGTGGTCGGCGAGGCGCTGGTTGACCGGGCCTTCGGCGATGCCGCTATTCGTGGCGCCAACACAGTGCTCGCCAGCGTTGCCGACGTGCGGCCGCCGGGCGCACACAATGTTGCCAACGCGTTGGCCGCTGCGGCGCTGGCCCGCTGCATCGGCGTTGCGCCGCCGGCCGTCGCCCAGGGATTGCGAGCCTTCACCCCTGGCGGGCACCGTGGCATGCCCGTGGGTGAGTACGCCGGGGTGTGCTACGTGGACAATTCCAAGGCCACCAACCCGCATGCTGCCCGGGCCTGCCTGCTGGCCCGGCGCCGGGTGGTGTGGGTGGCCGGAGGCCTGCTCAAGGGCCTCAGGGACGTCGACGTGGACTCGCTCGTCATTGACACCCGGGATCGGCTGGTTGGCGCTGTCCTGCTGGGCACCGACCGCGCAATGATCGCCGCCGCGCTGGCGCGACACGCCCCCAACATCCCGGTTCGGGTGGTGGATTCGGGAGACGATGGCGCCATGGTGCAGGTGGTGGCAGCAGCGGCCGAGCTGGCCAGTCCGGGCGATGTCGTGCTCCTTGCTCCGGCGGCGGCGTCGATGGATATGTTCACCGACTACGCACATCGTGGCCGGGCGTTCGCTGCCGCTGTCGCCGCGCTGGGTGTCGCCCGGTGAACAGCGTCACCCAGCTGGCGGCGGATCGGTTCTTAGCCGCCCACGAGCGGCTCACCGCCTGGTTGGCCCGGCCGCTCACCTCGCTGCACCTGGTGCTCGCCGTTTTCGGCCTGTTGACCCTGTTCGGCCTGGTGATGGTGCTCTCCGCGTCCAATGTGGAGTCCTACACCAGGGCGGGCTCATCCTATGCGGTGTTTGTCCAACAACTGGCGTACTGCGGGTTCGGGCTGGTGTTGTTCTGGTTGGGGATGCGGACACCGGTGCGGATGCTGCGTGGCACCAGTGGGTTGTTCTTGCTGGTGTGCGTGTTGCTACTGGCCATGGTGCTCAGCCCGGTGGGTACGGAGATCAATGGCGCGCAGAAATGGTTGCGGCTGGGCCCGCTGTCTCTGCAACCGTCTGAGCCGACGAAGCTCGCGCTGGCTCTGTGGGGTTCCCATGTGTTGATCACTAAACGTGCGCTGCTGCGCCAGTGGCGGCACCTGCTGGTGCCGCTGGTTCCGATGGCCGTCGTCGTCTTCGCGCTGGTGATGCTGCAGCCTGACCTGGGTACCACGATCACGCTGGCCATCGTGCTGCTCGCCCTGCTCTGGTTCGGCGGCGCGCCGGGCGAGCTGTTCGGTGCCATCGTGATCGCCGCCGTCGCCGGGGCGGTCGTGCTGGCCGGCATCGCTGGTTACCGCTCGGCCAGGATCGAGTCCTTCCTGCACCCGGGCGCTGACCCCCAAGGTGCCGCTTACCAGGCCCGTCAGGCAATGTTCTCGCTGGCTGATGGCGGCTGGTGGGGGGTAGGTCTGGGGCAGAGCAGCGCCAAGTGGGACTACCTGCCCAACGCGCACAATGACTTCATCTTCGCGATCATCGGAGAGGAATTGGGTTTTCTGGGTTGCCTGGTGGTGCTGCTGCTGTTCGGCACGCTGGCCTACGTGGGAATCCGGATCGCCGCGCGCAACACCGATCCGTGGATCAAGCTGGTAGCCGCCACCGTGACCACCTGGCTGGTTGGTCAGGCCGCGATCAACATCGGATACGTGGTCGGCTTATTGCCGATTACCGGGATCCCGCTGCCGCTGATCTCCTCGGGCGGCACCTCCATCGCGCTGACGATGCTGGCCTTCGGGCTGTTGGCCAACTTTGCCCGGCACGAGCCGCAGGCGGTGTCCGCGCTGCGCTATGAGTTCACCCGTTCCAGCCATCCAGGTCCGCTCACCCGGCTGCTGAGGCTGCGCCCTCCGGTGCCCTACGTTCCCGCGTCACGACACCGCGCCAGACCTCGGCCCATGCCCTCCGGTCGCGGTAGCTTGTCCTCCGGTCGCGGTAGCCGAGGCAGGCGATGACCACCGGGCGGCGACGCCAGTCCCGGGGTGATACGCCCCTGGCGGCCCTGCGAGAACGCCGCGCTACGAGCCGCAACCGCAGCGCCGCCCGGCTGGCATCCCACGCTCGACCGGCCCCGCAGCACGCTGCCCCATCCCGTGCCGCTGTTCCTCCTGTTGTCCCCCCCACCGTTACCCAGCCCTCCGGGCCCGCCCGCACCTGGTGGCCCTGGCTGGCCGCCGGGATGGCGATGCTGGCCCTGGCCGGCGGTGTGGCCTGGGTACTGCTGGGTAGCTCACTGTTCGATGCCCGCTCCGTGCAGGTGGTAGGCACCAGAGAGCTTCCCGCCGACGTGGTGCGGGCGGTGGCGGCCGTGCGGCTGGGCACGCCGATGATGCGGCTGGACACCAAGGCGATCGAGACCCGGGTCGCCGCGCTGCCGAGGGTGGCGAGCGTCCAGGTGCACTGCAACGTGGATGGCACGGTGCGCATTGAGGTCACCGAGCGCACTCCGGTCGCGGTCGTGCACCGCGGCAACGGCGTTCACCTGGTGGACGCCACCGGCGCTGACTACGCGGCGATGCCCGCCGGGCCGCCTGGCCTGCCGGAGCTGCGGGTGACGCATGTCAGTCCCCGGGATACCGCGACGGTGGCTGCGCTGACGGTGTTGACCGAGCTGCCCGAATGGCTGCGAATCCAGGTTCGCTCGATAACCGCCGATTCTCCCGCCGGCGTCGTGCTGAAACTGAGCAAAGGGCGAGAGGTGCGGTGGGGTGACGTGGGGGAGGGCGAGCGCAAGGCGGCGATACTCGGCCCGCTCCTCACCCAACGTGGCGAGGTCTACGACGTCTCCAGCCCCACCCTGCCCACCATCGCCTGAGCCGCGAGTAATTGTCGTGGGTGACTGGGTGAGTGCATCTGACGTCCTGGGTGCCGCCCGTTCGACGATGCTTGTGCTGGTGGTGATCGAGGAACTTGCGGACTCCCGGGACGGGGTGCTCACCCTGGATGGAGGCGGTGCGTGGCGGGTTGACGCGGCGGCAGGTGCGCCACCGGGTCTGTATCGGGCAGTGGGCCAAGCTGTATCCGGGGTCTACCTGGTCGGCCGGCGTGAGCCTGACCAGCAGGTACCGTAGAGTGCGCAGCGTGGCACTCACCAAGTGAGTCAGATATACTCATGTCATGAGTAAACGGTTACAGGTGCTGCTCGACGAACACGAGTTGGTCGAGCTCCGCTCGATCGCTGAGCGACACGGTACGACGGTGTCGGAGTGGGTCCGCCAGGTCATTCGGGCGGCTCGGCGGCGCGAGTTCAGCGGTGATCCGGCGCGCAAGCTCGACGCCATCCGATTGGCGACTGACCACGCGTTCCCGACCGCTGATATCGAGGTCATGCTTGCCGAGGCCGAACGCGGTTACCTGGGTGAGACGGGATGATTCTGGTCGACGCGAACATCCCGATGTACCTCGTCGGCGCCGATCATCCGAACAAGCTTGCTGCGAGAGGGGCACTGGAGGGCGCGGTCAACCGGGGACAGCGGCTGGTGACCGATGTCGAGGTGCTCCAGGAGATCATGCGCCGATTCGTGGCCATCGACCGCCGCGCCGCGATCCAGCCAGCTTTCGACGTGCTGCGCGCGGTCGTGGACGAGACCTTGCTCATTGATGCGGAAGACGTCGAGGTGGCTAAACGAATCGTGCTGGACGGGTATCGACTCTCTGCCAGGGATGCCATGCACCTGGCCGTGATGAGACGACACGACATCGACACGATCATGTCACTTGACCGTGGATTCGACCGGTATCCAGGGGTGACCCGGATCGGGTGACCGGGCAACCGTGACGACCAGCTCTGCCAGCGCGACGGGCCACCGCGAGGCGGCCGGCGGAGTCGACCAGCGCGACGAGTTCCTCTTATCACCGTGGACCGGTCTCCGATGCTCACGGAAGGACACCCGCGCAACCGCTTGCTGATCTGCTTGGGCGACCAGCGGAGTTGCACGCCGCGTATTGCCGATCGTTCGGCAGGAACGGGACGTCGTGGCTGGGGCAAGTGCTGCGGCAGGCAGCGGACGGGGCGTGTTAGCACGCCGAACGGGTCTTTCATCGGCTGCTGGGGGGAGTCTGGATCGACGTCGCCTTCCTAGAATGCCGGTTGGTCCTCGAGATTGACGGCTGGGCGTGGCATTCCGATGTCGACCGGTTCGTGCATGACCGGTGCCGGCAGAACACGCTGGTGCTGGCCAGGTGGAGCGTGTTGCGCTCCACCTGGCATG
Organism: Pseudonocardiaceae bacterium; assembly: GCA_049673305.1. Taxonomy (GTDB): domain Bacteria; phylum Actinomycetota; class Actinomycetes; order Mycobacteriales; family Pseudonocardiaceae. The sequence goes on along the minus strand of JBATXM010000012.1, from coordinate 103 downwards.
ACCTGATGTCCCGGCCGCAGGCGGTGGTGGCGCAGATCCGGGCAGCGCTTCAGTCATGATCGCGCTTTGGGTGCCAAAAACGACACGTCGTGTCGTTTTTGGC
>JBATXM010000011.1:0-16111 GCA_049673305.1 Pseudonocardiaceae bacterium | reverse complement strand
CGGCTGAATCTTCCCAAACAACGATCACGAGGAGGATGTGGTGTCGTCGGCCGGCCACAGTCACCGGTGATCAGCTGGGTGCGCGGCGGCACCCGCAGCGTCAAGTAGGTGGCCATCAGCACATACTCGCCAGGTTCCCCGAACCTAACTTCTGGAGCGACGGCGAGGATCTCGCCCGCCATGCCCGAACCTTCATCGCCAACCACCTCACCGCCGCCGGCGCCTCGTGATGACCTTCGACCAGCTCGTGGACCGCGCCCGTTCGCTTATCACCGACGGCACACGGGCGCTGCTGGGCATCACCGGCCCCCCGGGAGCGGGTAAGACCACCCTCGCTGAGCACCTCATCCAGACGCTGGCACCCGCGCCGCCGCCCACACTCATCCCTGATCAGTGGATCGCTCACGTCCCGATGGATGGCTTCCACCTTGCCGACAAGGAACTCGCTCGGCTGGACCGCCGCGACCGCAAAGGCGCTCCCGACACCTTCGACCCCGCAGGCTACGCAGCCTTACTGCGCCGCCTGCACGAAGACATCGACGATGTCGTCTACGCCCCCGGCTTCGAACGCACCCTCGAACAGCCCATTGCGGGTGCGATCCCGGTGCCCCTGTCCGCCCGACTGATCATCACCGAAGGCAACTACCTGCTCTTCCACGACCATGGCTGGGACCTGGTCCGGCCACAGCTCACCGAAGTCTGGTACGTCGACCTCGAGACAGACGAGCGTGTCCGCCGACTCATCGCCCGCCACGTCCGGTTCGGAAAGCAACCCACCGCGGCGGCTGCCTGGGCCACCGGCACCGACGAACGCAACGCTGTCCTGATCAACTCGACCCGATCCCACGCCGACCTCATCGTCCCGGCCAGCCTGATGCGCTCTCTCGGCGCCCCAAGGGGCAGTCAGCGCGTGGAAAGTTAGGTGCCGGAACGCAGGTGATGCTGTCGAAGCGGGACGGAACCGTGCTGGTCACTGCTCGCTGGCTTCGCGCTCGGGGGTGCCGGCGAGGATGAGGTACAGCGAGCGGCGCGCCTCGGTGAGGACTCGCAGGGCGGCCTGCGCCTGCTGGGGGTCGCCCAGCGCGAGTTGGCGGGTGGGATGGCGCAGCTCCTCCAGGGCTCCTCGAAGGTCGTTGCCGCCGCCGGAGCGGGCGGTGAACTCGGCGAAGGGGTCGGGCATCGCGTCGCCGTGGGTGTGGAGGTATGCCTGGCCGGCGTCGGTGAGGGTGGCTAGTTTGCGGCCGCCCTGGGCGAGGGTGTCGATCAAGCCTTCGTCCTCGAGTTGGCTCAGCGTCGGGTAAATGGCGCCGGGGCTGGGTCGCCAGGCACCGGAGGTGCGTTCGGTGATGGCCTGCATGAGTTGGTAGCCGTGCATGGGCTGCTCAGCCAGCAGGAGCAGCAGGGCGGTGCGCACGTCGCCGCGGTGCGCGCGCCCGCGTCCGGCACCGCGGGGATGGCCACCGCGAGTCCTTGCGCCGCTGACCGCGTCGGGCGGTGCGGGAAAGTGGGGGTGGTGGCGTCGCTGGCCGTGCCGCCGGCCGCCGGCCAGGTGGTCGCCGTGACGATGTGAGTCGTGGTGATCGGTGTACATGACTTTCTCCTCTGTGTGTGACGCCCAGGAGTGGGCGACACACACACGATATATCGCGATAGCATCAAATGCAAGGAGGGATTTAGTCAACCGGGGCGGCTTCGCCGTCGAGCTCGGGAGCTACCGGGGTGCCGCAGTCCGGATCCACCTGGTCTGGCTCGGGGTCGTGATGATCACGGTTGGGGTGATCGTGATCGGAGTGATCGGGGTCGGAGTGATCGGTGACCTCTGGCGAGCTGGGTTCCGTCCTAGCAGCGGGGGCAGACGACAACAGAGTGGCGGCGCAGCCACCGAGCAGCGTCGCGACCAGCACAACCACCGCGAGCGTCCCAAAGGGGACGTCGACGGGGTCGAACGCCGCTGCGCCGAGCCGCCCACCAGCCAGTGCGCCGAGCACCGCGCTACCGAGCGCGATCACCACGGCAGCCACCCCGAGTACCCGCAGCCGCAACCGCAGGTCGGGCCCAGCGGCGGCGCACCGGCGCCCCACCGCAGCGCCGACCAGCAGCGGCACCGCGAGGACGACACCCCACCAGGGCTGCGCGGGGCCCTGCGGCAGCGCGGCGAGCAGCGGCACCGCCGGTAGCGGTCCAGCGTGCACCGAGATCGGGCTGGCCAACAGCGCCCCTATCGACAAACCTGGCCCGGCCAGCCAGGACAGTCCGGCGATCGCCGCGTTGGGCAGGTAGGCGACCGACAGGACGGCCAGACCGAGGACACTGCCGGCGTCGGATCCGGACAGCTGTGCGACCTCGGGCGCGGACGCCACCAGGGCGATGAGCACCGTGGCGAGGCCGGCAGCGAGCAGTACCGCCAGGCCCCACAGCCCGGCCACCAGGCCGGGACGCACCCAGTCAGGTGCCTGGCGCAGCGCTGCGGGCAACAACCCGCACGGACGGGCCAGCCCCAGGCCTGCGGCGACACCGGCAACCAGCGCGCAGCCCAGCGCGGCCAGGCCGGGGTCCGCGGTGACGGTCGCGGGGGTCACCGCCAGCACCAGGAACGCGCCCAGGACACCGTGGGTGCCGGCGATCGTCCCGGCCACCCACCCGGCGTCGACGGGCTGGTGCATTCCGAACCGGAGCGCCACTCCAGCCGCGCCTCGGGCGACCAGCACGCCGAGGAGCAGGGTGGGCAGCAGCGGCAGGACCCCGAGCGGTGCCCCGTCAATGCTCAGTGGGATGTGGTGCGCGGCTAGCCAACCCACCGCCCCCACCTGGGCCACCCCCGCCACCGAGCTGTCCCCTCCACCAGCTGCGGCAAGCATGGCGATCACAACGACGGCGGCGAGGTAACTGGCGAGGGCGGGCAGGCAGGCGGCGCCAATCATGGCGCCCCAGCTGGGGCGAGCGCTTGATGTCACCGGATCGGAGTACCGCACCCGGGCTCAGGACAGCGACTTCATGATCTCGCGCAGCAGCTCAGCGGTGTCGCTGGGCGTGGTGCCGACCTGGACGCCGACAGCCTCCAAAGCGTCCTTCTTGGCCGCGGCGGTGCCAGAGGAGCCGGAGACAATGGCGCCAGCATGGCCCATGGTCTTACCCTCCGGGGCGGTGAAGCCGGCGATGTACCCGATGACCGGTTTGGTGATGTTGGCCTTGATGTAGTCAGCGGCGCGCTCCTCGGCGTCCCCACCGATCTCACCGATCATCACCATGGCCGCCGTGTCGGCGTCGTCCTCAAAGGCCTGCAGCGCCTCGATATGCGTGGTGCCGATCACCGGGTCACCACCGATTCCCACGCACGTGGAGAAACCGATATCACGCAGCTCGAACATCATCTGGTAGGTCAGGGTGCCAGACTTGGACACCAGACCGATCCGGCCCGGGCCGGTGATGTCAGCGGGGATGATTCCCGCGTTCGACGCGCCGGGGCTGATTACCCCAGGGCAGTTCGGGCCGACGATGCGGGTCCGCACGGGGCCGGCCGCCGGTCCGGTGGCGGCCGACCCCATGGCCGCCGGTCCGGTGGCGCTGGCGTGCGCGCAGAACGCTGCGGTGTCATGCACCGGAATTCCCTCGGTGATCACCACGATCAGCCCGATGCCGGCGTCGATCGCCTCGAGCACCGCATCCTTGGCGAAGCGCGGCGGAACGAAGACCACGCTGACGTCGGCACCGGTCGCGGCCATCGACTCGGCCACCGAGCCGAACACGGGCAACGAGACACCCTCGAAATCGACCGCCTGGCCGCCCTTGCCCGGGGTGACCCCACCGACGACCTGACTGCCCGCGGCGAGCATCCGCTGGGTGTGCTTGCGACCCTCAGCGCCGGTCATCCCTTGGACGATGATTCTCGAATCCTTGGTCAGGAAGATTGCCACTGGTCAGGCTCCCTTAGCGCAAGTCAGTGCGGCGAGCTCGGCGGCCTTGTCCGCCGCGGCGTCCATCGTGTCGACCATCGTGACGAGTGGGTGGGCCGCGTGCGCGAGGATCCGGCGGCCCTCGGCGACGTTGTTGCCATCCAGCCGGACCACCAGCGGCTTGGCCGCGGTGTCACCCAGGCTCGTGTCTTTGGCAAGGAGGTCAAGCGCCTGCACGATACCGGTGGCCACCTGGTCGCAGGCGGTGATCCCGCCGAAGACGTTGACGAACACCGAGTGCACGTCCGGGTCACCGAGGATGATGTCCAGCCCGTCGGCCATCACCTGAGCGTTCGCGCCACCGCCGATATCGAGGAAGTTGGCCGGCCGCATCCCCCCATGCGCCCGGCCCGCAGCGGCGACCACATCGAGGGTGGACATGACCAGGCCCGCCCCATTACCAATGACGCCGACCTGCCCGTCGAGCTTGACGTAGTTGAGGTTGCGGGCCCTGGCCCGGGCCTCGAGCGGATCCTGCCCGGCCGAATCGGCCAGCTCGGCGTGGTCGGGGTGGCGGAATCCGGCGTTGTCGTCAAGGGTCACTTTCCCGTCCAGCGCGATGATCGATCCTCGCCGGTCGCGGACGAGCGGGTTCACCTCCACCAGGGTCGCGTCCTCGGCGACGAGGACCTCCCACAGCTTCAGCACGGTGTCGGCCACCGCCTGCGCCACCTCCGCCGGGAAAGCGGCAGCCTGGACGATCTCGGCGGCCTTCGCGGCGTCGACGCCGGACGTCGGGTCCACCGGCACCTTGGCCAGCGCCTCGGGCGACCTCGCGGCGACCTCCTCGATGTCCATCCCACCCTGCACGCTGGCCATCGCGAGGAAGCCGCCGTGGGTGCGGTCGAGAACGAACGAGAGGTAGTACTCCGCGACGATGTCGCACGCGGGGGTGACCAGTACGCGGTGCACGGTATGCCCCTTGATGTCCATGCCCAGGATCGCGGCCGCCTTGCGCTGCGCCTCCTCCGGCGTGTCGGCCAGCTGGACGCCACCAGCCTTGCCACGACCGCCGGTCTTCACCTGCGCCTTGACGACCACGGTGCCACCGAGCTCGGCAGCGGCGTCGCGCGCCTGCGCGCTGGTGGTGACAACGCGACCGGGCAGCACTGGCACGCCGTGGGCGTGGAACAGATCCTTCGCCTGGTATTCGTACAGATCCACGCGGTCAACCTTATCCAGCTACCGCCCAGCAACAGCTCACTGGCACCGGTGAAAAACGTCACTCCACGGGAGCGACGGCCACGGCGCCGCGCACCCAATCGACAATCTCGTGGGTGCTGGCACCCGGGGTGAAGACCTTGGCCACCCCAAGCTTGGTGAGCACCGGGATGTCCTCTTCGGGAATGATCCCGCCCCCGAAGACCAGCACGTCCGTCGCGCCCCTGCTTTCCAGCAGCTCGATGACCCTGGCGAACAACGTCATGTGAGCACCCGAGAGGATGGAGAGCCCTACCGCGTCGGCGTCCTCCTGCAGCGCCGTCTCCACGATCTGCTCCGGTGTCTGGTGCAGGCCGGTATAGACGACTTCCATGCCGGCGTCGCGTAAGGCACGAGCGACCACCTTGGCGCCGCGGTCGTGCCCGTCGAGCCCCGGTTTCGCGACGACTACCCGGATACGTTCGCTCATTGAGCCAAGGATAGCCCGTATTGTGACTGCAGTAGTCCGTATTGTGACCGCCTAGCGCAGAAAACGGACGCTGGCCGATACGGCCGAACGTATTTCGGAACGGCGCCTTGCCCTCACGCGCCGCCCTTCGTTACGGTGCCACGGCCCACGACCCGAGTACTGCTGACTGACCCCACCAGGTCCCCGGGATCCCCCGCCCGGTGTCAGTGCAGACTCCCCGAGACGGAAAGGCAGGCCTTGGCTCGACATCGCTCCCTAGGCGGCCGGCCCCCATCTCCCGTGCTGAAGGCAGCGGTGCGCCACCCAGGTACCCGGGTGGCGCACCGCGTCACGGCCCCCTCCCCCGCCGCGCGCGGTCGGGTGGTGGTAGCGGCCGTTGCCGCTGGTGCCTTCGTGGCTGCGGGCCAGACGATTGGCCACACTGCCGTCACGATCACCGACGATGCCACGGTGCTGGCGTCCGCGCAGGATTCGTCGACGGCGACAGGCATCGGCGGCCCCGCCCCGGCACCGGAGTACCTCCCGGTGACTCGGCTCACAGACCCCGCCTCGGTCCAAGCCGTGCAGGCAATGGCGAAAGGCCAGCGCCTGCTCGACGAGCGCACCACCCGAGAAGCCGAGGCCAGCCGAGTTCAGTTCGTCCTGCCCACACAGGGCGTCTTCACGTCGGGATTCGGCGCCCGGTGGGGCGTGTTCCACTACGGTATTGACCTCGCCAATGCCATCGGGACGCCGATCGTCGCCGCTGCCGACGGCGTCGTCGCGGAGTCCGGGCCGGCTAGCGGTTTCGGTCTCTGGGTGCGCATTCGGCATTCTGACGGCACCATTACTGTCTATGGGCACATCAACCGCTCGCTCGTGGTAGAGGGCCAGAAGGTCCGAGCGGGCCAAGAGATCGCCGAGATGGGCAATCGAGGCAACTCGACTGGGCCGCACCTGCACTTCGAAGTGTGGAACCCGGCCGGCCAGAAGATCAATCCCCTCATCTGGCTGCAGCAACACGGCATCACCGTGTGACGGCACCGCTCGCCAAGTCACTGCTCGCCAGCTCACTGACCGCCGCCTGAAGGCCAGCCGCCCACCAGGTAGGCGTGTGCCGTGCGCCACACTGAGCACAACGGGAGCTGGCTGCGCCACGGTCGGAACCCTCGCTCGCAGTGCCGGCAGCGTCCACGGGGACCGGAGCCGTGCTGAGTCAGCAGGCTCCGCCAGGCCGTGACAAGAGGCAACAGCCGAACCCGCACCGCTGACCAGGGCGCCCCTGGCTCCGCAGCGCGAAGCATCCGCTCGGCGTCGCGCAGATACGCCTCCACGCGCTCCCGCAAAACCCGGCCCAACCGCTCGTCCATCCCGCACCCCCATAGTTTAATCGAACATATGTTCGAATACTAGTGGGCGTGCCTGACAATCACAGGCTTGGATGTCTCGGTCTGGCCAGACGATCACCGAGGCGGGCGGCAGGGTGAGCAGGCACCGCTCGCCGAGCCCCGGGTGCTCACCAGCGGCGGTCTGTGCGGTCAACTCCAGACCACCGGCGAGAGCCACCAGCACCTCATCAACCACGCCAAGACTGACGATGTCACGAATTGTGCCCGAATGTCCCGCAGACCCGTCCCCGCTGACCGAGCCGTCCGACTGCAGGCGCTCCAGATCCAGGCGCTCCAGACGCAGGTGCTCCGGACGGATACACCAGGTCAGGTCCCCATCTGGCTGGGCTGGTCGTTGGGCAGCGGGGCTGAACCCGATCCGAACTCCCCCGCTGGCAAGCGTCCCGGGTTCGACCAGCCGGCCGGTGCGTAGGTTGCGGATGCCCAGCAACCGGGCGGCGGTCGGACTGACCGGGTGAGCGAACACCACCGGTTGCGGACCGGCTTGTTCGCACCGACCGGCATTAATGATCAACACTTCGTCGGCGAGCAGCGCTGCCTCGACCGGGTCGTGAGTGACGATGACGGTGGTGAGCGCGGTGTCGCGCTGCAGGCGGCGCAACTCGTGGCGCAGCTCGTCGCGGACCGGGGCGTCGAGGCCGGTGAACGGCTCATCAAGAAGCAATAGTGCGGGGTTGCGGGCCAGCGCGCGGGCAATCGCGACCCGGCGTCGCTGGCCGCCAGACAGCTGAGCGGGCAGCCGGTGCTCCAGCCCGGTCAGCCCCAGCTGGACGATCCAGTACGCGGCCAGCCCAGGCTCGGTACCCACCCCAAAGGTGACCTGTTTCCACACCGGCAGGTGCGGCAGCAGGGCGGCGTCTTGGGGAACGTAGCCGACCCCGCGGCGCTCCGGCGGTAGCGCGGTGATATCCGTGTCGCCCAGACACACCTGGCCGGCGGTCGGTCGGATCAGCCCGGCCAAGATACGCAGGGTCAGGCTCTTGCCAGACCCGGACGGTCCGAGGATGACCAGATGCCGGCCGGTCGTGGTGGCATAGGCGAGCTGGATGCGGAACGAGCCCAACCGGCCGGACACATCGAAGGCCAGCTGTGGACTGGCCGAAGCGGGGGGCGGGGTCGGTGCCGGGAGCCGGTGGGGAACCGGGTGCCAGCGGCGGATCCGGGGCAATCCGGCGGCTGCGGCCAACACCAGTGCGGCGGCCACCAGGCTGGCCCCGACCGCACTCAGCGTCGAGGTGATCCCGGTGCCGCCGAACTGGACGTAGGTGAACACCGGCAGCGAGAACGGATGGTAGGCAAGCACAACCGTGGCGCCGAACTCCCCGAAGGCGCGCAGCCACGCCAGCAGCAGCCCGGCGACGATACCGGGGGCGGCGGCCGGTGCCGCCACTCGGATAAACCGTGACCAGCGACCATGCCCGAGGGTGGCCGCCACGTCGTCGAGGCCAGGGTCGAGCGCGCCGAACGCGGAACGCGCGGCCACGATCAAAAACGGCGCGGCCACGAACGTCTGCGCCAACACGATCCCCACCCGGGTGTCGGTCAACTGGCCGCCGAACAGCTGCCCGAGGAGGGTGTACGGGCCGACGAGGTAGACCAGCAGGATGCCGCTCATCAGCGGCGGCAGCGCCAGCGGTAGCTGCACCGCGACCCCGATCACCGTGGAGGCCCGCCGACGCCCACGGGAGAGCAGGTAGCCCAGCGGGATGCCGAGCACGGCAATGATCCCGGTGGAGATGCTGGCCGTCTCCACCGACACCCACAGCGCCGCACCGAGTCCGGGGGTGGTGAGGGCACTGAGTGGAGTGGTGGCCACCCGGACCAGGTAGGCGAGGACCGGGACGGCCAGGTAGGCGGTGAGCAAGGCGGCCAGCCAGGGCAGCGGGGTGCGCGCAACAGCGCGCATCACCACCGTCCCCGCTGGCCTGTCTGCCATCACGCGCCGCTTTCTAGCCGGCGCTGGAACTGAGCCTGGTGTTCGCCACTACGGTCCGGCCGCGGTGGTCGGCAGTACCGAGGTCAGCGGCGCCGGCACCGTGGTCGGGTCACCATAGAGGGTCAGCGGCAGCACGGTGAGCCCATTCTGGCGCAAGAGGGCCTCCCCCGCCGGGGAGAGCAGATACTGCACGAACGCAACAGCCGGCCCGGGGTCTGGGGCTCTGTTGAGCACGGTGACGGTGTAGTTGGCCGCGAGCGAGATCTGCCCGAGGCTGACCGTGGGGAGATTCTGCCCGCTCGCCTCAACGCTGTAGACGAAGCCGGCGTCGAGCTGTCCCGATTCCAGCCGACCGATCAGCTCGGTCTCCGGCAGCACCGTGGTGTTCTTCGCCGCAGCGGCCGGCAGTCCCGGGTCGTGGTAAATCTGGGCGGCTTCGGTCAACGCCTGGTCGGCGAGCTTGCCCTTGGGGTCGAGCTTCGGATCGGTGCTGCCCAGCCGGAAGCCGGGCTCGGTGATCACCTGATACCACGGCTTGGATTTCAGGGCCGTCGCGAACGCGGAGTTCGGGTTGTAGCCGATGATCAGCGGCGCGGAGGCGAACTTCACATACCAAGACACCCAGTTCCCGTTAGCCGGGCCTTGCAGGTCCGCGTTCACCGACGGGCTGGCGCTGATGAACACATCCCCTTGGCGAACCTTGCCTTTGATCTGCATGGCGAGTGCGCTGGATCCAGCACTGAAACCCTGGAAGGTGTCGCCGGAGGCCTTCTCGAATTGTGGACCGAGGTTGTGTTCCATGAGGTTGACCAGCGACCCGGCGTAGAGCACCTTCACTGGCCCCTCCGTCGGCGTGCCGGTAGCGGCGCCATTTCCTGAGCTGGAGCATGCGGTCAGCGCAACCAGTACCGCAACCAGCACCCCGAGTAGACCTCGAAGTCGTTCCACGTTCACTCTTCTCACATTCACTCTCCTGGCTGGTCACTGCGTCTGACGCTCATCCACTGCACCCCCACACACCACGACAGTCCTTCCCCAGACCTCACTGACAGTGACATCGGCCCGTGGTCAGGCCTCTGCCAACGGCCTAGCGTGTCGTCGCTGGCAACGAGCAGGCGGACAGCTCGACCGATGCGGAATCCGAGCACGATCCCACGGTAACCGCAGGAGCGGAACTCCGAGTACTTCAGTGGCGCAACTGACCACCGGCGCTGCGGTGCCGGGTTTGCCGGCCCGGGGCGCTACTCGATTGGCCGCCACTCCTGAGGCTCCAGCGGTGGAACCGGCAGATCGCGCAACGATCTATGCCACCACCCCACGTCATGCCAGGCGCCGTGCTTGTAACCAACGTTGCGGAACACACCCAGGGCTGCAAAGCCCATTGCCTCGTGCAGTGCGACGCTAGCCTTGTTGGGCAGGGCGATGACAGCGAACAACGACACATAGCCAAGCTCACGGACCTCGGAAATCAGACACTCGCACAGCAGACGCCCCACGCCGCGCGACCGAGACTCCGGGTCAAGGAAAACCGAAGATTCCACCGACCAACGGTACGCAGCCCGCTGTCGGTGCTGCGAGGCGCAAGAGTAGCCGACCACTCGGCCCGCGTCATCAGCGACGAGTCAGGGCAACCGGGGACTCGCCAGCATCCGCGCGAGTCGCGGCGCGGACGATAACCTCCGCTGCCGTCACCGGCCCACCATACCCAGCGCCTACCCGGTCAGAGCTTCACCAGCGGGACTCCGCCGATGAGCATCAACCGGATTGTTCCAGCCGAGCCGAAATTGATGGTCACGGTGGCTCGCGGGCCACTGCCGTCAGCGGCCACCACGGTGCCCAGGCCGTACTTGTCGTGGGTGACCCGATCCCCCACCTCCAGCGAAAGCGCCGGAGTGTTCTGCCAGGTCCGCGACGGAGTGGAGCGCACCGGGCCGGCCCGGTCAGGTTCCTCGCGCCGCCAGTTCACCAGCGACTCGGGCACATCAGCCAGGAAGCGCGACGCCGGATTGGTCGTGGGCGTTCCCCACGCGGACCGGGTGATCGCCCGGGACAGGTAGAGCCAATGCCGGGCCCGGGTCAGCCCGACGTAAGCCAGCCGGCGCTCCTCAGCAAGCTCGGTCGGATCGCCCAGCGCGCGCTGGTGCGGGAACAGTCCGTCCTCCCAGCCGGTGAGGAACACCACCGGGAACTCCAAGCCCTTGGCGGTGTGCAGGGTCATCAAGGTCACCACACCACCCGATGCTCCGTCGTCGTCCGGGATTTGGTCAGCGTCAGCGACCAGCGCGACGCGCTCCAGAAACGCCGCGAGCGACCCAGGCTCGGCGCCACCGTCCTCGACCGCAACCGCCGACCCCGCCTCAGCCACCGACCCCGCCTCAGCAACGAACTCCCGGGCCACCGTCACCAGCTCGATGAGATTGTCCAGCCGGGAGCCGTCCTGCGGATCTTCGGAGGCGTCCAGCTCGGCCCGGTAGCCGGTGCGCTCAAGGACCGCATCGAGCACCTCGGCGATCTCTTCACCGGCCGCCACCGTACCCCGCAGCTCGTCCATCAGCACCACAAACGCCGTGATCGCATTGCGGGCTCTCGGGCTGAGCAGGGGGATGTCGTGGCCGGCCGCAACGGCCCGCAGCGCCGCGGCGAAGGAGATCCGCTCCCGCTCGGCGTGCGCGGCCACCAGAGCCTCCGCACGGTCCCCGATCCCCCGGCGTGGCGTGTTGAGGATCCGGCGCAACGACACGGTGTCCTCGGGGTTGTCCAGCACCCGCAGGTAAGCCAACGCGTCCCGGACCTCGCGGCGCTCGTAGAAGCGCACCCCGCCGACCACCTTGTAGGGCAGCCCGATCCGGATGAACACCTCCTCGAACACCCGGGAGGAGTTGTTGGTCCGGTAGAACACCGCCACGTCACCAAACCGGGCGCTGCCGCTGTCGACCAGTTGGTCGATCTCCGATGCGACGAACGCCGCCTCGTCGTGCTCGTTGTCGGCGACGTAGCCGACGATCGGCTCACCGTCCCCGGCGGCCGACCACAACCGCTTGTCCCGGCGGCCGGGATTGCGCGCGATCACCGCGTTCGCCGCGGACAGGATCGTCTGGGTGGACCGGTAGTTCTGCTCCAACAAGATTGTTCGGGCTTCGGGGAAGTCCCGCTCGAACTCCTCGATGTTGCGGATCGTGGCACCGCGGAAGGCGTAGATGGACTGGTCGGCGTCGCCCACCACGCACAGCTCGGCGGGATCTTCGACGGCTGGCGCTGCTGGCCCCACCAGTTCCCGGACCAGCACATACTGCGCATGATTGGTGTCCTGGTACTCATCGACCAGGATGTGGCGGAACCGGCGCCGGTAATGCTCGGCAACATCCGGGGAGCTTTGCAGCAGCTCCACGGTACGCATGATCAGGTCGTCGAAATCCAGCGCGTTGGAGGTGGCCAGCCGCCGCTGGTAACCGGTATAGACCTCGACCACCCGGCGCTCGAGGTCGTCTCCCGCTGCGCTGGCGGCTGCGTCGGGGGTGACCAGGTCGTTCTTCAGGTGGGAGATCTTCCCCGCCAGGGTGCGGGCGGGGTAGCGCTTCGGGTCCAGATCCAGGTCGCGGGCCACCATCGTGATCAGGCGACGGGTGTCGTCGGAGTCGTAGATGGAGAAGTTCGACGTCAACCCGGACAGCATTGCGGCCTGCTGGCGCAGGATCCGCACGCACATCGAGTGGAACGTCGAGACCCACATCACCGCGGCGCGCCGGCCGACCAGCGCGGTGACCCGCTGCCTCATCTCAGCCGCAGCCTTGTTCGTGAACGTGATCGCCAGCACCTGCCCGGGCGCGACGTCACGCTGAGCGAGCAGGTAGGCGATCCGGTAGGCAAGCACTCTGGTCTTGCCGGACCCGGCACCCGCGACGATGAGCAGCGGGGAGCCAGCATGCTCCACCGCTGCCCGTTGCTGCGGGTTGAGCTCGGCAAGCAGGTCCTGTGCTTGGGCGGCGTCGGAAGAGTTGACAATGGAGGCACTCATCGTGGCGACCACGGTACCGGTGAGGTGGACGCCGGAGCGCGCACCGTGGCAGACTTTGTCTTGTGCGCAGGCGCCACCGCTTTTTTTACGGGTACCAGATCCGGTGCCCGTGATGGCGTGACGCACGACACAGACCACCACGACGCCCCGGAGTCCACGGACCCGGGGCGTCGTTGCTGCCGGGAACACGGGCTCCGAGACAGATATTGGGAGACCAGCGAGATGTCCCAGCACACGGCCAGCGAGGCAGCACCTGCGGCTCGTAACGGTCAGGACGACACCGCAACCGGCCTCGCCGGGTTGCGCACCGAGATCGACTACCTCGACGCCGAGATCCTGCGACTAGTACAGCGCCGCACCGCGATATCCCAGGCGATCGGTCACGCTCGACGAGCCGCTGGCGGTCCGCGAGTGGTACACGGCCGCGAGATGGCCGTCCTCAACCGCTACCGCGAGCTGGGCACAGAAGGCCACGAGCTGGCGATGGTACTGCTCCGGCTGGGACGCGGCCGGCTCGGTCACTGACTATCAGCGGGAACCGCCCGTCCCGCTGGAACTACCGGATACCGATGCGCCGCTCAGTGGCGGGGTTGTCGGATGGCGAGGGGCCTAGCCTGAGCTGGTGAGCGAGGAACGCACCAGGTGAACCCCGATGCCCGGCTCGTCGCCGATCGATACCGTCTGGACCGGACAATCGGCGCTGGCGCGATGGGCCTGGTCTGGCGAGCGCGCGACGAGCGGCTGGACCGCACGGTGGCGATCAAAGAGCTGCTGATGCAGCCTGGCCTGGTCGAGACGGACGCACAGACAGCCAGGGACAGGGCCATGCGCGAGGGCCGCATCGCGGCTCGGCTACAGCACCCGCACGCTATCCATGTCTACGACGTGGCTCTCGATGACGCCACCGGCGCCAGCGGCCAGGTAGTGCCGTGGCTGGTCATGGAGTACCTGCCCTCACGCAGCCTGGCCGCGGTCCTCGCCGAGCAGGGAACGCTGGCGCCACACGAGGCGGCCAGGATCGGTCGGCAGGTCGCTGCTGCGCTCACCGCGGCCCACGAAGCCGGGATCGTGCACCGGGACGTCAAGCCGGGCAACGTTCTGCTCGGCCAGGACGGGCTCGTCAAGATCACCGACTTTGGGATATCCCGGGCAAGCTGGGACGCCACCGTCACCCGCACCGGCGTGCTGGCGGGCACGCCCGCCTACTTCGCTCCGGAGGTGGCCCGTGGCGAGCCGCCCGGTCCCGCGAGCGACGTGTTCTCCCTGGGCTCGACGCTCTATGCTGCGGTAGAGGGCGAACCGCCATTCGGGCTGCACGACAACACCCTGGCGATGCTGCGGACCGTCGCCGAAGGCCAGGTCCGACCCCCCCAACAGGCCGGGCCACTGACTGCGGTGTTGATGCGGTTGCTGGCAAACGATCCAGCGGCCCGGCCCTCGATGCCGGAAACGATGACGGCACTTGATGCGGTGACGGCACTTGATGCGGTGACGGCTCACGGCAGGCCCCTGCGCACGCGGAGCACGGTGCCCGCCTCGGCGACGCCGACCGCGGTGGGCCTGCCCGCCAGCCCTGCACCGGCCGTGACGGCGCCGCCCGCTACGGCGGCGTGGCCCGCTGACGCGTGGCGAAGCCCGGGGGCCGGCCGAATCCCGTGGTGGCGGCGCTCGGCGGTGTTGTTCGGAGCTGCCGGCTGCCTTCTCGTGCTCGCCGTGGTGCTGGCCGTTGCCTCGACGGTGACCGTGCCTACCGCACGTCGTGGCCAGCTGGCAGGAGCCACGTCCGTGACGCCACCGGCGCCCAACGCGGGCGCCCTCCCCCCGCCGGCCCAGGCTCCCCCAGCGCAACCCGCCCCAGCTCAACTCACCCCAACGCAACCTGCGCAGCTGGAGCAGACCGTCCGCGCCTATTACGGTTTGCTACCCGATGACACCACCGTGGCATGGCAGTACCTCGGTGCCGCCGAACACGCCCAGGGCTTCGAGCGCTACAACGACTTCTGGAGCCGGATCAACCAAATAAGCATCCAAGGACCAGTTGCCGTGCAAGGCAACACCGTGCTGGTGGGCCTGGTGTTCGAGCCGACGAACCGCAAGCGAACGTTCGAGCGTTACCTGCTCACCATGGGCAACGCACCCAACGGCCGGGTACTGATCGAGTCCGCCGCCCGGATCGGGGGCTCCACACTCACCAGCAGGTGACGCCGATCCACGGGAGGTTAGGCGATCACGGTCGAGCCAATGCGGGACATCCATGAACTTTCTGCCTGACGTTCCGGTACTCCACGGGTCCCTGGTCCGGCTGGAACCGCTTTCGATGAGTCATGGTGCGGACTTGGCGATCTCAGCGGAAGAAGATCGCGGCGCGTACGGCTTCACCCACGTTCCCCGTGCGCGGGAGGTGGAGGAGTACCTCGCCGCCCATTTCGAACGGGCAAAAGGCGGCAAGCTGGCACCGTTTGCCCAGCTCCGCCAAGGCGATGGGCGGGCCGTCGGATGCACGGCGTACTGGGATCCCTGGTTTTGGCCGGGCCGCTCTGAGCTGTATGCCATTGAGATTGGCTGGACCTGGCTGGCCGCTTCGGCTCAGCGAACGGGCATCAATGTTGAGGCAAAGCTCCTACTCCTTGAGTATGCGTTCGAGACCTTGGGCGTGGTCCGGGTCGACCTCAAGACCGACGCCCGCAACGAGCAATCCCGGCGCGCTATCGAGCGCCTAGGGGCACAATTCGAGGGCGTCCTTCGCCACTGGTCGCAGTCGCACGCACCCGGGGAGGAGGGGCTCCTCCGCGACTCCGCGATGTTCTCGGTAGTTGCCTCCGAGTGGCCGACCACAAAGGCCACCTTGTGTCGTCGACTAGCTCAGACGAGCCATCGCGAAACTGCCATGGGATGAATCCTCCTGTCTGCTTTGTCTGCTCTTTCCGCTGTCAGTGGAGCGGCGGGCTCCAGTGCTGAGAAGGGCGCTGTCACGTTGTTTGCTGAGGAGGGTTCCCGGGGGCTCCTCGCTGACCACAGACGGCCGCCTCCTTGGCCCAATGGCACTCAGTTAAGGAACTGACCTAGGAGAACAGAGTTGTTGGCGGCGTCGGAACAGCGTGCAGCCGCACCTGCTGGGCACTCTCGTGGGGGTCCTGCCGGCAGGACCCCCACGAGAGTGCCCAGCAGGTGCGGCTGCACGCTGTTCCG
>JBATXM010000010.1:0-12296 GCA_049673305.1 Pseudonocardiaceae bacterium | reverse complement strand
GGGACAGCGGGCGAGCAGCGCCGCGATGGCCTCGACCTTTTGCACCGGGGCCTTGATGTAGTCCAGGCGTTCGACGGAGAGCACCAGCGGTCCGCTGACCGGTCGGTGGTGGGGTTTGCGGGTGCGGGCCAGTGTTTCGATGGTGTCGCGGTCGATGCCCAGCGGGTGCACGCCCAGACGTGGCGGCCGGGGGATGCCGGCGAGGGCCTGCCGGAAGTGCTCTGCGAAGGCCTCGGTGTGGAATCCGGCCCAGTTCAGGCAGCCCAAGGAGGCGCGGATCTCCGGGGCGGTGGGCAGCGCGGCGAAGATGTCCGGCGGAGGGAAGGGCGTGTGGTGGAACAGGCCCAGCCGCAGGTCGGGGCGGGTCGCGCGGAGCAGGCCGGGCACGAGCCACAGGTTGTAGTCGTGCAGCCAGACGGTTGCGCCCGGCGTGGCCCGGGTGCTGATGTGGTCGGCGAAGCGTGCGTTTACCGCCCGGTAGTGCGCCCAGGCGGCCGACTCGAAGCGCAGTCGTTGGGGTTGGGACATCAGCACCGGCCACAGCGTCTCCTTGCAGCCCTGGTGAAAGTACCCGGCCCATTCAGTGGGGCTCAGCGGCAGGAACGACAGCGGCAGCCCGGTGTTGTGCCCGTCGAGGCAGGCTGTGGGTGCGTCGTGCCCCACGACTGCGGCGGCTACCCAGATGGCTTGCAGGTTCCCGGTGAACAGGCTGCGCAGGGTGGGCAGGATGCCGTTGGGGCTTGACGACGGCTGCCATCCCTCCGGGGTCCAGCTCACTGGTGGGCGGTGGTAGCCGACTACCAGCGGGTAGTCGCGTTCCACCCAGCCCAGGTCCTGAAGGGCCGACAGGACGCCGGCGGCGGCCACTTGGTCGGGTCGGTGCACGGTGTCGCTCGCGGCTACCGCTGCGAGCAGGGCGGGCTCGGCGTTGCCGACGATCACGCCGTGCGCGCCGAGCCGGAACAGCGACAGGTCGTTGAGGGAGTCGCCGGCGACCAGGACCGAGGCCATCGGCCAGTGCTGCTCGCGGGCCAGGGCTACCAGGGCGCTGCCCTTGCACACACCCGGTGGCAGCACGTCGAAGTAGCGGTTCGCCGAGTACAGCCACGCGCACCCCAGCGCCTGCACAGCGTCGGTGATCTCCCGGGTTAACTGCTCGGGGCGCAGGTAAAATGAGCAGCGGCCGTCTTGGGCCACGCCGTCTTGATAGGTCAGCGCGGGGAAGCGGCCTAACGCGGTGCGCACCCGCTGCGCACCGGGCCAGCCGGCCCGCAGCTGCGCCTGCAGCGTCTCGATCGGGGCCAGGTCCGCTCCGTCGATCACACTCGCTCCGACGTCGGCGATGATCCAACGCGGTCGCGGCAGCAGCGGGTCTCGGAGCGCTTCGCGTACCGAGGGCAGCCCGCGGCCGGTCGCGAAGACCACCGTCACCTCGGGATGGCGGGCCAGAGCGGCATGCAACCGGCGCCGGTCGGCCGCGTCGGCGCCCAGGAGCGTGCCGTCCAGGTCAGCGACCAGGATCTTCATGCAGCGCCTCTCCGGTGGCGCGGGCTGCCGTGTGCCCGGGCGCACCAAGCTTCCGCCACGGCCCTGGCCGATCGCCGCGCCGAGATGCGCCCAGCCGCCGGGCTGGGGCGCATCTCGGATTAATATCAGCGGAACGTTACATGAACAAGTACCTGGGTGAAGCGCAGCTCCCACGGGCGAGATGGTCGGCACCTCGCCCGCGCCGCCGGGACGGTCGGTGGACGGTCATGGGTGAGGAACGCGGGAGAGCCAGTGCCGCAGCCCCGCTAAGTCGGGTGCGGCGCTGGAGCCGGGGCCGGTGGTCGCCGCGGCACCACAGGCGACGGCGGCGTTGAGGCAGTGGGGAAGCTGTTGTCCGGTAAGGGTGGCGTGGACGAAGCCGGCATTGAAGCAGTCACCGGCGCCGGTGGTATCCAGGACCTCGACCGGGACGGCGGCGATGTTGTACCGCTTCCCACCCTGGACTGCGGCGGCTCCGGTGCTACCGCGTTTGACGACCACGGTGTCCACGAGGCCGGCAAGCACCTCCAGAGCGTCATCGACAGTGGTGGTACCGGTCAGCCGCAACGCTTCGTCGGTGTTGGGGGCGAAGACGTCGACCTGGGTGAGGACCTCGCGCACCGTGGGGGTGTCGAGGGTGGCGGGGACGTCCTGGCAATCCATGAACACCCGGGTCCCGAGCTGATGGGCGACCCCCAGGGCAGCCTGCACGGTCACACCGTACTGAAGCTTAGGCAGCATCAATACCCGGGGACGGTGCTCGTGCAGCAGCGCGGCGAGCGACTGCGGGCTGACCGGGTCTTGATAGCTGACCATAGCCCGGTCCCCAGGAAACGACAGCGCCACCGTGACGCTGCGCAGTGGGATGGGGTGATGGCGAAAACCGGTCTCGTCGAGACCCTCTACACGGGCACCAGACAGGATTTGCTGGCTGAACGCGTCATTGCCAAAGTCGGTGGCCCACACAACGTCGTGCCCCAGACGGCGCATGGCCATCGCCAGAGTGAAAGCCCCGCCAGGCAGCAAACTGAACCCCCCAGCAAAGACTTCGGTGCCGGACAGGACAGGTCGGGGCAAATCCCGAAAGATCAGATCGGCGAAGTAGGCGCCAACGACGAGCACCTCACGACCGTGCGACGGAATGTTCACGATCGGTGCGACCACCCACGCCGCCAGGTGCACTCCTGACCCCCCTGGACAGGTACTGCTGACTCCTGGTCGATCAGCCCCCAGACCTGCACCCGCACCGCTGCCCACCCCATGCGCCTACGCCTCCGTCTCGGCGACCGTCGGCGACCGCACCAAGCTTCCCCGCCACCAGGATCGCCACTTGACAGCGGACAGGCAAATCTCCTTATAGGCGGACACTGCATCTCCCCCTCCACGGACAGCTGATCTCCCTGGGCTGTCACCGGGCTGGCGGTGTGTCGGTTCGTTGGTAGGCGGTCCTTCCACGGTGCGCTCCGGGTGCTGTTGGACCCGAAGCCCGTGGAGGGACTTGCGAAGAAGGATGACAGGGAGATCATGAACATTCTGGAGGCGTTCAACCTGACCGGGTCCGCGCACTCGGCGGCGCAGTTGGCGGGGTGTGATCCGAAGACGGTGCGGCATTGGGTGGCCCAGCGCGCCCGCGGCCTACCGGTCGGGGGTCCGGGTCGCAAGTTGGAAATTGATGGACTCGATCGCATTCGTGGTGTAGACAACTCGGCGAAGCTCGACCGGGTAGTCCAGGAATGGGATGAACTCGTTCCAAGCCCGCCGCCACACGTCGATGACGCCGGGGTATTGTCCGCCCCATTCGGTGTCGAGATCCTTGAACGCGATCTCGGCGGCCTCCAGGCTCGGCGCGGTGTAGATCGTGCGCATGCTCGCGGCGATTTCTTGCGGTCTTGGTAGGACACGAACCGCATCGCGTTGCGAACGACGTGCACCCGCAGGTCTGCACGACCGTGTCCGGGAATGCGCTGGTGACAGCTTCAGGCAGCCCGGACAGGCCGTCGCGGCACAGGATGAGAATGTCGCGCAGGCCCCGGTTGCGCAGCTGGGTGAGCACCGAGTGCCAGAACTTCGCGGAAACGCACAGGTTCTCGCCAACGTGTGCGTGGTGGTGCCTGAACTGTCACATGTTTGGTAGGCGGGTGGGGTCGGCGAGGTAGGCGGTGACGGCTTCGTTGGTCATGCCGTAGGCGGCGACGAATTTGACGTCTCCTGCCGAGCGGCATAGCGCACATCGACAAACAGATCCTTCGGCCCCTCAGCTTGCTCGCTCAGCAGCAACACCAGTCGCGGCCACCCCGCCTCGCTGGCCGCCTCGAACTCCAACTCCGTGTAGGACAGCTCCGGGCGATCGGCCACCGGCGAGCCGTAACGAAATCCCACCACCACATACACATTCGCGGCCAACACGGCATCCCGGCACACCTGCGCCGGCTGCTCATCGCGAGGTCCGAAATACGCTATATCCGCAATCACGTCCCCGGCCCAAGACACCGCCCGCTTCGCCGCCACAAACGACCGCCCCACTGGAAACCGCCGCAACTCCGACGTGTGACTCACAAACACCCGCTGCGGCCCTGCCACAACACGCAGCATCTCACCCGGACCCGGCACAGCCTCGGAGATGAGGTCGGGGCGGCGGTGACCTCCTCACGGCACGCCGAGACGGCTGCCAGGCCGAGGGGCGGGGCGCAAGGCTGGACCGCATACCTTGCGCCCCGCCCCTCGGCCTGGCAGGGAAGACCCGCGCCGCGAGATCACCACCGAGTTCGCATCGCGCTAGGGAAACGACGAGCAAGATCGGCTCCTGGGCGATGGCTGGGCCGTCGAACGTCGGGAAGCATTGGAAAGCGCCCACACCGGCCCCGCCGCCCACGGGTCAGACACACCCCCCGCGCCACCAGCACCTCATCGGTCGGGGCTTGCCCAAGATCCATCTCTGGATCACGTGTGCTCGACCCCCAACAGCCGTCACCATACCCTGGCAGCGCGCACGCCTACCCGCATGGCCGTTCGTGATCATGCCAAGCTAGGACCCTAAGCAGGGCACGTCGTGCACCCTGAACGATCATGTTGAGTCACCTACAGGAAGAGCGGAAGAGTCTTCAAATGACGCGACGTCGGAAGAGGTTCGGGCAACGTTTAAAGGGATGGCAGATTCTTGCGGCCGCAGGGGTTGTCTTCGTTGCGGCACTAACAGCCGCATTTATAGGACTGATCAAATCTGGTTCCGACGGCCCAGTAGTCCCAAGCTGTGCTTCCTCTATTGTTCCAAATACGCATTCTCCAGTCACCATTTCTTCTGTGAGTCTATCCATCAATTCAGAGGGCGACCGCATTATTGAGGTGAAGGGCAACTTTGCTTGCCTGCGGTTCTATAATCACTACCTCGCGATATATGCAGTTGCTCGTCCCAGTGATGGTCAACCTGTAGGCGGATTAGTTCCAGACGAATCACGACCCGTTGCGGGCAACGCCGTAACCAGACAATGGTACGCATCTGAGGCCATTTCAACTGGTCCAATCGGTGTCGATTTATAGCAGGCGAGATTGTAATTGATAAAACTGAGCGACGACCACTCAGCGTTCAAGCGATCATAGCTCCCGGATGTCCGCTCATCCTCGAATCTTGCATGGCCTCCGATGCGAGGACGATATTGAGACTCTACACGCAAGGCCCTTCCCCCGATGAATCGGCCACCACGCCCAAGGAGGTACGCCCGTAGCTATTCATGGTCGACGGGTTCCCGCGCCTGGTTGCTCCCGGAGCTCCTGCCGCAGGTACGGGGAGAACTACGTCTGTGCTTGTCAGCGCCTTGATCGCTGCCCGATCTTCCAAGCTGGCCATGCGGGTTCGCTTCCTGTCTTTCGTTTATTCGGTCAGTTTATCGGTGTGACCGGCTGTATGTTGAGATGCCTTACTTGGTTTGGCTACTGTGCACTGTGGAGCTGTTAATTTTCCACAGACCGTCTTCGGTGACCAGTCCATAGCTGGTTTGTTCCTCGATGACCTTGCCGTCTTTGAAGAAGTAGTCAATTGTCGCGTCCACCGCGTCGCCTTGTGCCGCGGAGACGTCGACGACTGCCACGCGCTGCACGGGGCTCCAGAAGTTCTGGTACCCGGTGAAGCCCCCGGCGTGGTTCTGCTGGTAGTTCGCCGTGAGTCGGTTCCAGGCCGCCGGCAGATTTCCAGGCACCAACGCGTAGTAGTCCGTAATCGCCTCCTGCAACTGCTCCGGCGTGCCCTGTGGGCCACCCGAGACGCCCGGTGTGGTGGTGGGGGCTACCTCCGTTGTGCTGCTCGGCCCTGGTTGAGCTGGAAGGGCTGGAACGCTCTGCGTAGGACCGCCCGAGGGACTCGTGGGGGCTTCCTGCGTCGTGCTGGCCGGTGCTGGTTGGGCTGGCAGGGTTGGCAGACTCTGCGCAGGACCGACCGACATGTTCGTGGTGGCGGAGTTACCGCCGGTGATGTTGTCCTGACTGATCAGCACGGTCACCAGCACACCGGCAGCCAACACCACAACCATCAGAACGCCAGCGAGGAGTGTCCGGCGCCCTGTCCATCCATTGTGATTGCCCTCGGCCGGCGCCCGACCGGCTGCGGGGTACAGCCCAATGGACCTTACCGGGCTGGTCATCTCCTCCAGCGGGGCCGCCTGGAGCAGTGTCTGCTGGGCTCTCGGAACCGGTTCGAACGGTCGGTCGTGTCGAGGTGGTGACGGTGCGGGGGCGGATGGACCGCCGGCGGGTCCGGCCGGGCTGGCGGCGAGCGTGGCCAACGCATCGTGGGCCTGGTCCATGGTGGGGCGTTGGTCGGGATCCGACTGCAACAGGCGCAGCAGCACAGGGGTGAGCGAACCGGACTGAGCGGGCGGAGTGATCTCGCCCGAGGCCACCTGGTGCAACAGGGCGATGGCGTTCGGGTTGAGTCCGAACGGTGGCGTGCCTTCCAGCGCTGTATAGAGTGTGGCGCCCAGGGAGAACACGTCCGAGGAGAAGCCAGCGCTGTTGCCCCGGGCGACTTCCGGGGCCAGGTAGGCGGGAGTCCCGGCCAGCATCCCCGTGGCGGTCACGGTGACATCACCAACGGCGTGGGAGATACCGAAGTCAGTGATCTTGACTGTGCCGTCGTCAGCGAGCAGTACGTTGCCCGGCTTGATGTCGCGGTGCACAATGCCCGCCTTGTGCGCGGCGGCCAGCGCGGAGGCGATCTGGCCGCCGATGCTGGCGACTTTCTCGGGTGGGAGCACACCCTGTGTGGACAGCACCGTTGCCAGGCTCCTCGACGCCAGGTACTCCATAATCAGGCACGGCTGGCCCTGATGCTCGACCACGTCGTAGACCGCGATCGCGTGCGGGTGGTGCAACCGGGCGGTGATCCGCCCCTCCCGCATCGCCCGGCGATTGGCCTCATCAGCCTCACTCTCGCTCAGCCTCGGCGGCAGCAACAACTGCTTGATCACAACGGTGCGGCGCAGGCGCTCGTCGTGTGCCTGCCACACCACCCCCATCGCCCCACTACCCAGGCGCGAGACCAGGCGATAGCGCCCAGCGATCAACTCACCCTCGTCGCTCACTGCCACCCCCGGGAGACCAATGCATACTTACCTTGCCTAGCGCCCCGAGCATCTCAGGCTAACGTCATCCACAACGCGACGCGGCTGCCTCACGGCACCCTACGACGCCGAGGGAACCTGGGCAGGGTGTTGAAGCTCACTCCAACACCGTCGCTGCCCCCGTGCCGGTCGCCCGGACATGTCGCACGCCCACCTCGTCAGCAACGACCTGAAAAACGCTCACAACGCTCTTGACCGACCCGCATCCTTGCGGGATGACCCGGCACCGCCAGCCTTACAATCGACGCCCCGTGTCAAGTGCAATGATGAGGGCTGGGCACACGGCGTGGCACAGGTGCGGCACAGACCGTCGGGAGCGAGGTAGCAAGCCCGAGCCCAACGGACCGAGACTCGCCCAGTATCCAGGGCGAACGTACAAGTTAGGCCCTCGTAGCTCAGGGGATAGAGCATTGGTTTCCTAAAGTCTTGTGTCGAACGGTGCGGTCGGTGCCCTGGGACCCGTCTCCTTTTCCGTCTCATTCGCCTTCGTTCGCGGGCGTCCACCAGCTATCGCGAGGCTGTTCCGGCGCAGGTCGCGGACGGTGCCGACCGGAGGCGGACACTGCACCGGAGTCCTGAAAATCGGAAGGTCGGCGGTTCGACCCCGCCCCTGGCCACCGGGTTTAACTTGCGCAAACAACGATTTTCTTGATCTTTATGTTGGTGTTCCGTCTCAGTTTTCGGCCAGCGTTATTCTGTGCTGCTCCCGTCAGGGCTGGTCACCGTCAAGCGCTACGCAGAGCGACGGCAACAGTACTGTGCTGCCGAATCCACCTGTACTGGCTTCAAGGCGGCGCGCACAGGGCGCCGCGGGCCGGGCCCGCCTCCCGCTCCCGGCGGCCCGGCCGCCACGCTGCGCCACATGTTCCCAGGGCACCCGCCAGCCCATAACACACCAGTGAACCGGGTGATCTGCGCTACGGGTACCGGCGGCCAGTAACTCGGCGTATGCGGGATTGACAATTCTTCGTGATAGATTTCAAGCAGGGGTAGCACCTTTCGGTGCAATGGTGTCGTTTGGCATAAAAACAACAGATGTGACTATCGCCTATCAGACAGTGTCTGATCTGACCAGCCGTTTTGGGGTGGCACGACCGGCTGCTTCGATGGCCGGACTTCGGCGCAGCGGGTGGCGACGGTCTGTCGCTCATGACCGCAGGTCTGCGTGAGCTTGACCAAAATCACGTCGGCAAGCAAAAACCAAGCTCAGCGACCCGCCTCGGCCGGTCGAGGCGCACAGCCGTGTCTCCTCTATCCTGTGGGAACGGTGCTATGCAAGGGCCTGAACCGCCCCCATTGGTTTGATGTAAGGCAGAGTAGGAGTGGTTTCGTGGCTGATGTGTTTCTGTCTTATGCGCGTGAGGACCGGTCCTTCGTTCAAGAGCTTACTACAGCACTCCGCGCTCGCAATCGAGAAGTGTGGGTTGACCTTGAGGACATCATTCCCTCAGCGCGCTGGATGGAGGAAATCCGCACTGGCATCACCGGAGCGGACGCAGTCGTCTTCATTATCACACCAGACTCGGTTGCTTCCGAGGTCTGCCGGATCGAGCTCGACTACGCGGTCGGGCAGTCGAAGCGACTTGTTCCGATCGTTGCCCGCCAGACGCCCGCAGAAGATGTACCAGCGGTGCTGGCGGAGCTGAACTGGTTGTCCTTCCCGGACGGCATCGACTTTGAGGCTGGCGTTGACCGACTCGTCGAGATACTGGACACCGACATCGATCGAGTTCACCTCCATACCAGACTGCTCACCCGCACCCGCGAGTGGGAAGTCCGCGGTCGCAGCCGTAGCCTGCTACTACGTGGCGACGAACTGAAGGACGCGGAGACCTGGCTAGCGGATCAGACTGGTCGCAAGCCAACCGCCACTCCCGGTCAGGCTCAGCTGATTCTGGCTAGTCGCCGTGCTGTCACCCGCCGCCTACGCGGCATCGGGTCCGCTGCGGCGGTCATCGCGGTGGTGCTGGCGGTGTTGGCTGCCTTCGCTTTCATCGAGCGTCAGACCGCCATCTACCAGCGTGATCTAGCGATCTCCCGTCAGGTCGCCGACGAAGCCAACAGGGTCGCGGTCAACTCCCCACAGGGCAGAGACACACTTCTGGCGATGCAGCTTGGCCTGGCTAGTTACCGCATTGCTCCTACCGTCGAGGCACGAAGTAGCTTACTGAGTTTTGCCGCGTTACATACCGCTGCTAAAAGGCTTGGCGACAGCCCCTCCAGGACTATCGCCATCAGCCCCGACGGACATATTCTGGCCTCAGGGTTGGCTGATCAAGCGGTACGCCTTTATGATATCAGCAATCCCAGGGAACCTGTTCTCCAGAGCGTTCTTACCGACCACACGGGTCCCATCAATGGGGTGGCGTTCAGCCCGGACGGGCACACCCTGGCCAGCGGCGCTAATGATCGTACGATACGACTATGGAACGTCATTGATCCTCGCCATCCGTTCTCAGAGGTCACTCTTACCAGCCAGGCCGACGGTGTCAATGCGGTGGCGTTCAGCCCGGACGGGCGCACCCTGGCCAGCGGTAACACCGACCACACGGTCCAGCTTTGGGACCTCACCAATCCCCATCATCCTTTTCCCGAGGCCACCCTCAGCCACGGTGACACCGTTAATGCGGTGGCATACAGCCCCGACGGACGCACCTTGGCCAGCGGCAGCGGCGATCACGCGATACGGCTGTGGGATGTCACCGATCCCCGTCACCCAAACCTGGAGGCCACCCTCACCGGCCACAACGATATCGTCTTCACGGTAGCCTTCAGCCTGAACGGGCATACTTTGGCCAGCGGCAGTAATGATCATACGATACGGCTGTGGGACGTCACCGATCCCCATCACCCGTCCCCGCAGGCCACCCTTACCGACCATGCCGACACCGTTTATGCGGTGGCGTTCAGCCCGGACGGACACACCCTGGCCAGTGGCGATACCAAGAACACGGTGCAACTGTGGGACGTCACCGATCCCCATCATCCATCTCTGGAGGCCACCGTCACAGGTCATACCGACCACATCAACGGTGTGGCGTTCAGCCCGGACGGGCACACCCTGCTCAGCGGCGGCCAAGACGGCGCGCTGCGCTTGGAGGATGTCACCGACCCTCGCCATCCGTCTCCGGAAGCCGTCATCACCGGCGGGCACAGCAACACTGTCCTCACGGTGGCGTTCAGCCCAGATGGGCACACCCTGGCCAGCAGCAGTGCCGACCACACGGTACGGATCTGGGATGTCACCGACCTCCGCCATCCTGTCCCCGAGGCCACCCTCACTGATCACAGTGTGGCCGTCATCACGGTGGCGTTCAGCCCGGACGGGCACACCCTGGCCAGCGGCAGCGCCGACCGCACGATCCGACTGTGGGACCTCACCGATCCCCGCCATCCGTCTCCGGAAGCCATCCTCACCGGCTACGGCGAAGCCGTCTTCTCGGTGGCGTTCAGCCCGGACGGGCACACCCTGGCCAGCGGCAGCGCCGACCGCACGATCCGACTGTGGGACCTCACCGATCCCCGCCATCCGTCTCCGGAAGCCACTCTCACCAGCCACAGTGAGGCTGTCGCCGCAGTGGCGTTCAGCCCGGACGGACATACCCTGGCCAGCAGCAGCCTAGATCGTACGGTGCGGTTGTGGAGCCTCGCCGACCCTCGCCATCTGTCTCCGGAAGCTACCCTCACCAGCCACGGTGACACTGTCGACTCGGTGGCGTTCAGCCCGGACGGACATACCCTGGCCAGCGGCAGCGCCGACCGCACGGTGCGGATCTGGGATGTCACCGACCCCCATCACCCGTTCACAGAGGCCACTCTCACCGGCCACAACGACATCATCTACACGGTGGCGTTCAGCCCGGACGGACACACTTTGGCCAGCAGCAGCTACGACAATACTGCGCGACTGTGGGACCTCACCGACCCCCACCATCCGTCTCCGAAAGCGACCCTCATCGGCCACGCCAACGCTGTCGAGTCGGTGGCGTTCAGCCCGGACGGACACACCCTGGCCAGCGGCAGCGCCGACAAAACCGTACGGTTGTGGAATACCAACGTCGATGAAGCAACTACGAACATCTGTTCGCTGATCACCACGCCCATCACCGCCGCCCAGTGGCAACAGTACATTCCCGACCTACCATATAACCCACCCTGCGCCCTCAGATAAGCCATCCATAAAAGCGGTCGCCGGACGTAACACCTTGAGTTCAAACGGTGGGAGCGACACCCGGCTTGACCTGGGGCGAGGGCTCAACATCGAGCTAACGGCGGGCAGGCCAGGGGCTGCCCGATGCGCGGGCCAGCTTACGAGCCCTCGCCCCAGGTCAAGCCGGGTGTCGCTCCCACCACTAGAGACCACCCACCGATTCTCCGGTGATTGAGAGACACCTTGGCGCGATCTACTCGGCAGAGTCTTAGCCTCGCCTATTCATGGGTGTGATCATCTGGTTGGTGGCCTCGACCCACCGTCTTGTTGATCTTGTTGCTGGGTGGTGGGTGGGGTGTGGTGCTCGACTGTCGTGTCGGGTGGGCGCCGGTTCCACGGGCCGGGTGGGTTCCTGGGGTCGTCGGGTCGGATGGTGGCTGGTCAGGGTGGTGGTAGGGCGCAGATGGTGGTGAAGGCGTGGTGGAGGTCGGTGGCCCAGGGCCAGGTGTGGGGGATTTTCAGGCGTCTGTGTCGTTGGCCGCGCACGATGCGCCCGGCGGTGTGCAGGAGCCGGTAGCGCAGGGTTGTGGGTTCGGCCTTGGCGAGGTCGCCGGACAGGGCGAGCAGTCGGAGCCAGGCGAGGAGGTCGCAGGCCAGTGACACCGCGGCGCACCAGGCTTGGTTGATCGCGTAGTCACGGGAGGGCAGGTGCGCTAGGCCGGTGTTTTTGCCACAGCGGATGCGGTCCTCGACCCGGGCTTGGGTGCGGTGAGCGGCTTCGAGGAACTGGACTTCTGTACCGGGGGTGTTGGTGGCGATGACCTGGTAGCGCTTGCCGGCGTGGTGCTCGAACAGCGACAGTTGCGCGCCGGGGTGCGGGTTTTCCCGGCGGATGATGATCCGCATGTCGGGGGGCCAGCCGGCGAGGCGGTCACCGCCCGCGCTGTGGCGCGGCAGCCCGGTGAGCTCAGCGACCTGGGCGTCATCGCGGGGATCGCCGTGGGCGT
>JBATXM010000009.1:0-148698 GCA_049673305.1 Pseudonocardiaceae bacterium | reverse complement strand
TCATCTGATTCAGCAGCCCATCCACACCCTCGAGCGGCGTTCCCGTGCGCTTCGCATCAGCCAGCAACGCATAGATCGTCGAGGGCTCGAGCGCGACCGCCAACCGACGCGACGCCTCGACCTCACGATCCTCAATGCTGGTGTCCTGACTCACAGATGGTTCCCTTCCCGGCCGAGTGGTGATCACACCGACCGATCTTGGTCCATCCGTGGCTTACACACTTGTAATGACACGCCCGCGCCGGACGTCGAGACCCTGCGCCGCCGGCTGGTCGAGGAGCTGGTGGCGGCAGGCACTCTCAGCGAAGATTGGCGGGCCGCTTTCGAGGCGGTGCCCCGCCACGCCTTCATCCCCGATCTTATCTGGCAGCACGGTACGGCCAACGAGAGATGGGGACTGATCCCACGCCACCGCGCCGACGACCCCGACGGCTGGTTGTCAACCGCCTACCGGGACGACGCGGTGATCACTCAGGTCGACGACGGCGAGCCACGCGGCCCGGAGGGCACTGGTGTCCTCGCCAGCAGCTCGGCCAGCATGCCGACCGTGGTCGCGGTGATGTTGCGTGCGCTGGACGTCCACGACGGGTGCAACGTCCTGGAGATTGGTACCGGCACCGGCTACAACGCCGCGCTGCTCGCGCATCGGCTCGGCGCGCACCACGTCACCAGCGTGGAGATCGACCCCACCCTCACCGATGCTGCCCGCCACGCGCTGAACCGGGTGGGCTACCACGGAATCACCGTTGTCACCGCCGATGGTGCCCAGGGCTTCCCGCCCCGGGCACCCTACGATCGGGTGTTGTCCACCGCCTCCTGCCAACGGATTCCCTACCCGTGGGTGGCTCAGACCGTCCCCGGCGGGACGGTGCTGACACCCTGGCGCAACGCCTACTACCCCGGTGGGCTGCTGTCGCTGGCCGTGGCGGCTGATGGCACCGCCGCTGGCCGCATCGTGGACCGTACCTGGTTCATGCAGCTCCGTGACCAGCGTTTGCTGCGGTGCAGCGTCGCTGATGTCGTGCGCGGTGATTACCACGGGGAGCGGTCGACGACCACCATCGGGTCCTATGAGCTCGCCGGGCACCGGGGAGCCATGCTGGCCATTGGCCAGCGGGTCCCGCATTGCCACCACAAGTATTTCCCTTACGACCCTGACGAGGGCGCGGGTGAGTTGTGGTTTCTCGATCCCTGGTCAGGGTCGTGGGCCAGCCATGTCCACGTCACCCCCGACTGCGGCGACGACGAGTTCAGCGTCTGCCAGCGGGGCCCTCGCCGACTCTGGGACGAGGTTCGCGCTGCCCATACCTGGTGGACCGAGCAGGGCCGACCCGACGAACAAGACTGGGCGTTCACCGTCACCGCCACCCAACAGCACCTCACGCTGAAGCCGGAAGCCGCGCTGTGAACTCCACATCGGGACCTGTGACACAGTGCTCGTTCTCGCGGCTGGCCAGATCACCAACCGGCTCCACGGTGACACCTTGACCGCAGCGCGGCTGCTGAGTGCGTGCTACCAGCAGTGACGCCGCACCGCGCAAGCGGTTCGGCCTGCTTGCGGGCACGCTGGGCTCATCAGACCCCACCATCGGCCAGACCCGTCTGCCGCCGGTGTTCGCCAGCATCTTTCTCAGTGCCACCACGATCACCCCCAACCGGTTCACTTTCTCGCGCATGCCGACCTAAGACGGTGCACAAGCATCCATGTGCACCTCTGGCCGGTTTCGGAGGATACGGTGGGTGACCTCATTGTTCAGAAACGTCCGTGGTGTCGAGTTCACGGCGTCGACCGACGGCGTAATGGGGGGCACGGGGGGAGCTTCTGCGGGGTAGCGTGCAGCAGGTGGGGGGACGGACGGCGGGGGTGGGACAGTTGGTGCAGCAGGTGTGGCGCGAGCACCAGCAGCCCCTCGGCGGGTGCGCTCCCGGGCAGCTCGGTCCGGTGCAGCGAGCGGCGGACTGGCGGCGGTTGGCCGACGAGCAGTTTGACATCGTGGTCATCGGTGGCGGTGTGGTCGGCTCCGGTGCGGCGTTGGATGCCGCGACTCGGGGTCTGAAGGTGGCGCTGGTGGAAGCCCGGGACCTCGCCTCGGGTACGTCCAGCCGGTCATCCAAGCTGTTTCACGGCGGGCTGCGCTACCTGGAGCAGTGGGAGTTCGGGCTGGTCCGGGAGGCCCTGCGCGAGCGGGAGTTGATGCTCACCCGGCTGGCTCCGCATCTGGTCAAGCCGGTGAGCTTCCTGTACCCGCTGGCCCACCGACTTTGGGAACGGCCTTACCTCGCCGCTGGGCTGGCGCTGTACCAGACGCTGGGCGGGGCGCGTTCCGTGCCGGGCCAGCGCCATCTCACCCGGGCCGGCGCGCTAAGGCTGGCCCCGGCGCTCAAGCGGGACACCCTCATCGGCGGGGTGCACTACTACGACGCGATCACCGACGATGCCCGGCACACCATGACGGTGGCCCGCACGGCCGCCCAGTACGGCGCCGTGGTGCGCAGCTCCACCCAGGTCATCGGCTTCCTGCGGGAGGCCGACCGGATCCGGGGCGTCCGCGTGCGGGACTGCGAGACCGGCGAGGAGACCGACGTCGACGCGCACGTGGTGCTCAACTGCACCGGCGTGTGGACGGATGAGATTCAGCGCCTGTCCGGCGGGCGGGGCCGGTTCCGGATCCGCGCCTCCAAGGGAGTGCACATCGTGGTTCCGAGGGACCGCATCGTGTCGGAGAGCGGGCTGATCCTGCGCACCGCGACGTCAGTGCTGTTCGTCATCCCGTGGCGCAACCACTGGATCGTCGGCACCACCGACACCGACTGGAACCTCGACCTCGCGCACCCCGCAGCCACTCGCGCGGACATCGACTACCTGCTGGACACGGTCAACACCGTGCTGGCCACACCACTGGGCGATGGTGACATCGAGGGCGTCTACGCCGGTCTGCGGCCGCTGCTGGCGGGGGAGAGCGAGCAGACCTCGCGGTTGTCCCGGGAGCACGCGGTCGCCCGGGTGGCACCGGGGCTGGTGGCCATCGCGGGCGGCAAGTACACCACCTACCGGGTGATGGCCGCCGACGCGGTGGACGCGGCGGTGCCCGATCTGCCCGGGCTGGTAGCTCCCTCGATCACCGACAAGGTGCCGCTGCTCGGTGCGGATGGTTACCACGCTCTGGTCAATCAGGCCGACGCGCTGGCCGCCCGGCACGGGCTGCATCCCTACCGGCTGCGGCACCTGCTGGACCGCTACGGCTCGGCGGTGCATCAGGTGCTGGCTTTGGCGGCGGAGCGCCGCGACCTGCTCGCGCCGCTGCGCGAGGCGCCGGACTACCTCAGGGTCGAGGTGGTGTACGCCGCCAGCCACGAGGGAGCCCTGCACCTGGAGGACGTGTTGACCCGGCGCACCCGGATCTCGATCGAGTACCCGCACCGGGGCGAGGCGTGCGCCGTTGAGGTCGCCGAGCTGATGGGCGAGGTGCTGGGCTGGCCTGCGCCAGCGCGAGGGCGGGAGGTGCAGATCTACCTGGCCCGGGTGGCCGCTGAGCGGGACTCCCAGCGTGAGCCCGATGACTGCACCGCCGACGCCCGCCGAGGCGCCGCCCCGGAGGCTCGCCCACGGCTCCTGGAGCCAGTCAGCTGACCCCCGGCTATTCGGTGATCCGGCAGAGGATGGCACCCTGGGTGACCGAGGTCCCGGCCCGCGAGGTGAGGCCGGTGATGGTGCCGCAGCGGTGCGCGGTGACCGGGTTCTCCATCTTCATCGCCTCGAGCACCACGATGAGATCCCCGGCGCTGACGAGATCCCCGTCGGATACCGCGACCGTGACTACGGTGCCCTGCATGGGGGCGATGACCTCTTCGCCTGATGCCGCAGCCGCCCGGCCACCGCTGCGCCTTCGGGGTCTGGCCCTGGCGGCGGCACCTCCCGGGGCCAGCTCCCCCGGTAGTGAGACCTCCAGACGCCGGCCGCCCACCTCCACGACCACGGTCTGCCGGGGCGCCGGTGGCGGCACCTCATCAACGGCGCCGTGTGGCTGGAGCTGCACGGCGAACTCGGTCTCGATCCACTGGGTGTGCACGGTGAACTGCTCGGCCTCGGTGGCGGCGAAGGCCGGGTCGTCCACGACCGCCCGGTGAAACGGGATGACGGTGGGCAGTCCCTCGACGGTGAACTCGGCCAACGCCCGCCGGGACCGCGCCAGGGCCTGCTCGCGGTCCGCGCCGAGCACGATGAGCTTGGCCAGCATCGAGTCGAACTGGCCGCCAATGACGCTGCCGGCGCGTACCCCGGCGTCGAGGCGCACTCCCGGCCCGGAGGGCGGATCGAACACCGTGATGACGCCGGGGACGGGCCGGAATCCCCGAGCCGGGTCCTCGGCGTTGATCCGGAACTCGATCGCGTGGCCGCGCGGCGGCGGGTCGGCGGTGATGCTCAGCCGCTCGCCGGCCGCGATCCGCAACTGCTCGCGCACCAGGTCCAGCCCGGTGGTCTCCTCCGACACCGGGTGCTCCACCTGCAGCCGGGTGTTCACCTCGAGGAAGGAGATGGTGCCCTCGGGACTCACCAGGAACTCGACGGTGCCCGCGCCGGTGTAGCCCGCCTCGGCGCAGATCGCCCGAGCCGCCTCGTGGATGGTGCGCCGCTGCTCGTCGGACAGGAACGGGGCCGGGGCCTCCTCCACCAACTTCTGGTGCCGGCGTTGCAGGGTGCAGTCCCGGGTGCCAACCACGACGATGGTGCCGTGCTGGTCGGCCAGTACCTGGGCCTCGACGTGGCGCGGAGTGTCCAGGTAGCGCTCCACGAAGCACTCGCCGCGTCCGAAGGCCACGACGGCTTCGCGCACTGCGGAGTTGAACAGCTCGGGGATCTCCTCCATGGCGCGGGCCACCTTCAGGCCGCGTCCGCCACCGCCAAAGACTGCCTTGATGGCTACTGGCAGGCCGTGCTCGGTGGCGAAGGCCACCACCTCATCCGGCCCCGAAACGGGATCTCTGGTACCCGCCACCAGCGGCGCTCCCGCCTTGCTGGCCAGCTGCCGGGCGGTGACCTTGTCCCCGAGGTCACGGATCACCCGAGGGCTGGGCCCGATCCAGGTCAGCCCGGCGTCGATCACCGCCTGGGCGAAGTCAGCGTTCTCGGCGAGAAACCCGTAGCCGGGGTGCACCGAGTCCGCCCCGGCGCGGGCCGCCACGTCCAGCAGCTTGGCCGCCTTGAGGTAGCTGTCCGCGGGGGTGGCGCCGCCCAGCGCGAACGCCTCGTCGGCCAGGGTGACGAAAGGAGCGTCGCGATCACCGTCGGCGTAGACGGCGACACTGGCCAGCCCGGCATCCCGGCAGGCCCGGATCACCCGGACGGCGATCTCGCCGCGGTTGGCGACGAGCACCTTGCGCATGTGCCGCAGTCTAGGACTCCCGGATGGGACCCCTGGACCCGAGACGAGGCTCGCCGATCAGGGTCCACAGCGACACCACCGGTACCGCGACCTCGGCGAGCAGCCGGCGGGTCAGAGGCAGGCTGATGCCGATCACGCTGGACGGGTCACCGTCGATCCCCTCGACGAACCAGCCACCCCGGCCATCCAGGGTGAACGCACCAGCCACCCGCAGTGGTTCCCCGCTCTCCACGTAGGCCTCGATCTCCTCGGCCGACGGGGTGCCGAAGCGGATCAGGGTGGCGTGCGCGCCGCAGGCGGTCGCGGTGCGCACGCCCTGGTCGAGTCGGACCACGGCGTGCCCGGTCAGCAACTCTCCGGTGCCGCCCGCCATCGCCTGCCAGCGCTGCGTCGCGACGTCGGCGGTGCCGGGCTTGCCGACCAGCTCACCGCCGATGTGCAGCATCGAGTCACACCCGATGATCACCGCGTCCGGGTGCTCTTCTGTGATGTCCGCCACGACCGCGTCGGCCTTCGCGCGCGCCAGCGCGGTAACCAGCTCCGCTGGCGTCACCTCAGGCAGCGTGGCGACCAGCGCGTCCTCGTCCACCCCGGAGACCCGCACCACCGGATCAACCCCGGCGGCGCGGAGCACGGCGAGCCGCCCAGGGGATGCCGACGCGAGAACCAGGCGCACGACGACGCACTGTACGGACCTGGCGCTCACGGGGTGCAGAACGGGTTGCACACCGTCAACCCGCCGAATTGGCGACCGTTGTGCAGATCCTCAGTGACCACCGTGGTCGGTCGCTGCGGACATCATCTCCGGCGCTGATTCCCGTGCTTTGATGTACCGGTCACGCGCCTCGATCAGCTCGGTGATCTGCTGAGTCACCAGGCCGCTGACCGACGTGCCGCGCTCGGCGGTGATCACCTTTGCCCGCCGGATGAGGTCAGCATCAAGCTGGATCGTGAGGTTTCGCTTCACGCCCACAGTCTTGCACGTGGAGCACGAACCGAGATCATTCACATGTTCCGCGAGATCGCGCCGGACGAGACCACGGTGCAGTTCGGGTTGAAGGTGGGTGATGCGGCCCACCCAAACGGACATTATTTTCCGGTGAGTCCTTAGGTCGACATGCGACATGCCATCGACACGCGACCCGTGCATCTTTGAAGGAGGCAACCAAACGGTCGCACGTATCCCCACGATCTTGAAACGACCGTGCATGTACCCCGTTCACCGCTGGGCAACGCAGTCAACGTTCCCGACTCGGTGCAGTCACGAGCTAAGTCAACGAGAAAGACCCGCCCGCGGATCCAGCTCCCGAGCGAAGGGTGAACAGCGGCTCGACCCTGACCGGACGTTGTCGGCGCCATGTGAACCACAGTCCTGGGGGCTGCTCTCGATTCTCTGCCACAGCATCACGCACATCACGCACCGACACTTCGGCAGCCCATGAGAGCCGACCTGTAACCCCGGGCAACAACCTGGAAACACCGCTCACGACATTTGCGGAAGTAAAAAACTTCCGGTGGCCTGCCGCATAAACGTTTCATTAGCTGTGCCGAATCGTTGGCATGCGGAGAGAACGGGATCTCCGGCCAGGGAGATCCCGTTCTCTCCGCCGCACGTCCCCCCGCCACCGGTCCAGGGCAACGAAAGGCCTAGCGACATGACGAACGTATCGAACGATACTCTGCGCAACGAGGAACCGCCCGAGCGGATACGGATCTTGTCCGAGTTAGTTCGCGCCTCCACCCCAGCCATCTACTGTCGGAGCTGGGTGCCCTACTTGCGGATTGTCTTGTTGTGCATCGTCGTAATCGCGCTCGTCGCGGTCGCACGTCTTCTGCTGGTCGGAAGCTGGCTGTGGTAGCGGCCGGATCGGCTGCTACCCTGCGGTACCCACCACTTGACACCAGGAAGATGGGGGATGTCAACGGTCGCGTTTGACCGGGTGGCCTCTTCGGTCAAACCTGGCGATCCCTCGGTTCGGGGCAATCCGTTGGCAGGGCCTGCGTTACCCTTCGTCGGTGGAGTGGACTGCGGGGACGATCCGTCGGTTCCGTGCGGTGGTGCTGTGCCTGCCGCAGGACAAGTTCGCCGCAGCGCTGGGCTTCACGAAGCGGACGATCGGCAACGCCGAGCGCGGCGCCCACCCACCGAGCCTGGCGCTACGCCGCGCCCTGGACCAGGCTTTGGAGAAAGCCTCCGACGTCCAGCGTGACCGCTTTCTTGCTGCGGAGAACAAAGCTAGCGATGAACGCATTACCCGGTTAGCGACGACATCACATGATCTGCAATTGGCTGTCTGGATGGGCTCCTCACCAACCGGCGGAGAAGAGCACGAGGCCTTGGAGCTCGCCCGGCGGGTAGCTGCGTCAGACGTGAGCACCGAGACGCTGCGTCGACTGGAAGACATGGTTGACGAACTGGCAGTCAAGTACTCCGTAACCCCACCGCGGGAGTTGCTCGATCCGGTTCGCCGGCATGTGTCCTACTGTCTGCGGCTACTCGATGCGCGTAAGACGCTTGATGAGCACCGTCGGCTGCTTATCGTGGGTGCGTGGCTCTCCCTCATCGCGGCCACGCTATACGTCGATCTTGAGCGGCGAGCGGCGGCCAACAGCTGGCTTGCAACCGCCGCGAGCTTGGCGCAGCAGGCGGGCCAGTCCGAAATTTATGCCTGGCGCTACGAGACCGAGGCTTGGCAAGTGCTGATCGATGGCGATTACCACCAGGCGGTGGAGCTATCTCAGGCCGCGCAGCGGCTCGCTCCACACGGTAGCTCGGCAGCCATTCAGGCCACGGCGCAGGAGTGTCGCGCATGGGCACGGCTCGGCAAGGCTAAGGAGACCTACAACGCGCTGAACCGGGTAGAGCGATTCGTTTCCCACATCGCAAAATCGGAGAAACCCGAGCATCACTATCATTATGACCCAGACAAGGCGGAAGCCTATGTCGCCACCACACTCGCTTGGCTCGGGGATGTGGCATCCGAGCACCATGCCCGCCACGTTGTCGTCAGGCTGACCCAGGATGCCGAGGCTGGCCGCTGGCCCCGCCGGCTCGCCTCAGCCAACATCGATCTAGTCCTTGCCTTGCTCCTGACTGACCGCCTCGATGAGGCCTGTGCGGTCACCCAGGCGGCTATGCTCTCCGGTCGCCTGGTGGCCTCGAACCACTGGCGGGCACTGGAGGTGGTCCGGACTGTCGAAACCCGAGCTCTGCCAGAAGCATGCGATCTGCGGGAGGCATACGAGCTGATGCGGCGGGGAAGCGGCGTCAACTCATGACGCGGGGGCCGTTCGCGGTCCAGCGCACCAGTGCTGTCTGGTGGCCGAGCTGCGCTCCACTGGCCGGATCGATTCTGAAGGCGCCGAACATTGTAGTCGTCTGTAGGGCGGCCGCCGTGGGCCACAGGCTTTCTCGCGCCACGGTGCCAGCGGTTCGGGCGCAGTGTGTGGCGAGCACGGCCGTGGCTGCCGCCTGAACAGCCGGATAATCAGGCACCGCACCGGTCAGCGCGGAGTATGCCTGAAGGAAGTCTTCTTCCGTCGGTCCCAACTCGATGGTCGTGCGGCCACCGGGGAACCACTGCGCGATGCCGTAGACGCCTTCGGCGCTGGTCACCTCCCGCCCGAAGTCGCGCACGCCGGCCGCGACAGCGCCGATCACCCTCGGCTGCTGAGCGAGCGCGCGGGCGGCGGTGACTCTCGCGACGTCTTCTTCGAAGGATCCGGCGCAGAACGCGTCCCACCCCGACGGAGCATGGTCGGTGGGCAGCTCATCGGCCGGACCGATGCGCACCGTGCGCAGCCCGAGTGCCTTGGCCGCCTCCGCCGCACCCGCGATGACCTGCCGGCCAAAGCTTCTCGGCCCTGCACGAGCCACAGCGGCGCCCGCGTGGACTGTCCCGCGAGGTGGCGCAGGAACGGCTCGGCGTAGCGGCTCGTCGGTGACAGTACAGACACGACGTGACCCGGAGCGGCCGTTACCACGTCGTCGCCGGAACCGCCGTGATTCCACACCAGATGGTCAAGGTCGGGCGCGACCCTGGATGCCACCCGCATGAGCTGCGTCGAGTATGGCCCCAACAGCAGGTCACACCTACCCGCCACAGCCCGAAGGCAAGACTCCACCCGCGCCGGGTCACTACTGTCGTCTTCCACGACGAGCTCTGTGTCCCCGTCCAGCGTAGATCACCGTTCCCTCCGCCAAGTCGGCGGGGTAGTAGCTGTCGCACAGGGCCACCGGCTGATCCTCCACCAGGAACAGCCGCCGCCGGAGGACCAGCGGTGCGTTCTCCTCGACGTCTAGACGCATCGCCACCTCAGGTGGAGCGCCGATTGTCGACACCTCTAGAAGACGCTGCGCAGGGCGTTGCCCCTGCTCGGTCACCTGCGCGTTGAAGCCCGCAACGCCCGCGCTGCGATGCCGACGATAGTTCGCGCCAGTGACCAATAACCGCACATGAGGCATAGGACGGACAAAAGCCCCCCGACCCTGCTCCGTGATCACCAAGCCCTCCGCCTTGAGCACAGCCACCGCGCGGCGCACCGTCGGCCGGCTGGTCTGGTACTGCTGCACCAACTCCCACTCGGAGCTGAGGCGGTCACCCGGGGCCAGGCGACCAGCCAAGATCGCCGATCGAAGATCATTAACGATGCGGTGGTAGGGGAAGGCCGGATCCCGTGGCTCTGGCATCGACTGGAGAATACCGTGGCTTCGTTCATGCACGCCCCAACATGTGAGTGGAAGGCCGTCGGTGACGCCATGACTCGAAACGCCCTCTCGCCTGATTTGACCGTTCGTGACCTGAACGACTGGGCCAAGATGCAGTTGGGGCGCTTACGTCTGGCGCTGGGAAGCGATAAGAGCAGCCAGCCGGCTTTCGTGCTGGCGCAGGCGGCGAAGCTCGCCGAGGAAGTCGGTGAGCTGCAAGCCGAAGTTCTCGGCCGGGCTGGCTACCAGCGAGCGACCAAGGATCAGTGTTTTACTGCTGAATCCATGTCTGGTGAGCTTGCTGACGTGATGATTTGCGTCGCCACCTTGGCCAGCTCGTACGACATTGATCTCGGTAAGGCTCTCGCGTCAAAGATCAAAAAGGTCGACGCGCACTACGAGAGCCAGCTCCGCACGCAGTAGCCTCCCGAGCCGAGTTGCGCCAGGCGCTGGGGCCGGGGGTGCCGGGGAGCGCGCAGCTGGTGCGCCGGATCGGCCCAGGCGCTGCGCAGCGCTGGTGGCTGCGCGCCGGCAACGCCGCGCAGCGCGGCGAGTGTGGCGATCAGCGCGGCGAGTTCCTCCGCCGAGGGATCACCTCGCAGGATGCGGATCGCCGGTGAATGGCCACACGCATCGTCACTCACAGGGGAATGTTCCCATGCTTCTTGGGGGGCAGGGTCTGGCGTTTGTCTTTGAGCATTCGCAGCGCGCGGGCTACCGAGAAACGGGTGTGACAGGGCGGGATCACTGAGTCGATGTAGCCGCGGTCGGCCGCGACGTAGGGGTTGAGCAGAGCGTCCTCGTATTCCTGTTGCCGCTGGGACCGCAGCGCGGCCACCTCGCAGGCTGGCGCTGCGGCGAGTTCCTTACGGTGCAGGATGTTCGCTGCGCCGGAAGCGCCCATCACGGCGATCTGCGCCGATGGCCAGGCCAGGTTGATGTCCGCGCCAAGGTGCTTGGAGCCCATCACGTCGTAGGCGCCGCCGTAAGCCTTTCGGGTGATCACCGTGACCTTGGCCACGGTGGCTTCGGCGTAGGCGTAGATGAGTTTGGCGCCGCGCCGGATGATGCCGTTCCACTCCTGGTCGGTGCCGGGCAGAAAGCCGGGCACGTCAACGAAGGTGAGCACCGGGACGTTGAACGCGTCGCAGGTCCGCACGAATCGGGCGGCCTTCTCCGCGGCGTCGATGTCCAGGCAGCCGGCCAGCTGGGTGGGCTGGTTGGCCACGATCCCGACACTGGCGCCCTCGACCCGGCCGAAACCGACGACGATGTTGGGCGCGAACAGCTGGTGCACCTCCAGGAATTCCCCCTCGTCGACGACCCGGGTGATCACCTCGTGGATGTTGTAGGGCGCCTTCGCCGAGTCCGGGATCAGCGTGTCGAGCTCCCGGTCGGAGTCGGTGAGGGAGTCGGCCACCGGCCCGTGGCTGAGCTCCGCAACGTCGAACACCGGAGGTGCGGCGAGGTTGTTCGACGGCAGGAACGACAGCAGTTCCTTGACATAGGACAGTGCGTCCTCCTCATCGGCGCCCAGGTAGTGCGCGTTGCCCGACTTGGTGTTGTGCGTCCGTCCGCCGCCGAGCTCCTCGAAACCGACCTCCTCGCCGGTCACCGTCTTGATCACATCTGGGCCGGTGATGAACATGGTGGAGCTCTGGTCGACCATCACCGTGAAGTCGGTCAGCGCGGGGGAGTAGACGTGCCCACCCGCGCACGAACCCATGATCAGCGAGATCTGCGGGATCACCCCGGAGGCGTGCGTGTTGCGCAGGAAGATCTCGCCGTACAGCGCCAGCGAGACCACACCCTCCTGGATCCGGGCGCCGCCGCCCTCATTGATCCCGATGATCGGGCAGCCGGTCCGCATCGCCAGGTCCATCACCTTGACGATCTTCTCGCCGTACACCTCGCCGAGGCTGCCACCGAAGATGGCAGCGTCCTGACTGAACACACACACCGGCCGGTTGTCGACGGTGCCGTAGCCGGTGACCACGCCGTCGCCGTAGGGTCGGTTGATCTCCTGGCCGAAATTGCTGCTGCGGTGTCGAGCCAGCTCGTCAAGCTCGATGAATGAGCCGGCGTCCAGCAGCAGGTCGATCCGCTCCCGGGCGGTCTTGCGGCCCTTGGCGTGCTGGCGCGCCAGGGCACGGGCGGACCCCGCGTGCACCGCCTCTTCGGTGCGGCGCAGCAGATCAGCAAGCTTGCCCGCAGTGGTGTGGATATCCGGCCCGTCGACAGGTCCCGTGGCGCCGCTCATGACGCCCGACCTTAAAGGTAACGTCTGGAGATCATGTGGACTGACCTCGAGCGACCCCCCCTGTGCCAGGACGCGCTGCGCCGGGCTCTGCTGGCGCCGGGGGGCCCTTATCACGCGCTGGACGTCGTTGGCAGTGTCCCGTCGACGAATACCGCGCTGGTTGCCGCGGCGCGAGCTGGGGCACCGGATCGCACCGTGCTGGTCGCCGAGCACCAGAGCGCCGGACGCGGCCGGGCCGCGCGCGGTTGGGTCGCCCCCGCCCGGTCGGGGCTGACGTTGTCGGTGCTGCTGCGACCCCTTGAGGTGCCCCAAGCCCGCTGGAGCTGGTTACCGCTGCTGGTGGGGGTGGCGCTGGGCCGGACCGTCAGCGCGGTAGGAGAGTTGCCCGCGGTGCTGAAATGGCCCAACGACCTGTTGCTGGGTGCCCACCGGCGCAAAGCGGCCGGGATCCTCGCCGAGGTGGTACCCGCTGGTCCAGCGGTCGTCGTGGGCATCGGGCTGAACGTGACGGTGCAACCTGACGAGTTGCCAGTGCCCGGCGCGACGTCGTTGGCCATCGAGCAGGCCGCCTGCACCGACCGCGACCCGCTGCTGCGCGCGTTGCTGCGCGCGTTGGACACCGAGCTGCGGCAGTGGTGTGCGCATGCGGGTGACCCGCTCGCCTCCGGTCTGCGGGAGGCCTACCAGCAACGCTGCGCAACCCTGGGTGCGCAGGTCAGGGTGGAGCTACCGGGGCAGCCCGAACTTACCGGCACCGCGGTCGAGATCGACACCGAAGGCCGGTTGGTGGTGCGCTCCGGTGGGCAGCGGCGGGCCCTGTCGGTGGGTGACGTGACACATGTTTACGACGCCTAGCCAGGCAGGTCGGGAAAGTGGTCGCGGTAGCTGGCTATGATCCGCGCGGCGGCGTCGTCGCGATTGTCCTGGACCGAGGCGGTCACGAGATCCTGTACCTGGGTGGCCAGGGTGCGCTGGGCCCGCCGCAGGCAGGTCATCAACTCGGCGGACAACCGAGCCGGGTCCGCTCCCCGGGCCCGGTCGGTGAGGGTCATCTCGATGGGTACGCCTTGGGCGTCCACGCTGACCCGAACCATGCCGTCCGCCGAGGTCTCGGTGACCGCGAGCTTTGACATCTGGTGGTGGAGGTGGCGGTAGGCCTGTGCCTGGTGTTGGAGCTGCTCGGCCCACCGGATCAGTGCTTGGCCTGCCTGGCTCGGGTCCATTTCAGCGAAGTCTGGGGTCGGGTTGTGCATGATTGATCTCAACTTTCCGCGACGGGATCCGCCGCCGCTCGGGTGAGCACGTTTTTCGCCTCCATGGTCG
Organism: Pseudonocardiaceae bacterium; assembly: GCA_049673305.1. Taxonomy (GTDB): domain Bacteria; phylum Actinomycetota; class Actinomycetes; order Mycobacteriales; family Pseudonocardiaceae. The sequence continues at coordinate 135,023 of JBATXM010000009.1, read as the reverse complement.
TGGCCACCATGGTGTGAGGCCCGTGTGCGCCGCGGACTGTATCGGCCCGCCGCGCCGCCCTCGCGGCGGTACCATGATCAGTGGCGATGAGGAGGAGTCTTGCCCTATCCAGATGGTCTGCTTCTGGGTGACGAGCGGGTGGTGCTCCACAAGCACCCGCATTGGAAGATCCTGGTGCTGCCGGTGCTGGCATTTTTGATCATCGTGGGATTCGGTTCCTACGCCGCCGGGTGGGTCGCCGGGCAGCCTTGGCGGTTCACCGGGTGGATCGCGCTGGCCGCGCTCGGTAGTATCGGTGTGCTGTGGCTGACCGTGACGCCGCTGCTGCGCTGGCGCACCACGCATTTCGTGCTGACCAACCGGCGGGTGCTGGTTCGGGAGGGCATACTGTCCCGCAGCGGTATCGACATCCCGATCAACCGGATCACCAGTGTGCAGTTCCGGAATTCCTTCATCGACCGGATCCTGGGCTGCGGCACGCTGATTGTTGAGTCGGCCTCTGACGAGCCGCTGGAGTTCGATGACATTCCCCAGGTTGAGCGGGTGCAATCGCTGTTGTACTACGAGGTGAACCCGGGACCGACGCCCACATGACCGCCCGGGACGTCGGCCTGCCCGACCGTCAGCCGGCGCCCGGGCTGCCCGCCCGGGTGATGATCTGGGAAGTCGGGGCGCGCGACGGCTTGCAGAACGAGCCGGCAGTGGTTCCCGTCGAGGTCAAGGCCGAGTTCCTGGATCGGCTGGCCGCGGCGGGGCTGCCGGTTCTGGAGGCGACCAGCTTCGGGCACCCGCGCTGGGTGCCACAGCTGGCCGACGCCCCGGAGCTGCTCGGGCTGCTCACCCCACGCGACGGGGTGCGCTACCCCGTGCTGGTGCCCAATGAGCGGGGCCTCGATCGGGCGTTGGCGGCCGGCGTCACCGAGATCGCGGTCCTCGCGTCAGCCACCGAGAGCTTTGCCCAACGCAACCTCAACCGCGACGTCGACGCGCAGTTCGCGATGTTCTCCCCGGTGCTGCGCCGGGCGAAGGCGGGTGGGCTCGGGGTGCGCGGATACGTCTCGATGTGCTTCGGCGATCCGTGGGAGGGGGCCGTGCCCCTCGAACAGGTCCTGCGCGTCGGGCGCCGGCTGCTTGACCTGGGCTGTGATCAGCTCTGTCTGGGTGACACCATCGGGGTGGCCACTCCAGGTCACGTCGTCGCGTTGCTGGAGGGGTTCCTCCGGGCCGGCGTCGGGATTGACGCCCTCGCGGTGCACTTCCACGACACCTACGGCCAGGCGCTGTCCAACACTCTTGCCGCCTTGCGCGCCGGGGTGAGCTGCGTGGATGCCTCGGCTGGTGGGCTGGGGGGCTGCCCCTACGCCGAGTCGGCCACCGGCAACCTGGCTACCGAGGATCTGGTGTGGATGCTCGATGGGCTCGGTATCGAGCACGGGGTTAACCTCGACGCCCTGGTGCGCACCAGCGTATGGATGGCCGGCCAGCTCGGCAGGCCATCTCCCTCCCGCGTAGTCCAAGCCCTTGGTGGCTCTTCAAGGACTACCAACCCTGCGGGACGCTGCTAATAACGACGGCCAACCCCCGCCTGGCATGCCAGCGGGGGTTGGCCGTCGTGAGAGACTTCCCGGACCGGGGTTGGTGGTACTTGAAGAGCCAGCTACCCGCTCACACGACCTCGTTGAGCGCGCCCTTCGCCACGTCGAAGACGAACCCGCGGATGGAGTTCTTGTTTGGCACGAACGGGTTGGCCTTGATCCGGGCAATCGACTGCCGGACGTCCTCTTCGAGGTCCGGGAAGGCCTCGGCGGCCCACGGCGGTTTGATCCCGGTCTCCTCCTGGATGGACCTCTTGAAATCGTCGTCGGTGAAGGTGAGCATTCCGCAGTCGGTGTGGTGAATGAGGATGATCTCCTGGGTGCCGAGCAGTCGTTGGCTAATCGCCAACGAGCGGATCGCGTCGTCGGTGACCACGCCTCCGGCGTTGCGGATGACGTGCGCCTCACCCTCGTTCAGGCCCAGGATGCGGTAGACGTCCAGGCGGGCGTCCATGCAGGCCACGACGGCGAGGTGCTTGGCGGGCGGCAACGGCAGCGGACCGGTGAAGCTCTCGGTGTAGCGGGCATTGTTGGCGAGCAGATCATCGGTGATAGACACGCATACTCCTGGTGTGCGGGGATGGTGTGTGGGGCGGAGAGGCCATGCGCCGAGGCGCGGCCTAGCTTCAGAACTGATCGAAGGCGTGCACACGCCGGCTTGGCCAGAACTGCTCGAGCACCGCATGCCGCATGCGCACATCGTTACCCATCGCTGGCCGCGCCGGCAAGAGGTTCAGCCGGATCGGGTGCCTCGCCCTGCCCCCGCCTGCCCGTCGCGCCCCCGCCTGCCCCGTCGCGCCCCCGCCTGGTCGTGCAGTGCCCGCTGGCCGCACCAGCACGATCACCGCTGAGCCCGAGCTCCCCGCCATGGTCCGCACGGTCTTATGGATGCTTGTGCACCTTCTGACCCGCCCATCCAGGGTCTTATGGATGCTTGTGCACCCTCTCGGCGACAATAGAGTCGATCACGGGATGCGGGGTTTGTAGAGCCAGTGCCAAGTGTGGCCCAGAGCCGTGAACTTGACGAGACCGCTGGATTTCAGCCGTGCGCTTGTCTTGGTGCATGGTGACGCAGCGGTCAATGCAGTCACGCAAATCCTCGTACCAGCGCTCGTCGTGGTGATGTGTCAGCTCATGTCGTGACGCTGCCTCCATGGCCGTCAGGTACCCTTTGTAGTAGGCCAGTTTTTCGGTGGCGCTGGTGTTGTTTCTTGGTGCGAAGCACAGGAAGTGTCTCACCACATCGCATAGGCTTGCGTGCACTGGCCACGGCGCCACGATCCACCAGCCGGGCTTGTCGGAATTCGGGATACCGGTGGTTGGCTCGTTCGCCTCGCTCATCTCTGGTTGCCTTCGGTGCCGGTCACTCGCGTTCGGGTCAGTTGTCGCCCGCAGAGTGTGGTGATCAGTGTGCCGGGGGGCAGGTGTTGGTCCTGGATCTTGGCTTTGTGGCGCCGGCCGTCGATGGGTAGCCAGAAGAATGATGGGGGTTGCGGAAAGCTCGTGGTTTCTGGCGGGTCGCGGTGCACTGTGTTTACCTCCTTGGGAGTCATCACTAGTGAAGCGCTCGGCGCAATACTCGGGCAGTTGTGACGGCGTGGGAATGGCGCCGGTGGCTGGCCAGAGTCTCACTTGCCGTCTCACTTCAGGTACTGGCTTTACAGGGTGTCTCAGGGCCGGTCATGATTGGCCCCGGTCGAGTAACGACGATTATGGATCCGGGAGCATTGTGGCTAGTGAGAATGAGGCGGTGGGTGGTAATCGCCTGCTGCGGGTGCTGGTGGATGAGGCGGGGTTGAGCAACGCCGGGTTGGCGCGTGCGGTGGTGGCTGCGGGTGCGGAGGAGGGGGTGCACGTCGGGACGAACACGACGTCGGTGCGGCGCATCCTGGATGGGTGCCAGCCGCGTTGGCCGGTGCCCCGGTTGATGGTCAAGGTGCTGTCCTGGGCGCTGCAGCACGAGGTCAGCGTCACCGAGTGCGGGTTCGTGGACCGCACACCCTCGGCTGAGGATCAGTACGATGGGTTGCATTGTTCGGGGACACTGGACGGGACGCTTCGCACGATTGTCGAGGTGTCGGGACGGGACATGCGCCGACGGAAGTTCCTGGTGGGCTCCGCGTTCAACGCGGCGGCCTTCTCTGAGCCTGCGCTGTTGGCCTTGACCGTGCCGCCAGCCGCGAGTACTGCCCGTACCGGCGGCAGGCGGGTCGGCCTGGCTGACGTGGAGATCCTGACTGAGCAGGTCACCCAGCTACGCCAGCTCGATTACCGCTACGGCTCGGGGCGGCTGCGTGAGCGGGTGGTGTCGCTGCTGCATCGGGAGGCCAACCAGCTCCTGCACGGCACCTATTCGGACAAAACCGGCAAGGCCCTGTTGACCGCCGTCGCGCAGGCCACGAAGCTGGCAGCTTACACAGCGGCCGATGCGGGCCGGCCCGCATTGGCGCAGCGCTATTACATCCAGGGGCTTGATCTGGCGATGGCGGCCGGCGACCTGCTTTACGCCGCCAACGTACTGGGCTTGATGAGCCACATGACGGTGCAGATCGGGCAGAACGCGCTCACTGAGCATGACCGGCTCCGGAATGGGCGCCAGGCGGTGGCACTGGCTCGGGCCGGTTTGACCGTCGCCCAGGGCACGGTCACTCCGGCGCTGGCAGCCGAGCTGCATGCGAAGGAGGCGCGCGGTCTGGCCCTGACCGGCGACGCCAGGGAGGCTCGTCGCGCGGTGCTGGAAGCCCAGCGGCGCTACGAGTCGATGAGCCCCGACGGCGAGCCCCCGTGGCAGGACTTCTACACGGAAGCTGCGTTGGCTGCGGACCTCGGCCTGTGCCTGCGTGACCTCGGGGAGGCTGAGCAGGCCATCAAACTGAGCACCGTCGCGGTGCGTGACTACGAGCCTTGGCGGGTCCGGGCTCGTGGTTTCGCGCAGATCGACCTTGCTGGTGCCCACCTGCTCGGCAATGACCTGGAGCAGGCCGCCGTGGTGGGTCGCGATGCGCTGCGCACCGCCGCCCAGGTCAGCTCCGCCCGCACCCTTGACCGGCTGCGCACGCTACAACGGCAGACTCGGCCACTGCGCGCCGGCTCGCCGCACCTGCGCGAGCTGGACGACCGGATCACCGACTTCCTCACCCGCAGCACCCGACCAGACAATACCTAGTTGGCGGGCGATTCCAGGCGCGGGAAGACGGGGCTGGGCTGGGCGACTCTGGGGCCATTGTTGCCGCATTGCGCAGTGATGCGGTCAGCGGCTGTGGGCAGAAACGGCTGGAGGTGCTCAGCGATGTCGCGGCACGTGGCGACGAGTTCGGCGAGTACGGTGTCCAGCGCGGTGGTTTCCGCGTTGTCTTTGCGTTCTGCTTTGGCCAGGTCCCAGGGACGAGCTGCTTCGACGTAGCGGTTTCCCTCGTCGCCGATGCGGGTGACGGCTTCGACGGCTCGGCGGAAGTCGAAGTCGGCCAGTGACTGGTCGATCCTGGCTGCGGCGTCAGATCGGGCGAGACGAAGCGAGTCCGCCGCTGGGTTGTCGACAGCATAATCGGGGATCACGCCGTCGCGATAGCGGTTGACCATCGACACGGTGCGGTTGACGAGATTGCCGAGGTTGTTCGCGAGGTCTTCATTAGAGCGGGCAATGAGCCGTTCGGCGGTGTAATCAGTGTCTCCAGCGCGGGCCACGTCACGCAGCATCCACCACCGCAGCGCCTCGGTACCATACTGCATAGCGATGTCAGCGGGGTCCTCGGCGTTGCCGGCGGATTTGCTGATCTTCTGCCCACCGGCAGTGAGGTACTCGTGAACGAAGATCGTGTCGGGCAATCGGACACCAGCGGAGAGCAGCATCGCCGGCCAATACACAGCGTGGAAGCGAATGATTCCCTTGCCGATGACATGCACGCGAGTGTCACTCTCCTGCCACCAGTAACGGAAGCTCGCGTCATCGGTGCCGTATCCGGGAGCGGTGATGTAGTTACCGAGCGCGTCGAACCAGACGTAGATGACCTGGTCTGGGTCGCCCGGTACCGGAACACCCCAGCCGCGGGCCCGAGCCATGCTCCGAGACGCGCTGAAGTCCTCCAAGCCGGTCTCGATGAATGACAACACTTCACGTTTGCGGGATGCCGGCTCAATTCGCAGGGTATCGCTGGCGATCAGATCGTAGAGCTGTTCCTGGTAGCGGCTGAGCCGGAAGAACCAGTTGTTCTCCTCGACCAGTTCGGGCACCGTACCGTGCTCGGGGCACCGCCCATCTGTCAGCTCATCTTCAGCGTAGAAGGTTTCGCAGCCGACACAGTACAAGCCGCTGTAGCTCTTGCGATAGAAATCCCCCTTCTCAGCGCAGGCGTTCCACAACTTATGCACACCCGGGATGTGTCGCGGGTCGGAACTGGTCTTGATAAAATCATCGAAAGACAAATTCAGGCTCTCGCGCAGGGCGAGGAATCGGCCAGCGACCCGATCCACGTACTCTTGCGGAGTGATGCCCTCCGCTTCGGCGCTTTGTACGTTCTTCAGCGCGTTGTCGTCGGTGCCGGTCTGGAACTGGACCTCGTCGCCACGCTGACGGCGGTGCCGAGCCAGCACGTCCGTCTCGACCAGCTCAAGAGCATACCCCACATGCGGTCTCCCGTTGACGTAGGGGATTGCTGTCGTCACGAAATAACGACCCACTGGTTAAACCTTTCCGGCCCGGCTGGTTTTACCCCGTCAGAGAGGCACCCAGGGGCCTCTCCTATAGTCCGATCAGGACATGCGGCGGCCGTGGAAACTCGCCATTCGGCGACCCACGACGGTCTCCAACCGGTACGTCCCGCACATGAGGTTGGATGTTACACCTTGGTGTGCCGTCGCAGAACCACTACCCTCGGTGACAGGCCTGCCAGCGGAGACTTCACTTCACGATGATGATGCGGGCAGGCCGCAGCCGCTCAGTCGTGACGACGGTTCCGACCAGTGGCGCCAGGCGGCTTACCGTAATGTGCCGATCCTGATTCAGTTCGATGACGGCAAGACCAGGTGGCCGGACACCGGCGGCGGGTTGGGTACCAGCTCGGCCAGTAAGCCAGAACTGGTGCTGGGCATGCTGACCGCCCTCGACGTGCATGATGGTCACACAGCGCTGGAGATCGGAACCGGGACCGGCTACAACGCCGCGCTCTTGGCCGCTCGCCTCGGTGCACCCCATGTGATCACGGTGGAAATCGACCCGGTGTTGGCCGAGCGCGCGAGCAGCGTTGCATGCCGCGAACCTCCCGGTGCGGGTGGTGACCGGTGACGGTGTGCACGGTCATCCGCAGCGGGCGCCCTATGACCGCGTGATTGCCACCGCCGCCGTCCGGGTCGGTGAGCTTCCTTACTCGTGGATCGCTCAGACCAGGCCAGGCGGGGTGATCGTGAGCCCGATGCGGACCGACTTCGGCGCCACCGTGCCCCTGGTGCACTTCACCGTGGACGAGGACGGCACCGCGACCGGTAGCCCCGTCGGCCGGGTCGGTTTCATGGCGATGCGCAGCCAACGCACTCCCGAGTGGACCCTCGATCACCTCGACCCCGAGGACCCCGCCGCTGAGGTCTCCACCACCACCTTGAAGCCCTGGCGCGTCGCCGAGAGCCACGACGTCCGATGAGCCATCGGTACGCGAGTGCGCCACTGCGTCTGGGACCATCAGCCATCCACCGATGACCGGATGCATCACCTGCTGTGGTTGCTCGACCCGGTGGGCGGATCATGGGCCATAGCCCGCTATGACGGCTCAGCTGGCCCCCCCGCCAGATCCGCCAACACGGCCCTCGCCGTCTGTGGGACGAGGTCGAGGTGGCGTTTCGCTCCTGGGCAGCCGAGGGGAAACCACCCCTGGACCGGTCGCGGATCACCGTCACCCCGAACACCCAAACGGTCTCGTGAAGGCTGGTTGGGGCGCCTCTGACCTGGCGGCGTAACGGCGCGCCAGCCACGCGCACACCATCAGCTGGATCTGGTGGAACAACATCAGTGGCAACACGGTCAGGCTCACCGTCGTTGCGGGGAACAGTACGATGGCCATCGGAACGCCGCTGGCCAGGCTCTTCTTGGAGCCGCAGAACACGATGGCGGTCTCGTCCTCGGGGGAGAAGCTCAGCCTGCGGGCAGCCATGGTCGTCGTCATCATCACGATCGCGAGCAGTACGGTGTTGACCACCAGCAGCAGCATCAGCGACATCGGGGTCAGGCGTCCCCAGATGCCGGCGGCGACGCCCCTGCTAAAGGCCGCGTAGACCACCAGCAGGATCGTGCCGCGGTCGACGTAGCCGAGCACCTTCTTGTGTGTGGTGACGAAGCCACCGATCCAGCGTCGGAGCAGTTGTCCGGCCACGAACGGCACCAGTAGCTGCACGATGATATCGCGCACCGAGTCCAGGGACACCCTGTCCCCGTTGCTGCCGGTGGATAGCAGTAGTGCCACTAGCAACGGGGTGAGCCCGATCCCGATCAGGTTGGACAACGACGCGCTGCAGATCGCTGCGGCCACGTTGCCTTTGGCGATCGAGGTGAACGCGATTGAGGACTGCACAGTGGAGGGCAGGCAGCACAGGAACATCAGGCCCGCGTACAACTCGGGGGTGAGCACGCCGGGCACCAGCAGCTTCGCGGCCAGGCCCAGCAGCGGGAACAGCAGGAAGGTGCTGGCGAGCACGACCGAGTGCAGCCGCCAGTGCTTGAGCCCGTCGATCGCCTGCCTGGTCGACAGCCTGGCCCCGTACAGAAAGAACAGAAAACCGATGGCAATGGTCGTGGCGTAGGTGAAGCCGGTGGCGACCACCCCGCGTGCCGGTAACAGCGAGGCGACCGCGACCGTGGCCAGCAGCGCCATGATGTACGGGTCGATCCGCAGCCGCGACAGGATCGAAACGCGGGACACCTGTCCCCTCTCTCGGACGGCAACGACGGCCGGCAGATCAGACCTCGACGGTCTCCCGCTTCTTGTGGTGGCGGCTGATGTTGCGCTCCAGCAGGGCGGTGCAGGCGGCAACGTCGACGGCACCCTCCTGGACGTCGGGCAGCCGGCCGTCGTTGGCCCGCAGCTCCCGCAGCGCGTTGTCGATCGCGGTCTGCGCGGCGAACAGGCACGGCGTGCTGTAGATGGTCGCGTTGACGCCGAGGTCCTCCAACTCGGTCAGCGACAGCTGGGGCGACTTGCCGCCCGCGATCTGGTTGAACAGCAGCGGCTTGGCACCGATGACGCCACGGATCTTGCGGATCCAGTCGACGCTGCGCACTCCGTCGACCAGCAGCATGTCGGCGTCGGTGGCCGCCAGCGCCTCGGCCCTGCGCAGGATCTCGGACTCCTCGGTGGCGTCGGTGCGGGCCACGACCACCATCTCATCGCGGGTCTGGAGCACCAGGTTCAGCTTCTCCAGGTACTCTGGTAGCGGCAGGATCTGTTTGCCGTCGACGTGCCCGCAGCGGCGCGGCCGCTTCTGGTCCTCCAAGATCACCCCAGAAGCGCCGATGCGTTCCAGGTGTTCCACCACGTGGCAGGCGACCTCGGGGTCGACGTAGCCGTCGTCGATGTCGACGAGCAGGTGCTGGTGCGGGAAGGCCATCCGCAGCCGCTGCACGAAGTTGACCATGTCGGGCCAGGCGATGAAGCCGATGTCAGGCAGGCCGTAGTAGGAGGCAGCGAAACCGAATCCGGAGACGAACATGCCGCCGTAGTGCTGAGCCGTCAGCGAGGCCGAGAACATGTCGAACACCCCGATCAAAGGCGTGACCTGGCTGGAACGCACATCCACGCGCAGCTTCTCGCCAGCACGCATCAATTTCTCACCAGCACGCATCAATTCCCCCTGACAGCAGCACGGAAGCATCGGACTCACCGAATCCACGTCCGGTGCACCGTTCACAGGGCAGGTCGACTGACATGAAACCACCCTCTGTTATCTTATCGTTAGGCAGTTGGATCGTGTGAAAATTAGGTAGTTGTTGCCGCTGAGCTTGGTGTAGACGTCGGCGCGGTGCGCGCTGCACAGCGCCTGCGACACTTCCCGCACCTTGATCATCGACTACCTCCCCACCCCGGCTAGCTTGCTTCGCCCGGCGAAGCCGGGAAGATCGGCCGTGTCCGGTGAATCACCGGACGGGATGGGGTGACCAGTCGGCTGGCCTGCACTGCCTGCGCGACGCAGCCGGCTGCCTCCACCACCGCAGCCCGCTACGCATCAACGGACAGTGCCAGATCTGCCAGCTCACCGATCCATTCGGCACCATCATCGGACTCGACGGACCCTGATCCTCCGGCCCAAGCGGCTACCCGCCCTCCCGGAGACGCACAAATTCACTCGATCGGGTGTTAGTGTAATGTATTAACTGAGCATTATTCGGCCTCCTTCTTCCGATTGATGGACGAAGGAGCAGGAGTGGTATGAGCGTCAACTACATTCAACGGACGGTAAGCGTCACGGGGGTAGGACGGGTCACAGCTGCGACGGATCTCCTTGCGCTGAACCTTGCTGTGGAAACCCAGGCCGTGACCGCCTCGGACGCGCTGGCCGAGAACAACAAGCAAGCGGCGGCCGTGCTGTCGGCCCTGAAGGATCATGGAATCCAGGAGCGGGACATTCAGACGACCCAGCTCAGCATCGATCCTGTCCTGGCGCGACAAGATCCCAATGACACGCAGCCACCGAAGATCATCGGGTACCGGGTCCGGAACGGCCTGAACGTCACGGTGCGCGACGTATCGGCCGCCGGTGCCGTCATCGACGCGATCGTGCACGCCGGGGGTGACGCGATTCGCATCGAGGGCATCTCATTTTCTTTCGCCGACCCTGCACGCTTGCTTGCCGAAGCCCGGAAGCGGGCCATAGCCGATGCCAGGGACCGGGCCCAGCAACTAACGGGCGGACTTGGTGTGGAGCTCGGAAACGTCATCTCGATCTCTGAGTCGGATCCCAGTGGTGGGCCCGCACCTCGAGTCCATGCGTTCGCGGCGGCCGCTGTTGTCCTACCGGGTGAATCCGAGATCACCCTCTCGGTCACTGTTGATTACGAGATCTCCACGAAGTAGGCGTAAAGGTCCTGCTTCGCTATGTGAAAGAAGGATTCCCATGACTGCAAGCGCGCCTGAGCCTCAGGGCGGCTCCCGCTCCGGAGGTCAGAACGCCCCTCGACCGCAGGCGAGTAGGGGCGTATCGCAGGGGGGCGGGGGCGTAAGGCGCCATGTTTTTATTGCAGGTAGCCAGCCTAGCGATGGTCAGTGCTACGTTGTCAGCAGGTTCGACGGCCTGCACATCCGTGAGAATGCCGACAAAGACTCTCGATCTGATGGTCACCTCGACCGGGACCAGGCCATCCCCGCCAGTTGTGAGGCTCAGCGTGGCGCGGATTACGATGACTGTGGAGGGAGTTATTGGTGGATTCCGGTCTCGTACAGGGGCCGCACAGACTACGTTGCCTGGGCCTGTGTGGATTGGTACACATCCGACACTGGTGATGACGGGCCTGGCTTTGGGTGAGTGCGAGCGCCCCACTGTGGTGTGGTCGGTCAGCACGACGTCGGCGGTCACGAGCACAGGCCGCCACGTCGCCCTAGTCTGATGGACGTGCCCACTGTGCTGCTTGTCGAGGACGACGCCAGCATCGCCGAGCCGCTGTCCCGCGCCCTGCAGCGCGAGGGCCACGAGGTGATGGTGATCGGTAATGGCCACACCGCGTTGGTCCGCGCCAAGCAGCCTGAGGTGGACCTGCTGGTGCTCGACCTCGGGCTGCCGGGGATGGATGGCCTGGACGTCTGCCGCCGATTGCGCCAGGTGCGTCCTGACCTCCCGGTGCTGATGCTCACCGCCCGAACTGATGAGGTGGACTTCGTCGTCGGGCTGGACGCGGGAGCCGACGATTACGTGGCCAAGCCCTTCCGGTTGGCCGAACTGCTGGCCAGGGTGCGCGCTTTATTGCGCCGCAGCGCGCCGGACGCGCTAGAGGTGGGTGGGGTGCGGATGGACCTCGCCGGCCACCGGGTGCTCATCGACGGCGTCGAGATCGCGCTGGCGAACAAGGAGTTCGAGCTGCTGCGGGTCCTGTTGTCCCGGCCGGGACAGGTGGTCAGCCGGGAGGAGATCCTGCGTGAGGTGTGGAAGGACCTCGAGCTCAAGAACTCCAAGACGCTGGATATGCACATGTCGTGGCTCCGCCGCAAGATCGGCGGCAGCCGGATCGTCACCATCCGGGGAGTCGGGTTCCGTTTCGATGCGCTGTAGAAAAGCTCGCTCACCGGCGTAGCGTTCCGTCGTGCGGTGCAGGATTGTGCGTTCCACGGTGATCGCGGTGACGATCACCGGACTGGTGCTGGGCGGTCCACTGGCATTCGCCTCCTGGCGGTTGGCGCAGCACAGCACTCGCGCCGGTCAGCTGTGGGCTGTCGTCCTGGTCTGTCTCTTGGTGGGGCTGTCGGTGGGGATCGGCGCAGCCATCGCCGCTGTCGCCGCCCGGCGGTTGGCCGGGTCGCTGGCGGACGTCGCCGACCGGGCCGCCTGGCTGGGGGTGGGGGATTTCCGCCTCGCGTCGGCCAGGTACGGCATCGCTGAGCTTGATGGGGTCGCGGAGCAGCTGGACATCTCCGCGGCCGCGCTGGCCGAGCTCGTCGCCCGGGAGCGGGATCTCGTCGGCGACGTGTCGCATCAGCTGCGGAGCCGGCTGACCGCGCTGCAGCTGCGGCTGGACGAGCTGGCCGCGTACCCCGACCCCGACATCGCTATGGAGGCCGAGGCGGCACTGGAGCAGGCTGAGCGGCTCGGCTCGGTGCTCGACGACCTGTTGCGGGCCACCGAGGAGGCTCGGGCCGCCACCGCCGAGCCGGTGGAGCTGGCCGAGCTGCTCGGTGAGGTGGTCGCTGACTGGCAGCCACAGGCCGACGCCGACCGGCGGCCGCTGCGGCTGCTGGCAGGCGACGGGCTGGTCGCCCGGGTCACGCCCGCCCGGTTGCGCGAGGCACTCGGGGTGCTGATTGATAACGCGCTGCGCCACGGCGCCGGCATGGTGACGCTGTCCGCGCGGTGGACCGGAGTGGGACCAGACAAGATGGTCGTGGTGGAGGTGACTGACGGCGGCGAGGGCGTGCCCGAGGAGCTGGCCCCGCACGTCTTCGACCGGGGGATCTCAGGGGCGTCCTCCACCGGCGTCGGACTGGCGCTGGCCAGGGCGCTGGTCGAGGCTGACGGGGGACGCCTTGAGCTCAGCTCCGCGCGGCCTGCCAGGTTCGCCGTCTACCTGCGGGTACCGAGACACGAAGATCTCGCCGGCGTACCGCGCCCGGGCGGCGGCGTGGTGCGCTAGTCAACCTGTGCCAGTTAACCCACAGACACTTGGCGGCGCACGTTCTGGTCGGGGAAGACGTATCGCCGGAAAGCCCACCACCGGAACACCATCGCCAGCAGCGTCCCGATCACATTGGCGCTGGCGAAGTCGGCGGCCTCCTGGACAAGCAGGCTGACCTGGGGGACTTGCAGCTCCAGCATGTACCGTGAGATCCACAGCGGGGTAGCATTGATCATCATTCCGATGCCGCAGATCAGGAAGAACAGCGTGGCCTCGTGACGCCGCTCCCGGCCGCCCCGGGTGCGGAAGGACCACTCCCGGTTGAGCACGTAGGACACGATCGTCGCCACCAGCACGGCAACGATCTTGGCGGTCACCGGCTTGGGTGCCAGTACCGTCGTCTTGAGCACCGTGAACAGCGTGATGTCCACCACGTAGGTGATCGCGCCGACCAGGGCGAACTTCACCAGCTCCCGGTGGTGGACCGCGATGTCGCGGTAGGGCTGCGGAATCCGGATGAGCACCGCATCGACCATGGACACCGCCGAAGTGTACGGACCGTTGCACGCACCCGCCGCACAGCCGACGCTCATCAACGGCCAGCGCAGGCGTCTTGGTGATCAATCGTGGGTGCGGCAGATGCGGACGAACATGTCGTGGAAGCCGGCGATGCTGCCGAACAGGGCACCGATCTCGAGTACCTGGATCCGCTCCAACGAGTCTGCGACGGGGGACTGGGCTGGTGGAAGGTTGGTCCGCGCGTTGGCGAACGCTTCCTCGAAACTGAGCTTCTTCGAAAAGCCGGTGGCCTCATCAGTATTGTCGCCGATGGCTCGCAGGTAGAAGGAAAGCTCCTCGCCGCATTTCTCGATGTCAACCTGGTCGGTGCCTTCTGCGTGGTGAACTGTCACCGTGGGCTGGTCTTCGGGGAAGCGGACCGTGATGGTCTCGCGGTAGGGAGTGACGCGCTGGCGCCGGATGCCCGGGTGGGGGGAGCACGTCACGGTGAACTGCGTGGGAGAGGTCTCCACCGGGCTCGGGATAATGTGGACGTCGATGCCGGGTGTGGGCAGTTCGCCCTCGGCGATGATCAGTACATACTGCCGGGCCCGAAAGGCGCGGATCCGCGTCCTCCGGGCAAGTTCACAGGTAACCGGCATAGCTTCCCCTCGTGGGTGGCGGCTTTGCTGTTACAGAGTTGCCCCGAAGGCCCGCTGATACACCCGACCGGGTAGAGATTCCCGCCAGCCGCCCGCTGCGTTAGATGTGCTTTGCTCTGGGCGGAGAGGTGTGCTTTTCGTGCTGGCGGCTCTCCGTCCAGCTGGCATGTTCCTGGGAGATCAGGCCTTCGAGACGTTCGGCGAGCACGCGGGGCCGGTCCTCGGCGCGGTAGGGGCCGGCGGCGGCGAGGTAGAGGTACTTCTCGTGCTTGAGGGCTTCCGCAGTGGAGCGGTACAGCACCCAATTGGTCTGCCACTGGTACAGCTGTTGGGCACCCTCGGCCACGACGACGAAAGCGGCGAGCGTCGCGGTGACCGCGGCGGAGACTCGGAGGCCGGCGACGACTGGTACCACAGCGCCGATGATGAGTTGGCTGAGCTTGACCCGCTTGTACGCCCGCTGGGCGGCCACGCTCTTGCTGTCATACCAACTGAGCTGATCCTCCAGCCGGTCCCACGCCGGACCGGCCTCGTCGTCCTCGTTGACCTCGTTGGCCTGGGCTGGTTGCCGCTCGTCGCTCACGTCGTCTCTTGTCGGTTCCATGGAGCATGAGGATTCCAGATAAAGTCACTGATTCGTGGACCCTCGTACCGGCTTGCCCGTCGTCGGCATGGTGGGAGCCGGGCAGCTGGCCCGGATGACCCACCAGGCCGCTGTGGCGCTCGGCCAGTCGCTGCGGGTGCTGGCTACCGGTCCCGATGAGCCGGCGGCGCTGGTGGCCGCCGATGTGGTCCTTGGCCAGCCCGACGATCTGGCCGCGCTGCGCCGGTTCGCGGTGGGCTGTGACGTGCTCACCGTCGACCATGAGCACGTTCCCACCGAGCACCTGCGGGCACTGGTTGCCGAGGGAGCGGTGGTGTATCCGGGCCCGGACGCGCTGCGCCACGCCCAGGACAAGTTGGTGATGCGCCAGGCGCTGACCGGACTGGGGGTGCCAGTCCCGCCATTTCGCGAGGTGACCCGGCCACGGGACGCCGTGGTGTTCGGTGCCGAGCATGGTTGGCCGTGCGTGCTCAAGGCGGCCCGCGGTGGCTATGACGGACGCGGCCTGTGGATGCTCAGTACCCCCACCGGCGCGCGCCAGGTGGTGGCGGAACTGCTCGCCCTGGGCACCCCGTTGCTGGTGGAGCACTGCGTGGTGATGCGCAGGGAACTGGCCGCGCTGGTGGCCCGCTCGCCGTTCGGGCAGGGCGCGGCGTGGCCGGTGGTGCAGACGGTGCAGCGGGACGGGATCTGTGTGGAGGTGCTCGCCCCAGCGCCCGGTCTGGATACCGAGCTCGCGCAGGCCGGCCAACAGCTGGCGTTGCGCGTCGCGGAGCAGCTGGGGGTGGTCGGTGTTCTGGCCGTCGAGCTGTTCGAGACGCCTACCGGGGAGTTGCTGGTGAATGAGTTGGCGATGCGCCCGCACAACAGCGGGCACTGGACCATCGAGGGCGCGGCGACGTCACAGTTCGAGCAGCACCTGCGAGCGGTGCTGGACTATCCGTTGGGCTCCACCGCACCGAGTGCCCCGGCGTGCGTGATGGCCAACGTACTGGGCGCTGGTACCCCGCCCACGATGGGTGTGGACGAGCGAGTGCACCACCTGATGGCCCGCTACCCCCAGGCGAAGGTGCACCTGTACGCGAAGTCGGAGCGGCCCGGACGCAAGATTGGGCACGTCACAGTGTGTGGTGCGCGGTTGGCGTCGGTGCGCGAGGTGGCGGTCGGCTCGGCTGCTTTTTTGTCCACCGGTACCTGGCCGGACGGCCACTCGGTGCACGGGTCGGACGGCCACTCGGGGCACGGGCCCGGATGGGAGACGGCGTGAGCCTGGTCGGTGTGATCATGGGCAGCGACTCGGACTGGCCGGTGATGCGCGCAGCCGCGCAGGCCCTCAAGGAGTTCGGCGTGACCCACGAGGTGTCGGTGGTCTCCGCCCACCGCACCCCGGACCGGATGCTCGACTATGCCCGTAACGCCGCGAGCCGGGGGTTGAAGGTGATCATCGCTGGGGCTGGTGGAGCGGCGCACCTGCCCGGGATGGTGGCCTCGGCCACGGTGCTGCCGGTGATCGGGGTGCCGGTACCGCTGGCGCACCTGGACGGGCTGGACTCGCTGTTGTCCATCGTGCAGATGCCCGCCGGAGTGCCGGTCGCGACGGTGTCGGTCGGCGGGGCGCGCAACGCCGGGCTGCTCGCGATCCGCATCCTGGCCACCTCGGACCCGGCACTCGCGCAGCGGATGGTGGCCTTTCAGCAGCAGCTGGCTCAGCGGGTGCTGGACTCCAATGCGACATTGCGCGCCACGTTGGAGTAAACCTCGCCGCGTTCTGCCATACCGATACCAGACGATAGCGATCGGTGACGCTAGGCGCGACACGGTCAGCGGCATCCGTCGTTCGACCGCCGGTGGCGGACCGGATTTTTCCAGTAGCGACACAACACTAAAGAAGCTATCCTGCACCCAAGTGAGTTAACGGTAATCTCACTTTTAGTAACTATCTGATCCGGAATGACGAGTAGCTGGAGGTGAATGATGACCCCTCTTAGTACCAGCACCATCGCCCTCGGCCCGGAGGGTGGCCCCGACGGTGTCGAGATTGGCCAGTACCGGGGGTAGGTCGGCCGAGTTTCTTCCGTCGATCTACTCCCAATCCGCCTAAACCGCCCCATCAGCTCAGTTCGCTCGAACATCTGTGTGCTGATCGAGGGCTGTGGGCGGGGGAGGACACAGCCCTTGAGCAATTGCGGGAGGTTCGTGTGCACGTGAGATGGCGCTCGTCGGGCACCGTGCTCTCGCGTGGGCGAGCCGTGGCCTCGACCGCCTTCGTGGCCATTCTCACGCTCGCCGCCGCAGTGGCTGGGACGGCCCTGGTGGTCACGGCTTCCCTCAAGCCAAGTCTGGGCAGCTTGTTCGGGGGTCTTGCGCTGGCGGCGGGATTCGGAATCGCCCGAACCCTGGCGATCGAGGTCGAGGTCCACCGCGACAGCGCACGGATTACGCTCACCGACATCCCGCTGGTCATCGGCCTGGTGTATCTACCCAGCCCGGTCGTGCTGGCAGCCGCTGTCGGCGTTATGGCCATCGCTCGGTTGCTGCACCGCGACACCTGGCCCAAGCTGTTGTTCAACGTCTCTTCCGCGACCCTCACCGTCGCACTCACTGACCTGCTGGCCTGCTTGGTGTTCCTGCTGCACTGGCCCTGGCCGCCGCTGTGGATCGCGGTGCTCGCCGGGTTCGTCATCGCCCACGCCATCACGTGTTGGCTGAGCTGGTTTTTCATCGTGTTGCTGGATCACCGGCGTCCTGGCGAGGGTGCGCGTCCGATGGTGCACGTCTACCTCACCGGCCTGCTCAACGCCGCGCTCGGGATCACCGCCGCGGAACTGGTACGGGTGCCGTGGGGCGCGGTGCTGGTGGGCCTGCTGGCGGTGACGGCGGCCGGGGTGTACCGCGCCTATTACGGGCTGCTTCGTGACCACCGTGACCTCGGTGTGCTCAACGACCTCAGCCTGCGGGTGGCCGTCGTCGGGCGAGGCGCGGTGCGGCGGGGTGGCGAGGACGAACCGGAACCGCCGGAGCTGGATGAGGGTGCCTGGTACACCGCCATGGAGCTGGCCCGCGAACAGCTCAACGCCACCCGCGTCGTGCTGCACCGGATATCTGCCCACGGCGCGCTGCGCACCGTGGTCGCTGGCGTGGCGCTGCCCTGCCCGCTCTCCCACGACGACATCAGTGCTGTCCTGCCAGCTGGCCCGCCGGTCCGAACCGGGCAGGTACGGCGTCTGCTGGACAGCAGCGCGGACCCGGTCATCGCCTGCGCCTTGACCACGAGGGCGGTCTCGGAGGTGCTCGTGGCGGCGCTGCGGGGCGCCGACCACCTGCTGGGCGTCATCGAGGTGCATGACCGGCAGTCTCGGGTGCGCGGCTTCGGGGCGGCCGACGTGCGGTTGGTCGAGACGTTGGCCAGCCATCTCACCACCGCGCTGGACAACTGCCGGCTCCTTGTCCAGCTACGACACGACGCTTACCACGACAGCCTGACCAAGCTGCGTAACCGGCTCGGTTTCCGGAAAGCCGCGACCGAGGTATTGCGCCTGGACTCGGCACCGTGCGCCGTGCTCGTCCTCGAACTCGGATTGCGATCATCGGTGAACGATGCGCTGGGCCACGTCTGGGGTGATCGAGTACTTCTAGGCGCGGGCGAGCGGCTTCGCCGCGCGCTGCCAAGCCAGACGCTCACTGCCCGCCTTGAGGGGGACACGTTTGCCGCGCTGCTGGTCGACGTCTGCCCGCAACGGGCGCTTCAGGTGGCCGAGCAGGTGCAGGCGGCGCTGAGCGAGCCCTATCCGGTCGACAAGCTCGCCGTGGAGTGCAGCGTGGTGGCCGGCGTGGCGCTGACCGGGACCGAGCCCACTCGGGATGTGGATACCCTGGTGCAGCGGGCCGACGTGGCCCTGCGCGCCGCCCGCGGCGGTGAGGAGACCGTCCGCAGCTACCTGCCCAGCATGGGTCAGCGCCTGCTGCGCCGTTTTCAACTGGTCACCCAATTCCGCCATGCGCTGGACACTGGGCAGGTCGCTGTGCACTTCCAACCCCAGCTGGCGTTGTCCACCCGCCAGGTGATCGGCGTCGAGGCACTGGTGCGCTGGCACCACCCGGAGTTCGGGATGGTCAATCCGGAGGAATTCGTTACCCTCGTCGAAACCACCGGTCTGATCGATCTGCTCACCGACTACGTGCTCGACCGCTCCTTAGCACAGTGCCGCAGCTGGCTGGACCGTGGGCTGTCGCTGTCGGTCGCGGTCAATCTCTCGGTGCGCAACCTGGCCGACACCGGGTTTCCCCTCCGGGTGAGCGACGCGCTGGCGCGGCACCAGGTGCCCCCCGCGTTCCTGAGTTTCGAGCTCACCGAGTCGGCGGTGATGAGCGATCCGGAACGCGCGCTGCCGGTGCTGCGCGAGCTGCATGAGCTGGGTATTCGCATCGCGGTGGATGACTTCGGTACCGGGTACTCGTCGCTGGCCTACCTGCGGCGCCTGCCGGTGGACGAGGTCAAGATCGACAAGAGCTTCGTGCTGGGACTGGCCAGTGATCTCGGTGACCTTGCGGTGGTCCGCGCCATCATCGAGCTCGGCCACTCCCTCGGGCTGATCGTTGTCGCCGAGGGAGTCGAGCAGGACGCCACCCGCGACCAGCTGATGGAGATGGGTTGCGACGTCGCGCAGGGCTTTCTGATCTCCCGCCCGCTCGGGCCGGAGCGGTTCGATGCCTGGTTGGCCACCCGGACCGTCCGCGCCGCCGGAGGGCGCGAGGAGACCGTCGTCCTCACCCTGGTCCGGTAACCACGCGACGATGAGCACTGGATCGGCGGTTGCGCGGACCGCTTCGAGGTTGGGTGGCCGAGGTTGTGTAGGATTGCGCTCCAGTAGAGGACAGCGGTTGAGGACAACTGCCCCAATAGCTCAGACGGCAGAGCGTCTCCATGGTAAGGAGAAGGTCTACGGTTCGATTCCGTATTGGGGCTCGTGGGAGGGGTCGCCCGCGAAGGCGGTGTAGCTCAGTCGGAAGAGCAAGCGGCTCATAATCGCTGTGTCGCCGGTTCGAGTCCGGCCACCGCTACCATCGGTCCGGCGCACGAAGCGCTGGCCGTAGCAGGCCCCCACCGCAGTAGATGACAGCAGAGCAGTTGATGACAGCGTCGGCGAGAGAGAGGCACCCGTGGCCGCCACTGATGTTCGTCCCAAGATCACGTTGGCGTGCGAGGAGTGCAAGCACCGCAACTACATCACCAAGAAGAACCGGCGCAACGACCCTGACCGGCTCACCATCCGCAAGTATTGCCCGAACTGCAACACGCACCGGGCGCACCGCGAGACCCGCTGAGCCATCCAGCGCTGCCCAGCTGGCTTACCCGGATGGCACTAGATCCCACCTTCCTCGGCCGCTGCTACCCCTTGGCGGGTACTTACCAGGTGGGGCGTGAGACGATCCGGGAATTCGCCCAGGCCATCGGCGACGACGACGCCGTCTACCGTGATCCCAGCGCGGCCCGAGCTTGCGGGTACTCCGATGTGATCGCCCCCCCCACCTTCGCGATCATCTTGGCCCTGCGCGCGCAGCACGCTCTGGTCTGCGACCCCGATCTTGGTCTGGACTACAGCCGGATGGTGCACGGCACCCAGTCCTTCACCCACCATCGGCCGATCCGGGCCGGTGATGAGCTTGCCGCGACGCTGCATGTCGAAGGCGTGCGTGCCATGGGGGGTAACGACATGCTCAGGGTGTGCTGCCAGATCACGGACACTGCCGGCGATCCGGTGACGACAGCCCGGTCCATGCTGGTTGTCCGCAGCGTCGACGCGGGAGAAGACCGGTGAGCCGGCGCCGCCATGATGAGGTCACTGAAGGTGACGAGCTGCCTGGGTTGCGGGTTCGCGTCACCCGGGCTGACCTGGTCCGCTACGCCGGAGCTTCCGGCGACTTCAACCCGATCCACTGGAACGGGCGAGCCGCTCGGGAGGCGGGACTACCTGACGTCATCGCGCACGGGATGCTCACCATGGCGCTGGCCAACCGCCTGGTGACGACCTGGGCTGGTGACCCGGCCGCTGTCGTGGAGTGCGCGGCCCGCTTTACCCGCCCGGTCGTCGTGCCCGACGACGCGGAAGGGGCGCTCGTCGAATTCTCTGGCACAGTAGCGCAACGACGCGACGACGGCACCGTCATCGTCACTATAACCGCCCGCTGCGCCGCCCAGTCTGTGCTAGGCCAAGCCAGCGCTACCGTCGCGCTAGCCTGACCGCTGCGCCGCACGGGGCAGTTGGTGTGGGCTGGCTCTGGTGGCATACACTCTGGTTCCTGGGTTACCAGCGGATCTCTCGTGCCCGGTGATAACCGTTCGCAGGAGACGTCCGGTAAAGGGGTGTAGCTCAACTGGTAGAGCAGCGGTCTCCAAAACCGCAGGTTGCAGGTTCAAGTCCTGTCGCCCCTGCGTTGACCTGAACTGGCGAGGGTTCAACCGCCAGATAGTCCGGCGAAGTGGAGGATCACCAGCGTGAGCGATGATCGCGCCCACGAAACGGAGAACTGGTTGGAGCAAGCTGAGGTGCGACGGTCTGGGGTCGTCGGCAAGGACCAGCCCACCAGGGCTCGCGACGCCACTGTGGCTAAGACGGCTGCGCCGGCCCGGCTGGTTCGGTTCCTCCGCGAGGTCGTCTCCGAGCTCAGCAAGGTGATCTGGCCAAGCCGCCGGGAGCTGGTGGTCTACACCGCGGTCGTGCTGGTCTTTGTCAGCTTCATGGTGGCGTTCGTTGCATTGTTAGACATGGGGCTGGGTAGGGCTGTGCTGGCCGTGTTCGGATGATCCTGGGTACGGTCGGTATGGCCGGCGTTGGCCTTGACGATCAGCACGGCATGACGCACGTTGAAAGAAAGTGAGACCGACTGTGACTTCCCCCGGAGAGACTTCCGCCGAAGGCGGGCAGGAGCTGACGGGGCTGTTCGGCGCCGGTACGCCCCAGATCGATATGCCTGAGGTGGACACACCCGAGGTCGATACCCCCGAGCTCGCCGAGAACAGTGCGGAAGCTGACCAGGACGCGGAGGCGGCCGAGGTCGAGGTGCCCGGTCCTGCTGACCCGGTCGACGAGCTCCGGTCCGCGCTGGCCAACGCTCCGGGCCAGTGGTACGTGGTGCACTCCTACGCCGGCTACGAGAACAAGGTGAAGGCGAACCTGGAGACCCGGATCCAGACCCTGGACGTAGAGGACTACATCTTCCAGGTGGAAGTGCCCACCGAAGAGGTCACCGAGATCAAGAATGGCCAGCGCAAACAGGTGCAGCGCAAGGTGCTGCCCGGCT
This sequence comes from Pseudonocardiaceae bacterium, assembly GCA_049673305.1. GTDB lineage: Bacteria > Actinomycetota > Actinomycetes > Mycobacteriales > Pseudonocardiaceae. Next base: position 113,063 of record JBATXM010000009.1, on the reverse strand, counting down.
ACATCCTGGTCCGGATGGACCTTAACGACCCCTCGTGGAGCGCCGTGCGCAACACGCCGGGGGTGACCGGCTTCGTCGGTGCCACCTCGCGGCCCTCGCCGCTGACCCTGGACGAGGTGCTGAAGTTCCTCGCTCCCCGGGTGGCGCAGCCCAAGGTACCGGTCGGTGCCGGCAAGCATGCGGTAGGCATTGGTGGCGCCAAGCCTGCGATCGAGGTTGACTTCGAGGTGGGTGAGTCGGTCACCGTCATGGATGGTCCGTTTGCCACGTTGCCGGCGACGATCAACGAGGTCAACGTGGACGCGCAGAAGCTCAAGGTGTTGGTGTCGATCTTCGGTCGGGAGACTCCGGTCGAACTCTCGTTTAGCCAGGTCGCTAAGATTTGACCCTTCGCGAGCCCTGATTCCGGCCCCCACGGCCGGACCCCACCCAGGCGGCCGTAAGGACCACAGCCCGAGGAAGGAACTATGCCCCCCAAGAAGAAGCGGCGCAAGCTCACGGCCACCGTGAAGCTCGCACTAGAGGCTGGCACCGCGAACCCGGCCTCGGTCGGGCAGGCGCTGGGTCCACACGGTCTGAACATCATGGAGTTCTGCAAGGCTTACAACGCCGCGACGCAGAACAACCGTGGTGAGGTGGTACCTGCGGTAATCTCGGTTTACGAGGACCGCTCGTTCGACTTCGTGCTCAGGACTCCGCCCGCCTCGATCCTGCTGCTCAAAGCGGCCGGAGTGGCCAAGGGATCTGCGGAGCCGAACAAGGCCAAGGTTGCCAAAATCGGTCGTGAGCAGCTCCGGGCCATCGCTGAGCGCAAGCGCGAAGACCTCAACGCCAACGACATTGACGCCGCGATCAAAATCATCGCTGGGACCGCTCGCTCGATGGGCATCACGGTCGTCGACTGAATCTGTAAGACCTGTACCTGTGGGAGGGCCGGCGCTGGTCCGCACCACACTGATCCGGTGACGTAAGGACAGCGATATGAAGCGCAGTAAGGCCTATCGTCAGGCCGCCGAGAAAATCGACCGCAGCTTGCTCTACAGCCCACTGCAGGCTGCGGAGCTGGCTAAGGAGACGTCCCCGAGCAAGATGGACGCCACTGTCGAGGTGGCCATGCAACTGGGCGTTGATCCCCGCAAGGCCGATCAGATGGTTCGCGGCACGGTGAGCCTGCCGCATGGCACCGGCAAGACCGTCCGGGTCATTGTTTTCGCCACCGGTGACCGAGCGGCCGAGGCAGTAGCCGCTGGCGCTGACGCGGTCGGCTCTGAAGATCTCATCGAGCGCATTCAGGGCGGTTGGCTGGACTTTGACGCCGCTATCGCGGCGCCCGACCAGATGGCCAAGGTCGGCCGGATCGCCAGGATTCTCGGCCCACGAGGCTTGATGCCCAATCCCAAGACCGGCACCGTCACTCCCGACGTGGCTAAGGCTATCGTGGATATCAAGGGCGGCAAGATTAACTTCCGGGTGGACAAGCAGTCCAATCTCCACTTGATTATCGGCAAGGTGTCATTCGATACCAGCAAGCTAGTGGAGAACTATGCCGCCGCGCTCGACGAGGTGCTGCGAAGCAAGCCCTCGACCGCGAAGGGGCGCTATCTGAAGAAGGTCAATTTCTCCACCACCATGGGCCCTGGTATCCCCGTAGACCCCAGCCGCACCCGCAACCTGCTCGCCGACGAGCCCGCCACCCCCTGAGCGGGACCTGCCACCACCTGAGCGGGGGGCCCGCCACGGGCCCCGTCCCCCCCGCTCAGGTGGTGGCGTCCGGGACGGGCTGGCCTTTCTTGGTGCCGCGCATGGCCGGGAAGAGGACGACTTCTCGGAGGGTGGGAGCGTCAGTGAGCAGGGCGACGAACCGGTCGATTCCGAGGCCGAGGCCGGACATCGGTGGCATCCCGTATTCCATCGCTTCAATGAAGTCCTCTTCCATCATCATGGTCTCGTCGTCGCCGGCCGCACGCAGCTCGGCTTGTTCCTCCAGCCGTCGTCGCTGCTCGACCGGGTCGATCAGTTCTGAGTACGCCTTGACGATCTCCCAGCCGTTCACGACGACCTGGAACATGTCGAGCCTGGTGGGGTCCTCGTCGCTGCGCCGGGCGAGCGGGGCTAGCTCCGCGGGGTGATGCACCAGAAAACATGGCTGGATGAGCTCGGGCCGAACCGTCTTCTTGTACAGCAGATCGACGAGCCCCGCGTAGGACATCGCCCCCTCGACGTCCAGACCAAGCTCGGCGACCCGCTCTTGCAGCGCCGGCAGGTCGCGAACGACGGTAAGGTCGATACCGGTTCGCCGAGCGATTTCGGTCCGGTAGTCCAGCTCCGGCCATTCGGCGCCGAAGTCCAGCTTTACGCTGCCATAGGTGACGGTACGGGTGCCAAGGACGTCGTCGAGCACCGCGAGGATCAGTTCGCGGATGAACGTCATGTTGTCGCGGTAGTCCCAGTAGGCCGTGTACCACTCCAGCATCGTGAATTCCTGGAGATGGGAGGCGTCCATGCCTTCGTTTCGGAAGTTGCGGCCCAGCTCATAGACGCGTTCCAGTGAGCCGACGACAGCGCGTTTCAGCAGTGTTTCCGGCGAGATCCGCAGGTAGAAGTCCTCGCCCAAGGCGTTGTGCCGGGTCACGAACGGCCGTGCGGCCGCGCCGGAGGCCGCCTCTTGCAGGATCGGCGTCTCGACTTCAAGAAAGTCGTTGTCGTCGAGGAACCGGCGGATCCGCCGGATGATCCTCGCTCTGGTCCGGAACCGTTCCCGGGACTCGGCGTTCACCAGCAGGTCGAGGTAGCGGCGTCGGTAGCGGGCCTCCACGTTCGACAGGCCCTGCCACTTGTCCGGTAACGCGCGGACCGTCCGATTCAACACGGTCAGCTCGGACACCGCGACTGTACGTTCGCCGAGCCGGGTGGTGTAGAGGCGCCCGGCGATCCCGACGAAGTCGCCGACCTTGACCGCCCGTGACCATTCCTTGAAGAGCTCCGCCCCCAGCTCGTCTCTGGACAGCGACATCTGTACCCGTCCACTGCGGTCCTGCACGTGCCCGAAGATCAGCCCGCCCATCCGGCGCCAGAGGACGACCCGGCCAGCGAGCCGGAGTACCGTCCCCTCAGGTGTGTCCTGGGCAGTGGCAGCTACCGCGTCGGTGCGGTAGCCAGACCGGGGTCCCACACCTGCGGATTCCTCCGTTGACATCACGACACACCCTCTTCAACCGGACGGTACCTAGGCAGCCACGAGGACGGTGTTCGCTGAACATCTCGCCAGCGGGCCAGGTGGACGGATCGCCATCCCTCTGACGGCCGAACCAGCCTACCGACCCGGGCTCACGGTGGACCGCCCGCCGTGCCCCTGGTGGTTTTGAGCCGCGCGGCGCTCGGGTCCTCATAGTGGATACAACTACCCATAGTGGATACAACTACGCTGTGGCGGGTGGACGTTGACGACGACGCGCGGACGATCGGTGTCCGGCTGAGGCAGCTCCGTGCTGTCTGGGGTGGCCTGTACGTGCTGGCCACCGCTGGCGCGTTCGATCTCGTGCTAGCTGAGGTGGACTCGGTGCGCGTAGTGGCGGGCGCGCACAGCGTTGGAGACCGGAGACTACGAGCGTGTGGTCGTCATCGAACTGGTTGCCCGGTCCAAGCAGGACGCGGTGGGCCGGGAACTGCGCGGGATGGCCTACCGGGCGGGTTTGCCCGTCTAGATCCGCGAAGCAAACCTCATGCTTCGAGTGTGAACTGCGGGTACACTCGGTCGATCTGATTGTCTCCACCAGCTGACGCCGTCCAGATATTTCGAGCACGGCACTTTTTCCGGCCATTACTACCGGGACTCCTCCTGGCGCTTTGTAGCCGGAATGAAATAAGTTATCCACTTGGAGGCATTATCGATCCCGTGACCTGCGATGATGCCCACTTCGGTGGATTTGTTGTTCCATTCCGACTCCTTTGGCAAGGCAAGCCTGGTCGGCGAAGTAATGCGTAGGCCTCGCTGTTGTGGCTCTTCACATGGTGATGGATCCGACATCGCGGGCTTGGATCGCCTTGCCGATGTCACCTCCCGAGATGATGTTGAAGTTGTCGCCGATGTTCAGGGTCTGTCGTGTGTCTGCAATCCACGCCTGGAGCTCACACCCGAACTCGTGATTGCGTCCGGCGTGGTCCACCAGGTACCCGGCGAGTTCTTGCGCGGCATCACGGTCCCCCTCCTGGACGGCCTCCACTGCGGCTTGAGCCGCATGGTCTCGGGTGAAGGCTCTTCGGAGCAGCGCGGTCAGCGTTACTGTGCTACATCCCGTGAGGTCCGAAGCTACGGCCAACCGTCAACTCGGTGGACTCGGTCGGTTCTGGTTGGTGTGCAGGATATCCCGTAGGTTTCTGCGGAGGTTCCAGCCGGTCTGGGATGGTCTTGACCAGGTTCCTTCTGGGACTGGCGAGGGAACCCACGGGATGTCGCACACGCCAGCTCTCGCGCCAAGGGACTGCAACAGCGCCCCCCGCTAACCACAACCACCGGTAAGCCGGATGTTACAGTCTGTCGTATGCGAACTCGTATGACAATCAGTCTAGAGGCTGACACGGCAGCTCAGATACGCCGCGAGGCCCAGCAAGATGGACTGGACGTCTCCGCATGGCTGGCGAAGGTGGCGCAACGAGAAGCCACCCGACGCGCCTACGCCCGGGCCGTCGCCGAGCGCCAGGCCGCCGGCATTGACAGCGAGGACCGGCTGACCACCTACGCCGCTCAACGGGCCGCCGTGCGGCAGTACGTCAGCCAGGAGGGATCAGGTGCCGCCTAGCTTCGGCCAGGTCTGGACCACCGGGCACCCCACCCACGCGGAAGTGCTACCGAGCGTTCCCCACCTCGTCGTGTCCAGCGACCTGTACAACGAATCAGGGCTCGGTGTCATCGTCGTCGAGATTGACTCACACGAGATGCGCGACCCCGAGCTTCACGAACCCATCCCCGGAATCGGCACCGTCATGCTCGACCGGCTGTCCTGGTATCCGCAGAACTGGCTCCGCGAACACATCGGCAACCTCCCCGACGACCGACACACTGAACTTGGACGGCTGATCCGCAACCTCATCGGACCATAAGACAAGGCCGCTTTAGGCGTGCCATTACGCACGCTCGGCACCGAAGTGATCAACAGTCTCTGACTGGTGACACGGTGGGTGTGCCGGCGACTAGCTCGGAGTCGATGCAGTTAGTGGGCATGCTCGAGATGGGCAAGTCGCTGGTTGGACCGCGCGCTGGCCAGAGTGCGGAACCGCCGCAATGACGCCGCGCTCGCTTTTCGCCGTGCGGAGCGGATCTCTCCGTCCTACCTGCGCCAGAACCTGGCCGCCCGAGAGACCCTCGCTGAACTGGTCGCCTGGTCCAAGCAGGACGCGGTGGGCCGGGAGCTGCGGGGGATGGCGTACCGGGCGGGCTTGGCTGTCTAGGAAACCTGGTCGCTAGCTGACGGTCATCGCCGCGAGGCGGGTGTGAGGGGTGCCATACTCTCCAGTTGTGCCGCTGGTTCGCATTGACGTCGTGAAGGGTTGGCCGGAGGCGGAGCTTCGGGCGATCAGTGACAGCGTTCATCGGGCGCTTGTCGAGACGCTGGACGTTCCTGAGCGTGACCGCTTCCAGATCGTCACCGAGCACGCTCCCGAGCGTTTCCTGTTCGACCGCTCCTACCTGGACATTGAGCGATCGGAGCGCTTCGTGTTCGTCCACGTGACGCTGGCGGCCGGTCGCTCGACCGAGGTGAAGCAGCGCTTCTACGCGCTGCTGGACGAACTGCTCGTCGACGAGGTCCGGCTGCGTCCGGAAGATCTTGGGGTCATGCTGGTCGAGAACGGCCGGGAAGACTGGTCGTTCGGCCATGACCTGGCCAGCTACCTCGTTCTCCCTCGGGAGCGCTGGCGCTGAGCAGATATAGCCCTACGGCGGTGTCTGCGGCTGGGTTGAGTTTGGTGCAGGTGGCGTCGTGGGCTTAGGCTCACTGCGGTTCCACCGAAGACCGCTGGTTTCGCGTGCCCCTGGGTATTGCCCTCGGTAATTCTCTGGGTACGCACGAAGGTCCCGCGACTGCGGGCGGCCCGCGCAGGAGGATGTGGTTGTGCCGTCATGGTGCGCGCCCGCGCGCGGCCTGGCTACGCCCCGCGCCTGCTGCGCCGGGGCGTTCGTCGTTTTCCGGCCCGGGTATGGGTAGCGCCGCTCAAGCGTCGTCCATACCAGCAGACGCACCACACCGATACCCACCATCACCGCCGGCTGAGCCGGCAATCCAACCAGGGAGGCGGCCCATGGTGAGACCGGACAAGGTCGACGCCGTTGCCGATATCGCGGACCAATTCCGCAGTGCCACGGCTACGGTCGTGACCGAGTACCGCGGCCTGTCCATGACCCAACTGAGCAGTCTGCGTCGGTCCCTCGGCGCTGAGACCAACTATCGGGTCGCCAAGAACACCCTGGTGTCGCGCGCCGCGCGGGATGCCGGCGTAGAGGGTCTCGACGAGTTGTTCATCGGCCCGACCGCGATTGCGTTCGTGCATGGTGAGCCGGTGCTCGCGGCCAAAACGTTGCGTGATTTCGCCAAAGAGCACACCGCTCTGGTGATCAAGGGTGGTTACCTGGATGGCCGTGCGCTGACGGTTGCCGAGGTCACCCAGATCGCGGACCTGGAGTCTCGCGAGGTGCTGCTGGCCAAGCTGGCCGGCGCGATGAAGGCCAATCTTGACAAGGCCGCCAGACTGTTCGCTGAGCCGGCCTCCCAGGTCGCCCGGTTGGCTGCGGCCCTGCGCGACAAGCAGCTCGAGCAGCAGCCGACTGAAGTGCCCGCCGAGGACTGATCAATCCGATTCAGTTGAATCTAGGTAAGGAAGGACGCCATCATGGCGAAGATGAGCACCGACGATCTGCTCGATGCGTTCAAGGACATGACGCTGCTCGAGCTGAGCGAGTTCGTGAAGAAGTTCGAGGTGACCTTTGATGTCACCGCTGCGGCGCCGGTCGCGATGGCGGCTGGTCCAGCTTCGGGAGGCGCCGAAGCCCCGGTCGTTGAGGAGAAGGACGAGTTCAACGTCGTTCTCGAGGCCATCGGCGAGAAGAAGATCCAGGTCATCAAGGTGGTCCGGGAAGTTGTCTCCGGGTTGGGCCTCAAAGAGGCCAAGGACCTGGTAGAGAGTGCCCCCAAGCCCATCCTGGAGGGCGTTCCTCGCGACCAGGCCGAAGCAGCCAAGTCCAAGCTGGAAGAAGCCGGCGCCAAGATCACTCTCACCTGAGACCCGTCAACCGCATTCAGCGGGCGCAGCGGGGTTATTCGACCTGCGAAAACCCCGCTGCGCCTGCTGAATGCGGGGCAGGCAGGTGCTGGGTGAGCCAGCAGAGCAGGTGGGTGAGGATCGCCTCGCGCTCGGGCTCGTTGAACACTTCATGGTAGAGGCCTGGGCATTGGTGCAGGGCCTTGTCAGGCGAGGACACTGTGTCGTGCACCATTGCCGAGCCGGCAGGCGCGCATATTCGGTCCTCGGTGCCGTGCAGGAGCAGCAGCGGCATGGACAACCGCGGCAGCCGGACAGGCAGGCCCTCCATCGTCGCCAGTATCTCGGCGCCGGTCCGGGCCTTGATTTTGCCGCGATACACCAGTGGATCCGCTTGGTAGGCACGGACCACCTCGGGGTCTCGGCTGATCTTCTGATCAGCGGCAAGGGCTGCTACGCCAAGGTTGGGAACCAGCGCCGAGAGCACCCCGGCCAGGCGTCTTTGCAGCGCCGAGCCAGCCAGTGCCTGCACCGCCGGCCCGGACACGACCAGCCCGGCCAGGACGGCCCCTGGTTCAGTGGCATAGTGCAGCGCGATCAGTCCGCCGAGCGAGTGGCCGACCATGAACACCGGCAGGTTGGGATGCCGCTCGAGGGCGAACCGCACGAAAGAGCTCAGATCCGCCACGATCAACGCCATTCGCTCGATGTTGGCTCGTCGCCCGTCGGATCGTCCGTGTCCGCGATGGTCGGCGGCGTAGGCCGCGAAGCCCGCTGCGGCCAGCCGGGCGCCAACATGCGCGTAGCGCGCCGAGTGCTCATGGAGACCGTGCACGATGACGACGACCGCCCGCGCCGGATCCTGGGGGAGCCAGGCCTGCCAGTACCCGGACCGACCGGGCGCGATCTCCCGGTACCCCTGTTCATGTCTGGTGTTCACAGCCACCATCACCAGCTATCTCTCTACCCGGGATGACCATGACCAGTATCGCCACCACCCGCACCGTTCCGAGGCAAGCTTGCCTTGGCGGCCCGCTACGGAGCGCCATCCTCGTAGTCGCGGTTGTCGCTGTGTTCGCCTTCGCCGCCGCGAGTTGGTTCGGCATGTCCTGGTACCGGGCCGCGCACGACAAGTCTCTTGCCCTGGGAATGGACCGAGACGCCGTGCTGCGGGATGCGCAACGTGCCACGCTCAACCTCGATACGCTTGATTATCATCGGGTGCAGGACGGGTTGACCCTGTGGGAACAGTCTGCGGCCGGGTCGTTACTCACCCAGCTGCGGGCCAATCGGAACACCTACGCCCGTGCCATCACCGACTCTGCAGCGATCAGCACTGCGCGGGTTCTCGACGCTGCGGTCGCCTCGCTCGATGAGCGTTTCGGCACCGCGCAGGTGCTCGTTGGGGTGGACGTCACATCTCAATCTGAACAAGGTGACCCGAGCTGCACGCACCGGCGCGTTCGCCTGGCGATGATCCGTGCCGGCGAGGCGTGGAAGGTCGGCGCGCTGACGCCGGTCGGCGACGCTTACTCGGAGCCTGGACCGTGCCCCGCAGCCTCATCCCCATCCCCGAAATAGGCCCCCGAAACAGGGAGAACGCCGACGATGACCACCCCGGCCCCACCACAATCTGCTCCCGTCGAGGAGATGGCGGAGTCGTCCCGGCGTCTGACGGGGGTGGCGACGTTGGTGGCGTTGGTCGCCGCAGTGGTGCTGATCTTGGGTCTCGCGGCCTGGTTCCGCGGCGAGTCCAACCAGCTGGCTGGGTCCGCGGCGGCGAGTAACAACGCGCTGGTCGATGCCGGCACCACCGCTCAGGTCTCCGGGCAGGTGCGCGAAGCGGTGCAACGGGTCTTCTCCTATGACTTTGCCCGGTTGGATGACAACGAACGGGCTGCTGCCGAGGTCATCACCGGCTCCTTCGTCCCCACTTTTCATCACCAGTTCGCCCGGGTGCGCCAGTTGGCGCCGCCCCAACAAGCCGTGGTGGTGGCGACCGTGCCCGCTCTCGCCGTCAAGGTGCTCGACGGTGACCGGGCGATAGTGCTGGTGTTTCTCGATCAGCAGGCCCACCAGGGGGGTCAGGTCACGCCACTGCTCGCCTCGGGCAGGCTCGTTGTCACGGCGCATCGAGTCGACGACCGCTGGAAGATTGCTGACGCAGAGCCGTTCTGACGGCGTCCCCTGGCGGTCGGCCGATCCGACTGCAGGCCTGCATCGATCGTCCGCACCGGTCGGCTTCAGGTCCGCTGATCGTGCACATCCAACCACTGATCGGACGATGTGCTCTTGACGGGCGGCGCCTGGCAGGTCACTCTAAGGGCACGCTTGCGCCGGCTGTGACCGGTGCTGGACAGTCGCCGTCCTAGCGGTTAGACTGCTTCTTTGCGCTGCCTTCTTCACTTCCCTGCTCTTGGGGTACCCCAGTACGGGGTCCTTTGCGCACAGGGTGCAGTGGGCTGCGTCGACAATCAACGACTGTCGACGGTAACAAGCGCAAACGACAAGAGTAGTTCAACAACTACATCAGCAACTGCACCAACACCGCGCCGGGAGGGTGGTCGCCAAGCGACCACGTGGTCCTGCGCTCGGCAGCGCTAGTGTTCGGAAGGACGCAATCTTGGCAGTCTCCCGCCCGACCAAGACCTCTGCTGCGAACAACTCCGTATCTCGTCTCCCCGGAGCTCCGGCCCGGCCGTCCTTCGCGAAGATCCGCGAGCCGCTCCAGGTGCCTAACCTCTTGGACTTGCAGCTCCAATCCTTCGAGTGGTTGGTCGGCGACCCCAAGTGGTACCAGCGCCGCATCGATGCTGGTGACGAGCAACCCATCGGTGGTCTCGCCGAGGTGTTGGAGGAGATCTCTCCGATCGAGGACTTCTCCGGCTCGATGTCCCTGTCCTTCTCTGACCCTCGCTTCGACGAGGTCAAGGCCTCCGTTGAGGAGTGCCGGGACAAGGACATGACGTACGCGGCGCCCTTGTTCGTCACGGCCGAGTTCACCAACAACAACACCGGTGAGATCAAGTCACAGACGGTGTTCATGGGTGACTTCCCGATGATGACCAACAAGGGCACCTTCATCATCAACGGGACCGAGCGGGTCGTGGTGTCCCAGCTTGTTCGCTCCCCTGGCGTGTACTTCGACCACGCGGTGGACAAGACCACCGACAAGGACGTCTACAGCGTCAAGATCATTCCCAGTCGTGGTGCCTGGCTGGAGTTCGACGTCGACAAGCGCGACACGGTGGGCGTGCGGATCGACCGCAAGCGCCGCCAGCCGGTGACCGTGCTGCTCAAGGCCCTGGGGTGGACGACCGAGCGGATCGCTGCGCGCTTCGCGCACTCCGAGACGCTGCTCGCCACCCTGGAAAAGGATCACACCGCTGGCCCCGACGAGGCGCTGCTGGACATCTACCGCAAGCTGCGCCCGGGCGAGCCACCCACCAAGGAGAGCGCGCAGGCGCTGCTGGAAAACCTCTTCTTCAAGGTCAAGCGCTACGACCTAGCCAAGGTCGGCCGCTACAAGGCTAACAAGAAGCTGGGGCTCGGCCTGCCTTATCGCAACGGGGTGCTGACCGAGGACGACATCGTCACCACCATCGATTACCTCGTCCGGCTGCACGCGGGTGAAACGACCATGCCGGCCGCCAGTAGCGCGGCTGGTGAGGTGGTGCCGGTGGAGACCGATGACATCGACCACTTCGGTAATCGCCGGTTGCGCACCGTAGGGGAGCTGATCCAGAACCAGGTCCGGGTGGGTCTGTCTCGCATGGAGCGGGTTGTTCGGGAGCGGATGACCACTCAAGACGTCGAAGCCATCACGCCGCAGACTTTGATCAACATCCGTCCCGTGGTGGCGGCGATCAAGGAGTTCTTCGGCACCTCCCAGTTGTCCCAGTTCATGGACCAGACCAACCCGCTGGCCGGGTTGACTCACAAGCGGCGGCTGTCCGCGCTGGGTCCCGGTGGCCTGTCCCGCGAGCGGGCCGGTTTCGAGGTCCGTGACGTCCACGCGTCGCACTACGGCCGGATGTGCCCGATCGAGACCCCTGAGGGTCCGAACATCGGGTTGATCGGGTCGTTGTCGTCCTACGCCCGGGTCAACCCGTTCGGCTTCATCGAGACGCCCTACCGCAAGGTCGTCGACGGTCAGGTCACCGAGCAGATCGACTATCTGACCGCTGATGAGGAAGACCGGTACGTCAAAGCGCAGGCCAACGCGGTGCTGGGCGCGGATGGCTACTTCGCCGAGGAGCGCGTGCTGGTCCGGCGTAAGGGTGGCGACGTCGACTACATCGACCCGCAGGGCGTGGACTACATGGATGTCTCGCCTCAGCAGATGGTCTCGGTGGCCACCGCGATGATCCCGTTCGTCGAGCACGACGACGCCAACCGGGCCCTGATGGGCGCCAATATGCAGCGCCAGGCGGTACCGCTGTTGCGCAGTGATGCGCCACTGGTGGGAACCGGTATGGAGCTGCGGGCGGCGGTCGATGCCGGCGACGTCGTGGTAGCCGAGAAGGCCGGCGTGGTTGAGGAGCTGTGCGCCGACTACGTCACCGTCATGGCCGACGACGGCAGCCGGCAGACCTACCGGATGCACAAGTTTCACCGCTCCAACCAGGGTACCTGCATTAACCAGCGACCCATCGTGGCCGAGGGTGACCGAGTGGAAATAGGCCAGGTGCTTGCCGACGGGCCGTGTACCGACTCCGGTGAGATGGCCCTGGGTAAGAACCTCCTCGTGGCGATCATGCCGTGGGAGGGCCACAACTACGAGGACGCGATCATCCTGAGCCAGCGTCTGGTCCAGGACGACGTGCTCACCTCGATCCATATCGACGAGCACGAGATCGACGCTCGGGACACCAAGCTCGGTGCTGAGGAGATCACGCGGGACATCCCGAACGTGTCCGAGGAGGTGCTGGCGGATCTCGACGAGCGAGGAATCATCCGGATCGGTGCCGAGGTACAGGCCGGAGATATTCTGGTCGGCAAGGTGACGCCGAAGGGTGAGACCGAGTTGACCCCTGAAGAGCGGCTGCTGCGGGCCATCTTCGGTGAGAAGGCTCGTGAGGTCCGCGACACCAGCCTCAAGGTGCCGCACGGCGAGACCGGCAAGGTCATCGGTATCCGGGTGTTCTCCCGGGAGGACGACGACGAGCTGTCGCCCGGTGTTAACGAGCTGGTCCGGGTTTATGTCGCACAGAAGCGCAAGATCCAGGACGGTGACAAGCTCGCTGGCCGGCACGGTAACAAGGGCGTCATCGGCAAGATCCTCCCGGTGGAGGACATGCCGTTCCTGTCAGATGGGACGGCGGTGGACATCATTCTGAACACCCACGGTGTCCCGCGTCGAATGAACATCGGACAGATTTTGGAGACGCACCTCGGCTGGATCGCCAAGAACGGGTGGCAGGTTAATGGTGATCCGGAGTGGGCCGCCCGGCTGCCTGAGGAACTGCATCAGGCCGACCCTGGCACCGTGGTTGCCACGCCGGTTTTCGATGGTGCTCGGGAGGAGGAGATCACCGGGCTGCTCGGTTCGACTCTGCCGAACCGAGATGGCGAGCAAATGGTCGGACCCAATGGCAAGGCACAGTTGTTCGACGGTCGTACCGGTGAACCTTACCCTTACCCGGTCGCGGTCGGTTACATGTACATCATCAAGTTGCTGCACCTGGTTGATGACAAGATCCACGCTCGCTCGACCGGTCCGTACTCGATGATTACTCAGCAACCTCTTGGTGGAAAAGCGCAGTTCGGTGGCCAACGCTTCGGCGAGATGGAGTGTTGGGCTATGCAGGCCTATGGGGCGGCTTACACCCTTCAGGAACTGTTGACGATCAAGTCCGATGACGTGCTCGGCCGGGTAAAGGTGTACGAGGCCATCGTCAAGGGCGAGAATATTCCCGAGCCTGGAATTCCCGAATCGTTCAAGGTACTGCTCAAAGAATTGCAGTCGCTGTGCCTCAACGTCGAGGTGCTCTCCAGTGACGGGGCGGCGATCGAGATGCGGGATTCCGACGATGAAGACTTGGAGCGGGCGGCTGCCAATCTCGGCATCAACCTCTCGCGTAACGAGTCTCCGTCGGTAGATGACGTCGTGCAGTAACAACTCCTCAAGATCGTGTCTGGCGTGCGGGTGGTCCTCCCGTCCACCCGCACGCCGGGCGCACCAGCAAACGAAGTACAGGAAACACCCCGCACGGACCCCACCCTGATCGCGTCATACCGGGTTTCGGCAACATCAGGGTTTCGACAACACAGGGGAGAAGGAACGAGACGTGCTTGACGTCAACTTCTTCGACGAGCTCCGCATCGGGCTTGCGACCGCAGAGGACATCCGTCAGTGGTCCTTCGGCGAGGTCAAGAAGCCGGAGACCATCAACTATCGCACGCTCAAGCCGGAGAAGGACGGGCTTTTTTGCGAGAAAATCTTCGGTCCCACTCGGGATTGGGAGTGCTACTGCGGCAAGTACAAGCGCGTTCGCTTCAAGGGCATCATCTGCGAGCGCTGCGGTGTGGAAGTTACCCGCGCCAAGGTGCGCCGTGAGCGGATGGGTCACATCGAGCTGGCCGCACCGGTAACCCATATCTGGTACTTCAAGGGTGTCCCGAGCAGGTTGGGCTATCTGCTCGATTTTGCTCCCAAGGACCTCGAGAAAATTATCTACTTCGCTGCCTACGCCATCACTGCGGTGAATACCGAGGAGCGGCACAACGATCTCCCCACCTTGGAGAGCGAGATCGGTGTGCAGCGCAAGCGGCTTGCGGACCGTCGTGACGTCGATATTGAGGCACGTCAGCAAAAGCTCGAAGCTGACCTCGCCGAGCTGGAGGTTGAAGGCGCCAAGAGCGATGTTCGGCGCAAGGTTAAAGAGGGTGGCGAGCGCGAGATGCGCCAGCTTCGGGACCGTGCCCAGCGTGAGATCGACCGGCTCGATGAGATCTGGGAGACGTTCACCAAGCTGGCGGTCGGCCAGCTCATTATCGATGAGCTGCTCTACCGGGAGCTCTACGACCGCTATGGCGACTACTTCACTGGCGCCATGGGTGCCGAAGCGATCCAGAAACTGATGGAGAACTTCGACATTGACGCCGAGTCGGATAATTTGCGCGAGACCATCCGTAGTGGTAAAGGTCAAAAAAAGCTGCGCGCGCTCAAACGCCTCAAGGTTGTCGCGGCTTTCCAGATCACCCGCAACAACCCGATGGGCATGGTGCTGGACTGCGTTCCGGTGATTCCGCCGGACCTGCGCCCCATGGTGCAACTCGACGGTGGTCGGTTTGCGACCTCCGACCTCAACGACCTCTACCGTCGAGTGATCAACCGGAACAACCGGCTCAAGCGGCTCATCGACCTGGGTGCGCCCGAGATCATTGTCAACAACGAGAAGCGGATGCTGCAGGAGGCCGTCGACGCGCTGTTCGACAACGGTCGTCGCGGTCGTCCGGTGACCGGTCCCGGAAACCGTCCGCTGAAGTCGCTCTCTGACTTGCTCAAGGGCAAGCAGGGCCGTTTCCGGCAGAACCTGCTCGGCAAGCGAGTCGACTACTCCGGCCGTTCGGTCATCGTGGTCGGCCCGCAGCTCAAGCTGCACCAGTGCGGCTTGCCCAAGCAGATGGCGCTGGAGCTGTTCAAGCCGTTTGTGATGAAGCGTCTGGTGGATCTCAACCACGCGCAGAATATCAAATCGGCCAAGCGGATGGTGGAGCGGCAGCGTCCGCAGGTGTGGGACGTCCTGGAGGAGGTCATCACTGAGCACCCCGTGTTGTTGAACCGGGCGCCGACGCTGCACCGGCTGGGCATCCAAGCTTTCGAGCCGCAATTGGTCGAAGGTAAGGCGATCCAGCTGCACCCGCTGGTCTGTGAGGCGTTCAACGCGGACTTCGACGGTGACCAGATGGCGGTGCACTTGCCGCTGTCAGCCGAGGCGCAAGCTGAGGCTCGGATCTTGATGCTGTCCAGCAACAACATTCTGTCCCCAGCCTCAGGCCGTCCGCTGGCCATGCCTCGGCTGGACATGGTCACCGGTCTGTACCACCTCACGAAGCTTCGTGAGGCCGACATGGGTGAGGGCCACTCGTTCTCCTCGCCTGCCGAGGCGTTGATGGCGTTGGATCGCGGCACGATCGGGTTGCAGGCCAAAATCCGGGTCCGACTGCGCAACGTGGTTCCGCCGCTGGCCGAACAGGCCCGGCTGCGGGAGACTCAGGGCTGGCAGCCAGGAGCGCCGTGGATCGCGGACACCACCGTGGGACGAGTGCTGTTCAACGAACTGCTGCCCGAGGACTACCCTTACGTCAACGACATCCTGCCCAAGAAGCGCCAGGCTGCGATCGTCAATGACCTTGCTGAGCGGTACCCGATGGTTGCCGTCGCTCAGACGCTGGACAAGCTCAAGGACGCTGGCTTCCACTGGGCCACCCGCTCCGGAGTGACGCTGTCCAGCTCCGACGTGGTGGTGCCCGCCGCCAAACAGGAGATCCTCGACCAGTACGAGGTCAAGGCTGATCAGGTGGAGAAGCGCTACCAGCGTGGCGTGCTCTCGCACGATGAGCGCAACGCCGAGCTGGTGAAGATCTGGTTGCAGGCCACCGACGAGGTAGCCAAGGCGATGGAGGCCAACTTCCCGGAGGACAACCCGGTCTTCACGATCGTGTCGTCCGGGGCGGCCGGGAACATGACGCAGGTCCGGTCCCTGGCTGGGATGCGCGGTCTGGTCTCCAACCCCAAAGGTGAGTACATTCCTCGGCCGATCAAGCACAGTTTCCGCGAGGGCCTGAGCGTGCTGGAATACTTCATCGCCACGCACGGCGCCCGCAAGGGACTGGCCGACACCGCATTGCGGACTGCCGACTCCGGGTACCTGACCCGCCGCTTGGTGGACGTCTCGCAGGACGTCATCATTCGGGAGCACGACTGCGGAACCGAGCGAGGTATCCAGATGCCTCTGGTCGAGCCCGGGTCCGAGGGCAAGGTGCGGCACCGCTACGTCGGGACCAGCCTGTTGGCCCGCACAACCGCCGAGGACGTGGTTGACAGCTCCGGCGCAATGGTTCTGTCGCGGGGTTCCGACCTGGGTGAGATCGCGATCGCGACGCTCATGTCGGCGGGCGTCGAACAGGTGAAGATCCGTTCAGTGCTCACCTGTGAGGCGACCAACGGGGTGTGCGCATTGTGCTATGGACGCTCCATGGCCACCGGCAAGCTCGTCGATGTCGGCGAGGCGGTCGGCATTGTGGCCGCGCAGTCCATTGGTGAGCCGGGCACGCAGCTCACCATGCGCACCTTCCAGCAGGGTGGAGTGGTGGGGGAGGACATCACGACCGGTCTGCCCCGGGTGCAGGAGTTGTTTGAGGCCCGGGTGCCCAAGGGCATGGCGCCGATCGCGGATGCCGACGGCCGGGTGCGCATCGACGACGGCGAGAAGTTGTGGAAGATCACTATCATCCCAGACGATGGCAGTGACGAGATCGTCTACGAGAAGTTGTCCAAGCGGCAGCGACTTGCGGTGATCACCGTTGACGGCAGTGAGCGGCCGTTGGCCGACGGCGACCACGTCACTGTCGGGCAGAAGCTGCTTGAGGGGGTGGTGGATCCGCACGAGGTGCTTCGCGTGATGGGGCCGAGGGAGGTGCAGCTGCATCTGGTCCGCGAGGTCCAGCAGGTGTACCGATCGCAGGGTGTTGACATCCACGACAAGCACATTGAGGTCATTGTTCGGCAGATGTTGCGCCGAGTGACGATCATCGAGTCGGGTGCTACCGAGTTCCTGCCCGGCGGGCTGGCCGAGCGCGGCGAGTTCGAGTCGGAGAACCGCCGGGTGGTATCAGAAGGTAGCGAGCCAGCCTCGGGCCGTCCGGTCCTGATGGGGATCACCAAAGCGTCGCTGGCGACCGAGTCGTGGCTGTCTGCGGCGTCATTCCAGGAGACAACCAAGATCCTCACCGATGCGGCGATTCAGGGTAAGAGCGACAAACTGCTCGGGCTCAAGGAGAATGTGATCATTGGCAAGTTGATTCCGGCCGGCACCGGGATCAACCGGTACCGCAACATCGAGGTGCAACCGACCGAGGAGGCCCGGGCCGCAGCCTACGCGATCCCGTCCTACGACGAGGGCTACTACTCCCCGGACGTGTTCGGTACCGGAACCGGAGCAGCCGTCCCCTTGGACGATTACGACTTCGGTCGCGACTACCGCTAACCGGGTCAGGAGCGTTGGTGGCTCTTCAAGGACCACCAACAGGGGTGACGCCCCAGGCGGCGAGTACTTCGGCGGTGTCGGCGCCGGGTTTCGGCGGCGGTGCCGGCCGGTCGGGACGGGTGCGCGAGAACCGGGGCGCGGGTGCTGCCTGGGGCACCCCGCCGAGGGTGATGACGGTGCCGCGAGCCGCGATATGCGGGTGCGTGGGCACCTCGGCGAACGACAAAACCGGTGCCACGCAGGCGTCGGTTCCTTCGAATACGCTCCCCCACTCATCGCGGCTGCGGCTGGCGAACGCGTCGGTGAACCGTTGGCGCAACACGGGCCACCCCGCCGGGTCCAGCTGTGCGGGCAGGCCTTGGTCGGCGAGCCCAAGGCCCTCCAGCAGCGCCGCATAGAACTGTGGTTCCAACGCACCGACGGCGACGTAGCGACCGTCGGCGCAGGCGTAGGTGTCGTAGAAGGGGGCACCTGAATCGAGCAGGTTGCTGCCTCGCTGATCGCTCCACAACCCGCAGGCGCGCAATGACCAGAACATCTGGGCCAGCACGCTGACCCCGTCTACCATAGCTGCGTCGATGACCTGGCCGGCACCGGACCGTTCCCGCTCCCACAGCGCCGCCAGCACTCCGACCACCAGGAACATCGAGCCGCCGCCGAAATCCCCCACCAGGTTCAGTGGTGGCACCGGCTTGCCCCCCGCATTCCCGATGGCGTGCAGCACACCAGAGAGCGCGATGTAGGTGATGTCGTGCCCGGCGCGCTCAGCCAGCGGGCCGTCCTGCCCCCAGCCCGTCATCCGCGCGTACACCAGGGCTGGGTTGCGGGCGTGGCAGTCGACCGGGCCGAGCCCCAATCGCTCGGTGACACCGGGACGCAAGCCTTCGATCAGCACGTCGGCCCGCTCCGCCAGCCGCAGCAGGGTTTCCCGATCTGCGGGTTCCTTCAGGTCAAGCACCACCGAGCGCCGGCTGCGTAGCATCTGGTCCCCGGCGCCCGGGGCGCGTTCGAGGGGTCGTTCGATCCGCACCACGTCGGCTCCCAAGTCGGCCAGCAGCATTCCCGCGTGGGGGCCTGGCCCGATCCCAGCCAGCTCGATCACCCGCAGCCCGACGAGTGGTCCCGGCATGGGCGCACCTCCTCGTTCGGACCCTAGTTTGGATCCTGTCCGAACCTCGTTCAGACCCTGTTTTGACCCGGGGTGAGCGTCCCAGGTATCCTTGTCTTCGGTCCCGGCTCCGGTCGGGCCGCTCTGTATGCCTGCTGATGGCGCACCACTGGCGGTGTGGGTTCCTCGGGACTCCAACCTCCGGATCTGGCGCCGGTGCCACCCAGCTCCCGTCGGGTTTACCTGATCGAGCCGCTGGGTCAACAGCGACACGCCCGACTGCGGGATACGGAGTGACCGGCCATGCAGAGCATCGGTGGCTGGGTGGCACGGTTATGGCGCGGCACCACATGACGACAGAGCAAGATCAGGAACTGCAAGAACACTGAAGAAAGCTGGTTCATGCCTACCATCCAGCAGCTGGTCCGCAAGGGCCGCGAGGACAAGCTCGCGAAGACCAAGACTGCAGCACTGAAGGGGAGCCCGCAACGGCGCGGCGTGTGCACCCGCGTTTACACGACGACCCCGAAGAAGCCGAACTCGGCGTTGCGCAAGGTCGCCCGGGTGCGCCTCACCAGCCAGGTTGAGGTCACGGCTTACATTCCGGGTGAGGGTCATAATCTCCAGGAGCACTCCATCGTCCTGGTGCGAGGTGGTCGGGTGAAGGACCTGCCCGGTGTCCGCTACAAGATCATTCGTGGATCGTTGGACACTCAGGGCGTGAAGGGTCGTAAACAGGCCCGCAGTCGCTACGGTGCGAAGAAGGAGAAAGGCTGATGCCTCGCAAGGGCCCCGCCCCGAAGCGGCCGCTGCACTCCGACCCGGTATACGGATCCCCGGTCGTCACCCAGTTGGTCAACAAGGTTCTCGTGCGCGGCAAGCGATCGGTGGCCGAGAAGATCGTGTACCAAGCCTTGGAGGGCTGCCGGGACAAGACGGGTACCGATCCTGTGGTGACTCTCAAGCGCGCGCTGGACAACGTCAAGCCTGCCATCGAGGTGAAGAGCCGCCGCGTCGGTGGTGCTACGTACCAGGTCCCCGTCGAGGTGCGTCCGGTGCGTTCCACCACGCTCGCGCTTCGCTGGCTGATCACTTTTTCCCGGCAGCGGCGGGAGAAGACCATGATGGATCGCCTGATGAATGAACTACTCGACGCCAGCAACGGCCTCGGAGCGAGTGTGAAACGCCGTGAGGACACCCACAAGATGGCCGAGGCGAACAAGGCCTTCGCGCACTATCGCTGGTGACGAACCACTCTCAAGACAGCTAGGGATGAATTCTCGTGGCACGTGAAGTGCTGACCGACCTCGCCAAGGTCCGCAACATCGGGATCATGGCGCACATCGACGCCGGCAAAACCACCACGACCGAGCGGGTCCTGTTCTACACCGGGATCAACTACAAGATCGGTGAGGTGCACGATGGCGCCGCCACGATGGACTGGATGGAGGAAGAGCAAAAACGGGGCATCACCATCACGTCCGCCGCGATCACCACATTCTGGAACGAACACCAGATCAACATCATCGACACCCCGGGCCACGTCGACTTCACCGTCGAGGTGGAGCGCTCACTTCGGGTGCTTGATGGCGCCGTCGCGGTCTTCGACGGCAAGGAAGGCGTCGAGCCCCAGTCTGAGACGGTGTGGCGGCAAGCCGACAAGTACGACGTCCCGCGCATTTGCTTTGTCAACAAGATGGACAAGATGGGCGCGGACTTCTCCTTCACGGTGCGGACCATCCAGGAGCGGCTCGGCGCCAACCCGCTGGTCATCCAGCTGCCGATCGGTTCCGAGGCCGAGTTCCAGGGTGTCGTTGATCTGGTCGGAATGCGGGCGCTGACCTGGCGCGGGGAAGTTCAGAAGGGTGAGGACTACACCGTCGAGGCGATTCCGGCCAACCTGCTCGAGACGGCGAACGAGTACCGGGAAAAACTCCTGGAGGCCGTCGCGGAGGCCGACGACGAGCTCATGGAGCTCTACCTCGGCGGCCAGGAGCTCAGTACGGCGCAGATCAAGGCCGGCATCCGCAAGCTCACGGTGCGCAGCCAGGTCTACCCGGTGCTGTGCGGATCGGCGTTCAAGAACAAAGGCGTGCAGCCGATGCTGGACGCGGTGATTGACTATCTGCCTTCGCCGCTGGATGTGCCACCGGTCGTGGGTCTGTTGCCCGACGGTACGTCGGCGGTCCGGAAACCCTCCATCTCCGAGCCGTTCTCCGCGCTCGTCTTCAAGATTGCCTCGCACTCCTTCTTCGGGAAACTGACCTACGTCCGGGTCTACTCTGGGCGGATCGCCGCTGGCTCTCAAGTGATCAACTCGACCAAAGAGCGCAAAGAGCGCATCGGCAAGCTCTTCCAGATGCACTCCAACAAGGAGAATCCGGTCGAGGAAGCCCGGGCCGGTCACATTTACGCGATGATCGGCTTGAAGGAGACGACTACCGGTGACACACTGTCCGATCCGCAGGCGCCGGTCATTCTGGAGTCGATGACCTTTCCGGAACCGGTCATCCAGGTTGCCATCGAGCCCAAGACCAAAAGTGATCAGGAGAAGCTGGGCATCGCCATCCAGAAGCTGGCCGAGGAGGACCCCACCTTCCAGGTCAAGCAGGACGACGAAACCGGCCAGACGATCATCGCCGGGATGGGTGAGCTGCACCTTGAGGTCTTCGTGAACCGGATGCGCAGCGACTTCAAGGTCGAGGCGAACATCGGCAAGCCGCAGGTGGCTTACCGGGAGACGATCCGCAAGACGGTGGACAAGCTCGAGTACACCCACCGCAAGCAGACGGGTGGTTCCGGCCAGTTCGCCCGCGTGATCATCAAGCTGGAGCCGCTGCAGAGCACCGATGGTGCACTGTACGAGTTCGACAACAAGGTTACCGGTGGGCGGATCCCCAGGGAGTACATCCCGTCGATTGATGCCGGGGCGCAGGACGCTATGCAGTACGGCATTCTCGCGGGCTATCCGCTGGTCGGTGTGAAGCTCACCCTGCTCGACGGCGCGTACCACGAGGTGGACTCCTCCGAGATGGCCTTCAAGATCGCCGGCTCGATGGCGTTCAAGGAGGCGGCCCGCAAGGCCGGTCCGGTCATCTTGGAGCCGATGATGTCGGTCGAGGTGACCACACCTGACAATTACATGGGCGACGTCATCGGTGACCTCAACTCTCGGCGGGGTCAGATCCAACACATGGAGGAGCGCAGTGGTGCCCGCATCATCAAGGCACTGGTAC
The DNA here is from genome assembly GCA_049673305.1 of Pseudonocardiaceae bacterium. Classification (GTDB taxonomy): domain Bacteria; phylum Actinomycetota; class Actinomycetes; order Mycobacteriales; family Pseudonocardiaceae. The sequence continues at coordinate 91,251 of JBATXM010000009.1, read as the reverse complement.
CACTGTCAGAGATGTTCGGATACGTCGGCGACCTACGGTCGCGGACCCAGGGTCGGGCGAACTACACCATGCAGTTCGACTCTTATGCCGAGGTCCCGGCCAGCGTGTCCAAGGAGATTATCGCGAAGGCGACGGGTGAGTGATGCCGTGATTCTCTCCAGCTGCGACTAGCCGCAGCAGCGGGTACCGGAGCCCCTGACGGAGGTCCGCCCGAGATCACCTGACAACATGCCGCTACATCAGGACCTTTAAGGGTCCGGCGGATCCACAGAACAAGTCCAGGAGGACGAGACCAGTGGCGAAGGCGAAGTTCCAGCGGACCAAGCCGCACGTCAACATCGGAACCATCGGTCATATCGACCACGGGAAGACCACGCTGACGGCGGCGATTACCAAGGTCTTGCACGACAAGTTTCCGGACGTGAACCAGGCATCGGCGTTTGACATGATCGACAAGGCTCCCGAAGAAAGGCAACGGGGCATTACGATCTCGATCGCACACGTCGAGTATCAGACCGAGAAGCGGCACTACGCCCACGTTGACTGTCCTGGGCACGCGGACTACATCAAGAACATGATCACCGGGGCGGCCCAGATGGACGGCGCCATCTTGGTGGTGGCCGCCACCGACGGCCCGATGCCGCAGACCCGCGAGCATGTGTTGCTGGCCCGCCAGGTCGGCGTGCCCTACATTGTCGTCGCGCTGAACAAGGCTGACATGGTCGACGACGAGGAGATCATGGAGCTCGTCGAGCTCGAGGTTCGGGAGCTGCTGTCCAGCCAGGAGTATCCGGGTGACGATCTGCCGATCGTCCGGGTATCGGCGCTCAAGGCGCTCGAGGGTGACGCCGAGTGGGGTGCGAAGCTCCTGGAACTGATGGATGCCGTGGATGACAGCATCCCGGAGCCAGTGCGTGAGGTCGAGAAGCCGTTCCTCATGCCGATCGAGGATGTCTTCACCATCACCGGCCGCGGTACTGTGGTCACCGGTCGGGTGGAGCGCGGCATCGTCAAGGTGAACGAGCAAGTGGAGATCATCGGCATCAGAGAGAAGTCGTTGACGACCACCGTCACTGGCGTGGAGATGTTCCGCAAGCTGCTCGACGAGGGCAGGGCCGGCGACAATGTGGGCTTGTTGATTCGCGGCATCAAGCGCGAGGATGTGGAGCGCGGGCAGGTCGTCATCAAGCCTGGCACCAACACCCCGCACACCCAGTTTGAGGCTCAGGTTTATATCCTGTCCAAGGACGAGGGCGGCCGGCACACGCCGTTCTTCAACAACTACCGTCCGCAGTTCTACTTCCGTACCACCGATGTGACCGGTGTCGTGACACTGCCTGAAGGCACTGAAATGGTCATGCCGGGCGACAACACCGAGATGACGGTGCAGCTCATCCAGCCGATCGCGATGGACGAGAACCTGAAATTCGCGATCCGTGAAGGCGGTCGCACCGTCGGCGCCGGTCGGGTAACCAAAATTCTCAAGTGAGCGCAGCCCAGCTCATGAGGGTCCAGCCCCGATTTGGTCAGCGATCACGGATCGTTTACCATTACGGGGTTCCCGGCGCGACACACCCGAGCGCGGGGACCGGTGAGGTACGGGCTGATACGACGAGACCAGCGGCACGAGACTGACAGGACGGCAAGCCACCATGGCGGGACAGAAGATCCGCATCCGGCTCAAAGCCTACGACCACGAGGCAATCGACGCATCCGCGCGCAAGATTGTCGAGACTGTGACGCGCACCGGAGCTCGTGTCGTCGGGCCGGTGCCGCTGCCGACCGAGAAGAACGTGTACTGCGTTATTCGCTCGCCGCACAAGTACAAAGATTCGCGGGAGCACTTCGAGATGCGCACGCACAAGCGGCTGATCGACATTCTCGACCCGACGCCCAAGACGGTGGACGCGCTGATGCGTATCGACCTGCCGGCCAGCGTCGACGTCAATATCCAGTAAGGCCGAGAAAATGACAGCGACTGATTCAGATCACCAGGGCAGTGCGATTGTTCAAGGGATCGCCAAGGACACCGTGGAAGGGGTCGTGAGAGGCTTACTGGGCACCAAGCTTGGGATGACTCAGGTCTTCGATGAGAACAACAGGATCGTCCCGGTTACCGTGGTAGCGGCTGGGCCGTGTGTGGTGACCCGGATCCGTATCCCAGAGAAAGACGGTTATTCTGCTGTGCAGCTGGCCTACGGCACCATCGACCCGCGCAAGGTGACCAAGCCGGTGTCCGGGCATTATGCTGCGGCGGGGGTGACCCCGCGACGTCACCTGGTGGAGCTGCGTACCGCCGACGCGGCGGATTACCAGGTTGGTCAGGAGGTCACCGCCGAGGTGTTCACCGCTGGAGCTGTGGTTGACGTGGTGGGTACCAGCAAGGGCAAGGGCACCGCTGGAGTGATGAAGCGGCACGGCTTCGCCGGTCTCGGAGCTAGCCACGGTACCCAGCGCAAGCACCGCTCGCCGGGCTCGATTGGCGGCTGCGCCACACCGAGTCGGGTATTCAAGGGCACCCGAATGGCCGGTCGGATGGGCAACGTCCGGGTGAGCACCCAGAATCTCACCGTGCACCGCGTGGATGTGGAGTCGGGGCTGTTGCTGATCAAAGGTGCGCTGCCCGGCCCAAAGGGCGGCTTGGTGCTGGTCAAGACGGCAGTGAAGGGCGGTGCGCAGGGGTGAGCCCAACAGTGCGAAGGGTCGATATCCATACCCCGGAGGGTGCAACCGCAGGCACTGTGGAGCTGCCCGCCGAGATTTTCGACGTGTCGGCGAACATTCCGTTGATGCATCAGGTGGTGGTTGCCCAGCTCGCTGCGGCACGACAAGGCACCCATAGCACCAAGAACCGAGGCGCTGTCAGCGGTGGCGGCAGCAAGCCTTACCGCCAGAAGGGCACCGGGCGAGCCCGTCAGGGCTCGACGCGGGCACCCCAGTTCACCGGCGGTGGTGTTGCGCACGGCCCCACGCCGCGTGATTACAGCCAGCGCACCCCGAAAAAGATGAAAGCAGCCGCGTTGCGCGGTGCGCTGTCCGACCGGGCCCGCGATGGACGGGTGCACGTGCTGTCCGAGCTTGTCTCGGGGGATGCGCCGGCCACCAAGGCTGCTCGCACGGTCCTTGATGCGCTGGCAGGCCAGAGCGCCAAGCTCCTGATCGTGCTCAGCCGGGCTGACGAGGTAGGCCGCCGCAGTGTGCGCAACCTTTCTTCAGTTCACGTGCTGGCCCCTGATCAGCTCAACACCTACGACGTACTGTGTAACGACGATGTCGTATTCACTGCGGACGCTCTGCAGGTGTTCCTCGCTGGGCCCAGCTCTACCAAGGTGCCCGGTGTCACTGCGGTGCAGGAGGCAGCCCGATGATTCCCGATCCTCGCGACGTGATTCGCAAACCGGTCATCTCAGAAAAGAGCTACGGGCTGCTGGATCAGCACAAGTACACCTTTGTGGTTGCGCCCGACGCCAACAAGACTGAGATCAAGATTGCTATCCAGAAGATCTTCGGTGTGCAGGTGGTGAGCGTCAACACTCTCAACCGTCCTGGCAAGCGCAAGCGCAGCAAGTTCGGTTTCGGCAAGCGCAAGGACACCAAGCGAGCGATCGTGACGTTGTCTGCGGAGAGCAAGCCGATTGAGATCTTCGGCGGACCGGCCGCGTGAGCGAGAACGGATAGACATGGGCATCCGCAAGTACAAGCCGACGACTCCGGGCCGCCGTGGCGCCAGCGTTTCCGACTTTTCTGAGATCACCCGGGACCACCCGGAGAAGTCATTGGTCCGGCCGTTGCACAGCAAGGGTGGTCGCAACGCCTACGGCCGGATCACCACCCGGCATCAGGGTGGCGGGCACAAGCGCGCCTACCGTTTGATCGATTTCCGGCGGGCTGACAAGGACGGTGTGCCGGCCAAGGTCGCGCACATCGAGTACGACCCGAACCGCACCGCGCGGATCGCGCTGTTGCACTACGCTGACGGTGAGAAGCGCTATATCATCGCCCCGGAGAAGCTGCGTCAGGGCGATGTCGTGGAGAACGGGCCCAAGGCTGACATTAAGCCGGGAAACAGCCTGCCGCTGCGGAGTATCCCGGTCGGGACGGTGGTGCACGCGATTGAGCTTCGTCCGGGTGGCGGTGCGAAGATTGCTCGCTCGGCTGGTGCGCGTGTTCAGCTGGTGGCTAAAGACGGCCCCTACGGCCAGTTACGGATGCCGTCAGGTGAGATCCGCAACGTCGACGTTCGGTGTCGCGCCACAGTAGGTGAGGTCGGCAACGCTGACCAAAGCAACATCAACTGGGGTAAGGCGGGCCGAATGCGCTGGAAGGGTAAGCGTCCCACGGTTCGTGGTGTCGTGATGAACCCGGTCGATCACCCACACGGTGGTGGTGAAGGCAAGACCTCCGGTGGGCGTCACCCGGTAAATCCGGCTGGCAAGCCCGAAGGCCGCACTCGGCGCCACAAGGCCAGTGATGCGCTCATCGTGCGCCGCCGCCGTACTGGTAAGAAACGCTGAGCAGGAGGGATGTAAGCATGCCACGCAGCCTGAAAAAAGGCCCGTTCATCGACGACCACCTGCTCAAGAAGGTGGACGCGCAGAACGAAGCCGGCACCAAGCAGGTCATCAGAACCTGGTCACGCCGCTCCACGATCATTCCTGACATGATCGGCCACACCATCGCGGTGCACGACGGGCGTAAGCATGTCCCGGTGTTCGTCAGCGAGGCGATGGTCGGTCACAAGCTTGGTGAGTTCGCCCCGACTCGCACATTCCGGGGTCATATCAAGGACGACCGCCGGGCTCGGCGGCGCTGAGCTTGGCGAGAACTGGATCATGACCGTGACGAAAGGACAAGCCATGGAGCCCGAAGAGCTGCCGCTGCGCGCGATCGCGCGAGCCAGGAAGGTCCCCATGGCGCCGCGTAAGGTGAGGCGGGTCGTCGATCTCATCCGGGGACTGCCCGTGCACGACGCGCTCTCGTTGTTGCGGTTCGCGCCGCAGGCGGCGTCCGTCCCGGTGTCGAAAGTGTTGGCCAGCGCGATGGCCAATGCTCAGAACAACCTCGACCTCGACCCCGACACTCTCGTGTTGGCCCGAGCCTTCGTGGATGAAGGCCCGACGTTAAAGCGCGTTCGTGAGCGGGCGCAGGGCCGGGCTTACCGGATTCGCAAGCGCACCAGCCACATCACGGTGGAGGTCGAGGCGGTACCGGAGCGCCGTGCCGCCGGCCGGTCCCGTGCCGGCTCGGGTCGGCAAACTTCGGGTCGGCAGGCAGGCGCCGGCAAGAAGGCTACCCAGACAAGGAGTGCCCGCTAGTGGGTCAGAAGATCAACCCGCACGGTTTTCGGCTCGGTATCTCGACCGACTGGAAATCTCGCTGGTACGCCGACAAGCAGTACGCGGAGTACGTCAAGGAAGACGTCGCGATCCGTAGGTTGCTGTCCAAGGGCATGGAGCGGGCGGGCATTGCCAAGGTCGAGATCGAGCGTACCCGTGACCGGGTGCGGGTGGACATTCACACCGCCCGCCCGGGCATCGTGATTGGTCGTCGTGGCGCGGAGGCCGACCGGATCCGGGGCGAGTTGGAGAAGCTGTCGGGCAAGCAGGTGCAGCTCAATATTCTCGAGGTCAAGAATCCCGAAGCGGAGGCTCAGCTCGTCGCCCAGGGGGTGGCCGAGCAGTTGTCCAACCGGGTTGCCTTCCGGCGCGCGATGCGCAAGGCCATCCAATCCGCGATGCGCTCTCCCCAGGTCAAAGGGATCCGGGTACAGTGCTCTGGGCGGCTGGGCGGCGCTGAAATGTCTCGTTCTGAGTTTTACCGAGAGGGCCGCGTTCCACTGCACACGCTGCGGGCCGACATCGACTATGGGCTCTTCGAGGCGCGCACCACTTTCGGACGGATCGGCGTCAAGGTTTGGATCTACAAGGGTGACGTGGTCGGTGGGCGACGCGAGCGCGACGCCGAAGGCGCTGCGGCTGCAGCGGCTGCTGCGGCTCGGGCGCCCCGGCGAGAGCGCCCTGCCCGGCGTCGTTCCGGGGCCGCTGGGACGACCGGGACCTCCACCGAAGCGGGTCGTGCTGCGGCGGCGGAACTTGCTGGAGCGCCAACCGAGAGCTCGCCGAGCGAGCCAATCACGAGCCCGACGCAGTCCGTCACTGATGACGACACGGTTACCGCAGGGCATGGGGAGGGCTGAGACGTGCTCGTTCCACGCAAGGTCAAGCATCGCAAGCAGCACTCGCCGGGTCGGTCGGGTATGGCCACCGGCGGAACCCAGGTCACCTTCGGGGACTTCGGGATCCAAGCTTTGGAATCAGCGTACGTGACCAACCGGCAAATCGAATCGGCCCGGATCGCGATCAATCGGCACATCCGCCGTGGTGGCAAGGTCTGGATTACTATTTTCCCGGACCGACCGCTGACCAAGAAGCCGGCGGAAACCCGAATGGGATCTGGCAAGGGCTCGCCCGAATACTGGGTAGCCAACGTCAAACCGGGCCGGGTCATGTTTGAGATGGCCTATCCAAATGCGTCGGTGGCCCGCGAGGCGTTACGCCGCGCAATCCACAAACTGCCGATGAAGTGCCGGATCGTAACCCGCGAAGGGGGGGGCTTGTAGATGGCAGCCACCACCGCTGCGAGCGAACTGCGCGAGCTCACCGAGGATGAGCTGGTGCTGCGGCTGCGCGAGTCCAAGGAGGAGCTGTTCAACCTGCGCTTCCAAATGGCCACCGGACAGATGGACAATAATCGCCGGCTGCGCATGGTCCGGCGTGACATTGCCCGCATTTACACCGTGATGCACGAGCGTCAGCTGGGTCTGTCGGTGTCTCCGGGCGCCGTTGCGGGAAGTGAGGGTGCGGCATGAGTGACATCGAGCAGGATAAGGCGTCCCAGCCCGAAGGGCGAAATGAATCGTCCCAGCCCGAAGGGCGAAATAAGCGTAAGGTCCGGGAAGGTTACGTCGTCTCAGACAAGATGAACAAGACGGTCGTCGTAGCCTTGGAGGACCGTAAGAAGCATGCGCTGTACGGTAAAGTGCTGCGCTCGACCACCAAGGTGAAAGCCCATGACGAGGCTAACGTGGCGGGAGTCGGCGACCGGGTGCTGTTGATGGAGACCCGTCCGCTGTCGGCGACCAAGCGCTGGCGGCTCGTCCAGATCCTGGAGAAGGCCAAGTGATCCAGCAGGAGTCGCGACTGCGGGTCGCCGATAACACGGGTGCCAAGGAAATCCTGTGCATTCGGGTGCTCGGCGGTAGCTCGCGCCGCTACGCTGGCATTGGGGACATCATTGTGGCGACTGTCAAGGAAGCAATCCCCGGCGCCAACGTCAAGCGCGGCGATGTGGTCAAGGCTGTCGTTGTGCGCACCGTGAAAGAGAGGCGTCGCCCAGACGGTTCTTACATCCGGTTCGACGAGAACGCCGCTGTCCTGATCAAGCCCGATGGTGAGCCACGCGGCACCCGGATCTTTGGTCCGGTCGGCCGGGAACTACGGGACAAGCGGTTCATGAAAATCATCTCGCTGGCCCCGGAGGTGTTGTAGCGATGAAGGTCAGAAAGGGCGACATGGTTCTGGTCATCGCCGGCAAGGACAAGGGCGCCAAAGGCAAGGTCATCCAGGCCTACCCGGACACTGGTCGAGTGCTCGTGGAGGGCGTCAACCGAATCAAGAAGCACACCCGGATCAGTCGTACCCAACGTGGTGCGCAAAGCGGTGGGATTGTCACCCAGGAAGCCGCCATCGACATCTCGAACGTCATGGTTGTCGACTCCAGTGGCAAGCCGGCCAGGGTGGGTTACCGCACTGATGACGACGGCAGGCGCGTACGCGTGTCGCGGCGCACCGGCAAGGACATCTGAGATGACGACGATAGAGCACGATCGGGTGCGGACGGTACCGAGGCTCAAGACCCGGTACCGCGAGGAGATCGTCGCGGGATTGCGCGAGCAGTTCACCTACTCCAACCCGATGCAGGTACCCGGGATGGTCAAGGTTGTGGTCAACATGGGCGTCGGCGAGGCTGCCCGGGATGCCAAACTCATGGACGGTGCGGTGCGTGATCTGGCGTCGATCACCGGTCAGAAACCTCAGGTGAAGCGTGCTCGCAAGTCCGTCGCGCAGTTCAAGTTGCGCGAGGGGATGCCGATTGGCGCCAAGGTAACTCTGCGCGGTGACCGGATGTGGGAGTTTCTGGACCGGCTATTGACGATCGCCCTGCCCCGTATCCGCGATTTCCGTGGTCTGTCGCCGACCCAGTTCGACGGTCACGGTAACTACACTTTCGGGCTCACTGAGCAGTCGATGTTCCATGAGATCAATCCAGACAGCATCGATCGCCAGCGCGGCATGGATATCACTGTGGTCACCTCTGCGACCACCGACGCGGAGGGCCGGGCGCTGCTGCGTCGTCTGGGCTTCCCCTTCAAGGAGAGCTGATGGCGAAGAAGGCGCTGGTTATTAAGGCTGCTCGCAAGCCCAAGTTCGCTGTGCGAGGCTATACCAGGTGCCAGCGCTGCGGGCGTCCCAAGGCGGTCTACCGGAAGTTCGGGCTGTGTCGGATCTGCCTGCGCCAGATGGCTCATCGTGGCGAGCTTCCGGGCGTGAGCAAGTCCTCATGGTAGGCCTGCTCATGCTAAGCCCCCTCATGCTCAACTCTGGGGCGCCTGCGCACGGCGCAGCCAATAGTCGCTGTAGGCCCGCAAGGGAACCACGGCGAGAAGGGATCACGAGGTCGCCATGACGATGACCGACCCGATCGCAGATATGCTGACCCGTCTGCGCAACGCGAACTCGGCCTATCACGACCGAGTCGTGATGCCGCATTCCAAGATCAAGGCTAATATCGCCGAGATCCTCCAACGGGAGGGCTACATTTCGGGCTTCCACGCTGAGGACGCCGCCGTCGGTAAGTCTTTGGTGATAGAACTGAAATTCGGCCCACACCGGGAGCGCAGCATTGCTGGCTTGCGCCGGGTGTCCAAGCCTGGCCTGCGGGTCTACGCTAAGTCCACCTCGCTGCCCAAGGTGCTCGGCGGCTTGGGTGTGGCGATCATCTCCACGTCCACCGGACTGCTCACTGACCGGCAGGCCGCTAAGAAGCGCGTGGGCGGGGAAGTCCTCGCCTTCGTCTGGTGAGAGGGGAGCAGAGGAGATGTCGCGCATCGGGAAGCAGCCGATCACTGTGCCGGCCGGCGTCGATGTGGTCATCGACGAGCGCACCGTGACGGTTCAGGGGCCTAAGGGCTCCTTGTCGCACACCGTGCCCGAGCCGATCACCGTGCATCGGGAACCGGACGGTACCCTGCTGGTCCAGCGGCCGGACGATGAACGTCGCAGCAAGTCGCTGCACGGGTTGTCCCGGACTTTGGTGAACAACATGGTTCTCGGCGTCAGCCAAGGCTACGAAAAGCGGATGGAGATCCACGGCGTTGGTTACCGGGTGGTGGCCAAGGGCTCGGATCTGGAGTTCTCGTTGGGCTTTAGCCATGTGGTGCCGGTGAAGGCACCTGAGGGCATTAGCTTCACAGTGGAGAGTCCGACACGTTTTTCCGTGGCCGGCATCAACAAGCAGACGGTCGGCGAGGTCGCGGCCACCATCCGTAAGTTGCGGCGTCCTGACCCTTACAAGGGCAAAGGCGTGCGTTACGCGGGCGAGAAAATCCGGCGCAAGGTCGGAAAGACGGGTAAGTGATCATGGCTGAGGCAGCGATTAATTCGTCAGTATCTGATTCGGCGGCACAGCCGTCGGTAGTCAAACGGTCCCGGGTAGGCACAGACATGTCGACCCGACGCCGGCTGGCCCGGGCGCGGCGGCACTTCCGGCTGCGCAAGAAAGTCAGTGGTTCGCCAGAGCGCCCGCGCTTGGTGGTCAACCGCTCCTCTCGGCACATCGCTGTGCAGCTGGTGGACGACGTGGCTGGGCATACTCTGGCGGCGGCGTCGAGCATCGAGCCGGATGTCCGAGCCATCGACGGAGACAAGAAAGCCAGGGCCGTCAAGGTCGGCGAGCTGATCGCCGCTCGAGCCAAGGCCCTCGGCGTGGAACGGGTGGTTTTCGATCGCGGTGGCTACGACTACCATGGTCGGATTGCGGCGCTGGCCGACGCCGCTCGTCAATCCGGTCTGGAATTCTGACTAATGGTGAACACAAGACAGCATCGGTACGCGAGCAACGGAAGGAACGCCTGATGCCTGGACGCGTGCGGCGGGAAGGCGGAGGCGGCGAGCGTAGTGATCGTCGGGATCGCCGCGACGGTGGCCGCGGTGGTGCTGCCCAGCCGGAGAAGAGCCCGCACCTGGAGCGGGTGGTGGCCATCAACCGAGTGGCCAAGGTTGTCAAGGGTGGCCGGCGTTTCAGCTTCACCGCGTTGGTTGTCGTCGGCGACGGTGACGGGATGGTCGGCATCGGTTACGGAAAGGCCAAGGAGGTGCCGGCGGCGATCCAAAAAGGCGTGGAGGAAGCCAAGAAGAGCTTCTTCCGAGTTCCCCGGATCGCGGGCACCATCCCGCACCCCATCACCGGCGAGGCTGCGGCCGGCGTTGTGTTGCTCCGTCCTGCTTCTCCAGGTACCGGGGTTATCGCAGGAGGTCCGGTTCGCGCGGTATTGGAGTGCGCCGGTGTGCACGATGTGCTCTCCAAGTCGCTGGGCAGTGATAATGCGATCAACGTTGTGCATGCCACGGTGGCAGCGCTGAAGGGATTGCAGCGCCCTGAGGAGGTGGCCGCACGCCGTGGTTTGCCGCTGGAGGACGTGGCCCCGGCCGGTATGTTGCGAGCGCGTGCTGGACAGGGGGCCTGACTATGTCTGATTCACCATTCCGGCCTTCTTTGAAGATCACCCAGGTTCGGAGCACTATTGGTACCTTGCGTAACCACCGTGAGACGCTGCGCTCGCTGGGGCTGCGCAAAATCCGGCAGTCCGTGCTCAAAGAGGACAATTCGCAGGTCCGAGGTATGATTGCCACCGTCCGTCACCTGGTGGCGGTGGAGGAAGTCCCGAACGAGGTGACGACGACGTGAGTATCAAGATCCATCACCTGCGCCCGGCCGATGGTGCGAAGACGGCTAAGATGCGGGTCGGCCGCGGTGCGGGTTCCAAGGGTAAGACCGCAGGTCGAGGAACCAAGGGGACCAAGGCCCGCAAGAACGTGCCTGCTGCTTTTGAGGGCGGGCAGATGCCGATCCATATGCGGCTGCCCAAGCTCAAGGGTTTCCGCAACCGGTTCCGCACCGAGTACCAGGTGGTCAACGTGGCCGACCTGGCTCGGCTGTTCCCTGCCGGGGGCACCGTCGGTCCCGACCAGTTGGTAGCCGTTGGTGCAGTGCGCAAGAGTTCGCGGGTGAAGGTGCTCGGTGACGGTGATCTCGCAGGGGTGGTGCTGCAGGTTAGCGCTGCGGCCTTCTCCGGTTCCGCGCGAGACAAAATTGCCGCAGCGGGCGGTAGCAGTACCGTACTGTAGATGACTCCCTCGTCGTACGGGTTGTCGCTGTTGCTGTCGGGCCCTGCTGTTACAGTCGGCCAGGACGAGTGGGCAAGCCTAGCTGGTATCCGCCGTCAGGTTCCCCTGCACCGTGCGGTCGCTGCCTTCGGGTTATGCGGCCGCTGGTCCGTGATCCACGGCCGTACCACGGCCGTGCCCAGGAGGTAGGAGTGCTCGGCGCCTTCCGCTCGGCCCTTGTGACGCCGGATCTGCGCCGCAAGATCCTGTTTGCGCTCGGCATGGTGATGATTTACCGGGCTGGCGCTGCGCTCCCCTCGCCCGGGGTCTCCTACGTCAATATCCAGCAGTGCCTGGACCGGGTGCAGCGAGGAGATAATCAGAACGTTTACTCGCTGATCAATTTGTTCAGCGGTGGGGCATTGCTGAAGCTTTCGGTGTTTGCGTTAGGGATCATGCCCTACATCACCGCGAGCATCATCATTCAACTGCTCACTGTGGTGATCCCTCGCTTCGAGGTGCTGAAGAAAGAGGGTCAGTCCGGTCAGAACAAGCTCACGCAGTACACCCGGTACCTGACGATTGCACTGGCCATCCTGCAGTCCACCGGTATTGTGGCGCTCGCGGTGCGCGGCCAGCTGTTCTCCGGTTGCCTCCTGCCGCCGATTCCGGACCAGTCCGTCTTCAACCTGGTGGTCATTGTCGTGGTCATGACCGCAGGGACTGGTGTGATCATGTGGTTGGGCGAGTTGATTACCGAACGGGGCATCGGCAACGGTATGTCGGTACTGATCTTCAGTTCGATCGCCGCCCGCATCCCCGCTGAGGGTAAGAACATCCTTGATTCGCAAGGCCCGCTGGTGTTCTTTCTGGTATGTCTCTTCGGCTTGGCGATCATCGCCAGTGTCGTGTTCGTCGAGCAGGGCCAGCGACGGATCCCGGTGCAGTACGCCAAACGGATGATCGGCCGCCGGATGTATGGCGGTACCTCCACCTACCTGCCGCTGAAGGTGAATCAGGCCGGTGTCATTCCGGTCATCTTCGCGTCCTCGCTGCTCTACCTGCCTGAACTCATCGCGCGGTTGACCAGCTCGCCCACCGGTACTCAGCGCTGGTGGCAGACTTTTATCACCCGCTACCTGTCCGACCAGGCCAGCTGGGCGCACATCTCCCTCTACTTCGTGATGATTATCTTCTTCACCTACTTCTACGTGGCGATTACCTTCAACCCTGAAGAGCGCGCCGAGGAGATGAAGAAGTTTGGTGGTTTCATCCCCGGTATCCGGCCGGGGCGCCCCACCGCCGAGTACCTCAATTTTGTCCTCAGCCGGATCACCTTGCCTGGTTCGTTGTACCTGGGCGTCGTGGCGGTGCTGCCCAACTTGTTCCTTGACCTGACCGGAAACGGGCAGAACCAGAACTTCCCCTTCGGCGGCACGGCGGTGCTGATCATGGTTGGGGTCGGCCTGGATACCGTCAAGCAGATCGAAAGCCAGTTGATGCAGCGCAACTACGAAGGGTTCCTGCGCTAGTGCGAATCCTCATTGTCGGCCCGCCGGGAGCGGGCAAGGGTACCCAGGCCGCAGTGCTGAGCGCGGAGCTTGGTGTCCCTCACATCTCGACCGGAGACATTTTCCGGGCGCACGTTGGTGGCGAGACTGAGCTAGGCCTGCAGGTCAAGCAGTATTTGAAGGCCGGGGCTCTGGTGCCTGACGAGGTGACCAACGCGATGATTGCGCAACGGCTTACCCCTGACGTCTGCCGGGCCGGGTTCCTGCTCGACGGATTCCCCCGCACGGTATGCCAGGCGCAGACCCTGGAAACGTTGCTGCGCGATCATGACTGTGAGATTGACACGGTGTTGGCGTTCGACGTACCCGAGGACCAGGTGCTCGAGCGCCTGCTCGCCCGAGGGCGTGCTGACGACACTGAGGACGTGATCCGGCACCGGCAGCAACTCTATCGTGAGGAGACCGCGCCACTGCTCGACTTCTATTCCGATCGGTTGGTCACAGTGCCTGCGGTCGGTTCGGTGCCGGATGTCACGGCCCGGGCGCTGGACGCGTTGCGAACACGGGCGTGATGAGCGCGCGATGACCGGGGGCGGGGTGCGTGCTGTGGTACGACGGTTGCGGGGTAGGACAAGCATCGAGCTCAAGTCTCCCAGTGAGATCGAGGCGATGCGTGCCGCCGGCGCGGTGGTGGCCCGCACTTTGCGCTTGCTGGCGAGCCATGTCAGGGCCGGGATGAGTACCGGTGAACTGGACGAACTGGCTGAACAGTCAATTCGAGATACCGGCGCGGTACCGTCCTTCAAGGGCTACCACGGGTTTCCCGCGTCGATCTGCAGCTCAGTGAATCAGCAGGTGGTGCACGGGATCCCCAGCCTCGAGCAGGTGCTCGCCGACGGCGACCTGCTGTCTATCGACTGCGGCGCGATCCTCGGGGGCTGGCACGGCGACGCCGCCGTGACGGTACATATCGGGACTGCGGCGCCGGCCGACAGCCGGCTGTCCCGCGCCTGCCGGGACGCGCTGGAGGCCGGAATCGCGGCGGCCCGACCCGGTGGCAGGTTGACGGACATCTCCCACGCGGTGGAATCCGCGACGCTGGCCGCCGCCACAGCGCATGGCACGTCGTACGGGATTATCGCCGACTATGGCGGCCACGGCATCGGCACAGCCATGCACATGGACCCGTTTCTGCCCAACGTGGGCCGGCCGGGTCGCGGCCCCCGGTTGGTGCCCGGCATGGCCCTGGCGATCGAACCGATGCTCACCGCGGGTAGTGACAAGACCGAGGAACTCAGCGATGGCTGGACCGTGGTGACCGTGGACGGCTCCCGTGCCGCGCACTGGGAGCATTCGGTCGCCATCACCGAGGACGGCCCGCTGGTGCTGACGGTGGAGTGAGGTGAGTTGCGTGCTGCCCTGGTTCGCCGAGCTGGCTGGCCGGTTGGATGAACATGTGATCGATAGCATGCTGTTGCGAGACAACCCGCTGGGCGATCCCCCGCGCCGCCCGCTGTGGGTTTATGTCCCGCCTGGCTACGAGAGCTCGCGGCAGCGTTACCCGAGTGTTTATGTGATCCAGGGGTACACCGGGCATCTAGCCATGTGGCGCAACCGCAGCCCGTACCGCCAGCCCTTCCCGGAAACCGCCGATGCCGTGTTCGCCGCCGGTGACGTCCCGCCTGCGGTGGTGGTCTTCCTTGACGCGTGGACGGCGTATGGGGGCAGCCAGTTCGTCGACTCGCCGGGTACTGGGCGTTACCACAGCTATCTGTGTGAGGAGGTGGTGCCCTTCGTCGATGCGCGTTACCGGACGCTGCCTGATCGGGCGCACCGGGCGATCAGTGGCAAGTCCTCCGGCGGTTTCGGCGCCATGATCACGCCGATGCTGCGGCCGGACCTGTTCGGCGCGCTGGCCAGCCACGCCGGGGATGCGCTCTACGAGCTGTGCTACCTTGCCGAGTTCGGCAAGTCGGTGCGCCACCTGCGCGCCTATGACGGTGACATCAGCGCCTGGTGGGCTGATTTCCAGTCCCGGACCGCGTTCACCAAGCCCGGCGATGAGGATCTGCTCATGACGCTGGGCATCGCCGCGTGCTTCTCCGCCCGCGAGGACGGCACCCCGGAGCTGCCATTCGACTCGCGCACCGGGGTGTTGCGTCCCGAGGTGTGGCAGCGATGGCTGGATTGGGACCCGGTGCGGATGGCGCCGAAGTACGCACCGGCGCTGAGCTCGCTGCGGGCGGTGTGGCTGGACGCTGGCACCCGCGATGAGTGGTATCTCGATCTCGGTGCGCAGGCATTCCGCGAGGCGCTGCATACCGCTGGGTTGCCCGACGAGCGAGTGCACTTCGAGCTGTTCGATGCCACCCACCGCGGGATCGACTACCGCTATCCGCTCGCGCTGACCTGGCTGTGCCACCGGATTGCCGAGCGGACCTAGCTGGTCAGCGGCCCCGCCAGGTTGAGGTGGCGCCGGTCAGTCGAGCTGGGGGATGGTCGGGCCGAGCAGGTCGTCGGCGTCGACGATCCGGTAGCCGTAACCTTGCTCGGCGAGAAAG
The DNA here is from genome assembly GCA_049673305.1 of Pseudonocardiaceae bacterium. Classification (GTDB taxonomy): domain Bacteria; phylum Actinomycetota; class Actinomycetes; order Mycobacteriales; family Pseudonocardiaceae. The sequence continues at coordinate 75,735 of JBATXM010000009.1, read as the reverse complement.
CGCTGGCGATGCGCCGCGTAGTCAGTGTCCAGGGTGTCCCGGGAGACCACCGAGTAGAAGTGCGCCTGGCGTCCGTCGCCTTTCGGCCGGAGCAGGCGGCCCAGCCGCTGGGCCTCCTCCTGCCGGGAACCGAACGTGCCAGAGACCTGCACCGCCACCGAGGCCTCCGGCAAGTCGATGGAGAAATTGGCTACTTTGGACACGACTAACCTGCGTAGTTCGCCACTGCGGAACGCGTCGTACAGGGTTTCCCGCTCGGAGTTGCGGGTCGATCCTTGCACCACCGGTGCGTTCAGCGCCTCGCCGAGTTCCTCCAGCTGCTCCAGGTATGCCCCGATCACCAGCGTCGGCTCTTCGGGGTGCCGGCCCAGGATGGCCTCTACGACCGCTAGCTTGCTTCGTGCGGTGGCGGCCACCCGGTAGCGCTCGTCGGCCTCCGCGGTGGCGTAGCGTAGCCGTTCGGTGTCAGTCAGGGTGACGCGTACTTCGATGCAGTCCGCCGGCGCGATCCAGCCCTGCGACTCGATGTCGCGCCACGGCGCGTCGTAGCGCTTGGGCCCGATCAGGGAGAACACGTCGCCTTCCCGGCCGTCCTCGCGCACCAGAGTGGCGGTCAGCCCGAGCCGCCGGCGGGACTGCAGATCGGCTGTCATCCGAAAGACCGGCGCGGGGAGCAAGTGCACCTCGTCGTAGATGATCAGCCCCCAGTCCCGGGAATCGAACAGATCCAGATGCCGGTACTCGCCTTGTGATTTGCGGGTCATGACCTGGTAGGTCGCGATCGTCACCGGACGGATTTCCTTGCGCTCACCGGAATACTCGCCGATCTCGCCCTCGGAGAGCGAGGTACGCGCAATCACTTCGCGCTTCCACTGCCGGCCGGCAACCGTGTTGGTGACCAGGATCAGCGTGGTCGCTTGGGCTTGGGCCATCGCGGCAATTCCGACCAGGGTTTTTCCCGCTCCGCACGGCAGCACCACGACCCCGGAACCACCGGCCCAGAACCCGGTCACCGCGTCGCGCTGGTAGTCGCGCAGCGTCCAGCCGTCCTCGGCCAACTCGATCGGGTGCGCTTCGCCGTCAACGTAGCCAGCCAAATCCTCAGCCGGCCAACCGATCTTGAGTAGCCCCTGCTTGAGCCGGCCGCGCTCGCTGGGATGTACCAGCACGGTGTCGTCATCGAGCCGAGCTCCCAGCATCGGGGCGATCTTGCGGTGCCGGAGTACCTCTTCGAGCACGGCACGGTCCATCGACACCAGCACCAGCCCGTGTGTCGGGTGCTGCGCCAGCTGCAGCCGACCGTAACGGCTCATGGTGTCCACGACGTCAACCAGCAGGGGCTGCGGCACCGCGTACCGGGAAAAGCGCACCAGAACGTCGACGACCTGCTCGGCGTCGTGCCCGGCGGCCCGCGCGTTCCACAGCGCCAGCGGGGTGACCCGATAGGTGTGTACGTGCTCAGGTGCACGCTCAAGTTCGGCGAAGGGGGCAATCGCGGCGCGCGCCATTCCGGCGCCCGGATGGTCGACCTCCAGCAGCAGTGTTTTGTCGGACTGCACGATAAGCGGTCCGACCTCAGGCGTTGAGCTCAACAGGTTCCTCCGCACGTGGCATGCTCCGCAGCCGGTGATGGGCTCGGCTAGGATCAGTCTCCCAGGCGTGCCCTCGGCTATAGCCGCCGAGGCGCTGGAAAAGTACGGTAAGTTGACGCTGGGACCGTCTAGCGCCGCTGGTCGTGTCGTCGGTGCGTGACATCAAGCGTATCCGGCTTGGTGCCTGAGACGTTACTTGCGTGCGGTGTGGATGGTCCACGACTGCGGTGACCTGTGGTGAGCCGGATGCCCGGCCACTGTCGACTCCTGGGGAGGGACCCCACCGTGCCAGTGAGCAGTGCGCTACTCCCGGCTTCCGCGAAGGCGGCCTGATGACCGCTGTAATCAGTTCTGCGGCCGACGCGGGGGCAGCGGCGACCGGCCCGGAGACCACCCGGTCCCGGTGGTACTGGCGCAACTGGCCAGTGGTGGTCAAGCTCGCCGCAGTCCTGCTGGTGCCGACTGTCGTCGCCCTCGTCACGGGTGTCCTGCGGATCGTGGACCAGGCCGGTGCCGCGCCGGCCTACGCCCGGATCTCCCAGATTGTGCGCGTGCAGCAGCAACTGTCCGACCTGATTGGCGGGCTGGCGCGGGAACGGGACCTGGCGACGGCGTTTGTTGCCAGCGGTCGTCTCGGGGACCGGCCAGGGCTGGACATGCAGTTCCGCGCCGTTGACAGCAGCGTGCGAGTGGTCTCAGCTGCTGCCGCCCAGGTGAAGGGACTGAACTTCACCCGGGCTCCACTGGCTGCGCTCAGCTCTTTGCGACCACTGCGGGCAAGCGTCACCACTGGTTTCGGCCCTGTTGAGGTGGTGGTCACTGAGTACAGCGACACGATCGACCCGCTGGTTGAGTTGGATTCCGGGCTGACTCGCCAGCTCGACGACGTCGCCGTCACCAACGACGCGGCTGCCGCGCATGCCCTCCTCGCCGGCCGCGAGCAGATCAGTCGCCAACACGCGATTGTTTCCGAAGCCTTGTACGCCAACCATCTTGGCCCCGCCCAGATCGAAGACCTGCGCACGGCGGCCGTCCGGCTCAGCGCTGAACAGGACGCGGTCCGGGAGGCCTTGTTGTCGACGTCGCCCGGGTTGTCCGGGTTGTCTCCGGGGGCCGCCCAGCGCGCCAACGCTATCGCTGGGATCGGTCCGGACGCGGAACTGTCCCGCCAGCGGCTGTTGCAGCTGATCCTCAGCCGCGGTCTCGCGGGAGAGCCGCTGAATATCTCCCCGAAGGAATGGGACCAGCGCAGCGCCCTCGCCGTGGACAACATCGCCACCGTCGAGAAGCAGCTGCGGCAGCGAATCGAGCGAACCGCTCATGCGCTGCTTGAGCACGTACGCGCCGAGGCTGGCCTGAACTCGGTCATCCTCTTCTTCGCCCTGGCGCTGGGTGTGCTGGTCGGCATCTTTGTGACCCGGGCTTTGTTGCGGCCTCTCGGAGTGCTCAAGCGCACCGCGCTGGACGTCGCCGATCGGCGGTTGCCCGAGGCGATGGCTCGGATTCGCGACGGCGAACTGCCCCCGACCGCAGTCGAGCCGGTACCGGTCGGTACCCGCGAGGAAATCGGTCAGGTCGCCAGGGCTTTCGACGAAGTGCACAGTCAAGCGGTTCGGCTGGCCAGCGAGCAGGCCCAGCTAAGGGCGAACGTCAACGACATCTTCGTCAACCTCTCGCGCCGCACCCAGGGCCTGGTCGAGCGCCAGCTCAAGCTCATTGACCGGCTAGAAAGCGGTGAGCAGGACCCGCAACAGCTGGACAACCTGTTCCAGCTCGATCACCTGGCTACCCGGATGCGGCGCAACAGCGAGAACCTGCTGGTCCTCGCTGGTACCGATGCCGCTGGTCGGTCCGGCCGGCCGGTCCGGCTGGTGGACGTGCTGCGCGCTGCGGTGTCCGAGGTGGAGCAGTACCAACGGCTGGTGCTGCAGCAACCCCCCGCGGTCCTGGTACTCGGCCGATCGGCGAGCGACCTCGTGCACCTGCTGGCAGAGCTACTGGACAACGCGACCCAATTCTCGTCCCCGGATAGCCAGGTGAGCGTCTCCAGCGACTTCGCCGCCGACGGCTCGGTCGCGATTGACGTCGCTGACTGCGGGGTCGGGATGACCGAAGCGGAGTTCGCCGAGGCCAATCAGCGGTTGGCCGATCCACCGATGGTGGATGCTTCGGTGTCCCGCCGGATGGGGTTGTTTGTGGTTGGCCGGCTGGCTGGCCGGCACGGCATCACCGTGCAGCTGCGCCGTGGCGAGGGAAACGTTGGGGTCTGTGCCTGCGTCACCATGCCGCCCAGTCTGGTGCGGGTGGCATCGGAGGCGGTGGAGCTCCCTGCGGCCGCCGGCTCTCAGCGGGCCGAGGCCAACGGCTACGAGCCCGATGCCCACGGCGCCCAGTTGGCTGGCCAACCTGCCTCAAACGATCCGCACGACAACTCTGAGCACGTGCAGCACATTGGCCAGCGGTTAACGTCAGCGCAACTGTCACCGGCTCCACCCGGACCGTCGCCCAGCTCTCCAGCGGACGCTCCGGTGGATGTCCCTAGCGCTGGATCATCCGGCACGGAACTGTTCCGAGCGGCCCGGACCACTGTGGGGGGAACGGTTGGGCTGGGGCACCGAACGACGCTGCAGCACTCCACACCCATTTTCGATGATGTGGCCTCCGCATGGTTCAAGGAGCATGAAGCCGTCCCGGTTCGCTGGACTGCGCCATCGGCTCGCGGGCCGGCTGGAAGCACGTGGGAGGTTCCCGCACCGGGACCCCGGCTGCCGGATGCGCCGCTGCCAGATGCCCCCTTGCCGGATCCCCCCTTGCCGGACCCGCCACAGACGAAGGCGGTAGCGCCCGCTGCGGCAGGTTCCGCGCCGCTGACACGTCGCCAGCCGGGAAAGACACTGGCCGAATCTTCCTCCGATGATTCCCCGCTGGAGTCCACGACTCCAGCCGATTCGCCTGCGCCGCGCTGGGGTGCGGCGGATGAGGGCTGGCGGGCGGCGCAGGCACTGGCGATGCCGGTCAGCTCGGAGGTCACCGCCATGGGGCTGCCGCGCAGGCAACCGCGGGCGCTCCTGGTGCCTGGTGCCGTAAGTGGGGCTGGGCCCGCCGCGAGTCCGCCGGTGCGTAACGCGGAGTCCATTCGTGGCCGGCTCTCCAGCTATCAACAGGGCGTCCGCGAAGGGCGCCAGGCCCGGGTAACCATCGACCAGCACGCTACCTGGTCGCCCCCAGAGCGCCAGGATGGAAAACCAGAGCGTCCGGATGGAAAAGAGGACACCGAGTGAGTGAACCCTGCACCCTGCACCCGTGTGCTAAGCGCCATGGTGCACTGGGTCGTTGATTGTGGGCCGTTAGATTGTGGCGGTGAGATGGCGGTGAACAAATCCAGCGGCGATGACGGTGATGATCAGTCGTTTGCTGATGTGCTGAACAACCTCAGCAGTGGCCCCTGGCGCTCAGCCGAGCGTCGAAAGAAGGTGGCCAGGTCCTCGGCCAACCAGCAGCCGGGTGCGGTGGAGCCGCCTTTTCTGGCCCGGCAGCCGACCCGGCCGCTTTCGGGGCCGCTGACGGGATCGCCTACGGGGGCGCTTAACGGATCCGACGAGTGGAGCGAGCCGGCGGACTCAGCTTCCGTGGTGCGGCCTTACACCTGGACCAGGGGCCGCACCGCGCCAATAGTGGACCTCGCGGTGGAGACGCTAGTGTCCACCAGCGAGCACGGTCCTGAGATGGCAATGCTGAGCAGCGAGGAACACCGGGCGGTTGCGGAGCTATGTCGCGCCCCTCGATCGGTGGCCGAGGTGGCTGCTCTGCTGTCTCTGCCGCTGGGCGTGGCCCGAGTGCTGCTGGCGGACATGGCGGACATCGGCTTGGTCGTGGTGCACCGCGACGCGAACCGCTCCGGCGACACGCCGGATATGACCTTGATGGAAAGGGTATTGAGTGGACTTCGTCGACTCTGATCGGGCGCGGCCCCAAGGGGCCTCTTTAGCGGCAGCGGTCCACACCGGTCCGGCCCGGTCCGGACCGCCCGCCGTGCGGCAAGCCGAGGGCGGTCCCAGGGTGATGTCCGCGAAGATCGTTGTAGGCGGTGGTTTCGGCGTCGGCAAGACGACGTTTGTCGGCTCGGTGTCCGAGATCGCGCCGTTGACCACTGAGGCCGTGCTTACTGATGCCAGCACCTCGGTGGATGATCTTGCGGCCACCCCGGACAAAGTGACCACTACTGTCGCGATGGACTTCGGTCGCCTCTCGCTGGATGCGGAGCTGATCCTCTACCTGTTCGGCACCCCTGGGCAACACCGCTTCTGGTTCATGTGGGATGACCTGGTGCGCGGCGCGATCGGCGCGGTTGTACTCGTGGACACCCGCCGGCTGGCCGACTGTTTTGCGGCGGTGGACTTCTTCGAAGACCGTGGTTTGCCCTATGTTGTTGGAGTGAATTGTTTTGACGGCGTGCTCAGCCACAGTGTTGAGGACGTTCGGGAAGCGTTGGCCATCGAGTCCGTCGTACCCATCATCCCGTGTGACGCTCGCGAGCGAGAATCGACCAAGAACACCCTCATCGCGCTGGTCGAGCACGCTATGCGGAGGTCGGTAGCGGCTCGCGCGTGATCGTTGGAGTGGGGAGAGTGCGCAGCGTGGCGGGCCATAAGGTGAGGGCTGGACCATCCTTCAGCCGCCCCAACCGACGCACCAAAATTACTGTGCGTGAGAGGGTTACTACGCGCAGTTACAGCTGGGCACCTGCCGTCGCCGCGTTCGGGGTGTTTACTGCGGTGCTGCGGCGCTGCGGCCGCCGGTGGCGGCTGCGGGACTGGCGACTGCGCACCAAACTCACCGCTCTGCTGATGGTGCCTCTAGTGCTTGCCGGCGTGCTCGGAACGTTGCGCGTCACCGATCTAGCTCGCAAGGCGCGAGATTACGCCGCGTTGGCCCGCCAGGCTGGGTTCGCCCAGCAGCTGGGTCTCGTCGTGCACAATCTGCAGGGGGAGCGGTCTCGGGTGGCCGCGATGCTCGCCACCGGACTTACCCCGGAACGCGCCCTGCTGCTGGCTAAAGCTCAATCCCAGGTTCAGCGGGTGGACACCGCGGTGACTAAGCTGCGCACCTCGGACTTCAGCGCCGAGGCTCTCGGGCCGATCTCGGTGCATGCGCACCCCCTTGTGGACCTGGCCTACCAGGCGGCGATGATCCGGCTGTCCCGGCTTGCCGCTCTGCGCCAGGCCACCCTTGGCTCCACTGCCGCCCCGGGCAACGCCACCGCGAGCAGCGCCGTCACCGCCTATTCCGACTTCATCGCGAAGTTGCTCGATCTTGACCGCAAAGTCCTCTATGGCGGGCCGGGCCCGCTATCCCATCAGGTGGACGGCATCAGGGCGCTGTCGGTCGCCAAGGAACAGGCCTCCTTGGAGCATGCGGTGTTGCTGACGGGAATCTTGTCCGGGGGTCTGCCCCCGGCGCAGCAGGCCACGCTGCGCACTGCGCAGGCCCGGTTCGACGCTGCCGCTGACGACTTCGGCCAGGTGATGTCTCCCGCGCAACGACAACTTTATTTCGATGCCACAGTGGTGGGCGATCGCAAGCGGTTGCTGGATGCCGCGCTGGACCGAGCGGTGCGCGGAGCGCCGCTGGAGACGGTTCGCAGTGACTGGAATTCCGCCGCTTTGGGGACCGTCGAGACGATTCACCAGGGAGTGGACACCCTCGTCAATGAGTTGCGCACCGATGCTCAGGCGCGCAGCTCCCAAGCATGGCGCGAGGCGTTCCGGGATGGTGCCGCGGTTGCCGTGGCGCTGCTGCTTGCCGTGGCGCTGCTGCTTGTCGTGGCGCGCTCGCTTCTGCAACCGCTGCGTAAGCTGAGCGACGCCGCGTTCGACGTCGCCGATCGCCGGTTGCCGGAGGCCTTCGAGCAGGTACTGGCCACCGACGGTATTCCCACCCCGCCGACGCTCGATCCGGTGCCGGTGGACTCTAAGGAGGAAGTCGGTCAAGTCGCCAGGGCGTTGGACACGGTGCATGTCCAAGCCGTCCGATTAGCGGCTGAGCAGGCCCAGCTGCGCAGCAACCTGAGCGATGTCTTTGCCAACCTGTCCGAACGTAGCCAGCGCCTGCTGGAACGGCAGTTGCAGCTGATCGAGGAGTTGCGCGGCGCAACGCGCGATCCCGATCTGGTGAACAGCTTGCTCCAGCTTGATCGCCTTGCCACCCGTGTGCGCCGCCACAGCGAGAACCTGCTGTCCCTGGCTGGTGGAGCGGCCTGCTGCGCTGGCCAAGGGCCGGTGACGGTGTGTGACGTGCTGGATAACGCGATCTCGGAAATCGAAGAGTACCAACGAGTGACCGTGTGCCCGCCCCCGGCGGCCACGGTGGCCGCTCCGGTCGCAGCCGACCTGGTGCACCTGATCGCGGAGTTGCTGGACAACGCGACCAACGTTAGCCCCCCAGGCGACGTGGTGACCCTGAGCGGCACGCTCACCGAAGACGAAAGCCTGCGGGTGGAGATCACCGACTCCGGGCCCGGACTACCTCGTGACGAATTGCAGGAGATCAACGCACTGCTCGTTTCGGCACCGTCGAGCGAGGTGTCGGTCTCCACTCACCTGGGACTGTTCGTGGTGCGCCAGCTGGCCGCGCGGCACGGCATCACGGTGCGACTGCGCCAGCGTCTCGGTAAGCCCGGGATCACCGCGACCGCGCTGCTGGCCCCCTCCCTGGTGACGGTGGAGCGTGCGCCTGAGCAACCCCCGGTCACCGGGTGGAGCGGGACCCTGGAGCAACCGCCGCTCCAGGTGTCGGTGGTCGACGAGGCGGTCGCGGCGGACCTGTTCAGCCCATCCTCGATCAGCCCTTCCTCGCTCGGAGTTGGCGCCTCCCCGCTCAGCCATCCGCGTACGGCCCAGCAGGAGTGGCTGGAGCTATTCGGCCAGCCGGAGCCGCTCTCCCATCACTTACCCGGCGGCCAGGAGCAGGTTGCGGGGGCTACCGGTGCGGCGGGAATCCCGATACCGCCGGTCAGGGTCGCGGCGGCTGGGCGGCCCGAAGAGGTTCGCGAAGAGATCTTCGAGATGGTCTCAGCATGGTTCCGCGAGCGTCAGTCCGCGCCGGTGAACACCGCGCCGTCCAGTACCGCGCTGTCCAGCACCGTGCCGTCCAGCGTCGCCCCTGAGTGGCAGTCCCCGTTTGACGCGGCATGGCAGGCTGCGCAAGCCTTGCGCACCCGGGTTGCCCATGAATTCACTCGGTCCGGGTTGCCCAAGCGCCAGCCCCGGGCGCATCTAGTGTTCAGTGCGGACGGTCGCGTTATGCCGACGCCGGTGCCCGTTGGCCCGGCCCGCACCCCCGATGCTGTGCGCGGCCGGTTAACCAGATACCAGCGAGGGTTGCGCGTCGGGCGCCACGCCCGCATCGGTCCTGAGGAGCAGCTCACCTGGGCTGACATCCCGTACCGACCCGCCGACCAGTGACTTTGTGACCAGTGACTCTATGAGGAGAATCAGCGGTGACGACTGCAGCGCCCCAGTACCCGGTTCAGCCCAGCCAGTTCGGTTGGCTGGTGGACAGTTTTGTGCAGCAGGTACCGGGGGTGGCGCACGCTGTCGTCGTGTCCGCCGACGGGCTGCTTCTGGTCGCGTCCTCCGGGTTGCCCAGGGACCGCGCTGACCAGCTTGCTGCGGTCACGTCGGGCCTGGTGAGCCTCACCCAGGGCGCGGCCCGCTGCTTCGAGGCCGGCGGAGTGGTGCAGACCGTCGTGGAGATGGAGCGTGGCATCGTCTTGACCATGGCCATCAGCGACGGGTCCAGCCTCGCTGTGCTGGCCTCGCCGAGCTGTGACATCGGCCTGATTGGCTACGAAATGACCTTGCTCGTCGACCGGACGGGCAAGCTGTTGACCCCCGAGCTACGCGCACAGCTGCAGAACTCTGCGCGACCATAGTTCTGGCCTAGTTCTGCGAGCTTCTCCTAGCTCTGCAGCGTTTGTTCCGGCATGACTGCGGCTGAGGTGATTCGGTGCAAGGGGAAGCGCCGCAGCTCCTGAGCTGAGCGGTCGAACCCTTCCAGGACGCCGCCACCGATGCGCACCGGCCGCACGATCCGCCTGTTGGCTATACCGTGGGAGTCCACGTAACCGATGCAGACGTTGCTACCAGCGTGCGCGGCGCCCTGCAGCACCTCCAGCGTGCCATCAGTGGTTACCGCACCGTTGGCTGCCGAGGATCCCCGCCAGGTGGCTGCTGCGGCGTCGCCGACGCGCAGCGCAGTCACCAGCGAGGCAAGCTGCTCCGTTGAGGGGGTAGGTGGCCCGGCGGCCCGGCGGGTCGCCGGGGGCCGGACCCGGGTGCGACGAGCTCTGGCGCGCAGGTCGAGCACTTGGCCGTCGGGTCCCTCGGCGACCGGGATGAAGCCGGCGCCGCGCACCTCGTCGAGCAGCGCGGCCAGCGACAACGGGCTGACCAGCACGGTAGGAGCAAGCCGGCGCAGCCCGCAGCGCGTGGCGACTGGGTGCGCCAGTAGTTCGGTGAGCAGCACCGGGTCGTCGCAACGGAGGAACGCGGCGGCGGCGCCACCGCGCAGCCGCCCGTGGCGACGGGCCACATCGTCGATGAGGTAGCTCAGCGACTGCGGCACCGGGGTCGCCGATCGGGTTCGGAACAGCTCGTGCAGGTCGGCTGCGCTGCGGCCGACGTCCAGTGCCCGGCGTACGGTGTCCTGGGTGACCCGGTAGACGGTCGCGCTACCCGCTGACTCCACGTCAGCTACCAGCCCGATCTCCCGGGCTAGTTCGGGCTCCAGCGGTCCCGGTGCCACCACGGTGTGGTCGGCTTGGGCCATCACCTGGCTCACCGGCTCGGGCAGCGCGGCATGCAGGGCGCTCGCCGCTATTTTCGCGCCCTCGCGCAGCAGCGCCCGTCCGGCCGAGGACAGCGCCCCGAGCGCCAGCACGCCCAGCGCAGTAGCCTCCTGCACGGTCCAACTGACCACGTCATTGCGTCGCCAGCCGTCCTGGCGCGGTGCCCGCCAGGAGAGCACGGCGGCGAGGTCTTCAGGTCGCTGGATACCGTGGCCGACGGGTAGCTCGGCGATCACCTCCAGGATTCGGCGTCGCTGCACCGGGGCGCGGGGCTGGCGCCAGTCTTCGGACAGCGCGGCCAGCGGCCGGTCTTTGTCGTCGCGGGTCCTGGCCAATCCGGGTAGCCGGGGCATCTCAAGCCACGCGGGCGCGAGCATGGCCCAGCGCCGCTGCGGTGGGGCGGCGAGCCACGAATCAGCGGCGACGGTGGGCAACCACAGCTGGGTGCCCGCTGCGCCGTCGGTCCACGTGATCAGTCCAGCGGCGACGGCGACTTCGGCGAGTAGGGCGACTCGTGCCTCGTCGACGTCCAGTAGGCGCGCTGTTCGTCGGATGTCCCGGACGCCCAGGCCACCAGAGCGCAACATCGGGGGAGGCTCCGCTGACCAGTGCGCGAGCAGCATCTCGGTGTGGCGCAGCAGATCAAGCACCGCGCCTGCGGCCGTCGAATCCACCAGGGCCTGGTCGCGCGGCCGGGTGGGCAGTTCTGGTTCGTCGGGCTCAAGGGGTCCCAGCGGCTGGTCTCCGCGCATCGCCAGAGCCACTTGCGCGGGCAACTCGACGGTGCCAGCGTCGATCCGCCGCAGCAGGCCACGGGCGAGCAGGCGTTGCACCGGCGTGCGGGCCCGGCTTATGGAGAGCGCCTCGGTGGTGTCCCGGCTGGTACCGACCGGCGGCCCAGCGGCGAGAACCCGCAATACCCGCAGCTCGTCTTCGGCAAGCTTGGGTAGCACAGCGCTCAGGTTGGTGTCGACGAGATCTGCGGCGGGACGACCCAAGCCACCGGGATGGGGTCCGAGTACCTCGCGTGCCGCCGGCACCACCGAGAGCGCCTCATCCTCGCCCCAGACCAATGCGCAGCACCGTAGCGCGTCCAGACCCTGCTGGATCCGTCCGGCGGGGGCTTCTCGCCCGAGCAGGCGTTCGAGGGCCTGGCGGTGCACCGGTGCGGCGTCGCCACCGGCCACCAGCAGTGCTGAGAGCACCACCAAGGTGAACCGGTCGAGGTCCTCGCAGGCTCGAGCGACCGAAGCTGCGCCTCCCGCCCGGGTGGCCAGCACGGTTGAATCGGCTGGAGCGGGTACGGCCAGGTCCGGGCGGGCACGCAGTAACTGGGCCAGCGTGTCGTCGTCCCGGGTGCGTAGCCAGTCAGCGAGTGCGGTGCTGAGCATCTGCTCCAGAATAGCCAGAGTCCTCCTGGCACGCTGCGTGAGACCACAGATCACGCTGGAGCCGGGTTTCCTGGGGATCGGGAATAATAGGCGTGTTCATGTCGCCCGTGTGCCAGCTGAGTGGCTAGTACCGAGTTGAAGGAGGAACTGTGGCCAAGCGCACCGACCGCATCGACCCGACCTGGCCGAGCTGGTCGGAGGAGGACCATCCGGTCAGTGAGCTTGCCGCCCCGCTGCAGGGCGCGCTGTCCCCGTTCGGTGAAATGATCTTCCCGCTGTCGCCGGACCAGCTCATCTACCAGCACCCGCATACCGAAATCAACCGGAGCGACAGCCAGTAGCAGGGCCGCGTTGGGTGGGTGTTTCGCCTCCGTTAGGGTTCCGTCACCGCGCGGTCCCCACGGGCGTCCCCATGGATGTCTCAGTGGATGCCCCCATCGATGTCCCAGTGGATGTCGGGGTGTCCTTGGGCCGAGCGGGATCGCCCGATCGGGGAGGGCGAGCCAACCAGTTCCGCTCGTCCGACACCACCAGAGGTCATGGCTCAACGTCCTTCAGGATTGTTCCGGCTGCTCGATCGTCCCTACTTGATCGCATGCGCGATCGGCGGAGTAGCGCTGGTAGCGCTGGTGGCGGTGGTGGCTTTCGTGGTCTCCTCCGGGGCTGGCGAGACGCGAAAGGCGCTGCCACCACGGGGGCCCGTCGTTGCCGCCCCCACCATCACGATCCCGCCAGCGATGCCCCCGGCAGATCCCGCGACTCTGCCGCAGAGCAGCACTTATACCGTTGTCAACTCCGCGCCGCTTGACCTCGGTCCGCTGGCGGCCACCGACGGCGTTGTGGTTCACCCTCGGCGGGAAGTTGTGGTATATGCGGCCCCCGGCGGCGCTCCGATCGCCAGGCTCGGACCCCACCAGATCGGCGACACCTGGCTGCCAGCCATCGCCCAGCAACCCGGCTGGGTCGAGGTGTTACTGCCTTCGCGCCCCAATGCCTCGGCGGGCTGGCTAACCGAGACTGCACTCGATCGTGCGACCACCCCGTATCTGATCCAGGTGCACCTTCGTTCCTTCGGTATGGAGCTGTTCAAAGGTGGTCAGCGCCTGGGTAACTGGACTGTCGGCATCGGCAAGGATTCCGCGCCCACCCCGCCGGGGCGGACGTTCTTGCTCGGTTCGTTCAGTGACACTGCGCAGCGGTACTCATCAGTCATCTTGCCGTTGGGTACTCACAGTCCAACTCTGGACAGTTTTGGTGGCGGCCCGGGAACCGTCGCGATCCATACCTGGCCCACCGCCAATGTCTTTGGTACCCGCTCTAGTGATGGCTGCATCCGGGTGCCAAAGGATGCCCTCAACCAGTTGACTCAAGTTCCCCTGGGGACGCTTGTGATCATCGATGAGAACTGAACGAACAAAACGAAAGGACAGCATGTGAACAGTAGGAAGCTCGCCGGCGCCAGTGCGGCCAGCGTCGGTGCTGCCACCGCCGTTGCGGCCCTGCTGCTGGGGACCCTGTCCGGCTCCGCTGACGAAGCGCCAACTGCCAAGGCATTCGGGATCGCTGCGCGAGGTTTACTCCCCATCGAGCCCACTCCCTTTGTCGAGGCGCCACCTGACGGTCATCGGGCATTGCTCGAGGTGCCCGGGCCGGACAGGAACAGGGACAGGAATGGCATCTTCATTGGCCTGCTCAAGGTCGAGGCCGAGCATTTCCGGGCCAAGGCGACGGCGGTCAAGGTGGACGTCCTCGGGCTGCGCCTGAAGGTCATTGAGGCAACCTGTGAGAACGGCCACGGTGATTCCTCCATCATCGGCACTGATGGTGAGGGGCAGTCGTCGCCGTACTCGGGCGAGGCGCTGGACATCTCGCCGTTGGTCAAGGTTGACTTCAACCGGCAGCGTCGGGACCACGACAAGCTCACGGTCGATGGCGCAGTGATCACGCTGCTCCCCAGTGACCGGTTCGGACGGGCGATCTCGACGAAGGATCTCAACCTTTTCCAGAGTCTCGCGTCCAAGCAGCTCAAGGTCCCGACCATGGATCAGCTGCAGGCCGCTCACGCCAAGTCCTCGGCACCGGGGGGATCCCCCACCGCCGGAGATCTGGATGAGGTGCTCAAGCAGATCAACCCGAGCCTCGACAGCCCTAAGAGTGACCGTGACCGTGATGCCCTTGAGGAGATCGTGATTTCCTCTGCTACCTGCCGTCAAGAAGAGCACCACGAGAAGAAGGAACAGCAGGGTCCGCAGCAGGCTCCGCCGCCGCAACCCGTTGAGGCACACCTGCCGGTTACGCACTAACCTGGTTGGATACATGTTCACTGGGGTTGGCACGTCTGTGCCAACCCCAGTGGTGTATCAGCCCACCGCGACCGGCGGATGCGGCCCTAGGATTGGCTGGTGAGCTCCCAGGCACGGCTGACCCATGTGGATGATGGTGGCGCCGCCCGCATGGTCGATGTTTCGGATAAGCAGGCTGGTCTGCGGGAGGCGGTCGCTTCGGGTGTCTTGCGCACCACTGAGGAGGTAGTACGGTTGCTGTGCGGCTCGCAACTACCCAAGGGTGATGCACTGGCCACTGCCCGCATCGCCGGCATCATGGCGGCCAAGCGAACGCCCGACCTGATTCCGCTGTGCCATCCACTCTCGCTGACCGGGGTCACTGTGGATCTGCACACCTCGGGCTCCGAAGTTCAGATCACCGCCACGGTCCGCACCACCGACCGCACCGGGGTGGAGATGGAGGCGCTCACTGCGGTCGCGGTCGCCGGGCTGGCGCTGTACGACATGGTCAAGGCGCTCGACCCCGCCGCCGTGCTCGACGCGGTGCGGGTGGAGCGGAAGGTCGGTGGGAAGACCGGCCGGTGGATCCGACCGACGGCGCAGCCGAGGTGACTCGTCGCGCTGTGGTCGTGGTGGCCTCCAATCGCGCGGCTGCCGGAGTGTACCCCGACCGCACCGGTCCCGTTATCGTCGACTGGTTGTGCCAGCGGGGCTATCAGACGCCGGACCCCGTGGTGGTACCTGATGGCTCTCCGGTGCGTAATGCGGTGGCGGTGGCGGTGGCGGACGCGGTCGACGTGGTGCTGACCACCGGTGGCACCGGTATTAGCCCCACCGATCGCACCCCGGAGGCCACTGAGCCGCTGTTGGACCGGTGCTTGCCTGGATTGGCGGACGCGATCCGTTCCGCCGGGCTGCCTCGGGTGCCCACCGCCGTCCTCTCCCGAGGGCTGGCTGGTGTGGCCGGCTGTACGCTGGTGGTCAACCTGCCGGGCTCCACCGGTGGCGTTAACGATGGCCTGGCTGTCCTCGACCGGGTGCTTGATCACGCCATCGACCAGCTACACGGGGCAGATCACCACAGTGCAGATCACCACGGTGCTGATCACCACAGCCAGGAGGCAGTCGTTCCCTTGGGGATCGTGCTTCGTGCGGTCGTCACCGAGGAGCCGCTGGACGTCGAGGGACACGCCCGCTTGGTGGCCCGCTCGGCCGCTGGCGCAGTGGTGAGCTTCTCCGGCGTAGTCCGTGATCATGACGGTGGCCGAGCCGTGCGCGCGCTGGAGTACGCTAGCCATCCCAGCGCCGGTGATGTGCTCACCCGAGTGGCGGCCCAGACCGCCGCGATCCACCCGGAAGTGCTGGGGTTGGCCGTCAGCCATCGGATCGGCCCCCTGGCTATTGGCGACTGCGCGCTGGCCTGCGCGGTCGCCGCTGCGCACCGCCAGGCGGCTTTCGCGGCGTGCGCAGCGCTGGTCGACGAGGTCAAGTTGCACTTGCCGATCTGGAAGCGGCAGGAGTTCGTCGACGGCTCGCAGGAGTGGGTCAACTGCCCGTGAGGTCCCTGGCGATCCGGGTCAGTCACTCAGCCGCCAGCGAACGGCGGTAGGACATCCAACGTGGCACCGGGTCGTAGCGGCGTAGCGCGGTCTTGCACCGCGACCGAATCGAGCAGGAAACTGCAGGCTGTTAGCACCCTGCGCAGCGTTTCCCCGTGTCGGGCGGTGATCGCGTCAAGCGCGTCGGCCACCGTGGCACCCTCGCCGAGGTTGACGTTCTCGCTGGGCAGGCCAGCAGCGGCGCGTGCCGCAGCGAAGTAGCGCACGGTCACCATGAGTTGCGCCCCCGATCCTTCTCCCCGGCTCATAATAAGCCCGGGTACACACCACGCCTGCCTAACCCCACACCCACACCCGCCCGCGCAGGGTCTTATGGATGCTTGTGCACCTCCCTACCCGGCTGTGGACAATTGTGATGGCCTGTGGATGCGTGTTCGACATACGTCCTGTGGTGGTGCAGGGTTCGTCGCTATGGGTAGTCAACGGGGGACCAGCGAGCTGAGCGGGCCGTTTCGCGGTTCGGAAGCTCTCGCGGCGGGTCTCATGACGCGCAAACAACTGGCTGGTGCGCGATACCGGCGGGTGTTCCGGGACGTCTACGTGCCCGTAACCGCCGCCCTGACGCACGAATTGCGTTGTGAGTGCGCCGCGCTGGTCCTGCCAGCCGATGCGGTGATCACTGGCCGGTCGGCGGCTACGCTGCGCGGTATCCAGCTCGCGCTGCCTGGCGATCCGGTCGAGGCGCTCGTCAGCCGGCAGACCCGGTTGTCCCGCCGGGCGGGAGTGGACTTGCGGCGCTGCGAGGTGCGCGTTGACGAGGCGCAGCCGTGGTCGCGGATCCGCCTCGCGACACGCTGCCGAACCGCTTTCGACTTGCTGCTCGACCGCGCGCTCCCGGACGCGGTGGCCGATCTGGACGCCGTGCTGAGGGCGGCGCTCGTCGGACGAACAGAGATGGAGCGCTACTTGGCGGATCGACACGACCGCGGCATCGTGGCGGCGCGGCGGGCACTGGAGCTCGCTGATCCGAGAGCGCAATCACGGCCCGAATCTTGGCTCCGAGTGCACCTGATCCTCGACGGGCTGATCCCGGAGGTGCAGTATGTCGTGCAGCACGCTGGCCAATGGGTGGCTACCGTCGATCTCGCCTTCCCGCGCCATCGGCTCGCGGTCGAATACGACGGGGTATGGCACGGTGCGCCGCTGCAAGTCGGCGCTGACCGGGAGCGACTCAACCGGCTGCACGCCGCAGGCTGGGAAGTCGTCTTCGTCACGCGAGAGCACCTACGCGATCCTCACCGGTTGATCTGCACGGTTCGAGCCGCGCTGCAGGTACGCCATGCCGCCTCATGGGGCCTGAAAGGTGCACAAGCATCCATGAGACCGCTGGGAACGGGAGGAGGAGATGGTGATTGCGTCGTATGCGTCGGGGGTTTCGGATGTCCCGCTGTTGGGGGAGACGATTGGGGACAACTTCGACGGCACAGCCGCTCGGTTCGGTGACCGGGAGGCGCTGGTCGATTGCCCGAGCGGGCGCCGCCTGACCTACTCGCAGTTGCGCGCAGAGGTCGACGCCCTGGCACACGGGCTGCTGGCCGCCGGGATCGGCAAGGGCGACCGGGTCGGCATCTGGGCACCGAACTGCCCGGAGTGGCTGTTCACCCAGTACGCCACCGCAAAGATCGGCGCGATCCTGGTCACCATCAACCCGGCATACCGGACCAGCGAACTGGAATACGTGCTCACGGCGGCTGGGATCCGGCTACTGGTCGCGGCGGAGTCGTTCAAGACCTCCGACTACGCCGCGATGATCTCGCAGGTGTGGCCCCGCTGCGCCACGCTGGAGCGGGTGGTGCTGATCGGTTCCGCTGAGTGGGATGCGCTACTGGTCAGGGGTAGCGCCGCAGCGCTGCTCACCGGCCGGCAGGCGACGTTGTCCCCGGATGACCCGATCAACATCCAGTACACCTCAGGCACCACCGGTTCCCCCAAGGGCGCCACGCTGTCGCATCACAACATCCTCAACAATGGCTACTTTGTTGGTGAGCTGTGCGGTTACACCGAGGCGGACCGGATCTGCCTGCCGGTGCCGCTCTACCACTGTTTCGGGATGGTGATGGGCAACCTGGCCGCCACCTCGCATGGCGCTTGCCTTGTGTACCCTGCGCCGTCGTTCGAGCCGGCGGCGAGCCTGTCGGCGCTCGCGCGGGAGCGGTGCACCTCAGTGTACGGAGTACCCACGATGTTCATCGCCATGCTGGCCGACGCTGGTGTCGAGTCCTGTGACCTGTCGTCGTTGCGGACCGGGATCATGGCGGGCTCGCCGTGCCCGGTGGAGGTGATGAAGCAGGTCGTCGAGCGGATGGGCATGACCGAGGTGAGTATCTGCTATGGAATGACCGAGACCTCTCCGGTGTCCACCCAGACCCGGGCGCAGGACACGCTGGAGCGCCGGGTGTCCACGGTCGGCCGGGTGCACCCGCACCTCGAGGTGAAGATCATCGATCCGGACACCGGCTTGACAGTGCCGAGGGAGACTCCGGGGGAGCTGTGCACCCGAGGTTACTCGATCATGCTCGGCTACTGGGCACAGCCTGACAAGACCGCTGAGGTGATCGACCAGGCCCGCTGGATGCACACCGGGGACGTCGCGGTGATGGACTGCGAAGGCTACCTCACCATCACCGGGCGGATCAAGGACATGGTCATCCGTGGTGGTGAGAACGTCTACCCTCGGGAGATCGAGGAGTTCCTGCACACCCACCCGGATATCGTGGATGCGCAGGTGATCGGCGTGCCTGACGCGCGCTACGGCGAGGAGCTGTGTGCCTGGGTGCGGCTGCGCCCGGGTGCGCCCGAGCTCACCTTCGAGGCATTGCGGCACTTCGCCGCCGGCGAACTGGCGCATTACAAGATCCCTCGGTACGTGCACGTGGTAGCGGAGTTCCCGATGACCGTCACTGGCAAGGTCCGTAAGGTAGAGATGCGTGAGCGTTCGGTGGAGTTGCTCGGGCTGGGCGACGTCGCCGCGATGTACGCCTGAAACGCACATTCATCCGGTGGGATGCGCCCGAAAAGCGGCCGGAAGTCGTAAGCTGGGAGCCACGCGTCCCGGGTGCGTTCGGGGCGCGTTCGTCTTGCTGGTCGTGCGCCCCGGCAGGTGGTACTCCACGAGGGAACGGTGAGGTCAGTGCCGACCGGCAAGGTCAAGTGGTACGACGCGGGCAAGGGCTTTGGTTTCGTGACCCAAGACGGCGGTGCCGACGTCTACGTGCGGGCCAACGCGCTCCCCACCGGGGTGACCGATCTCAAGACCGGTCAGCGGGTGGAGTTCGGGGTGGCCGACGGGCGGCGCGGTCCGCAAGCCTTGTCGGTGCGATTGCTGGAGCTGCCGCCCTCGGTGGCCGAGGCTCGGCGTCGTCCGGCTGAAGAGCTGCACGGCCTGATCGACGACATGATCAGGTTGCTGGAGTCGCGGGTTCAGCCTGACCTGCGCCGCAGCCGCTATCCCGATCGTCGCACCACGAAGCGGATTGGGGAGCTGATGCGCGCCGTCGCCCAGGAGTTGGATCCCTAGCCGGGAATCAGCGACGATCCGCGCCGGGTCAACACGGTCTGGATCAGCCCCAGGCCTAGCAGCGCTGAGACCGAGGCGAAACCGATCCAGTAGGTGGGTGGCACCAGCACCCCCAGCGCGCCGCCCAGCACCCAGGCGCTCTGGAGCACCGTTTCCGACCGGCCGAACGCCGAGGCGCGGGACGCCTCCGGCACGCCGCGCTGGATCACCGCGTCCAGGCAGACCTTGGCCACCGCGCTGCCCGTCGCCGCCACCAGGGTGGTGACCGCCGCGATGACGATGCCCTGCACCAGCGCGGCGAGCACCGCCATGAACAGGCCAGCGGCCACGCATTCGATGACGGCCTGATCGGGCTTGCGCAAGGGCAGCCGCGCTCCGACCGCGTTGCCCAGGAAGCTGCCCGCCCCGGCCGCCGCGCCGACCACGCCGAGCAGCGCCAGCTGCCGTCCTGGTGAACCCTCGGTCTGGGACCGCACCGCGAACGCGACGAACAGGGTGAGGAATCCCGTGAGCACCCGCGCGGTCCCGTTGCCCCACAGCGCGACGATCACGTGGCGACCCATCGGCTGGCGACCCGGTTGGCGACGCTGTGCGGCACCCAGCGCGGCAGTGGCCTCGGTTCGCAGTGAGGCCGGCACCTCGCCCTCGGTCACCTCCACCCAGGACGGGATGCGCAGGCACAGGACCGCTCCCGTCAGGCAGATGACCGCAGTGAACAGCAGTGCGCCCGGTGATCCGGTCAGCGCCGCTATCCCGGCGCTGACCGCACCGGACACCCCGGCGGCGACCAGGCCGAACGCGGTGAGTCGCGAGTTGGTCTTGACCAGAGTGCTCTCCGGCGGGAGCACTCGAGGGATCACCGCCGCTTGCAGCACTCCGTAGGACTTGGCCGCCACCATGAAGCCCAACGCCGCTGGGTACAGCAGCCAGTCGTGGACGTGCGCCGCCATGACGATCAGCAGGGAGCCCCGGCCGGCGAACGACAGCGCCATCGCCACCCGCCTGCCGTGCTGCAGCCGGTCCAGCAGCGGGCCGACCACCGGGGCGACCACTGCGAACGGTGCCACCGTGATCAGGAGGTAGAGTGCGACGTTGGCCCGGCTCTGCGCGGTGGCGGCGGCGAAGAACAGGGTGTTGGCCAGTGCGACGGCGATGGCCGCGTTGGCCGCGTAGTCCATCATCGCCGGGTAGGTCAGCGCGGAGAGCCCGGATCGTCCCGCGCCATCAGCCGTGGTGGCCTGGTGGAAACGCCGCATGCCGCCGGAGACCAGTTGCCTGCTCCGCCAGGCGGCCACCCGGGTAACGGTGATCTTGCGGGGGAGTCGAGGGTCAGGTGCATTGCCGGCTCCCACGATCAACCGCCCGGTGCCGAGGGGACGAAACGCACCCGGAACAGCAACGGCCAGTGCTTGCCGGTGACCAGGAACTCGTCGGTGCCCGGGATCGCCGCGATGCCGTTGAGCACGTCCCCGGTGGCCTGTGCTCGTGTGCTGAGCAGGCTGGACGCGTCCACCACCCCGGTCACCACCCCGGTGCTGGGGTTGATGCGCAGGATGCGCTCGGTCGGGAAGACATTGGCCCAGATGACGCCGCCGACGCATTCCAACTCGTTGAGCGCCGGCACCGGCTCGCCGTCGAGGCGGACTTCCAGCTGACCAGACGGTGCGAAAGTCACCGGGTCTCGGAAGGTCAGCCGGTCAGAGCCGTCGCTCATCACCAACCGGTGTGCGTCGTGGCACAGCCCCCAACCCTCACCCCGATAGGTTACGGTGCGGCGCGCTGCCAGCGTCGCCGGATCACGCTCGATCGCCATCCCGCTGGTCCACGTCAGCTGCCACAACCGATCGCCGGTGACGGTGAGGCCCTCACCGAAAAGCGGGGCAGGCAACGTCGCTTCGCGCACCATGGTGGCGCTGGACAGCGCGGTGGCCCTGAGCCGGGACTGCCCGACCAGCCCACTGCTTTCGTAGAGTACCCCGTCGTGGAGCTCCAAGCCTTCGGTGTACATCGTCGGGTCGTGCGCAAGGGTGGCCAGAACCTGCAGGTGCAGCTGCGCTGCGGTCGAATGCCGGGTGGCGCAGCCAGCGAGCATTGTAGCCGTCAGCACCACAGTTGCCAGCACCGCAGCAAGGATGTCTAGCTGCGCTGGCCGGATGACGGGTGCGAACCGCCGGTGCGGCACAATTGGAGTCGTGATTGCCGACACTACCGCGCCAGGCTCTACCGTTGATGGGGCCCGTTGTGAGGCCCGTGATGAGGCACTGTATGGGCCTCTTTTCCAGGCCGTGGAGCTGGCCCGGCAGGCGGCGCAGGCTGAACTTGGCGACACTCCGGTCGGTGAGCATGTGCAGGCACAGGCCGAGGACGGCGGAGCGGTCACCCACTTGTTCGAAGCCAACCTCCCTGGTTACCGCGGTTGGCGCTGGGCGGTCACGGTGGCCTCAGCGGGCCCAGCGACCCCGGTGACGGTCAGCGAAGTGGTGCTGTTACCCGGCCGGCACGCGCTGGTCGCCCCGCCCTGGCTGCCGTGGACCCAGCGGCTTCGGGCCGGGGACCTCGGGGTCGGTGACCTGTTGCCGACCGACCCGGACGACCAGCGGCTGGTGCCCGGCTACCTCATCGACGATGACCCGGCGGCAGCGCCGCTCAGCCCGGAGCTCGGGCTGGGACGACGCCGAGTGCTCAGTCGTGATGCCCGCCTGGCTCTGGTGCAGCGCTGGCGCGACAGTGACCGAGGTCCTGATTCGGAGATGGCCCGCAGTGCTCCCGACCGGTGTGTCACCTGCGGTTTCTACCTTCCGCTTGGTGGCATCCTGGCGGCTGCCCTCGGTGCCTGTGGTAACGATCTGTCCCCAGCTGACGGGCAGGTGGTGCACGCCGAGTTCGGCTGCGGGGCGCATTCCGAGGTCCGGGTGGACACCAGCCCGAATGTGGCGGTGGTCGAGCTGGTGTACGACGACGCCGAGCTGGAACTGCTGCCTCGGGCACCCGGGGAGTGACGACGACCACTGATCCTTTCGGCACTGCGGCGCTGCGTGCTGGCGTGCTGGCCGCCTGGCGAGGGTCCCCGACCCGGTTCCGGGAGGACGCCAACGCTGAGTCCGACCTCACCCTGCTCGGTTACGCGGACCGGGTGCTCGTCGAGCTGGCGCAGAACGCCGCCGATGCCGCGCAACGTGCCGGTACGGCAGGGCACCTCACGGTTCAGCTTGAGGTTACTGCCCAGGGCAGTGAGCTGCGCGCCGCGAACACCGGGGTGCCGCTGGACTGCTCCGGAGTGGCCGCGCTGGCCGCGCTGCGCGCCTCAGCCAAGCGGGTGGGGGAGAGCGTCGGTCGGTTCGGGGTCGGCTTCGCGGCGGTTCTCGGCGTCACCGACGCGCCGCAGGTGATTTCCCGCACTGGTGGGGTGGAGTTCTCCGCGCAGCGCACCGCCGAGGCAGTGGCCGGTGACCCGGTGTTGTGCGCCGAGCTGAGCCGGCGCGGTGGCCGCCCGCCGGTGCTGCGGCTGGTGTGGCCTGCCGCAGCGGTCCCGCCACCCGGGTTCGACACCGAGGTCCGGTTGCCACTGCGCGCCGGGATCGACCCGCAGGCGCTGCTCGCGGCATTCGCGGACGAGGCCGCTGACCTGCTGCTGGCGTTGCCGTGGTTGCACCGCATCGACATCGGTGACCGGGTGGCGCGCCGCGAGGGCGAGGACCCGGTGCTGGTGCATGACGGTCCCGAGCTGCGCCGGTGGCGGGTGGTGCGCCGCGCCGGGATGCTGCCGGTGGCCGCGCTAGCTGGGCTCGGTCCTGAGGCGCGAGGCGAGTGGAGCTTGTGCTGGGCACTGCCGGTCGGCCCTGACGGTGCCCCGTTGCCGCTGACCGGGGAGGTGCTGCATGCGCCCACCCCTACCGCGGAGCGGCTCACTCTGCCCGCGCGGCTGATCGCCACGGTGCCCGTTGACTCCGCACGGCGCCACGTCCATCCCGGGCCGGCCCTCGATGTGCTGCTCGACGCCGCAGCGCGGGCCTACCCGGAGCTCGCCGCCGCGCTGGCACCGGATCAGCGCACCGCGCTGGTGCCGGTCCCTGGCTTCCCGGCCAGTGAGGTCGACGCGGCGTTGCGGGCGGCGGTGCTCGAGGCGCTGCGCCACGTCCGGTGGTTACCCGGCGCCTGCGGCGGGCAGGTCGCGCCAGCGCAGGCCGTGGTGCTGGACGTGCCGTTGCCTGAGCTGGCCGAGCTGCTCGCTGAGGTCACCCCCGAGCTGCTCGACAGTGAGCTCGCCGCGCCTGCGCACACCGCCGCGCTCAGCGCGCTCGGGGTGACCCGGCTTGCTCCGGCGGCCATCGTCGCGCTGCTAACCGGGCTGGACCGGTCACCGTCGTGGTGGCGGCGCTGTTATGCGGCGTTGTTTCCCCTGCTGGACGCCGGTCCTTCGGTCCGCGAGGAGCTCGGTGCGCTGCCGGTCCCCCTGGCCGACGGGCGCACTGTCACCGGCCCGCGTGGGGTGCTGCTGGGTGATGGTGGCTTCGGCGTGCCCACCGAGCTGCGGCTGGTGCACCCGGACGCCGCGCACCCGCTGCTGGAGCGGCTCGGGGCTCGGTCGGTGAGTCCTGAGGAACTGCTGGATGCGTTGCAGCCCGCCATTGAGCGCAGTGTTGATGATGCCGAGGACGGCATGGACGTCACCGGACTCGCCCGGGCGGTGCTCTCCTTGGCTGAGCGATTGACTGGGCGATTGGCCGGGCAACCAGCCTGCGACGGCACTGACCGGCCCTGGTTGGGTGCGCTGGCGCTGCCGGACGACACCGGGGCGCCGCGGCGGGCGGACGAGCTGGTGGCGCCCGGTGGGGTGCTGCGGGAGCTGCTCGCCCCGGACGCGCCGCTGGGCGTGCTGGATCCCGCCGTCGCCGCCGAGCATGGCGCTGCGGCACTGCGGGCGGTCGGGGTGCTGGACTCGTTCGCGGTGCTCGACGAGCCCTACCCGGAGGGCCCGGACCACGATCTGGACGCCGAGGAACAGTGGTGGGCCCAGGCGCGGTGCGCCAATGGTGACCCGCCAGTGCGGCTGCTCGCCGTCCGGGACCTGGACCTCGTCGACGATCAGTGCTGGCCAGCGGCGCTGCGCCGGATCGCCGCTGATCCCGCTGGCCTTGCCGCGCTGCGCCAGCCCGGCGGCTACACCGGCTGGTGGCTGGCTCGGCACGCCCGGCTCGGCGGCCACCCACCGTCGCACTGGCGGCTCGCCAGCGCCGTTGCGCTGGAGGGCCTCTACGACGCGGTGCCCCATGACGTGGTGTCGCGGTGGGACACCGACGAGGCGTTGCTCGCCGCCGCCGGAGTGCGCACCGGGTTGAGCATCACCGGGCCCGCCGACGCCGCCGACCTGCTGACCCGGCTGGCCGATCCGGCCCGCACGGTCACCCCCGGGGTGGTGCACGCCGCACATGCCGCGTTGGCCGCCGCCGAACTCGACCCGGCCGACGTGGCGCCCCCGGCTCAGGTACGGGCGGTGACCGGTGAGGTGATCGATGCCGACCGCGCGGTGGTGCTGGACTCCCCGTGGCTGGCTGCGGTTCTGCCGGCAGGGGAGCTGGTGTCCGGTGGCGACCCTGGCACGCTGGCGGATCTGTTGGACTTGCCGCTGGCCTCCGAGCGGATCGGCCCTGAACTGATTGACGCCGAGCTGATCGATGGCGGTGGGGGGCAGGTTGTGCGGTGGGTCGAGCTGGTGGAGGTGGTCGCGGTGTGCGCCGCCGCTGGACTCGCCGTCCCGGACGGGACTCTGCGGCTGCACGACCAACTGCGGGTACGCCATGGCGGTGCCGAGTACGCGGTACCGTTCTGGGTTACCCCGCAGGGCACCGTGCACGCCGCCGATCCCGTGCGCGCCGCCCTGCTGCTGCGCCCGTGAGCTGAAGATCGGTTGATCGCGGCTAGAGCGATGCGTCGATGATGAAGTCGCGGCTGAGACCGAGCAGGACGCGGTCGGCGGTGAGGAGTAGCAGGCCAGCTTGGCTGGCCTGGGCGACGAGGAGCCGATCGAACGGGTCATGCCGGGTGAGCTCGGGAAACTCGCGAATCCCCTCGGCGTGCTCCGCCGTGATGCCGAGCAGGATCAGTCCTTGCTCAGCGAGCCGTAAGGTGAACTTATCCGGAACTACCAGCTTGCCGAGCATGGCCTTGATCGTCAGTTCCCACACGGTGGCCGCCGAGACGTGAACCGCGGTCGCTGACGCGATCGTCTGCCGGGCACGCGGTCCGAGCCGAGGGCTGTCGTTGAGTAGCCACAGCGCCGTCTGGCTGTCAAGGAGCAGCAACATCGTCACCGTAGAACAAACGCTGAATGTCCGGGTCGACGCCAGCGAAGGAATCGTCATCGTAGCTCAGCTCGCCGGCCAGGCCTCCGAAGACAACCGGCGTCGCCTGATGCGGAATGAGGTCCGCGAGCGGCCGCCCAGCCTTCGAGATGACCACCCGCTCGCCCGCCGCCACGCGTTCCAGCAGGCGGGAAAGGTGCGTCTTGGCTTCATGGATGTTGACGTTGACCGTCATCAAGACCTCACTCGTCGACTAAGTTTAGTCTAGCGGCCACTGTTGGCCGGTGGCAATCGCCGGTGGGCGTGGAGCATCTCGAGGCCCGGCCTTAGAACAAGTCTCGCTGGGCGCCCCGGGATCTGCGCCGGGTAGCGCTGAGCTGCCAGTGGATCATCGCCAAGCCGGTCAGGCCGAGTAGTCCGCCAGTCAGGCATGCCCACACCCACGCTGGTGGTCCACCGACGATCAGCGCCACCACCGCTGCCGCGAACCACACGACAGTGCCGACGCCGATCACCGGCCGAGGGTCAGTGAGGCGGCGGGGCAGTGGAGGTGGCACAAGACACGCTAGCGCACCGGGCGATACGCCAGTCACAGTTGACATCTATCGAAGGTTAGCCTAACTTAAGTTATGCCGGCTTCGTGGTGGGAGTCCTGGCACAGCAGTTGGAACACGTCGGGCCCGACCTGGGAAGCTTCGGTCGGGCCCGACGGCTTTCCGGCACTTTGCGAAACTAACAGTGTGGGCGAGAGCGGCGTGGACCGCGGCAGCACAGCTGTGCCGCCCGGCGAGCCGACGCCGTGGACGACCGGTCTCACCGTCAGCGTAGCGGCGGCAGCGATTGTCGTGATCGCCCTGTTGAGCCTGGCCCAGGGGTTGGCGCCGAAGGGAACCGGATTCGTCGTGCTGGCGAACCTGCTGGTGGCCGCAGGCCTAGCCCCGTCAATATGGCTAGCACGGGCAACCCCGATCTGGCGGTGGGTGGCTTATGGCACCGCCGCAGCCATCCCCCTAACCTGGATTGCCTTGCTGCTGTCCTTGTTGAGCTAGCCCAACAGGCGCTCAGATGCGGGGCGAGCGGACGCCGAGGAGGACGTCTTCCCAGGAGGGGACGATCGCGCGGGCCTTACGGGAACGGTGGGGAGGTGGGGCGTCGTTGGATACGGGTTGTTCCTCGGGCACTGGCGGCACCGACAGCACCGATGGCACCGTGCGTAGTGGCGCGGCGGGGGGCGGATCGATCAGGTCGGTGGCGTGGTCGTCGACTGCGGTGACGGTGCCGCCGTGCGCGCCTGGGTGAAACGTCCACTGCGCCTGGTTTTCCGACCGACCGGCCCGCCAGTGCAGTACAACGACCCACGTGCCGTCCTCTCCGCGCCGAGAATCCCAGATCGCTGAGCCGACGTCGTGACCCCGCTGGTGGAAAGTCTCGGTGATCACCTCCTCCAGGGTGCGCACATCGGGCCCGTCGGCGCGCACCGGGTGGGCGCGCTGGGCCAGCTGGGCCATGCGGGATCGCTCCAGCAACACGGGGTACGCGAACCGCTCAATCCGCTCGTGGGGCGCGCCTGCGGCGGCGGCCACCTGCTCGACGGACGCTCCGGCCCTGATCCGCGCTTGGATCTCACGGGGTCGCATCTGGCTCTCCAGCTCAATCTCGATCAGGCCGAGGCGCGGAAGATCACCCCGTACCGCTGCCTGCAGGTTGTCGTCCACCGGCAGGGTGAACTGTTCCCGCCGCTCGCCAGGCCGCTGCGGGACCGTCTCCAGAATCACCGTGTGGCCATCGATCCCCAGACCGGCTACTCGCAGCGCGCGCATCCAAGGACCTCCACGAGTGTGTGCCCGTCACCGTAGGCCGGTGAGCGGCAACACCGGGGGAGGCGCGCCGCCGGCCTCACCTCACCTCGTGACCATCCAGCCGCTCAACCACCCAGTCGATGCACTGGGTGAGCGCGGAGACGTCATCCGGATCGACGGCGGGGAACATTCCGATCCGCAGCTGATTGCGGCCGAGTTTGCGGTAAGGCTCGGTGTCCACGATGCCGTTGGCCCGCAACACGGCGGCGAGCGCGGTGGCGTCGATGCTGTCGGCGAAATCCACGGTGCCGACGACCAGCGAGCGTTTGGCGGGGTCGGTGACGAAGGGCGTCGCGTACCGTGCGGACTCAGCCCAGGAGTACAGCCGCGAGGAGGAGTCGGTGGTGCGCGCGACACACCACTCCAGCCCGCCACCGGCCAGCATCCACTCGATCTGGTCCACCAGTAGCAGCAGCGTCGCGACCGCCGGGGTGTTGTAGGTCTGGTCGGAGCGGCTGTTGTCCAGCGCGATGCTCAGCGAGAGGAAATCCGGCACCCACCGGGACGACGAGCCGATCTCTGCGACCCGTTCCAGCGCGGCCGGGCTGAGCAGCGCGATCCACAGCCCGCCGTCGGAGGCGAAGGACTTCTGCGGCGCGAAGTAGTAGACGTCGGCGTCGGCGGCCCGGACCGGCAAGCCACCGGCGCCGCTGGTCGCGTCGATCGCCACCAGCGCGCCCTGTGACAGCGCCGGCCGGCACACCGGAACCATCACCCCGGTCGAGGTCTCGTTGTGCGCCCAGCCGATCAGGTCGCAAGACGGATCGGCGACCGGCGCCGGTGCGTCCCCTGGCGGGGCGCAGACCAGCACCGGGTCGGCCAGGAACGGGGCGCGCGTGGTGACGGCGGCGAACTTCGCGGAGAACTCGCCGTAGCTCAGGTGCAGCGAGCGCTCCCGGACCAAGCCCAGCGCGGCGGCATCCCAGAACGCGGTGGCGCCACCGTTGCCGAGCACCACCTCATAGCCCTCGGGCAGCGCGAACAGCTCGCGTAATCCAGCGCGGATCCGCCCGACCAGCGATTTCACCGGCTTGCGCCGGTGCGAGGTGCCCATCACCGAGGCACCGGTGCTGGCCAGCGCGGTCAACTGCTCGGGACGGATCTTCGACGGCCCGCACCCAAACCGCCCGTCGGCGGGTTTCAGGTTGGTGGGGATGGTCAGTTGTGCGGTTTGCGTCATATCTCAGACCTTACGATGACGGCGGGGACCAGGTGGCCCCGGTGATGCGCTCATAGGCCTCGACGTACCGCCGCCGCGTTTCCGCCACGATCGCCGGGGGAATGACCGGTCCTGGTGGCTCGCGGTTCCATCCCGTGCCGAGCGACCAGTCCCGGACGAATTGCTTGTCCAATGCGTGCTGCGGCTGGCCGGGCCGCCAGCTCTCGGCGAGCCAGAAACGCGACGAATCCGACGTGATAGCTTCGTCTCCGAGCGTCAATTGACCGGACGGGTTCCAGCCGAACTCGAATTTCGTGTCCGCGATGATGATGCCATTGTTTAACGCGTGCTCCGCCGCCTTCGCATAGAGTTCGAGTGTCAGGCCGCGAAGGCGCCGCGCGGTATCCTCGCCGATGTCGCGTGCCACGTCGTCAAAGGTGATGAACTCATCGTGCCCGGTAGTGGATTTGGTGGTCGGCGTGAAGATTGGCTCGGGTAGTCGCGAGCCGGAGACCAACCCGGCAGGCAACGCCACACCCGACACAGTGCCATTTTTCTCGTATTCGCGCAGCCCCAGGCCGGCGAGATAACCGCGAGCGATGCACTCCACCGGGATCATCCGCAGTGGGGTGACGCGGATCGCCCTTCTCGCGAACTTGGCTGGCACATCGGTGGCGGAGATCAGGTGATGGGGTGTCACATTCCTCAGTTGGTGACACCACCATACCGACAACTGTGTGAGCAGTGCACCCTTGTCCGGAATGGACGTCGGTAGCACCACGTCGTATATCGAGATCCGGTCCGACGCGACGAGCAGCAGATCGCCCTCGATCGAATACAGGTCCCGCACCTTACCGCCCGATACGCGCTCCACCTCATCCACCGTACCCAGCCCCGCCACAACTCTGACTCATCAGGTCAGCGAGCATGCGGGCCCGGATCGCCACCGGGAACAGGCGCTCACCCACGGCCGTGGGTCGATGCCGATCCCGTATACCCAACGTCACGATGCGGAGGACGCTGACCACCCCGAACCTCACGGCACTTGGCCTCGCCCGCGCATCCACCGCTGCCCCACCCCGCGAATCTCCGCAAGGTCAGTCCAACCAGCCGGTGGAACCGGGATAGTGCCCAGTACATCGGCCATCCCGTGATCGCCCACCCGCTGGCCACTCAGCACGTACGCCACCTGATCACCTCGCCGCCACCGGATTGTGAATCCCGCTGCACGGTACCGATGAAGAAACACCCATCCAACGAGTGACGTGCTAGGCGTCGCTCTACCCCGGCTATTCATGCTGAGTCCGCCAGTGCTCTGTCGCATCATTGCTTGGGCGGCACCCAGGACCGGGACGAGTACACCCGCCGAACAGCGCGCGGTTCGGGGGATGGGTGCCCGCCAGTGGTGTGGTCTGCGCTGGGAGTAGTGCGCACGACTAACTGGCAAGGGCACCAACCGCGTACCGGGGTGTTCTCGTCGTCCCGGCCCTGGGGCCTGATCACCACTGTGCCCATGTTTCCGGTGACGACCCACCTGGAGTAGTCGCGATCTCTGGTAACTGGCGTCCTGACTGTGTGCGGAGCTTCCGTATCGGGTTGGCTGGGGTAGTGCTCGGCCGGTAGCGTTCCTCCGTTACGTTCGAAAGCTGGCCATGGGGTGAGGAGCCACGATGGTGGGGAAGCGCTGTGGGTGAACTACGCAGTTCGAAGCAGCGGCGTGAGCAGTTGGTGTGTTCGTTGCGGGCGCAGGGTAAGTCGTGGGTGGAAGTGGCCGAGGCTCTCCGGCAGCGTTATCGTTTCAATGCCCGGGTGGCGCTGCGTTATGCTCATGGGTGGAGCCAGCGCCAGGCCGCCGACGAGTGGAACCGGCGCTGGCCTGATGAGCTCAAGACCTTCAAGTCGTTCTCGTCGTGGGAGCAGTGGCCGAGTAGTACCGGGCACGCCCCGTCGTTCGATAATTTCGGCAAGCTGGCGGAGCTGTACGAGTGCGCGGTCAGTGACTTGCTCGCTGACTTGCCTGACTTCCGGCATCGCGATACCGCAACAGGCGCACCGGAGACAGCGCTGACGATGCGCAACCCTGATGCCGCACTTATCGTGTCGAGCGATGTCGCGGTGTGGGCGGCGGCAACTAGTTCCTCGTTGCCCGAGAACTTTGTCACAGCCCTGATGCAGCACCTCGGGTCATTGGCGCTGTCGGGTCGTGACGTGCTGGGCGCGCCCGGTGACCGCGACCGCGCGTACGATCAGCTTGTTGAGTTCCTTCGCAGTGGGGCGCACATCATGGACCGTCGCGGCATGCTCGGTGTCCTGAGCTGGGCAACGGCCACCGCGTCCCTGCTCGCCGGCGTTGACCGTGGTGAGCAGCAGCGGGTGGCCTCGGTGCTCACGACCTCGAGCCGGGTTGATGAGCAGACCATCGGGCACATTGAGGCGGTGCTGTGGCACTGTCGGTATCAGGATAAAGCGCTGGGCCCGAGGGCCGCTCTCAACACTGTCCTTGCCCAGCGTGACCTGGCCCGCGCGCTGGTGCCTGACTGCCCCGACGTGTTGCGGCCTCGGCTGCTCTCGGCGCTGAGTGAGGCCTCGCACCAGGCCGGCTGGATGTCGTTCGACCTCAAGCAGTTCGATCACGCCACGTATTACTACGAGGATGCCCGCGCGCTGGCCCACGAGGCGGAGAACCCCGCGCTGGGCGCGCTCGTGTTGTGTGAGATGAGCCACCTGGCGACCTGGCGGGGCACCCCGTGCATCGGTATCGATCACGCCGTCGCGGCCGGGCAGTGGGCCCGCCGAACCGATGACCTGCGGGTGCGCGCTTACACTGCTGACGTGGCCGCTCGGGCGTACGCTGCCGACGGCCAGCGAGACGCGTGCCTGACCGCCCTCGACACCGCCCACACCGTGCTCACGTCGGCCGATGACCAAGCCCCGAGCTATCTCCCGGGCTATGGCGAAGCGGGACTCATCTCCATTCGCGGCTTGTGCCACCTTGAGCTGCAGGAAGGACATCCCGCCGCTGAGTATTCACAGCAGTCACTCGGATCCTTGAGCCAGTCAAACGTTCGGGACAGAGCTTTCATTACCGTGGATCTGGGGATGGCGTACACCCAGTGCAATGAGATCGACGAGGCGGCCCGGTTTCTCGGTGATGCCGGGGAGATCGCGGCGAGCCACAGTTCCACTCGGCTGACCGAGCGATTGGCACAGGCCTGCGCCAACCTGCGGCCCTGGCAGCACACCCCCGCCGTCCGCACCCTCAACGACCGCTTGGCGTCTTACGGATTAGCATGAAGTGGTAGCAGGTGATGAGCCTGGTCGACGACTGCCGATGGTGTCCGGACTCGTCATCGATTCAACGGAAAGACGGTTGGGAAAATACTGTGTCGTAAAGTAAGAAGATAGCATCGAGTAAAGCAGCACTTGGTTTCAGTCACGATTCCTGAGTGTCACGACGCTAAGCTCTGGCATGTCGTAAATTGGTGCTCACCGGTTGGGACTAAACAGCTTGATTTCTCTCTCACATTTGAAACATTGAAGGTAGTAGCCGGTCAACACTTTGTGTTCTTCGTGAACGAACGATTTGGCACAGTCAGGATAATTCTCGACATGCTCCGCAATGAGGCGGTTCTCCGATGATGTAGCCGAGCGCTTGCGGGAGCCGGGGGGTAATTCATCTGTCAATGAATGACAAATCTCGTACTTCGGAGTACTCATCGCGTGTCCATTCGTTCGCTCCTGATGTCCAAGACCAACAACCAACGTTCACCGTAGAGGGTCGCTGGGAGTCACAGCGCTCGGGGGACACGCTGGCACCGGTATGGGCGACCTACGTAAGACAGGTGACACTGGGGGGCGCTGCCCGCCGTTGCCGGTTAAGACGATGAGTGATGGAGGTTGGGTTCGATGTCGACGCGGCTGCAGTCGAACACTCCCGCAGCGCCGTGGTGAACATCGATGATCACGGCATGGGCCGTCGCGGCGTGCTTGGCTTCCTGAGCTGGGCAACGGCCACCGCGTCCCTGCTCGCCAGCGTTGACGGTGACGGGCAGCAGCGCGTGACCTCGGTGCTCACCACGTCGAGTCGGCTTGACGCGCAGACCATCGAGCACATCGAGACGGTGCTGTGGCACTGTCGGTGCCAGGATCACGCATTGGGCCCGAAGGAGACTCTCAACACCGTTTGACCTCAAGCAATTCGACCACGCCACATAATACTACAAGGACGCCCGCGCGCTGGCCCACGAAGCTGAGAACAGTGGACGGGGTGCCTTGGTGCTGTGCGAGATGAGCCACCTGGCGACCTGGCAGGGCAAGCCGCGCATCGGTATCGACCACGCCGTCGCGGCCGCACAGTGGGCCGACCGCACCGGGGACCTGCGGTTACGCGCCTACACTGCGGATGTGGCCGCGTAAGCCTACGCCGCCGACGGCCAGTGAGACGCCTGCCTGGCAGATCTTGACACTGCCCACACCGTGCTCACGACGGCCGAGGCGGCGCGGCTATTCGGTGCTGCCTGGGACATCGCGGCGAGCCACAGTTCCGCTCGGCTGACCGGACGATTGGCACAGGCCCGCGCTGACCTACAACCCTGGCAGCACACCGCCGCCGTCCGCACACTCGACGCTCGCTTAGCGACTTACGGTTTGACATGAAGGAGGAGTAGGCACACATCCTTGGGGCCAGATGATGTGTGCACCACCGGCTTGACCCGGGGCGAGGGTTCGTAAGCTGGTTCGCGCATCGAGCAACTCCACTCGGTACCGTTGGACCTAGAGAACGAACCGGGCCTTTTTGACTCGCAGCATGTTGAACGGTGTAATAGATGAAACGCCCACGGCGCTGCATGCGTCGGGAATCTTCACTCGCTTCCTGGATGTCGGGTCAGAGGTCTCCTGTGTGACCACCGCGTAACCGAGTGTAGCCGCCTGAACTACGATGTAGTAGTCAGCCTTTTGTAAGAACTCTGAAATGGCTCCTTGCGTGAAATGAGCGTTGTTGGCCCATTGCGCCACCGCCTGTAAGGACGCTTGATCGTTGGGTCCAGCAGCGATACGGAATGAGGCTGGCTGTATGCTCATCCACTGTGCTAGCTCGTCAGCGCCCGCCAACACCTCATCGGCTACTTTCTGCACCGTGAACACGCGCCCCGCCTGGTGTTGTTGAGTGATCCAGTCCCAGAAAGCAGGCACAAAATCGAACCCGTAGTGCCGGTTTTTAGCGTCGATGAGCACGTCGGAGTCGATGAGGTACATCAAGCGACTCCGAGCTGCTGGCTGAGCTCCTCGAAGGTCGAGAACTTCTTGAAGCCAAGTAGCCGGAAGGCGTCTCGATGCGGAGTTCCACCCTCCACGGTGTCAGAGATGAGCGTCCGAGCGAATTTCTTACTGACCCGGATGGGCTGAGTGTTGTAGAAGTTGCCACCAGGTCCTCTCTGCTTGAGAAGGGCCATGATGCGGGCATATTCTTGTTCGTAGGCTCTTCGGTAGGTCCGCTCGGTCATCATGTCCGCATCAAAGATGCGCCTGAGAATTACCAAGGTGCTGACCTTGTAGTACTTCGTCAAGCGCTCAAGCTCGCCCGTGAGATCCGAGCCCTTCGAATACTCCTTTTGCAAAGAGGCCAACGGGACTAGCAGTTCAGCAGCGACCTGGTTGCACCACCGCTCTGTCTCGCCGCTCTCCTCAACCTCGCCGAGATCGGGTCGGGACACAGCCGAACCACCGAGTGCCACGTGCGCCAGCTCATGAGCCAGCGTGAAGATTTGGGCCGCCTTGGTGTCAGCCCCATTGACGAACACCACAGGCGCCAGCTCGTCGACCAGAGCGAAGCCCCGAAACTCCTCCGGGTTGAGCGTGCGGTGGGTGTTGCTACCAACAATGCCGCTAATCATGACGAGCACGCCGGCATCTTCGGCGTGCTCACACAGACCGCTCAACGCTGCGGTCCAGTTGGCGAACTCGCCCCGCCGATCGAGGCCAAACCTGAGCGCATCACGCAACTGACCCGCTGCCGTGAGTACGTCCACGTCCAGGCTGAGGCTCCCGACAAGGCTGACCGGGTCACCACCATGGGCGTCGGCGAACTCCCGAAACCAGTCCTGACGCTGCTCGCACGCATAGATCGTGTCGAGTAGGTCCGGTGTCGGGGTCAGCACGGGCTTGTCGGCAAAGGTGCGGAAGTCGGGGATCGGCAGGCGTTCTTCGGGTGGCTCCGGCAGAAACAGGAAGCCTACAGGGGTGTAGGTGGCTTGGGCGTAGTCCTCTAGCTGGCGCATGGTCGGCAGTCGTTCGCCAGCCTCCCATTCACCGAGTTTGGGGAAACGCCTGGTGAAATCCTCGACGCTGCGTCCCGAACGCATACGAGCCCATGCCAACATCTGGGGAGCGACGCTGACACGGTTGACCATGCCACTCACCTCCTTCAGCAGTCGGCCAGCAGCGAGATCGTCGGTCACGTACCCCAGTCGGCCCTCTAGTCTTCAGCCTAGAGTCCCCACGAGCTGATCTGAAGCGTCCTCGTCCGGTGAGTTCTCCATCGTCCCAACCCCCGCCTGGCTGCAGATTGAACCCAAGTACGCGAGCCCGCATCTCGCCGTATGTCCCTCACGTCGCTCAGTGTGGCGTACGGCACCGACACTTCTCGGGCGACCTCAGATCACGTCACGGGTCCCAGCCTCATTCTCGGTGACCCGAGCTGGGGACGCCATTGTGGACATGGCGTACTTCGGCGTCCGAGACGAGGCGCCCGCGCAGGTGTGCTGGCTGGCCCGTGGAATAAACCCGCAGCGTGAGGTGACTCGCTGCTATTTCGGTGGCGAGAGCTGGGCTGCGGGACATGCTCCGGGAACCGGGTTTGCGGCCTCGACCGGGGCCAGCTTGTCGACCTTCCAGACAGTGTCGCCACGACTGCCGCCACGACGCATCTCCAGTTGCATGCGTCTGCGTACGCAGCTCGCGTCACCTTGTTCACGGTGGGACGTGACGTCTACGCCGATGAGCACCCGCGCGGTACCCGCGCGATCGTCGAGCTCGGCGACCGCGCCGTCGAGGGTCCTCGCGGTTGTGATCGTTTGTGCGTCGGTGATGGCGCGGGCGTAGGTGTCCCGGTTGGCCCGCACCTCATCAAGCAGCGTGCCGGTGGCCGACTGCTCCCACAGCGTCAACCCGTCCTGCACCCGCCGGTAGTCGAGGGTATTGAGGTTGACCGTGGCCTGCTGGGCATCCTGCAGTACGACGTCCCGAGCCATTCCCAGCGCGAGAGACTCATCGTGGGCGGCCTGGTACCAGGACAGGCCGAACCAGCCGGCGGCGAGGAGCGCGACCGCGGCGAGCACGGCAACCACGACGGTGACCGTCCGTAGTGGCCCGCCGAGGAAGGCCCGGATGGCGGCGGTGCTGGTCATGGTCCTCCAGGGTAGCGAGGTGCCGGTGGCTGCCCGGAACCGCCAGGAGCGACCGGAACCGGCACCCCGGCGCGGGGGACATTCTGCGCCCCACGGACGTCGGTCGGGCTGCCCGGCGGCTCAGCACAGAAAGCGTTCCGGTTCACCGGGATCGGCTTGGTGTCCGTCCCGGCCCGCCTGATGGTGCCCTCGTAACCGCGCACGCAGGCGTACGGGTCGAAGAGGTTGAGCACCAGCCCGAGATGAGCGAAACCATCACCGGGCACCACCGATGAGGCGGTTGAGGCGACGACCAGCGGGTAGCTGGCCAGCACCTGACGCAGTGCGGCCTGGCGGGGCAGCGCGACTCGGGACACCGTGAGCAGGTCGGCGAGCAGCTGGCCGATCTGGCTGCCACTGTCCTGAAGCAGCCCGCTGGTCTGCGCCGCGAACTGCGGCGCTGTCATGATCAATCGGCGGATGTCGGGATCCGAGGACCGCAGCTGCGCGGCGAGCAGCGCGAGGTCCTGGCTGAACGAGATGATCGCACTGGAGCGCTCGTTCTGGGTCTGCAACACCACCCGTCCGTCTCTGATCAGGGCCACGGTCTGTGGCAGCGCGGCGATGGCGTCGTGCGTGAACGCGTCGCTGGTGTCCAGCAGGGTCTGTAACTGCGGTCCAGTGTCGGTGAACCCGGTGCCCAGCTCGTCCACAACGGTACGCAGCGAGTCCAGTGGCACCGAGCGCAGGAAGGTGTCCAGGTGTGCGATGAGGTCCGCCACCGGAACCGGCGTGCTGACCCGGGAGGCCGGGATTACCGAACCGGCCGTCAGCGTCGGACCATCCGCCCGCCGGGGTCGTAGATCGACGAACTGCTCACCGATCACCGACAGGTTGGTGACCGCGGCGTCCAGATCGGCCGGGATGGGCGGGGCGTCGGGCCTGATCTCCAGTTGGGCATCGACGCCCTGGCTGGTCAGCCGTAGCGGGCCGACCCGGCCGACACTGACGCCACGGTAGCTGACGTCCGCCCCGGTGAAGATCCCGCCCGAATCGGTGAGCTGCAGGGTCACCCGGTACGGGCCGGCGCCGAACAGCGTGCCCGCGTCCAGGTAGCGGACGCTGACATAGCCCACCCCGAGCACGGATATCACGACGAACGCCAACAGCTGGAGCCGGACTCTATTATTGATCACGATGGGGCACCCCCATCAACGGCTGTCCGGACGCGGCGAAGTTGTCCAGTATCGTGCCCAGGTTCAGGTCGGCCCGGACATACAGGTTGGCGTAGTCCCCTTTGAACGCCTCGCGGACGGCGCCGTCGGTGAACGGGTAGGTGGCGAGGAGTTGCAACGCGTTGGGGAGGTCCTGGCCCGCGTTGGCCAGTTGCGCCAAGGTGGGGCGCAGCAGTTGCAGGTCGGCGAGCAGGTTCTCGCGGCTGCGGTTGATCGTGTCGGTGGCGACCACCGACAGCCGGTCCAGCGCCTGCAATGTGCTGGTGAGCTGGGTGCGCTGGTCAGCGAGCACCGTCAAGCCCGGGACCAGCCCGTCCAGCGCGGTGGCGATCTGCCCGCGCCGCGCGGCGAGGGTGGCGGAGAGCCGGTTCAGCGCGTCCAGCGCCCGGTTGATCTCGGCCTTGCGCGCGTCCAGACCTGATACCAGCGTGTTCAGGTCGGACAGCAGGGCACGCAGTTGCGGCTCGTGGCCGGACAAGGCGGCGTTCAGCTCGGTCGCGATCGTCCGGATCTGATCGATTCCACCCCCGTTGAGCAACAACGACAGCGCTCCCAGCACCTCCTCGACGTCGGTGGCGCGGCTGGTGCGGGCCAGCGGGATCCGGTCGCCGTCGGCCAGCTTGCCCCTCGGTGGCTCGGCGGTGGGCGCCGCGAGATCCACGAACTTCTCGCCCAACAGGCTGGTGGTGCGCACCCGCGCGACGGCGTTGGCGGGCAGCTCAACAGTGCGGGGCAGCTCCAGGGTGACCATCGCGTGCCAGGTGTCCGGGGTGAGCGTGATGTCCCGGACGGTACCGACCGACACGTCGTTGACCTTCACCAGGGACTGCGGCACCAGATCCAGGACATCGGAGAACTCTGCGGTGACCCGGTAGGGGTGCCCGCCAGTGTCCGGTCCGCCGGGCAGCGGCACGCTCTGCAACCCCCCGTGGAGCACACCGCAGCCCGCCGTGAGAGACACAGTGAGCAGCGCCGCCACTGCGGGGAGCCGGCCTGTCATTGAGCTGCCCTCGGCAGGGTCGGCACGGTCGGCAGTGCCAGCAGTGGCAGTGGCGGCGGCTGCCCGGCTTGCAGCGCAGTCAGGATCAGGCGGGTGTCCAGCGTGCCGGAGGAGGCGTCGTAGGCACCATTCAGGTTGCCCAATGCGGTGGGGGCGGTGTCGAGGATGTCAGCCAGCGCAGCGCGCTGGCGCACCAGGACCGCCGTCACCTCGATGAGCCGGTCCACGTTCGACGTCAGCACGGCCCGGTTGTCCTGCACGAAGGCGGCCACCTCACCCAGCGCACGGGACAACTGCGCCAGGGTGGCAGCGAGGTCGCCGCGCTCGCCGGCGAGGAAACTCGACACGTCGGCGAGCTGGGTGGTGAACTGCCGCACCTGCGCGTCGTTGCTGGCCAGGGTGGATACGAGGGATTGCAGCTGGGTGATGGTGCCGAACAGTTCCTTGCGGGAGCTGGCCAGCGTGCCGGACAGCTGCGCCAGATTGCCGATCGTGTCATGCAGCGCCTGGCCGTTGCCCCGCAGGTTGCTCGCCCCGACGTCGAGCAGGTCAGACAGGGCGCCGTTGCGGTTGACTCCGCCCGGCCCGAGCGTGGTGGCCAGGTCATTGACAGCGCGGGCGAGGTCGTCCACCCCGAGCGGGACCGCGGTGCGCCCAA
Source organism: Pseudonocardiaceae bacterium (assembly GCA_049673305.1). Lineage (GTDB taxonomy): Bacteria > Actinomycetota > Actinomycetes > Mycobacteriales > Pseudonocardiaceae. The sequence goes on along the minus strand of JBATXM010000009.1, from coordinate 36,885 downwards.
CCGGGATCACCGCCCCGTCGGCCATGGTGGGGCCCTTGGTGTAGGCCGGGGTCAGCTGGATGCTCCGACCGGTGATCAAGCTGGGCGACACGACCACCGCCGAGGCGTTGGCCGGCACGGTCACCGAGTCGTCGATCGTCATCACGACTTTGACGAGGCGGCCTTGCGGCGCCACCGTGGTGATCCGGCCGACCGGCACGCCGAGGATCAGGACCTCGTTGTCCGGGAACACCCCGACTGCCGAGGTGAAGTAGCCCGTGATGGTGCGCCCGGTGCCTCGGGTCAGCGACCACACGGCGGTGGCTGCCAGGAGGCCGAGCACACAACCGATCGCGATCACCGTGGCCACGGAACCACCGGTCCGCGCGAACCTCGCTATGCTCAGCACCCCGCCTCGTTAATGACCAGCGGCCCCAGCGCGGTCGGCGGTGGCAACAGCCCGCACACGTAGTTGTCGAACCACCGCCCGTTGCCCAACGAGTTGGTAAACAACCGGAGGAACACCGGTTCCAGCTGCAGCGCCCGATCCAGGTTCTGCTGGTTTCGCTGGAGCACCGCAGCCACCCGGTCGAGCTGTTCCAGCGCGGGACGCAGCTGCTGACGGTTGTCGGCGACCAGGCCGCGCAGTTGGATCGACAGCCGCTCGGTGCCGGTGAGCAGGGCGCTGATCGCCGCACGGCGTTGCCGGACCTCGGCCAGCAACAGGTTACCGTCGGCCAGCAGTCGTTCGAACTCAGCGTTGCGACCGGCCAGCACCCCGGACACGGCATCGGTGTTCGCCAGCAGGTGGTGGATCTCCTGGTCCCGGCTGGCCACCGTCCGGGACAGCCGGGACAGCCCGTCCAGGGTGCCCCGGACCGTGGCGGGTGTGCCGCGGAAGGTGTCCGCCAGCGTCTGCAGGCTTGCCTCGAGCTGGCTGGTGTCGATCTCCTGGAGCGTTCCGGACAGACCGTTGAGCGCCGCGACGACGTCGTAGGGCGCGGCGGTGCGTTGTAGCGGGATGGGCCGGTGCGGATCCAGCGCGCGCTGCCCGCGCGGGTCCAGACTCACCGATTTCGCCCCGAGCAGGCTCTTGACCTCGATCGAGGCGTTGGTCTGATCTCCGATCCAGGCATGGCGGATCCGCATCGACACCCGCACCCGGTCGCCGGCGAGCGTGACCGCGGTGACCCGGCCGACCTCGACCCCGGCGATGTACACCGGGTCACCGGCATGCAACCCAGCCGCCTCGCTGAACTCAGCGGTATAGCTGGTACCCTCGCCGATGATCGGCAGGCTGTCAGCGTTGTACGCGGCGGTGGCGAGCAGCACGAGGGCAACCAGGCCGATGATCGCGATCGTGATCGGGTCGCGCCGGCGCGACCCTGTGGTCATGGCGAGCACCGTGCGGCCGGCGGCGGTGTGGTCAGCGGCACCACCAGGGGAGCGTTGGTCACCGGGACCGTGACTGTGCCCTCGAGGCCACAGAGGTAGAAGTTGAACCACGAGCCGTAGCTGCCGGCGCGGCTGAGCGTGTTGAGCTTCTCCGGCAGAAACCGCAACACCCCGTCAATGACCGGCTCGCTGCCGGCCAGGTTGGTGGACAGGGCGCCTAGTGCTGCGATGTCATCGCGCAGCGCGGGCCGAGCGTCACTCACCAGGCCGGCGGTGACGTCGGCGAGCTGGCCGATCGAGACGATCGCCTCGCCGATCGGCTTGCGGTCGGCGGCCAGCCCGGAGACCAGCCGCTGCAGCTGGAAGATCAGCGCGGAAAGCTGCTGGTCGCGGGCGTTGACGGTGTCCAGGACCGCGTTCAGGTTCGCGATCACCTCGCCGATCACCCGGTCGCGGTCAGCGACGTCCCTGGTCAGCGAGGATGTGCTGGCGAGCAGGCTTTCCACGGTGCCGCTCTGACCCTGCAGCACCTGCACGATCTCGAAGGACAACCGGTTGATCTGCGCGGGATCCAACCCAACGAGTAGCGGCGTGAAGCCGTTGAACAGCACGGTGAGGTTCAGCGGCGGCGTGGTGCGCCCCAGCGGGATGAGCCCGCCCGACTCAAGGGTTTTACCCACTGGGCCAGCCCCCCGTTCCAGGGCGAGGTAACGCTGCCCGATGAGGTTGCGGTAGAGCACCGACGCAGTCACCGACGCCGGCAACCGCTGGCCGGAGTCCACGGTGAAGCTCACCTGCGCGACGCGCGGGTCGACGAGCTCGATGGCGTCCACCGAGCCCACCCGGACCCCCGCGATGCGCACGTCATCACCCACCAGCAGACCACTGACGTCGGTGAACCGCGCTCGGTAGCCGGACCTGCTGGCCAGCGTGGTGTTGGCGATCGTCAGCGCGAGCAGGCCGGTCGCCAGCGCGGTGACGACGGTGAACACGATCAGCTTGGTCAGTGGCGCGAGCACCCCCCTCACTGCGGCGCCACCTCCGTTGCACCCAGCTCCGTTCCGCTCAGCAGCGGGCCGACCAGGAAGCTGGCCCAGCCCGGGGACGGATCGGTGCGCCCGGGCGGTGGCGCCGTCGCACCGTCCTTGATCGGGCCGCCCGGGTACTGCGGGAACTTCGTCCCCGGGCGCACGGGATAGCAGCGCGGGCCGCGGTCCTCGTCGTCGCGCGGTCGGTCCACCCCTGGCAGGTACTTCCCGCGACTGTTGGTGACCGTCAGGTAGGCGTGCAAGCCCGGTGCCCTGGTGCCCACCCCGAACGCCCGGTCGAGCTGGGGCGCCAACTCGGCGATCTGATACAGCAGGCAGGGGTACTCCGGGGCATACCTGGCCAACGACTCCACGGTGAGCCGGCTGTCGGAGGCCAGCGCGATGAGGTTCTCGCGATTGTCCCGCAGGAAATCGCGCAATTGATCAGACACCTGGGTGACCGAGGAGAACAGCTCGGCCAAATTCCGGCGCTGCTCGAACACGGTCTGGCTGGTGATGCTGAGATCGGCCAGCGCCGCAAGCAGGTCGGGGGAGGCCCGGGAGTAGGTGTCGGCCAGGTCCGCCGTCCGGGTGATGTCCTCCTGCAGTTCGGGTAGCGCGGTGTCCAGCGCGCTGACCAGCTGCTGCAGCCGCACGAGGGTGTCGCCGAGCTGATGCCCACGACCGCGCAAGGCCCCAGACAGCGCACCGAGCGTGCTCGCCAGCTCGTGCGGCGCCACGTCCTGCAGCAGCGGCAGCAGGCTGTCCAACGCTGAATCCAGTTCCCGGGCCGGCTGGCTGCGGTCCGGCGGGATGATCTCCCCCGCCGACAGCGGCCGTCCGGACGGGCGGTCTGGCAGGACGAGCGAGACGTACTTCTCCCCGAACAGCGTCTTGGGCAGCAGCCGGGCGCTGACGTTGTCCGGGATCAAGTGCACCAGCTCGGGTTTCAGCATCAGGTGCACCCTGGCGACGCCACCTGAGGAGCTCACGTCGGTCACCTCACCGACGATCAGCCCTCGGACCTTGACATCGGAACGTTTTTCCAGCTGCAGGCCCGTGCGCTCGGTCCGCAGCGTCACCGGGACGCCGGGGGAGAAGGCGCCGGAATACGTCGCGATGGACAGCGCGATCAGCGAGATGACCACGACCAGGAACACGACACCTTGCAGCCTGCGCCGGATCACCGCGGCGGTCATCCGGCCACCCGCACCGAGGTGGTCGTGCCGAAGATCGCCAAGTTGAGGAAGAAGTCCATGATCACAACGATCACGATGCAGGTCCGTACCGCGCGTCCCACCGCGATGCCCACTTCGGCAGGCCCGCCGCTGGCCCGGTAGCCGTAGTGACAGCAGATCAAGATGATCACAAAGGCGAAGGTCAGGACCTTGGCGTAGGACCACAGGACATCGCTGACCGGGAGGAACAGGGTGAAGTAGTGGTCGTAGGTTCCTCCGGGCAACCCGTTGATCACCGTGACGTTCAGCCGGGACCCGGTGTAGGACATGATCAGGCCAATGGTGTACATCGGGATGATCGCGATGAAGCCGGCGATCACCCGGGTGGTGATGAGGTACGGCACGCTGGGTACGCTCATGACCTCGAGCGCGTCGATCTCTTCGGAGATCCGCATTGCGCCAAGCTCCGCGGTGTAGCCCGCGCCGAGCGTGGAAATCAGGGCTTGCGCCGCGACCAGCGGGGCGATGTCGCGGGTGTTGAAATACGCGGTGACGAACCCGGTCAGCGCCTGGGTGCCTAGGCTGTCCAGCGCCCGGAAGCCCTGCAAGCCCACCAGGCTTCCGACGAGCAGCGACAACGAGGCCATCACGCCGGCGGTGCCGAGAATGACGATCAAGGCACCCGAGCCGAAGCTCACCTCGGCCAGCAGCCGGGCGATCTCCTTCCAGTGCCGCCGCAAGGTCCGCGGGATCCACCCGATCGCCCGACCGTAGAGCGAGAGTTGGTCCCCGAAGTCATCCAGCTTCTCCAGCGGGGCCTGCACGACCCTCTGGATCCATTGGGTCATCATGGTCACCGTCTCAACCCCCCTTCGGCGGCACGATCTGTAGATAGATCGTGGTAACCACGAGGTTGATCAGAAACACCAGCACGAAGGAGATCACCACGGACTGGTTGACGGCTTCTCCCACCCCTTTGGGTCCCGGCGGTGGGTACAGCCCTCGGTACGCGGCGACGATCCCAGCGGTCAGCCCGAACAGCGCCGCCTTGATCTCGCTGACCCCGATGTCGGAAACCTGCGCGATGGTGGTGAAGCTGGCGATGTAGGCCCCGGGCGTGCCGCCCTGGACCATGACGGTGAAGTAGTAGCCGCCCGCGACGCCCACGACCGTGGCCAGCCCGTTGAGCACGACCGCAACCACGATCATCGCGAACACCCGGGGTACGACCAGACGCTGGATCGGCGAGATACCGAGCACCTCCAGCGCGGCGATCTCCTCGCGGATCGTGCGCGCCCCGAGGTCCGCGCAGATCGCCGCACCGCCGGCGCTGGCGATCAGCAGCGCGGTGACGATCGGCGCTGCCTGCTGGACGATCGCGAGCACGCTGCCGGCACCGGTCTGGGCCTGGGCGCCAAACTGCCGGGTCAGCTCAGCGAGCAGCAGCGCGATGGTCGCGCCGAAGGGGATGGTGAACAGGGCGGTGGGCAGCGCGGAGACCCTGGTGACGAACCACGCTTGTTCGATGAACTCCCGTACCGGGAAGATGCTCCTCACCGAGTCTCGATCTCCTCGGTGCGGTTGGCGCGGATGGCGTCCTGGGCAGTGATGGGCAGGGTGGACAGCATACCCATGACACGATTCATGCGGCGGGACACGGCCTTGCGTTCGGGCAGGCCCGGTGAGGGCGTCAGCTGGGGTTTGAGATCGGGTGGCCCGGCCAACTCGCCGTCAATCTCGGCCAGCTCGCGCTGCGCCTGACCGGAATCCTTCTCCTCCGACATTCCGATCGGGCCCTGCCGGCGGCCGTTGAGGAATTGCGCGACCGCCGGATGCGCACTGGTCAGCAGCACTTCGCGGGGCCCGAACATGGTCAGCTGCTTGCGGTAAAGCATGCCGATGTTATCCGGCAGGGTCTGAGCAGTGTTGACGTCGTGGGTGACGATCAGAAACGTGGAATCGGTCTGCGCGTTGAGATCCACGATCAACTGGTTCAGGTACGCCGTGCGGACCGGGTCCAGCCCCGAGTCCGGCTCGTCGAACAACACGATCTCCGGGTCGAGCACCAGAGCCCGAGCCAGGCCCGCGCGCTTGCGCATCCCCCCGGAGATCTGTCCGGGCACCTTGCGCTCGTCGCCGGTCAGCCCGACCATCTCCATCTTCTCGCCCACGATGGAACGGATCTCGATCTCGGACTTGCGGGTGTGCTCGCGAAGTGGGAAAGCGATGTTGTCATACAGGTTCATCGAGCCGAACAATGCGCCATCCTGGAACAGCACTCCGAACAGCTTGCGGATCTCATACAGCCTGCGCTCGCTACAGCGCACCAGATCGGTGTCGTGAATGACGATCGAGCCGCGTTCGGGTTTGAGCAGCCCGACCAGGCTTTTGAGAAAAACCGACTTACCCGTACCCGAGGGACCCATTAAGACACTGATCTCACCCGGCGGCAGCGTCAGTGTCACGTCAGACCAGATGGTGGACTGGTCAAAAGACTTCGTCAGCCCCTCCACCACCACCTCGACGCCTACGCCCACGGACCCTCCCCTGCGCCCCGTGACGATCGCGTGGGGTGCTCAGAACGGCTCCACATCAGCGATCTTCCAGCTGCCGTTGACTCGTTGCGCAGCGACGGTGAGCCTACCGGCGGCCAGCAGCGGCTGTGCTTGGCCGCTCCGGTTGGCCCGCTGGTCGATGAACACCACCACGATCGCCCGGTCCCCGTCGAGCACCTTGACGGCCAGAGCGGGCACGGTCGCCACCACCACGGCCTGCTGCTGCGGCGCCAGCTCCCGTACCCGGGCGAACTGTTGATGATAATCCCGGCCAAATGGGCCGGTGATGACGTCGGCGGCAGCCCGTTCGTTGTCATCCAGCCGGGCGAAGTCGTAGGAGAAAACGCGTTGCACCGCATCGCGCACCTGCCCGGAGACCTGCCCGGTGGTTGCGACATCGACCAGCGCGTCATTGCTGGCCGCAGCGGACCCGAGCAGCTGATGGGCTTCGCCACGACACCATGCCGCGAGGCCCAGCGCGATCACGAGCGTGGCGAGCACCCCCACCAGCGTCGCCACCCCGGTCACGCGCTGGGGCGAACTCGTCACCTGCCCGGTTGCGGCACTCAGTTGCGGCCGCGTCGGGGTGGTCATGCAGTCTCCGGAGTTGTCGTGCGGTGGACCACGGGGCGGGCAGTTGCCTACCCTCATGTCAACGGCGCGAGCGTGACCTCCGGCGAGGACGTTGTCAACTTGGATCTAACTTGGATCTGTCGGCGGCACGGTGTTCGCTACCTGGCGAGCACGGCCCGCAAGGCGTTGTCTACTCCGGCAAGGTCGCTGTTGATCTCTCCGACGATCGATCCAACTGGCTTGGTCTTTTCGGTCACCAAGTAGAGACCTTCGTTGACTGCGCGGAGCTTGGCGTTGATGCGCCCGAGAACGAACGCAATACTGATCAGGTAGGCAGCGAGCACCAGCACGGTGAGCACTGCGCCGATGATTGTGAATACAGCGGCTATCGGCATGGTAAATTCGCTCCTCAGAGGATCCGGTCAACCGCCTGCACATAACGGGTGAGGCCAGCCCCCACCCGTTTCACGGCGTCGCGAGTGGGTATCAGCTGCTTCACATCGTCAAGTGCCTTGACGATACCCCCCGCCTGATCGTGAATGGTGTCGATGCGCTTTCCGACATCGACGGAGGACCTCGCCAGGCGCTGCAGGAGCACCACCACGACGGGTATGACCACCAGGAAGAAGATCGCGTTGCCGATCCACCACAGGACCATCGTCGCCTCCATTGTCTTACCGCCGCCTCATCGCCGCGGCGCCCTGAGTCTGCCTCTGCGATGCAGGCAGCGACTCAGCCTTCGCCGCGATCGCTGGTAGCGCGCCGGCGATCGCATTCAGCTTCCGGTTCAGGATCGCGGCGCCGGCGCCAATAAGACACACGTCCCCTTGAATCGACCTGATGACCCCTTCACTCACCCGTCCGAGGGCGTTGGCGATAGCGCGCAGCCGGCGAGTGATCAAAATAACGAACAGCGCCAACACAACTACCAGGGCCAGAATTTCGACGACGGTGAGGATCACGAGCAGTTCCGTGCTCATCGCGCCCCCACCCCCAGAAGTTGAGCGTGGCGGCGTGCCTCGTCCGCGATCTCATCCAGGGTGGCTGCGACAGTGAGTGCAATCTTGATATTGGCCGTGTTGCCGGCAACCCCTTGGGCCACCTCGCCCACTCCCAGAACGCTGGTTTCGATGGAGCGGACGAGCTTGAGAAGCAGGCTGAGAAGCGCGATCACGACAACTATCACGGCCGCCCCGATAACCAGCATAACCTGCCAGAACGTGATCTCTTCAGTGGCGAGAGCTAAGGCCATCGTTATCCCCCCAATGCTTGTCGAGCGGTCCGAGCGCCCCGGAGGATGCTCTGGAGCGTGTTGTTCGTGCGGCCCAGTTCCGCGAGCGGTTGCGTGGTCGCCCGTGTCTCCTCAAGCTCATGAGCCGCCGCCCGCGCTTGCGCGTTGATCCGGGATGCCAGCACCAGGAGCGCGCTGACAACGATCACCACGATCACCACGACTACCAACCCAATGATCAGGCCCGCCCACCATCCACCGAGGTGCGGATCCCCGAACTCATTCACTGTTACCTCCAACCCCGAGAGGAATGTTCTGGCACTCGATCAGACTCGGAACGCAGTCGTTTCACTATTGGGTTCGTAACTAGCTCACTTGGGCCTGCGAAGCCGACATAATCTAAAGTTTACACTCGATCACGTGCTGAGGGAAGTGGCAGTATGAGAAGCGCGGCACCGCGCGGCGTCCGGAGTCTCACGATATCCCGAAGGGCTATGGCGACTGTTGAATGTCGATCATGATGTAGGTGGTGAGCAGAGTGAGTCATGATGATGATGGGTCGGTCGAGACGTGCGGTGACATTGTGGGTGGATCGGCTCCCTCGTCGAACGAGCGAGCCGATATGTCATTTTTTGTCCGGATTCTCCACGGCCGGGCTGCCAGTGCGTCACCACTCTCATGACCCAAAAAATGGGCTCTACCGCCGTGGATGCGCTCCCCGTGGTGTTGCGGCGGCTGCTGCCTGAGCCCGGCAGGGTCACCGCCGTTCAAGCTCTGGACGGTCTCGCACTGGCCGATCTGGCCCCGGATCATCGACCGTATGTGGTGCTCAACATGGTGGCTACCGCCGACGGCGCGGCCACGGTGGCGCACCGTAGCGCCCCGATGAGCAACCTTGCGGACCGGCAGCTGTTCCAGGAGCTGCGGGCACACGTCGATGCGGTCATGGTTGGTGCGGGGACGGTACGTATTGAGCGGTACGGGCGCCTGGTCCGTGACCCAGCGCACCGGGAGCGCCGGGTCACCCGTGGGCTGGCGCCCGACCCGCTGGCCATCGTCGCGAGCCGCCGGTTGACCCTGACCCCCGACGTGCCACTGCTGGCTGACCCGCATTCCCGGGTGGTCGTGCTCACCGCCAGCGCCGCCGAACTCGCGGAGTGCCCAGCGCAGGTCAGCTACCTGCGCCCGGCACCGGGCGAGGAGGTGGACCTCTCCGTGATGCTCACCCGGTTGCGCACCGAGCACGGCGTGCGCTCGGTACTGTGCGAGGGCGGCCCGAACCTCAACACCGCGTTGCTTCCGGCCGGCCTGATCGACGAGCTGTTCCTGTCTATCGCGCCCGCACTGGCCGGCAGCGCGGGGTCACGCTCCATCGTCGACCGGGCGCCGCTGGTTGAACTGGTCGACCTGGAGCTGGTGTGGCTGCTGGAGTCGCGGGGCCAGCTGTTCGCCCGGTATGTCCTCCGGCGGTAGGTCCTTCGCCGGAGGACATACCGGACCGGCTCAGGGGCGCCCGATGTCGTCCCAGCCCGACACGTCCCAGCGGCGCCGGGGCGGCGGCCCGACGTACTGCGCCACCGGACGGACCAGCCTGCCGGTGCATTTCTGCTCCATGATGTGCGCGCACCAGCCCGCAGTCCGGGCGCAGGTGAACATCCCTGGCATCATGTGCGGCGGGACCTGCGCAAAGTCCAGGATCACCGCAGCCCAGAACTCGACGTTGGTTTCGATCACCCGGTCCGGCCGCCGGTCGGCCAGCTCGGCCAGCGCGGCCTGCTCCACCGCCACCGCCACCTCGTAACGCGGCGCACCGAGCTCCTTGCAGAACCGGCTCAGTACCCGGGCTCGTGGGTCTTTGGCCCGGTACACTCGGTGGCCGAATCCCATCAGCCGCTCACCGCGATCCAGCACTGCGCGGACCACCTCGGTGGCGTTGCCGGTGCGCTCCACCTCCTCGATCATCGGGAGCACCCGCGCCGGCGCGCCACCATGCAGTGGGCCGGACATCGCGCCGATCGCCCCGGACAGGCAAGCGGCGACGTCAGCGCCGGTGGAGGCGATCACCCGAGCGGTAAAGGTCGAAGCATTGAGCCCATGCTCAGCGGCCGTCACCCAGTAGGCGTCGACGGCCTTGACGTGTGCCGGGTCTGGGTCGCCGCGCCACCGGGTCATGAAGCGTTCGGTGATGGTGGTGCACTGGTCGATTCGGTGCTGCGGGACGGCTGGCTGGTGGATTCCGCGGGCAGACTGCGCCATGTAGGACAGCGCCATCACCGACGCCCTGGCCAGATCCGCGCGGGCCTGCGCGTCGGAGCCATCCAGCAGCGGACGGTAGCCCCAGATCGGGGCGAGCATGGCCAGCGCGGCTTGCACGTCGACCCGGACGTCACCGGTGTGCACTGGGAGGGGAAATGGTTCGGCGGGTGGCAGGCCGTGTCCGAAGCGTCCATCGGTCAGCAACGCCCACACGTCGCCGAAGGTGACGTGACCAGCCAAATCTTCGATGTCCACGCCACGATAGCGCAACGCCCCGCCATCCCGGTCTGGTTCTGCGATCTCGGTGTGGAAAGCGATCACACCCTCTAGCCCCGGTTTGAAACCTGTGGTAAGTGCCAACCCGTTCAACCTGTTCAACACAGTCACGCCGTCCTCCTCGCGCGGTTGCGGTTAAGGCCCTCAACTGGGTGCGCGCGGGTCGCTGACCGGCCAGCGGGTGTAGGCGTACGCCACAGTGCGGCGCCGCGCGTGACAACCAACAGTGCACCTGACAGCCGCTCTAAGGCAATATGGACCTGGGTTTTTACGGGTTTCCACGGGTCTTTACGCAAGTGGACCATGAATCGGGAGTGTGCGACGTGGCAGCTGGGTGGACCCAACAGGGGGATTGGACCGCTGAGCTGGCGCGGATGCGGGTCGCCTATCCCGGCGACACCGTCCACGCGCTGAACGAGGCCGACCTCGCCGGCACGTGGTATGAGCAGTTCGCGAGTTGGCTCGACGACGCCCTCACTGCGGGCCTTCCCGAGCCCAACGCCATGGTGCTGGCCACTGCGAGCGCTGACGGGCTGCCCAGCTCTCGGACCGTGCTGGCCAAGGGCCTCGATCGGCGGGGTGTCGTCTTCTACACCAACTTCACCTCCGCCAAGATGCACGACCTCCAGGCCACCGCCTTCGCTGCGGCGACATTTCCTTGGATTGCGCTGCACCGTCAGGTGCAGCTGCGCGGGCCGATCGAGGTGCTCCCGGCGGAAGAGGCTATGGATTACTGGAAGACCCGTCCTCGGGGCGCTCAGCTGGGGGCGTGGGCCTCAGCGCAGTCCACTGTGGTGCCCGACCGGCGCGCGCTGGACGTTGCGCTGGAGTACGCCGCCACACGGTTCGCCGATGCCGATCAGATTCCGTTGCCCCCGCACTGGGGCGGCGTGCGGATCCGACCGGTGAGCGTGGAGTTCTGGCAAGGCAGACCCAACCGGATGCATGACCGGCTGCGTTACCACCTCGCCAACGACGGCAACTGGGCTGTTGAGCGACTCGCCCCGTAAATCGTACCAGCCATGACACGTTTGGGGGATCAGACTGCGCCAATTCGCGGTGTGATACCTGCGTGCTGTCTCCAGAACGCGGGGCGAGCTACCTTGTGGGTGTGTCTGGTGAAGAAACTGTGCGGTTGGGGTACTCGGGGGGCGAGCACCTGATGCCAATTATCAGGGCTACCCAGGGGGCGTCCGGGATCAGCTTGGACAGGTTGCGGGCCGACACTGGGATGATCACTCTCGACCCGGGGTTCATGAACACCGCCGGGTGCTCGTCAGAGATCACCTATATAGACGGCGACGCAGGCGTGCTGCGCTACCGTGGCTACCCGATCGAAGTCCTGGCTGAACGCTCAACCTTCCTGGAGACCAGCTACCTACTGATCTACGGGGATCTGCCAACCAGCGGGCAGCTGGATAACTTCACCGACCTGATCCGCATACACACCCTGTTGCACGAGGACCTCAAGCGTTTCTTCGACGGCTTCCCGCGCGACGCCCATCCGATGCCGGTGCTGTCCAGCGCGGTATCCGCGCTATCCACCTTCTACCAGGACAGTCTCAACCCATTCGACCATGACCAGGTAGAGATTTCTACCGTACGGCTGCTGGCCAAGCTGCCCACCATCGCCGCTTACGCCTACAAGAAGTCGATCGGTCAGCCGTTCCTCTACCCGGACAACTCGATGAGCTTGGTGCACAACTTCCTGCGGATGACCTTCGGGCTGCCTGCGGCACCCTACGAGGTCGATCCGGTGGTGGCTGACGCGCTGGACCTGTTGTTCATGCTGCACGCCGACCACGAGCAGAACTGCTCGACGTCCACCGTGCGGATGGTGGGCTCCGCGCATGCCAACCTGTTCGCCTCGATCTCGGCGGGGATCAATGCGCTGTTCGGCCCGCTGCACGGTGGAGCGAACCAGTCGGTGCTCGAGATGCTCGAGCGCATCCGCACCGAAGGGGGTGATGTGGACGCCTTCGTCACGAGGGTGAAAGATCATGCTGGTGGCGCGCGACTGATGGGTTTCGGGCATCGTGTCTACAAGCAATACGATCCACGAGCGAAGATAGTCAAAAAGACCGCGGACGACATCCTGCACAAGCTGGGGGTCAATGACCCGTTGCTCGATATCGCCTTGGCGCTGGAGGCCAGGGCGCTGGCTGATGACTACTTCGTCGAGCGCAAGCTCTACCCCAACGTCGACTTCTACACCGGTCTGATCTACCGGGCGATGGGTTTTCCGACCAAGATGTTCACGGTGCTCTTCGCCCTGGGGAGGTTACCGGGTTGGATCGCGCACTGGCGCGAGATGATCAGTGACTCGGAAACCAAGATCGGCAGGCCGCTCCAGGTTTACACAGGTTACGCCGAACGGGAGTACACCGCGATTACTCAGCGCTGACCTCTCGGCTCCGGTTCGCCGGGATCGACGCAGTGGGATCATCCGCCCGGCGGTGCGCTACCCGCCGCCTGACGCGTAGGTTGCCCGCAGGCCGAATCCGGGAGTAAGGCATCCATGCGCACTATTGAGTGGGTCGACGGACACGTCGATGTCATTGACCAGACGGCCCTGCCGCAACAGCGGCGGCTGGCCCTGCATACCGTCAGTGAGGTGGTGGACGCGATCCACCGGTTGGTGGTGCGTGGGGCGCCTGCGCTGGGTGCGATGGGCGCGCTCGGCGTTGCGCTTGCTGCGGCGCGGTCGGCGCAGCGTGGCTACGATCCTGAAGCCGTGCGGGCCGATGCCCGTCGCATCGCCGGAGCCCGTCCCACCGCGGCAAACCTGAGCTGGGCGGTGCGCCATGTGCTGCCCGCGGTGTCGCGGGGACCAGCCGCGGTGCTGGACGCCGCGCAGGCTCTGGTGGAGGCCGACGTGCGGGCGTGCGCGACGTTGTCCCGGCTCGGCGCCGCCCTGCTGCGCAGCTACGTGGGTGACCGGCCGATGGTGCTGCACACGCACTGCAACGCGGGCGCGCTGGCCTGTGTGGAGTGGGGCACCGCGCTGGGCGTGGTCCGGGCGCTGCATGCCGACTCGCTGATCACCATGGTGGTGGTCGGGGAGACTCGCCCGCTGCTGCAGGGCTCCCGGATCACCGCGGTGGAGCTTGCCCAGCTGGGTGTGCCGCATCAGGTGGTGGTCGACGCCGCAGGTCCGGGACTGATCGCCAGTGGGCAGATCGACGCGGTGATCGTCGGAGCAGACCGGATCGCCGCCAACTACGACGTGGTGAACAAGGTGGGCACTTACCCGCTGGCCCTGGCCGCGGCCAAGGCCGGTATCCCGTTCGTGGTGGCCGCCCCCACCGCCACGCTGGACCCGGACACGCCCACCGGAGCAGCGGTCACCATTGAGTACCGAGATCCCGACGAGGTGCTCCTGGTAGGTGGCTGGCGGATGGCGCCAGCCGAGTCCACCGCGCTGAACCCCGCCTTCGACGTGACCCCTGCTGACCTGGTTACCGCCATCGTCACCGAGTCGCGGGTGATCGAGCCTTCCCGGCTGGCCGAGCCGACGGGTGTCGCGCGTGCGCTAACGGTCCCCGCCATGCGGATGGTCGGGGCTTCCTAGCACCTCATGGCCCACCGCCCCTTTCCCGCTGAGTCAGCGCACGGTGCCGCTTACCGCGCCTTCTTTCGGGCTCGGCGCTTCGCGTTTTTCTTGGCACGCTTGGACTGCTTGACGCCGGGAGTGGTGATAGTCAGCAGCAACCCACCAAGCAGGCCGCAATTGGCCAGGAAGTGCTGCTGGTGTGCCTTGCGGGTGTCGGGGGGGCCAGGGGACCAGAATGGGTGCTCGGCCACTGTGCTCGGGATCAGGTCCGCGGCGAGCATCGTCGCGGCAATCCGGGGCGCCCATCCGAGGGCCATCATCAGTCCGGCGGTAATCTTCACGGCAGCGCCCGCTTGCACGACCAGCGTCGGGCTGACGGTCGCCGGCAATGCCCCCTGGGTCTTTGCCAGCAGCGGCGCGGTTGCTTCGATCTTCGGCTTCGGGTTGATCAGGGTTTCCACGCCGTTGGCGATGGATACGACGGCAATCAGCGGGTGGGCAACGCGGCGTAGCAACACGGTGGCTCCTCTCTGAGCTGTTCGCATTCGCACCGTAACCCTCCTGCGCCGCCATGGGCGCGAAGCCACTCTTTTAGGGCACAAGTGCGGTTGTTGACCACTAGGTTCGGTATAATTTGCCCTGCCCGGCGGCGATGAGCAGCGCTTCCCGGCTGGCGATCTTGATGCGGGTACGTCCCGCTGCGACCCCGAGCTCCTGCTCGGCGGTGTCGATCGCTTCCCAGCCGGCCCAGGTGACCACTCCCACGCCCCGTCGGGTGAGTCTTTCGATGATTATTTCTGGTTGGCGGTGCGGGGCGCGGGGCAGCGCATCGAGGTCATGCAGCAGGCGCTCGATGGTCTCCTTGGCGTCACTTTTGTTGGTGCCGATTACCCCAGTGGGGCCGCGCTTGATCCAGCCGACCACGTACTCGCCGGCTGCGGTGCAACCGTTGCGCTGGACCCGACCGTCCACGTGCGGGATCACCCCGGACCGCTCGTCGAACGGGACGCCGGGTAACGGCAGCCCGCGGTAGCCCACCGAGCGAAGCAGCAGCTGGGCCGGCAGGGTCACCATCTCACCGGTGCCGGCGACGCCGCCGGAGCCGTCCAGTTCGTTGCGCTCACACTGCACTGCCTCCACAGCGGCGGTGCCGAGCACGGCCACCGGAGCGAGCAGGAACCGCAGGTGGATCCGCCGGGCTCGACCGCGGTGGGGTCGGGTAGACCATTCCTGCAGCGTCTCGAGGTTGCGCCGCACTGTTTTGTTTGTTTCCACCAGCTCCTTTCCGGCCTCATCGAGCACCAGCTCCCCGGGGTCGACCACCACATCGGCATTAGCTAATTCGCCCAGCTCGCGCAGCTCCTTGGTGGTAAATTTGGCCTGCGCCGGGCCGCGCCTGCCGACAATATGGATATCGCTGACAGTGCTCATATCAAGTACTTTCAGCACGTGCTCGGGCATGTCGGTGACGCTCAGCTCTTGCGCGGTCTTCGCCAAAATTCGAGCGACGTCCACCGCGACGTTGCCCACCCCGACCACCACCGCGCTGCGCGCATCCAAGGTGAACGCGTCCACCTCAGCGTCAGGGTGGCCGCAGTACCAGGCTACGAACTGGGTTGCCGAGAAGCAGCCGGGCAGGTCTTCACCAGGAATGGACAGCCGGCGATCCACTGGTGACCCAGTCGCGTAGACCACCGCGTCGTAGTATTCGCGCAGCTCGTCCACCGTGATACCGGCGCTGATACCGGCACCCAGCTCAACTCCACCAAGAAACCGCACGTGGGGCCGCTCCAGGATCTTACGCAGAGTGATCTCCAAAGATTTCATCTTCAGGTGATCCGGCGCCACGCCATAGCGCAACAGTCCATACGGGCAGGGCAGCCGGTCCACGACATCGACTGATACCGCGTCGTGCTTACTCAGCTCATCGGCCGCGTACAGCCCGGAAGGACCGGACCCGATCACCGCCACCCGAACCGATCCGGACACGCCTGATGCACCTCCTGCACACAGAACACGGGTTTTATCTCCCGATCGACGTTACTCCCCACACTCCCCACCGCCAGTTAGGCGCCGCAACGCCGCGACGGTCAGACCCTGCGCCCACCACGGGTCGCCACGGAGTACCGAGATCCCCCCTGGGCGGGCCATGTCGTCGAGTACCGCCACCGCGCCAGACAGATCCTGGCCACGGGTGTACTCGTTGACCACGGCCACACACCGCAGCCCTGCGGAGACGGCGGCCTGCACCCCATTCGCCGAATCCTCCACGGCTACCGCGGCAGCGGGTGTCAGGTCCAAGCGGACCAGCGTCTCCAGGTAGACGGCCGGATCGGGCTTGAGGTCAGTAACGTCTGACCCGGTGACGACGACGTCAAAGGCATCGAGCCCGAAAAGCACGTCGAGCAATGGCAGCACCCAATCGCCGGTGCCAGTGGTCGCGACCGCGGTGGCCACACCTTCGGCCCGCAGTGCTGTGATCAGCCCTGCCGCTCCTGGCCGGGCCAAGAGCGCGCCCGTGCGGACCAACGCCGCAAACCGACGGGTCTTGTCCCGGTGCAGCTGCGCCGCCAGCGCAGCGGCCTCGGTAGCGCAGTGCCCACGGGATTGGAGGTAGCGTTCGATGCGCCGACGACCACCGGTTATGGTGAGAAGCTCACCGTATTCCTCGACGCTCCACCGGTAGTTCATCCCGGCGGCCTCGAAGGCCTCATTGAACGCCACCCGATGACCGTCTCGTTCGGTGTCGGCGAGCGTTCCGTCCACATCGAATATCACTGCTCGCAGCGGGTTCGCCCGCTCGGGCAACGGCGGGCTAGCTGCTAGGCCTGCTTGTCGGTCCAGACCGCCGGCCTCGCGTCCCATGGAGCTCCGCCCGCACCGGCTTCGTGTCCCGAGTCGGGCCCGCTGACTGATCCAGATCCCGCGGAAGGCCATTTTCAACCAATCGTGAAGATCCTCTACGGAGGTCATCATACGTGTCAGAAGTAGCTTGACGGCTCGGGCTCCCACCAATGGTCTCGGTGGCCTGCTCGGTGGTTTCCGGGGGGGCACCGGCCCGACTGGACGGTTCGTGGTGGTCCTGCCAGCCGCTGGTAAGGGCGCCCAGGGCGTCGATGAGGTTGCGTACCGAGGCGAAGGTTCCCCCCCGGATGGCCTGCTCAGTGATGATGCCCAGGGAGACTTCGATGAGCCTGATCCAGGGGTCGGGCACACCCGCAGGTTGTCCTTGCACGTGTCTTTGCGCGGGGTCGGCCGGTACGGGCCGATCCGGCTGGATCCCCCACTTACGCCAGATTCGAGCGACCGTGGCGAAGGAGATGCCCAGCTGCTGGCCTAGCAGTCGGGATGACCAGTGGCTCGCTCTCAGATGCGCTGGTGGGCGACCGCCGTTAGCGAGCGTGGCGGCCACCACCTCAAGTTCATCCACTACGGCCGGCCGGCCAGACCGGGGCAAGTCGCGCAGCGCGTTGATCCCCCCGGTGGCATAGCGGTTACGCCAGCTCAGCACCGTCGGACGAGTCGACCCGGTCAGGCGAGCGATCTCCGTGTTCGTCAGGCCCTCCGCCGACATCAGCACCATCCGCGCTCGTTGCGCGAGGCTCGGCTGCGCTGATGCCGAGCGCACCAACGCCTCCAAGCGGCCACGGTCGCCCTCGCGCAAGGTCAACGGAGCTGCGATAGCCATGGCCTGATATTCCCGCAACTCCGACTGTAAAACAACTATCAACACGGGGCCTTGCCTGTGACGTCTGGCCCGGATGGCTTCCGCGTTCGGGCACGTTGGGGGCGCGTAGACGCTCTTGACACGTCCACACCCATCCGTGTGGACTAGTAGCCTAAAGTCACAGTAAAAATGGACGTGGGGCGCAGGCGAGCTCATCAAGACGCCGGCACGGGAGCGAGGGACGGGGAGAACTGTGAAATTTCGGTGGGAGTACTACGTCCGCTGCCCGTAAAGTAGCGTGAGCAGGAGAGTGAGTGGTTGATGCTGATTGAAAGCGAGTTCGAGGTTGCCGCGCCGCTCGAGCAGGTATGGCGGCACATGCAAGAAGTGCCGCGGATTGCCCCGTGCCTGCCAGGTGCCGAGCTCACCGATGTCAATGTCAATGGTGACGTGTACAAGGGACGAGTGACGACCAAGTTGGGGTCGGTGCCACTCAAGTTTTCCGGTACGGCTCAGATCGTGTTGCGTGACGAGGCCGCCAAGCGGATCGTGATGAATGCGTCTGGGTCGGCGGAGAAAGGCATGGGTCAGGCCACCATGTCGGTGACCTCGACACTGGTTCCATCTGGAACGGGAACGCGGGTCAAGGTGGCTCAGGACCTCCAGCTCTCCGGAGCGGCTGCTCGGCTTGGCAGAAGCGCGGTCCAGGATGTCACTAGCGTGATCATGAAGAGTTTTGCTAAATGTATTGCGGACGATATTGGACGGGCTGCCCGAGGTGAGGCCTCTGTGCAGCGAGTCGTTGTTCCGGTAAATTTTTTCAGTATCGCCATGCAGGCGACTATGACTGCGCTGAAAAGATTCTTCGGTCGAATCTTCGTCTGGGGAAAATCGTGATGACGCTTATTGTGAGCGAAAGAGAGGCTGGATATGATCTTATGGTGGATTGGTGACCTCATCCTGGTCTTCGTGGTGTTGCCTATCGTTATGGTGCTGATGAAGCGTATCGTCGCGCCAGTGGATCGCATCCGCAAGGCAGTTGATGACATTTTGTACCACGGCGTGGTTTTGACTGGAAAGCTCGACAACGTCCCTGAGTTGTTGACTGTAACAGACGGTGCGGTTGGCGAAATCGCCGCCGGGTCGACCCGCTATGTGAAACGTGTCGGTCATCTACTAGGTGCACTGGGTGTCTAGTGGTGGGGCGTCTAGTGTGTGAACGGGCCGGATGAACGATAGAGTGGAGAGGAGGAAGTTATGCCTGCAGCTGCGTGGGTCACATTGCTGGCTGTCGCGCTGGTCGTGGCCGTTGTCGGGATCTCGTTGTTGAAGGTAATTTTTCAACTGAAGCATGTTGCCTGGACACTGGGTGCGGTCATCGTGGGAGTCAACGCCATCGCCTACCAGACGAGGACGCTTCCGGAGGTTCTACCTTCGATCAACGCCAATCTCGCACCGGTACGGGCTATGGCGGAACAAGTTTAACAGTCAACATCGTTGAGTTGCTGACCGCTGGGGGTTTTTTTGGGATCGAATCGAAGGAGTGGTACAGATGTATGAATTCATGTGCGGCCATCAGGAATGCGGCTCGCAACTCACCTCTTCTGACAAAGAGGCTCTGCTGCGTCAGGTGGCCGACCATCTCAAGGAAGCGCACCATGTTCAGAAGCCGACCCAGACGCTGATGAGTTATCTGGAGTCGACGTGTGTGACGACCGCACCGGGCCGTTAGGTCTTGATGACTCCATAATAACTACTGCATAATACCTACTGCCACTGAAAGGAGGGCTGCGGGATGGTGTTTCTTGCGCAACAGGTGCCCGGGCCCGGTGAAGCGCATCTGTTTGGCTGGTATTTGGGTTTCGCGATCGCTGTCGTGGTGATCGCGGTGGTGGTCGCGCTGGTAGCGCCACTCCTGGTCCTCGCCGCGCGGATCGCCCGCCAAGCGCCACAGATTAACGCGGCTCTACAGCAGGCATATCGGAACACGGTCCCGTTGGCTGACCTGCGACAGACAATCGATCACGCTGAGGTCATCCTCGGAGGCCTGCAACGCGGACGTGCTCGGCTGGGAGGTTAGTGATGGCATTTATATTTGGGTATGCGGGTGGGCCTGATGGATATGCTCCTGAAGAGATCACCTTTTGGTGGGTCGCGATACTGATGGGCTTCGGCGTTGCTCTTGTCGTGATCCTGTTGCTGAGCTCTCTGCTGTCGATGGTGAGGTCTATCGATCGAAGCGTGGCGGGAGTCCGGGATACCCTCCGGGCTATTCCGGAGAATACCGCCAATTCTGCCCTTATTCCTATCACGGCGGACAGGGTTGATTCGGTATTAGCGGAGGGTCTGGTGCATCACTCGTTCCTGACCAGGGTCCTGGCTGGAGAGGGCTAAGCATGATTCTTGTTGTCCTGACGGTAGCCCTCAGCGCGTTGTTGATTGTGGTTCTCGCGAGTTACCTGTTTGCGGTGGGGTTTCTGCTGCGCTGTATCGCGGACAATTTCGATGACTGCTTGGCAAACGTGAAGACGATGGTCAAGCACGCCGAGGTCATCGTTCCTGGCGTCGAGCACATCAACCGAACAGGCGGAGTAGTGGCAGGTGCACTACCGCTGCTGTACGGCGGCGCTGAGCGTATCGCGGTCAAGTTGGCTCTTCCGCTACCAGTTCCTGTTAACGGGTACGCCAATTTTCCGGCCTCTGGTCGGCGGCGCTCTCGTTTGATGGACACGGAACGCAGTCTTGATGCCCTTCGTCGGTAGCAGCTGAAGGTTGACAGCACTAGTGGGCAGCGATCACACACTGTGGTCGCTGCCCACTAGCTCATTCGGACCTGGTAACAAGCGCGCTGAGTGGGGGACCTTGGCGACGGTGCTTCGCGTGACCCCGCGAAAGCCGACTCGGTGCTAACCGTCGGCAGCCGACAGATGATCAAATTCGGCGAGCCGACAAGATAATTCCAGCCGACGTTCACAGGGCCAGCACGACCCTCGGTCCGCAGCCTTACGCCCCAACATACGTATGTGGCGCAGAACCGGTTCGGCCGGCCACTCGCGCTTGCGCCTTGCTGGTGCCCCGAGCGGTGCGATGGTCGGCTGAGCGGTGCGATGGTCGGCTGGCTGGCGATGAGACAGTTGAGCTGAGAACGGTGCCCGGCACATGGCCCTACGACTCCGGCATTTGGGCTAAAGCGCGGCTCTTCGTCGCTGTGAACGCACCTGTGGGCGCCGCCGAGTGCGCAGGGCTCTCAGGTCTGGGCTGGCCGGCGACTGTGCGTCGTAGTGTCCGCCGCGCTGACTGCCCCGCTCACTGACTGACTCGAGATGAGGTCGCGCTGGTGACTCCCCGCCCACCATGCTTCGTCCGCTGGAGCTTGCCTGCCGTTGCGGCCGTGCTGCCGATCGCGATGATTGCGCCTTGGCAGGCCCAGGCCGGCCCTGCGCCGGCACGTGCCGCAGCGTCGGCGAGCGGCGCTCCTGGAGTTCAAAAGGATGGCGAGACTCAGCCGGAGACGGAGGACGAAGCCCCGGCTATGGCCGTCAGCGAGCCGGACCCAAACCCGGACCCGGCCGGTAAGGGACGCAACAATGAGCGTCACCGTAAGCTGCAAGCGGCGCCTGGTGGTGGCGGGGGCAAGGCGCCCAATCCGAGCTGCATACTGATCGTCCCGGCGGCGCCGCTCACCGCGCAGGGCCTGGCCACGCCCTACCAGTTGGTGGCGAAAAATCGCCGCAACGGCGCCTGCCATGAGACCAACGCCAACCAGTCGGCGTTCGTCGAAGCCACGATCATCGATCCGGAAACGGGTGCATTGGCGATCTACCGGCCGCTGGTTGTCGATCAGGGGACCCGGCCGGCGGTCCCGCCGGTTCTTCCGAAGCTGACCGCAGGTTCCGTGGTCGGGCTGTGGTTCGGGTTCCAGGGCAACACTTTGACTTTGCGTGGCGCCACGGACGGTTGCGTCAATGGTGTGCCGGGCTCGCCGTTCGGGCAGTTCGCCTACTGTGGCGCCCCAGAGTTCTTCCGTGCGGCTCACGCCGCGATCGGCGCTCGCAAGCTGAAGGTGCCGCCCGTCGGCATGGCCCGTGACGGTCAGCCCTGCCCAACCACCCGAGACTTCGCGGTAATCGATCAGGACCAGAGCGACAACCTCACTACCCGTTATCTGGCGTTGCCTAACGGGCGTACCGCGCAGGACAATGCGGCGAACATTGCGGCGCTGCCCGTGCGCACCGTCCTCAAAAACGCCAGTGACAACGGGCTGTTAACCGGGTTTATCAACCCGGCGCTGCGCTGTACCCCCTTCACCGCGCCTGACCTCACTGCGGGCGGCACTCCCGCACCCTCGTTGGCACTGAACGAGCTGCAGGCCGCAGCCGCGCAAGCACCACCGATGGCGCTTGTGCCGCCTAATGATCCGATGGTGAAGGTCAACGGCAAGCCGAATATCGCGAAAATTAATCTGTACCGGGCCGGGGTGGACCAGCCGCCCCTGGATCCTGGGGTCGATACCGCGAAGAACTACTGCCGCAACGTGGTCAGCATCGCCCCAGCACGGTTGCGCCTCGATCGGCCGTTCACCGTCCGTGCTCCCTCGCCGGACCCGGCCGCAGCGAAGAACCTGTTCAGCTTCTTGGCGCAGCGACTGAAGGCCTCGCTCACCGGCCTGGGCTGCATCCCCGCCCGTCGGAAGGGTTGAGGCGGCGCCAGCCACCCACCACCATCGGCGGGTGGCTCCGCGCCGAGCTCTTACCGCCGCCGGCCAGCGCTACCGGCATCAGTGATAAGGGTGGTAGTGAACGAGGTTCTGAAATCCGTACCACATGTTGTGGAGAATTTCACCAAGCCTGTCAGCGGCCTCCGGAACTGAACCGGCGATGAAACCTCCCAGCAGGTCCAGGAGAAGGAGGATCAAAATGATAACGACGAAGAAAGTGAGTACTTTCTCTATTGACTTTACCATCGAAATTTCCTCCTGCGCGGGCGGTGCGATCGGATAGTGAGCTCAACGGGAACCATCTCACAGGCGCGGGGCGCGGTCGAGGCTGCCGGGCACCTGTGTTCGTCGGCCTGGCACACGGCACCGAGCGCCGCTACGGGGCGCTGATCCGGATCGCCGTGTGTGACCACACGCACTAGGGTACGGCCTGTCTCTAGATCTGCACACACCGCGACCGAGTCCACCCCCTAGATGGGTCATTCGGGGTCCGGGGGGGTGTAGAGGTGGGTGTGGATCAGCCGCAGGAGCAGGTCGGTGTCCACTGGTTTGGTAACGTAGTCGTTCGCCCCGGAGGCCAGGCTCTTCGCTCGGTCCTCCTTCATCGCTTTCGCGGTCACCGCGATGATGGGCAGGTCTGCGTAGCGGCTCAGGTTGCGAATCGCGGTGATCGTCGCGTTACCGTCCAGTTCGGGCATCATCACGTCCATCAGGACCAAGGTGACGTCCTCGTTGCGCTCCAGGGCGCGGACGCCGGCGACTCCGTTGTCGGCGAAGACAACGTGCAGGTCGTGAGCCTCGAGCATGCTGCTCAACGCGAAGACGTTACGCAGGTCGTCGTCGACGATCAGGATTTTCTCCCCGTGGAAGCGCGGTGGCGTCTCGGCGCGAGCCGAGTACCGCTCCAGCTGTGGCAGCGACCGGGCCGCCGACGCCAGTTCCGGTGGGGTGAGCGTGCCCAATGGAGTGTCCCGCGCCGTGCCCTCAGAAACCGCCGGTGCGGACGGTACGGCGACTTCGGGTAAATAGAGAGTGAAGACGCTGCCTACTCCAGGTTCGCTGCGTACCGTCAACTCGCCGCCGAGCAGTTGGGTCAGCTGACGGCTGATCGACAACCCGAGCCCAGTGCCGCCGTAACGTCGGCTGGTCGTTCCGTCGGCCTGCTGAAACGCTTCGAAGATCACAGACAGCTTGTCGGTGGCGATGCCGATACCAGTGTCCGCCACCTCGAACGCCACCTGGGCGGGGGCGGTGCGCGGCGCGCCGCCCTTCACCTCTGCCGCGGCCACCGATCGGATCCGCAGCGCCACCTCACCCTCATCGGTGAACTTCACCGCGTTGGACATCAGGTTGCGCAACACCTGCTGCAGGCGCTGTTCGTCAGTGTGCAGGAGCTCTGGCAGCGCGGGATCGAGCTCCACGGTGAAGCGCAGTGCCTTCTCGGAGGCTAGTGGCTCGCACAGGCTCTTGACGTAGTTCACCACGGCGGTCATCGCCACGTCAGACAGCGACGGTTCCATCCGCCCGGCTTCGACCTTGGTCAGATCCAGGATGTCGTTGATCAGCTGCAGCAGGTCACTGCCGGCGGAGTGGATGGTTCTGGCGAATTCCACTTGTTTGTCCGACAGGTTGCCGTCCAGGTTGTCGGCCAGCAGCTTGGCCAGCACCAGCGCACTATTGAGCGGAGTACGCAGCTCATGGGACATGTTCGCCATGAAGTCCGACTTGTAGCGCGATGCGGCGGCCAGCTGGGCGGCCCGGTCCTCGATCTCCTGGCGGGCGAGCTCGATCTCGACGTTTTTGATCTCGATAGCGCGGTTCTGGGTCGCCAGCAGGGCGGCCTTCTCGGCCAGCTCCGTGTTGGACTTCTGCAGCTCGTGCTGCTGGGCCTGCAGCCGCTGCGAACCTAAGGTCAGCTCCTGGGTCAGCCGTTGCGACTCGGCCAGCAGCGCCTCGGTGCGGGAGTTGGCCAGGATGGTGTTGACGTTCGCTCCGATCGTCTCGCGAAGCAGTTCGAGCAGGTCCCGGTGCACCGTGGTGAACTCGTTGACCGAGGCCAACTCGATCACTCCCAGCGCCTGGTCCTCGAACAGCAACGGCAGCACGAGCAGGTTGATCGGTGCGGTGTAGCCGAGGCCGGAACTGATCGCGGCATAGTCCGGTGGCGCCTCAGTGACCAGGATCGTCCGCTTGTCCAGCGCCGCCTGCCCGATCAGTGACTCGCCGAGGACGAAGCGACGGATCGCCGCTGGATCGTGGATTCCGTAGCCGGCGGTGAAGTCCAAGAAGGTCGGCCCTTCGCCGTCCGTGCGGACCAGGAAGAAGGCTCCTTGCTGGGCTGACACGAGGGGGGCGAGCTCGCTCAACACCAGCGAGGCGACGGTAGCCAGGTCGCGGTGGCCCTGCATGAGACTGGACAGCCGCGCCAGGTTGGTCTTGAGCCAGTCCTGTTCCTGGTTGGTCCGGGTGGCCTCCTTCAGGTTGGCGACCATCTGGTTGATGTTGTCCTTGAGTTCGGCAACCTCGCCGGACGCGTCGACGGTGATCTGGCGGGTCAGGTCGCCAGCGGTCACTGCGGTGGCCACCGCGGCGATCGCGCGTACCTGGGTGGTGAGGTTGCCGGCCAGGCGGTTGACGTTCTCGGTCAGCCGCTGCCACGTGCCGGACACGCCGATCACCTCGGCCTGCCCGCCGAGCTTGCCTTCGGTACCGACCTCGCGGGCCACCCGGGTGACCTCAGAGGCGAACGCGGACAGCCGGTCCACCATGGTGTTGATCGTGGTCTTGAGCTCCAGGATCTCGCCGCGAGCGTCCACATCGATCTTCTTGGACAGGTCACCGCTTGCCACCGCAGTGGTCACCTGGGCGATGTTGCGCACCTGGCTAGTCAGGTTATGGGCCATGAAGTTGACGTTGTCGGTGAGGTCTTTCCAGGTGCCAGCGCCGTTGGGCACCCGGGCCTGGCCGCCCAAGGTGCCCTCGGTACCCACCTCGCGGGCCACCCGGGTGACCTCGGAGGCGAACGCCCCCAAGGTGTCGACCATCCGGTTGATCGTCTCGGCCAGTGCGGCGACCTCGCCACGAGCCTCGACGGTGATCTTCTTCGACAGGTCCCCGCCGGCCACCGCGGTCGCCACGGTGATCTTGCGGCTGAGGTCGCCCCGAGCCACCGCGGTGGCCACTTGGGCGATGCTACGCACCTGGTCGGTGAGGTTGCCGGCCATCACGTTGACCGAATCGGTGAGATCTCGCCACGTCCCGGCCACTCCGGGAACGTGCGCCTGGCCGCCCAGCCTGCCCTCGGTGCCGACCTCGCGGGCTACCCGGGTCACCTCAGCGGCGAACAGCGACAACTGATCGAGCAATCTGTTGACGGTATGCCCCAACCGGGCGAAGTCGCCCCGCAATGGCTGGTCAGACACCCGTGGGGATAGGTCACCCTCGGACACTGCGGCCAGCACCCTCGCCAGCTCGGTGGTTGGCCGGGTTAGGTCATCGATCAGGTCGTTGATCGCCGTGGCGGCCAGCGACCATCCACCGCCGCCCTCATCGGTGAGCCGCTCGCTCGTCCGACCCTGCTGGCCAACCGCCTCGCGGACCGCAACCAGCTCGCCGACCAGCGACTGGTTGCGGTCCGCGATCTGGTTGATCACCGTCGCGATCCGGCCGGTCATGCTGGTGTCGGTGACCACCAGGCGGCGGCGGAAGTTGCCGTCGCGAAGTCCCTCCAGAGCCAGCAGGATTCGTTCCAGCGCGGCAGGGTCGAGCGGGTTCAGCCGCTCTGATTCAGCGGCTGACACGGACTGCGCGCTCACGGTGCGCCTCCCAAGAAACATCGCGGTGTTTAATGCGCGCAGCGTGCCACGATTGGCCTTGGGCTGCGAGCGGGAGTACATCCAGTGCAGCGGTCTACCCTCGTCGCGACGCAATGAGATCAGGGATCGGGTCGGTATCGGTGAGGAGATGCGATGGCATCTGACGCGGAACCCGTGGCCGATCTGCTGGTATCGGGGCTGCCTGAACTACTTGATGACATCGACCAAGCCGTGATCGTGCAAGACGCCTCGGGCCGGATCCAGCTGCTCAACGTGGCGGCCCGCCGGTTGTTTCCGGACCTGGATCTCGGTGATGAGTTGGGGCGCAGTGGCGAGTCCTTCGTCGTCGGAGCCGGCGGGCGTCGGGTCAGCGGACGGCTCCGGCGACTAGCCGAGGGCTGGCAAGCTTGGGTGCAGGGTCATGACACCACCGGCGCGCCGATTGACCAGCAAGGCTTCCTGCTGGAGGCAAACCGAGTGCTCACGGCTGGGGTGGGTCACGATGCGGCAGTGGCCGCTCTGGTCCAGCTGGCCGTCCCGGTCGTGGGAGAGCAGGCCGCAGTGCTCCTGCCGGCACCGCATGCCCGGGTGTCCTGGTGGCACTTTGCCGGCGGTGCGGCCCAGCCGACTCATGGTGTGGCTCGGGCACCGGCCCCGCGAACGGCCCCGGTACTAGCCAGCGCGCTGCGCGGAACAGGAGCGGACACCACCACGGTGCCACCCGGCGAGCTGGCCGCGCTGATGGTGATGCTCGGACCCGACGTTGCGGATCGGACCCCGGTCGTAGCGGCATCCCTCCGGGGACCGGACCGGAACGAGGGACTGCTGATCGTGGTTCGGCCCGTCGCGGCCCCGTTGCTCACCCAGCTGGCGGCGCTGGCCGGGCCGGTGATCGGTGCCAGCCGCCGGCGGCGCGAGCAAGCCGAAGCGCTCGCCCAGTTGCAGGCCCCCCTGCTGCCACCAGGCCCGGACGAGCTGCCCGAGCTGCCCGGGGTGCAACTCGGCGTGGCTTACCGGGCGGCCGGTGAGCTGGCGGTGGGCGGTGATTTCTTGCTGGTCCGTCCCACTCCTGACGGGGGCGCCCTGCTCGGGCTCGGCGACGTGTGTGGCAAGGGTGCTGAAGCTCTTGCGGAGAGTAGCCGGGTGCAGCACTCGCTGGCTGCCCTGATGATCATCGAGCAGGACCCGACCCGATTGCTGTACCTCCTCAACCGGGCACTACTGGCCGCCGGGCGGACCGTCTTCACCACGCTGGTGCTCGGCGCGCTGCACCCCGCTGACGTGGGGTGCCGGCTCACGCTCGCCACCGGTGGCCACCCCGCGCCGATGGTGTTGCGCGGCAGCGGCCACGTCGAAGAGGTCGGGGTGCTCGGAACGGTGGTGGGCATCCTGCCCGACGCCCGCTTCGGCCGGACCACAGTCACGCTGGCGCCGGGGGAGACCTGCCTGCTCTACAGCGACGGCGTCACCGAAGCCGGCCGCCGCAGCGCGGAGTTCCAGGAGCACTTCGGGCCCGACCGGCTGGCCGTCTGTCTGCGCGGTTGCGCTGGGATGACCGCGCAGGGGGTGGCAACCTGCGTGGAGCGCACCGTCACCTCCTGGCTGGGCCGCGACGACGGCGACGACCTTGCCGTGCTTGCGGTCCGCGCCGTTGAACGGGGCGAGTAGCAGATCGCGCTGATCGGGTGTCTGCCCCGCCCGTATTAGCCGTCTGCGGAGCTGGCCGATACTGTGGCAAGCGTGGACAGCGAGTTTCCCACCGACATTATCGACTTGCAGGTTGTCGAGCATGGTCCTGACGCCTGCGTGATCACTGTGAAAGGAGAGGTCGACACGCTCACCGCGCCGAAACTGGCTAGTGTCCTGGACGAGCAGCTGTCCCTCGTCCGCGTTGTGGTGGTGGACCTCGACGGTGTGGAGTTCCTAGGGTCCGCCGGGTTGTCCGCCCTGTTCGAGGCCCACGAGCTCGCCACCCGGGAACACCGCGTCCTGCGGCTGGTGTGCCACTCCCGAATCGCCAACCGAGCCCTGGAGGCCACCGAGCTGCGGGAGCATTTCACGTTCGCCGACACTGTGCCAGATGCCCTGAAGAGCTCGCTATGACGTACGTGGGCCGAGGCAGCTCAGCCTCCAACGGCGGTGCCTTGCCGGTGGATCCCGCACGCGAGGATCCGGTGCGGTTCTTTGAGCTGCGCACCGCGGCGAGCAGCATGGCGATCCCCACGATCCGGACGATCGCCGCCGATCTCGCCGCTCGCGCCGACTTCGACCTCGACTCGATTGACGACCTCCGGATGGCAGCTGATGATCTCTGCGACATGCTGGTCCGAATCGCCGCCGACACCGCGACGCTGAGCTGCAAGTTCACCGTCCGGTCCGAGCGAATTGAGGTCGCCGCCGACGTCGATGTCGACGAAGGGGCGGATCCGCTTCCTACCGGGTCGTTTAGTTGGCGGGTGCTGGAGTGTCTCGCAGACCAGGTCGCCGCCGTGTCCCTGCCCGCTGAGCCTGGCCGGCGTGGCCGGGTCGGCGTCACCTTGGTCAAAGATGCGGCGAGGGCACAACAGCTGTGACCCCGTCGGTGTCTTCGGTGTCTTCGACCGGAAGTGAACACGGCGAGTACGCCCACCTGGTTCCGCTACAGCTGCGCTACGCCGAGCTTGCTCCCGACGATCCGCAGCGCCAGCGGTTGCGTGAACAGCTAATCAGCGGCTATTTACCGGTGGCCGAACACATCGCGCGCCGGTTCACTGGCCGCGGTGAGCCCATGGATGACTTGGTCCAGGTCGCTACCGTGGGACTGATCAATGCCGTGGACCGCTTCGAACCCGGCCGCGGCTCGGATTTCTTTTCCTTCGCGGTACCGACGATCACCGGCGAGATACGCCGGTACTTCCGCGACCACGGCTGGTCGACGCGGGTGCCGCGTCGGCTGAAAGACCTGCACATTGCCATCAGGGGCACCCTGGCGGAGCTGTCCCAGCAGCTCGGCCGCGCTCCCCGCCCCACCGAGATCGCTGCCCGGTTGGGCCTGCCGATCTCAGAGGTGATTGAAGGGCTGCAGGCCGGGGAAGCCTACCGGAGCTCGTCCCTGGATGAGATGCTCGGATCGGGGGAGGGCAAAGCTACCCTGGGCGAGTTCATCGGCGGCCTGGACACCGAGCTGGCCCTGATCGACGACCGCGAGGCGCTGCGCCCGCTGTTGGCGGAGCTCGCGCCCCGGGAACGGACAATCCTTGTGCTGCGGTTCTTCCGCCAACTCACCCAGACCCAAATCGCCGAACAGGTCGGTATCTCGCAAATGCACGTCTCCCGAGTGCTCCGCCAGACGCTGGCATCGTTACAGGAGCGGATGGCCAACTCAGATTGATTCCCCGGACGTGAACCCGCTCTGTGGTTTCGCCGCACCCTCCATGGGTAATCTTGACGCATGATCCCGCTGCGCAACCGGCCTAGACACTCCGCAGCTGAGTAAAGTACAGCTCGCGGAAACGGAAGACCACCGGCCGGCCAGCGGCTCTATGCGCCGGCCGGTGGTCGCCCATGAGCGAGTCAGCATGAGCGAGTCAGGAGGACAAGGTGCGTGACAAGGAGTTCATCAGCGAGGTCCAGTCCCGTGCTGGGTTGAGTTCTCGAGGTGACGCTGAACGCGCTACCTGGGCCACGTTGGCGATCCTGGGTGAGCAATTGCCGGACAGCGTGGCCGGGGCAGTCGCGGCCGCTCTCCCGGAACAGCTCGGTGAGCAGGTATGGGGCCCGCGAGCACGATCGCGGGCGACCGCAGCCCAGGCAGGCCGGTTGAGCCGAGGGGTGGCACGAGGCGAGGGTAGCTGGCCTGGCGACAACACCGTGGCCGACGCCGATATCGACGGCGTCGGCCAGCAACCGGGAACTTGAGGCTGCCCCTCGCGACCTTTACTCCATGCTGGAACTCAACAAGGGCAACAAGGGCGGGGTATCGAGAACATCACCGTCAGCTACGGCACGGACACCGCCGCTGCGCCTGCTGGCACGGCGGCTTGCCGCCATGGGGAGGGACAGGTGTACTGATACGGGACAGGTGGGGCGGAGAAGGTGAGTATTATGCGGACCACGTTCCACGCCGAGCTCAGTGAGTTGATGACCGACCTTGCCAGGATGGTTCGGTTGGCCGCGCAGATGATGATCAATGCGTCGATTGCGTTGCATCAGATCGACCTCGCGCGCGCTGCGTTGGTCATCGCTGATCGTGACCAGATGAACGCGATGCATGATGACATGGAGCGGCGCTGCATTTCTTTGCTCGCGTTGCAGGCACCAGTGGCCGGAGACCTTCGAGTCGTGGTCGCGGTGTTGCGTGCGGTGGGTCACGTGAAACGAATGGGCAACCTTGCTCGGCACGTTGCTATTGTTGCCCAACTCAAGCACCCGAACCCGATGATCTCCGGGAGGGTCCGTCCCGTGCTTGCTCGGATGGGCTTGCTCGCCAGCCAGCTCGCTGAAGACGTCGCGACCGCGATCGAGCGCCAGGACCCCTTGTCCGGCTGCCGGTTGGCCGCAGCGGATGATGAAATAGACTCGTTGCTTCGTCATCTTTTCGACATCCTGTTCGCTGTGGACTGGCCACACGGCGTTGAGCAGGCCGTGGATGCCGCTCTTATTGGCCGCTATTACGAGCGCTTCGGTGACCACGCGGTGGCCATCGCACAGCAGGTCTCCTACATGGCCACCGGGGGGATATCCGCTCCTCGAGATGTGGAGACGGCCAGCAGGCCTGCTTCGTGCATACCATGATCAAGAAAATCATTGCCGCCGGCCTTGAGCTGGTGATCTGGATGGTCGAGCAACCGCCGAGTTCCGCACCTACAGAGATGCGTTGCGTGTGTCTCTGATCACTTTCTGCGGTTTTTGTTGGACACATCCTGTGCGCAATTAAGCACCAACAGTGATTCACCGGAATGCTGTAAGCGTAGGCGATGTCAAACGTCGTGTACTGATGCACGGACGGATGCACTCTAATATGCTCACGCTACCTCGTGTGGGGGTTGTGGCCGCTCTTGTGGGCGGCTGGCCAGTCGGAGCCTATGGGTGGTGGGGAGATGCCGCAGGTCACGGACGGTATGCCAGCTACGCCGCAAGGGGAGATCAGGTGGACGAAGAGTAGTCACAGCAACCCCTATGGGAACTGTGTGGCGATGGCGGAGCTGGCCGGTGGAAAGATCGCCATTCGTAACTCTCAGTACCTGAGCGGCCCGGTCTTGTTCCCTCCTCGTGTCGCGATGGCCGCGTTCGTTCAGGCTGTCAAGGAGGGCGAGTTCGACGAGATCGCCGGGGGGATATCCCTCGGTCTAGGATGTGGAAGGGCCCACCGGGGTTTTGGGCGGCCTGGCTGCCGTCTATGGTGGGACCCGTCCGTAGTGCTGTAGTGCTTCGCAGGTAGGAGGAATGGTGAGAGCGGCTCGGTCAGGCCATGACGTGGCCGACGGTCACGCTCAGGTACGACCGCAGGGGCCGACCGCGCTGCGTATCGTATTGGGCAATCAGTTGCGTCAGCTTCGTGAAGCGAGCGGAGTTGCTGCCGGAGCGGCCGGCCATGCGATCCGGGCGTCCCATGCCAAGATCAGCCGCATGGAGCTCGGCCGGGTCGGCTTCAAGGAGCGTGACGTGGCAGATCTGCTCACCCTTTACGGCATTACCGACGAGCAAGAGCGCGGAGCGTTCCTCGCGCTGGCCCGGCAGTCCAACGTGCCCGGATGGTGGCATCACTACAGCGACATCCTGCCAAGCTGGTTCGAGACGTACCTGGGCTTGGAGCAGGCTAGCTCTGTCATTCGCACCTATGAACCACAGCTTGTACCGGGCCTGCTGCAAACGCAGGAAGGTGCTCGCGCTGTCATCCTGCTCGGCGACTCGTGCTCATCCGCCGAAGATATCGAGCGCCGGGTCGCGCTGCGAATGAAACGTCAGAAAATTCTCACCCAACCTGGAGCGCCCAATTTTTGGGTAGTGATCGATGAGGCTGCGTTATGGCGACTTGATGGGCGTTTGGCAATGCAGAAACAGATCCGGCATCTGATTGAGATGGCCGAACTCACCAACATCACACTTCAGGTGATACCGTTGTACTCCGGTGCACACGCGGCGATAGGTGGCTCCTTCACGATCCTCCGTTTTTCCGAACCCGACCTGCCGGACCTTGTTTATCTCGAACAGCTGACCGGTGCCCTCTATCTGGACAAAAAACAGGATGTCCAGCACTACCAGGTGGTCATGGATCGTTTGTGCGTCCAGGCCAAACCCCCCGCTGAGACGATCAGGTTTCTGAGCAGCATCCTCGCAGAGATCTAGATACACAATCGCGATGCGCGTTTCTCGGCGAAAGGACCACCCGTGGACCATCGAGTACATACCGGGGTGGACAGCCCCGTTGGTAGGCTCACCTTGGTAGCCGCCAACGGCACCCTCGCCGGTCTCTACCTGGACCGCCAGCGGCACCGGCCGCCAGCAGAGACGTTTGGCGAGCCGTGTCCCACCACGTTCACTGAGGTGATCAGGCAACTGGCGGAGTACTTCGCCGGGCACCGCACCGAATTCGATCTACCGATAGCGCTCATCGGCACCCCGTTCCAGCGCACCGTGTGGGCAGCTCTGCGGGAAATCCCTTACGGCGAGACAACGACCTACGGGCAACTCGCCGATCGGATAGGACGCCCCAGCGCCACACGGGCGGTCGGTCTTGCCAACGGCCGCAACCCGATCTGCATCATCGTGCCTTGTCACCGAGTTGTTGGGGCCACCGGTGACCTCACCGGCTATGGCGGTGGTCTGGAACGCAAGCGGCACCTGCTGGACTTCGAGCGGCACAGCCTTGTTCGACTGTAGCCGTCTTCCGCATCTTCTGTAACGCTTCGTAGCCCGATGACGACGGTATGTAGTGAGAGCCCCGGCGCGGGCCCCCCGACCCTGCGTCGGGGCTCTCACTACCGCAGTCCACCACGGACGGCGCTGCGGTCGCCGGCAAAGCCCGCCGCAGTGGTGCGTTGCGCCTGGGCGCCAGCAGATCCGGTTCGGCCAAGGTCCCGGTCTGGCCAGCCGGTGCGGTACCAGAAAGGGTAGCAGTTGTTTGAGTTGAGAGATATATGTCAGGCTACTCACGCTCGGGTGCGCCAATATGGACCTACCAGTTTCACCCGGGCTGCAATCAACAGCAAGAGCGTCGACGAAGGCTCGCTTTTTGTTGCTCTTCGCGGTGCGACAGGGGACGGGCACGACTACGTTCATGCTGCTGTCAGCGGTGGAGCTGGAGGTGTTCTCGTCAACCGGGAAGTGGACGTTCCGCTGGGCGTTGCTGTGATCGAGACTCCTGACACGTTGCAAGCACTCCAAGACCTTGCGGGTGCTGTGCGGAGAAAATATAGTCCTCAGGTTTTCGCTATTACTGGCAGCGCGGGGAAGACGACGACGAAAGACATGGTCGCCCATGTTCTGCGGTCGAAATTTGACGTGCTCAGCAGCCCGGGAAGCTACAATAATCATCTGGGCGTGCCATTAACTCTCTTGTCCTTGAATCATGAGTATTCTCACGCTGTTATTGAAATTGGCACCAATAATAAAGGTGAGATCGGTAAGCTCGCCGCACTTGTCGCCCCAGGCGCTGGTATTATTACTAATGTTGGATATGCTCACGTCGGCAATTTTGGCAGCCAGGAAGAAATTGCGACAGAGAAGGTGAGCCTGTTTAGCCATGTGCCCGCTGGTGGTGCTTGTATCATCAACGGGGATGACGTGCTTCTCGGCGCCGCGGTGGAACGACTCATTAATGGATCTGGGAAACGGCGCGTTTGTGTGGGTTTTGGCGCACATAACGACGTCCGGGTAGAGTCGGTCGAGCTGCATGAGACTGGCATGTCGGGTGTGGTCAGGTGCGCAGGGAGGTCTGCGGGTTTCTTCGTGAGCGTTCCTGGTCGCCACTTTATATATTCTGCCCTGTTTGCAATAGCAGTAGGTCTGGAAAACGGAATCGATTTGGAAAGCTGCACTGAATCCTTGAGATCTTTTGTTCCATCTTCGGGCAGGTCGACGCTGATTCGATTGCGACCGGATTTAACGATCCTCGACGACAGTCACAACGCGAGCCCTGACGCGGTGCTCGCTGCGTTAAGCCTGCTAGGGGAGCTGCCGGGAAAGGTAAAAATAGCAGTACTGGGTGAAATGCGAGAGTTGGGAGAGAAAACGGCGGAGTTGCATTCTCTGGTTGGCGCGAAGGCTGCTGCTGTAGCGTCCCACCTCGTCACGGTCGGGCAGGGTGGCGAGCTGATGATAGCCGCTGCGCTCAACGGGGGATTGGACGCGCGCAATACGTGGTGCGTTCCCTCGGCCAGGGACGCGTTGCATCTGGTACGGCGGATACTTGCCGGTACTACCGACGCTTCGGCGGTCCTCGTGAAAGGGGCGCGGTTCACACACATGGAAAGGGTAAGCTTGGGCCTGCGCGGTACGGACATCGGCTGTGGCCTCGGTAACTGTCGGCTGTACATGAACTGTTCCACCTGTCCTGCGTTGGCGGTCGAGAGTGACCCTGACTAGCTCTGGGAGCGCGTGTAGTGGCCAACGACGACGAACGCATCGCCCTGTTCCTTGACTACGAGAACCTCGCGATCGGGGCGCGCGACGGGTTAGGTGTCTCGCCTTTCGACTTCGGCCCGGTGGCCGACGCGCTAGCCGAGCGGGGGCGTGTGGTGGTGCGCCGGGCCTATGCTGACTGGTCATATTTTGACGCCGACCGCCGGCTGCTCGCCCGGGCGCAGGTCGAGCTCATCGAGATCCCCCAGCGAATCGGCGGGTCGCGGAAGAACGCTGCTGATATCAAGATGGCCGTCGATGCCATCGAGCTCGCCTACGAGCGCGGCTTCATCACGACGTTCGCCATCGGTACGGGTGACTCCGACTTCACCCCGCTCGTACACAAGCTGCGCGAGCTCGACAAGCGGGTCATCGGCATCGGCGTACAGTCCTCGACGTCGGCCCTGTTGCCGCCCGCCTGCGACGAGTTCCTGTTCTACGACCGCCTACCCGGCGTCGAGCCGTCACAAGAGCCGAAGAGAGGGAGAGGGCGGGGCCGCCAGTCCGGCGCGATACCACCCGCAGTGGCGGCGGCGGTGTCGGTAGACGAGGCGGTCGAGGCGGGCGAGGAGCGCGATGTCGG
This sequence comes from Pseudonocardiaceae bacterium, assembly GCA_049673305.1. Taxonomy (GTDB): domain Bacteria; phylum Actinomycetota; class Actinomycetes; order Mycobacteriales; family Pseudonocardiaceae. The sequence continues at coordinate 1,478 of JBATXM010000009.1, read as the reverse complement.
CCTGCTCGTCGCGCGCACCCTGTCTGGCCTGCAGCGCCACGCCGACGGACCCGTGCTTGCTTCGATGCTCAAGCGGGCGATCCTGCGCAAAGACCCCACCTTTGACGAGGCCGACCTGGGGTTCCGGGGTTTTGGCGAGCTGCTCCGCCACCTTGAGAGCCAGCGTGTCGTGGAGCTGCGCCGGGGATCCGCGCAGGGTGACCCCCAGGTGACGTTCCCCGAGGACGGCTCGGCCGACGACGACGCCTTCCGGCTGCTCGTCGACGTCGTCCGGGAGTTGCAGGCGTCGGGCGCTCCGCCCCAGCTGAGCGGGCTCAAGAACCGGCTGCGCAAGCGCCTACCCGACTTCAGCGAGAAGCGCTACGGCTTCGACAGCTTCCTGTCCTTCGTCAAGGCGGCCCGTACGCGTGACCTGATTGCCATGGAGTGGGACGACGACGGTGGCGACTATTTGTTGCGCGTGCCCGTGGGGGGTGCGGACACCTCCCAAGCGCGGGCGTAGCGGTGCGCACCTGGGTGGTTGACATCGGTAAGCTGCGCCCAGCGGCTGGCAGGAGTGCTCCGCGCGGCCAGCTCACGCAGCCTCCTGAGCGTGGCCTCGGGCGCTTCGGGTGGGGCTCGGATGTTGACAAATCTCCACGGTCGCCTTGAGGGCGTGCAGGCGCACCGTCAGGTCGGCGTCGCGGTCGCCGAGGTCGTCCAATAGCCGTCGCGCACGCGCGCCAGCGCTGCGATCGCCGGCTTGATGCGCGCAAGCTCCCCGCCGCGCTCCAACAGCCCCACCTCTACCCGGCTGCGGGCCCTCTGCCATGCCGGAAGTGGAGGACCCCAAACATCCGGCACAAGCACGCAAAACCTCCGCACCCGCATCTGATGAACACGAACCCACACCAGCGCAACATTGTAGTGAAATGTCACCACACCCCGGGACCGAAGGTAGCGCTGGTGTTGACGACACCACAATCACCAGGTTCTCGTACTCAACGATAGGAGAACATTATGTACCACAGGATCAAGATCCTTCTAAGTCCACTGTTGTTGGCCACTCTGGCGCTCTCAGCCGTTGCCGCCCCGCAAGCCTTGGCCGGCCCGCCCCAGGCGGCCGCGATCACTGCCCACCAACTCTTCCCACAGGCGCAGCAGGATCAGTACACACAGGGCTTCCGAGACGGCTACCGAAAGGGCCACGATGATGGCGAGACAGACGGCCAGTTGGAGTGCAGGATAAGGCCACAGCCTTTAGTGGTGCCTCCGGGGACTCAGACTGACTATCAGCGAGGATTTGCGGACGGCTACCCGAAAGGCTATCAATCGGGTTTCGAGCGCTTCTGCGGTGGACGCTGATGACCATTCGAAGATATGCCGCCAGTGGCCGTTCATAGTGTGCACTACATAGTTTATGTAGACGCCACACCGGTGAAGAGCGTCTCACCAGGGCAGCTGCGGTGGCGCTTGTCGGACATCACGCGGGCACATCC
>JBATXM010000008.1:0-7316 GCA_049673305.1 Pseudonocardiaceae bacterium | reverse complement strand
AAGGAGGTGCCCACACGGCCGGAGCTGGAGCGGTTCTTCTTTCTCGACTCCGACGATCTTGATTTGGTCGCGCTGAGGCGGACCGATGGCCATCGGTTGGGCATGGCTTTGCAGATCTGCACGGTGCGCTACATCGGGTTGTTCCTGGAAGATCCGCTGGATGTGCCCTGGCCGGTGGTGGAGTACCTGGCCGAACAGCTGGGGATCAGCGACCCGTTGTGTGTGAAGCGGTACGTCGAGCGGGCCAAGACGGCCTACGAGCATTCGTGGGAAATCCGGCGCCGCTTGGGCTATCACGAGTTCGAGGACCGGGCGTGGGGCCGAAAGTTCCGCACGTTCCTGTACGGGCGGGTGTGGACGCACCCGGAGGGGCCGGTTGCGTTGTTCAACCATGCGGTGGCGTGGCTGCGGCGTAACCGGGTGCTGCTGCCGGGGGCGAGTGTGTTGGCCCGGCAGGTCGCTGAAGCCCGGGCGGTCGCCGATCGCCGGCTGCACACCACGGTGAGCAGAGCGGTACGGCGCGCCGATCCCAGTCTGCCGGCGGCGCTGGTGGCGCTGCTGGATGTGCCGGACGGGGCGCGGTTTTCGGAGTTGGAGCGGTTACGCCGCTCGCCCACGCGGTCCACGGGAACGGCGATGGCCCGCGCGATGGAGCGGGTCGAGGAGATCGCGGCGTTCGGGCTGAGGCGAGTGGATCTGTCGCGGGTGCCAGTGACGCGGTTAGTGACGCTGGCGCGCTACGGATTGCTCTCCAAGGCCCAGGCCATTGAGCGGACATCCGAGCCCAAGCGCACGGCGCTGATCGCGGCGGTCGTACGCGGTCTGGAAGCCGCGGCGATCGACGACGCGCTGGACTTGTTCGCGTTGCTGATGGCCACCAGGTTGATCAGCCCGGCCCGCCGGGCGACCGAGCGGGACCGGCTGGCGATGCTGCCGGTGCTGGAAAAGGCCTCCCGGACGCTGGCCCGTGCCTCCCGGGTTTTGTTCACCGAACTGGAGGGGTTGGAGAAACGGAAAGCGACCCTGGACCCGACCGCGGTGTGGGCGACTATCGAAAAGGTCGCCTCCCGCGCCGCGGTGGCCAACGCGCTGGACACCGTCGAGCAGCTCGTACCTGACGACGACGGGTCGGCGGAGACCGCGCTGCGCACCGCTCTGGGCGCCCGCTACAACACTGTGCGCCCGTTTGTGAGGCTGCTCGGCGAGTCCGATGCGCTGTCCGCGGCACTGGGCGGGCGGCGGGTACTCGCCGCGGTACGCACGCTGCCCGCGCTGGCGCGCCGGCGGGTCGGGCAACGCCCACTGCTCCCGGCCGACATCGACACCGATCTTGTCCCTCCGGCGTGGCGCCCGGCGGTGTACGCCAACCGCGCGCTGGACGCCGGCGTGGTGGACCGCGACGCCTACGTGGTGTGCGTGCTCGAGCAACTGTTCACAGCGCTCAACCGCCGCGATGTGTTCGCCGCGCCGTCCCAGCGCTGGTCAGACCCGCGTGCCCGGCTCCTCGACGGCGCCCGGTGGGAGGCGCTGCGCCACGACGTACTGGCCGGGTTGAGCCTGCAGGCGCCCGTGCGCGAGCACCTGGCCTCGCTGAGCCGAGGGCTGGACGCGGCGTGGCGACAAATGGCCGAACGACTCGACGAGGCCGGGGCGAACGCCAAGGTCGAGGTCATCGTCCCGACCGACGGCGGGCGCCCCCGGCTGAGCGTGGACAAGCTCGGCGCGCTGGATGAACCAGAGTCGCTGACCTGGCTGCGCACGACCACCGCGGCGATGCTGCCGCCCATCGACCTACCCGAGCTGCTGTTCGAGGTGCACGCCTGGACCGGGTTCCTGCACGCCTTCACCCACGTCTCAACTCACACCGCCCGGATGGACGGACTCCTGACTTCGCTGGTCGCGGTGCTGGTCAGCGAGTCATGCAACGTCGGGCTGACCCCGGTGATCAACCCCAATCTGGTCGAGCTGACCCGGGCTCGCCTGTCCCATGTTGACCAGAACTACCTGCGTGCCGACACCATCGCCGCGGCGAACGCCCTGCTCATCAAGGCTCAGTCACGGGTGGAACTGGCCCAGCTGTGGGGCGGGGGCCTACTCGCCTCGGTCGACGGGCTGCGCTTCGTCGTACCCTCACGCACCATCAACGCGGCCCCCTCGCCGAAGTACTACGGCTACAAACGCGGACTGACCTGGCTCAACGCGGTCAACGACCAGGTCATGGGGGTCGGCGCCCTGGTCGTGCCCGGCACCATGCGCGACTCGCTGTTCATCCTCGATACCCTGCTTAACCTCGACGGCGGGGTGAAGCCGGAGATGATCGCGACTGATCACGCCTCCTATTCCGACGCGGTGTTTGGGCTGTTCAAGATACTCGGCTACCGCTTCGCCCCGCGTTTTCGAGACCTGCCCGACCAGCGGTTCTGGCGGGTGAAACCGCCCGACGGACAGAGCGGCAACTACGGACCGCTGGATCCGATCGCCCGCAACCGCGTGAACCTGACCAAGATCGAGAACCAATGGCCAGACATGTTGCGGGTGGCCGGCTCCCTGGTCACCAACCAAGTCCGCGCCTATGACCTGCTGCGGATGTTCGGCCGCGCCGGACACCCCACCCCGCTGGGGCAGGCGTTCGCCGAGTACGGACGCATCGACAAGACGATGCACCTGCTCAGCCTCGTTGACCCAGTCGATGACACCTATCGGCGCCGGATGAACCGACAACTCACCGTCCAGGAGTCCCGCCACCGCCTCGCCCGAGTGATCTGCCACGGTAAACGCGGCCAGATCCAGCAGGCGTATCGAGACGGGCAGGAAGACCAGCTGGCAAGTCTGGGCCTCGTTCTGAACGCGGCGGCGTTGTGGACCACCCGCTACCTCGACGCCGCGATCACCCAGCTGCGCGCCCAAGACCACCACGTCCGCGACGAGGACGCCGCCCGCTTGTCTCCGCTGAAGACCAAGCATCTGAACGTGCTAGGTCGCTACACCATCACCGCCTCCCAGCCTGGCGAGGGCCTGCGACCCCTGCGCGACCCGGCCGCCACCGACGAGGACGAGCACGACTGAGCTCGGTGGGGTTAGCGGTGAGCGACAGCCATGCCTGCAACGATCCGTCCGCACATCCAGATGCGTCGAGAAACGGTCATCTCCCGACACTCAGACGGTGATCATGGCCCGCCCTGGTCGCGACTGTCGGAAACTCGCGCCGGGAAACCTGATGTGAGCCTTATTGTCGACACATGTTGATCGGCTATGGGCGGGTGTCGACCGCTGAGCAGAATCCCGCTCACCAGGTTGATGCGCTACGCCGGGCCGGCGTCGCACCCGAGGATGTCTACCTCGACATCGCCAGCGGGGCGAAGTCTTCCCGACCCCAACTCGATGTCGCGCTGAAGGTGGTACGTGGCGGTGACCAGCTGGTGATCACCCGGCTGGATCGGTTGGGTCGCTCGGTGCTGCACCTGGTCACCCTCGGCGCCCAACTACGCGAGCGCGGGGTCGGATTGCGGGTGCTCGAACAAGGCATCGACACCGCCACCGCCGAAGGCCGCGCCATGTTCGGGATGCTGTCCGTACTGGCTGAGCTGCAGCGCGAACTCATCGTGGCCAACACCCGCGATGGGTTGGCCGCCGCCCGGGCCCGGGGCCGCACCGGTGGCCGCCGACCCCAGCTGACCAGCGACCAGGTCCGGGCCGCGCAACGGATGTATGACGAGGGCGAGCACACCGTGGCTCAGATCGCCGGGATCCTCAACGTCAAACGCGGCACCCTCTACGGCCACCTCAACAAGGCCTCGATCGGTGGCCGGCCCCGCGCCGCCACAACCACCGCACCACCCACCAGCGCCACCCTCACGACGCCCTCCGCCAGCAACCCACCGCTCACCGACCCGCCGCCCAAGCCGGTGCGGGCCCACATCCACCGGCCCGGCGAACCGATCACCCCACCCGAACAACACCTCGTGGACCAGCGCGCGGCGATACCCGACTCCACGTGCCCCACCTGCGGTCACGAACCAACCGAGGCACAAACTCGGTGGCAGCAACGCCAAGACCTCGCCACCATCTGGCTACACCTCGACGGCGACACCACCCACGAACAGCGACACTGCGTCGCCTGCCAACCCCACGACCCACCCCTGAACATCGAATGCGACCGCTGCGGCGACGGCCCCCTGATCACCGGACTACCACCCAACACCCCAATCGGTCAGTGGCCCCCAACACTGACCAGGTGGCTGCACAACAACGGCTGGCGAATCGACCCCGAACCACGCTGCGACAACCATCGCTGACCCCACACCTACTGGCAGCCCTAAAGATCGTTCTCAGCGCCAACGGCTGTACCTGTACTACTCGACCCCGTACAAGTGGCGCAACCCTGACCTCGACCTGCCCGCCGACTTCGAGGACAAACGCGCCGAGAACTACGCCAAGCTGCGCAAACCGCTGGACGCCAGGCGGTTCACCGCAGAGTTGATCGAGGAGATGGACTACGAGCTGTCGACCCTCAACGATACGTTGCCCGATCTTGACTGGCTGCAGATCGCCGAGCGCAAGAAGGGCGGCGCGATCCTGCTCACCCCGCTAGACGCCGCTCCCGAACCACGCAACCTGGGCAAGCTCAAGGCCTCGATCCGCACCCGCTGGGGCGTGGTCCCTTTGCTGGACATGTTCACCGAGACCGCGCTACGTACCAACTGCTTGGACGCCCTCATCCCGGCCGGGGTGCGCATCGACCTGGACCCCCGCGAGGTGCTGGAGCGGATGCTGCTGGTCATCTACGCCACCGGAACCGGCGCCGGGATCCGGTCGGTGGCCGCCGGGGACCACCCCTACTCCGAAGCCGACCTGCGCTACGCCCGCCGCCGTTTCCTGTCGGTGCCCAGCGCCCGGCAGGTGGCCCGGGTGATCGCCAACGCCACCTTCGCCGCCCGCCAGACCTGGTTGTGGGGTCAGGGCACCAGCGCGGTCGCGTCGGATTCCACCCACTTCTCCGCCTACGACCAGAACATCTTCACCGAGTACCACTCCCGCTATAAGCGGGCCAAACGCGGCGTCCTGATCTACTGGACCGTCGAGACCGGCGGGGCGATGGCCATCTACAGCCAGCACCTGACCTGCTCAGCCTCAGAGGTACACGCCATGGTCGAAGGAGCGATGCGCCACGGCACCGACATGAAAGTCGAGACCAACTACGTCGATTCCCACGGAGCTTCGATCATCGGATTCGGCATCACCCGGCTGCTGAACTTCGACCTGATCGCCCGGTTCAAACAGATCAACACCATGAAGCTATATCTACCCGGCCGCACCGACAAGTTCTCCTACCCGCTGCTGCGCCCAGCGCTGACCCGACCGATCAAACCCGAGATCATCGAGAACAACTACGACCTGATGATCAAATACGCGACCGCGATCCGCCAGGGCACGGCATCCACCGAAGCGCTGCTGCGCCGCTTCCAGGGCGAGACCACCCACCCCGCCTACTCCGCGATGCTGGAGGTCGGCTGCGCCCAGCGCACCATCTTCCTAGCCCACTGGCTCCGAGACAGAGACCTCCAACGCGAGACCGAGTCCGGGCTCAACGTGGTGGAGAACTACAACGGAGTCAACGACTACATCCGGTTCGGTAAGCGCGGCGAACTGGCCTCCAACCGGCGCGAGGAACAAGAGCTGGCCATGGTGTGCCTGCAGATCCTGCAAAGCTGCCTCGCCTACATCAACACCTTGATGATCCAAGACACCCTCGCCCTCCCCGAGTGGGACAACGCGCTCACCGACGTCGACAAGCGCGGACTCACCCCGCTGTTTCACACCAACATGACCCCCTACGGGACCGTGCAGCTACGCACCGACCAGCGCCTGGACCTCACCCAGACCCCACCGCTCGGCGGCGCGGACCAGGAGGCGACCGATGACCAGTGATCACGCCGAGCATCCGGGATCAGCCCGCCCGGCCAAACCGCTATCCCGGCGGCCAGACGTGACCGCCGCACCAGCCTCTACTCCGCAAGCCCCCGAACCCGGGTGGTCCCCTACCGGGGCGCCGGCCCGGACCCCGGCCAAACGCAAGGCCCGCCAACTCGCCCGCCACCTGCGAGCCGAACGCCCCGACTACGCCTACCTCAAAGAGGTGTTCCGGCACCTACGCGACGAACTCGACATCGAGGTCACCAAAGCCTCACAAACTCTGCCCTACGTGCCGACCGAAGCCGAGATCCGCCGCTACTACGACACGGTCTGGACCGCCCGGCGCACCGGCGACATCGTGCTCATCAAGACCCTGCTCTACACCGGCGTCCGGGTCGCCGAGCTGGTGAAAATCGGCATCGACGACGTCGACCTGGACGCCTGCCGGATCCGCATCACCCAGGGCAAAGGCGGCAAGGACCGCTACGTGCCCTTCCCCGCCGCGTTCAAGGAGACCCTCGCCCTGCACCTGGCCGCCGCCCGGGACAAGGGCGCGGTGTTCCTGTTCGAGTCGTCCTGGAAGAAGCCCTACTCCACCCGCGGCGTACGGGCCATGCTCGCCCGCTACGCCGCCAAGGCCAACCTGGACCACAACATGCCACCCCACCGGCTGCGGCACTTCCTGTTCACCTGGCTCAAAACCCAAGGAATCGACGACGCCCTCATCCAGCCCTACAGCGGCCACGCCTCCCGCACCTCGCTAGAGATCTACTCCAAGATCACCCTCGGCTCAGCCCAGGACACCTACAACAGCGTCATCGACCAATTCCCCGTATAGCCCACAGCAGCACCTCACCGGCCAAGGGTCAGTTAAGACCAATCTCCGCCGGTACGACCGGATGCACCAACCCACCTCCCAGCCACACCGCTTTCGCTACACGGCCTACCTGCGGAAACTTCACCGTTTGCGGCTGGTGACACGAGCCTTATAGACAGGCCGAGGTCGCCGGACAGGGCGAGTAGCCGTAGCCAGGCGAGGAGGTCGCAGGCCAGTGACACCGCGGCGCACCAGGCTTGGTTGATCGCGTAGTCACGGGAGGGCAGGTGCGCCAGGCCGGTGTTTTTGCCACAGCGGATGCGGTCCTCGACCCGGGCTTGGGTGCGGTGAGCGGCTTCGAGGAACTGGACTTCTGTACCGGGGGTGTTGGTGGCGATGACCTGGTAGCGCTTGCCCGCGTGCTGTTCGAACAGCGACAGTTGCGCGCCGGGGTGCGGGTTCTCGCGGCGGATGATGATCCGCATGTCGGGGGGCCAGCCGGCGAGGCGGTCACCGCCCGCGCTGTGGCGCGGCAGCCCGGTGAGCTCAGCGACCTGGGCGTCATCGCGGGGATCGCCGTGGGCGT
>JBATXM010000007.1:0-12990 GCA_049673305.1 Pseudonocardiaceae bacterium | reverse complement strand
GGTGGTGCTGATGTTGCCGGTTGCGGTGACGGTGCCGTTGGTCGCGGAGACGTTCTTGCCGGAGACGTTGCCGTTGGTGGTGCTGATGTTGCCGGAGGCGGTGACGCTGGTCGCGACGAGGTCAGGGTCCTTCACCTCTACGGAGGTGGTTAGGTAGTAGTCCTGGCCGCCGAACGAGGCTTTGAGGATGAAGTCCGTGTGCTGTTTCAGGGGTGCGTCGGCGGGCGTGGTCCACGTTCCGCCGCTGACGGTCACCGGCGTGTTGACGCCTGCGGCGTTGCGGTAGTACATCGTATAGGTCGCGTTGCTCGTCCCCTCCCAGTCGAGCTTGGCGCGGGTGTTGTAACCGATCACCGTGCTCGCTGGTCGGAGGCTGTGGAAGACGAACGAGTCGTCACGCTTGGACACCTCTCCGCGGCCGGTCCGGACGGCCCAGTCGTTGTTGTTTCCCGTGCGCGAGGTCTCTTCCTGGAAGACGACTTCGACCGGTCCGATCCCGGTGTTGACCTCGATGCCCCATAGCTCCAGTTTGATCTGCCAGGTGCCGTCGAAGACCGCTGTTTCTTGGTAAGGCGGCAGGCAGGTGAAGATCACCTGGTTCGGGTCGCGGCTGTCCTTGTCGATGCGCCAGTCCCGGCCGCCGCCGGTGACGGTGAGCTCGTAGCGGATCAGGTCGGGTTCGGCGGTCAGGGCGCCGGCTTGGCTGCCGGTGGGGATCTTGACGGTGAACTCGCGGGCGTGCACCGGCGTGGTCGGGCTCACGCCCTCGCCCTTGCCGTAGAGGAACGTGAGCTTGGCGTATTCGGGCTGGGCGAAAGTCGAGATCCGCAACGGGCTGGGGTCGGGGGTCATCCTGGGCCTGATCAGCATGTCCGCGGCCGGGGTCGCGGTCATCTCGGTCGTCATCTGTGCCTTCTCCTTGGCGGCATCGGGGCGGGGTGCTGGCGCTTGGTCACAGGGCGGTCATCCGGCTGGTTCCGGCGCGCGCGGCGAGCTGCTCGGTTCCGGTGGCTGTCTGTTCGGATAGGCGGACGGTCTGTTCGAGCGGGGTGCTGATCTCGACTGTGACGGAGACCTCCCAGGTACCGTCGAAGACTGCGGTTTCCTCGGGGACGAGGTCTAGGACGGTGACGGCGGGATTGGTGGTGTCGGCGTGGATCCGCCAGTGCCTGCCTCGCTCGCGGTCCGGCGGCGCCGCCAGCTTGGTCCGCAGGAAGACTGGCTCGTCGCGGGGTATCGCCGCGCCGACCTCGACGGGGAGGACGAGGCTGATCCGCGAGCAGCGCACCGGCCAGGCCGTGCGGCCGGCAGGATCCTCACCCACGGCGACGTGCACCGTGGTCAGTGGTATGACTCCTGAGGTCGCCACCGGGGAGACCGTTACCTGGTAGGGCAGCAGCAGTCCGGGCTCCGGGTTGCTCACCGCGCCGCCCCTTCCTCAGCCGCCCCGTCGTCTGAGGATTGCGACCGGCCGCGGGGCAGGAGCTGCAGGTATCCGGCGCGGGCCGCCGGGACTGGGGCGTCCGGGTGCGACAGGTCATCGGCGAGCCGGATCACGAGTTCTTCCCAGCCGGGCAGGTCGCTGCCCTCGATCGCGAAGGGTTCGGCCCAGGTCCAGTCGCCGTGCCAGGCCGCGGGCCGGGGCATGACCACCCCAGCTTCCGGCACGGGGACACCGTCTCGTGCCTCCTCCTGTTCCTCCACAGTCTCGACATAGTCCGGGGCCAGCAGGGGATTGAGCCGGAAGGAAGCACGGATCCGGGCCATCGCCTGGTGTGTCGTATCGGCGTCTAGCCTCAGCTCCGTCACCGGCAGGATGTCTGTTGTCGCGTGAACCGCCGTGTGCGGGCAGGCGAGCAGCGTCAGATGGTGCGTGACGGGACGGTCGTCGGGGCGGGCCGGCAGGACGAGTTCGCCACCGATCGGCGCCACGTAAGGGCTGAGAGTGGATGGCCAGACCGCGCGCAGCGTGTCGTAGCGTATTGATTCATCGGGCGCGTTGCCGGTGAAATAGCCGATGAGGCCGTCCGAGAGCCGGTCGGGGTCGCCGAGCTTGACGGTCCATCCGTAGTCCGTGTAGACGGCGTCGTCCTCGGTCGATCTCAGGATCTTCTCCCAGTCCGAGTCGGTGAGCGGCCGTCCTTGGAGGTCGATGCCCAGATCGGCCCGGACCAGGGCGACGGGGCGGCCGATGAGGCGGGCGATCGAGCGGTCTTCGGTGGGCGCGGGGTCGTCGATGTGGTCGAACGCTTCGTCGATGCTCTCCATCAGGGCGCTGAGAGCGTCCGGACCCGGGCCGGGAGCCTCGGGGCCGAGGCCGATCAGCCCGAGGGCGAAGCCTGCGATGTCCGGGTAGGCGTCGCGGAACGCGGTATCCCTGGGATGCCGCAACGGCGCGTGCGGCAACGGATTCCAGGCGATGATCTCAGTGTTCGAGGAGTCGCGGACCACCCGCAGCTCACCGAGCGGACTGCCGTCCGGCGCGTAGACCAGCAGGGTCGCATCGAGGTCGTTGACCAGCAGCCAGCCCGCGATCGGGGTGTCCGCCGGCAGCGCTGTCCTGGACAGCACGCCATCACCGCTCTGGCGTACCGCGTCCAGGCGCACCCGGGCCGGGGACAGCAGCCGCGGCGGTACCTGGACGAAGCGCTGTTGCCCGGGGGGCGGGTTCCCGAACAGGTAGGCGTCGGGGGTGACGCTGTCCGCGCGGATGAGCGGGAACTGGATTGGCTGGGTCTGGTCGGGCCGCACCAGGCGCAGCTCCCGGCCGAACCGGTCGATGACCGTCAGCTCGATGAAGTAGAACTGCCCGGCCCGCACCGGCTGGAAGCGCTGCATTCGCCGGTCTTCCGCACCATCGGGGACGTGGTTGGTCTCACCGGCCGCGTCGAGGATGTCGGGATCGGTCGTGGTCTGGGCCATGCCGTCGAACTGGATGAGCCAGTCGTTGAAGCCGTCCAGGGTCTGCGACAGGATGTCCAGGTCGACCAGCTCGCTGCGCAGGGTGTCCAGGCGGCTGGCGACCTCCGGCGGTGCGTACTGGGCTTGGCGTCTGGCTTGTTCGCGCAGCACGTACTGGGTGGAGGGAGTGATGAACGCTCTGTTGCCGAACGCGGTCCAGCGCATCCCGCCCTCCCCGTCGCCCCGCGCGCCACCGTTGCCGCTCCACTGGTAGCGGCGCTCGTCATCGTCGAAGTCCCAGTACGGGACGCCTCGGTCATTCGCATACGGTGTCGCGCAGTATTTGGCCTCCCACTGGATGTAGAGCGGCAGCCACGGCTGACGCCACACGCGGGTGTACTCGGGCCAGGGGCCGGTGCTGTTCGAACCCGGATCGGCGACAATGGCGTGCAGTGCTGTCGGTCCGGAACCCGATCCGCTCGCCGGCGTGCGGAACGCCTGATGGAAGAGGGCGAACTCGGCGACCAGGGCCGTACAGACTTCCGGCAGGCCGTCCATGGACGGCGGGAGCAGCGGCGTATCCGAGGGCGTGACGGCCGCACCGTTGATCCGGACTTCTCTCAGCAGCCGTGACGGGACTCGGCACGGCAGCGGATCGTCCTCGTCGCGGGTGAGCGGCTGGCCGTTGCCGAGGCCTGACACGGCGATGACCGGGTCGGCCGGCCGGTAGAACGTCTGGCGCACCGAACGCTTGAGCTCCAGGTCGGCCGGAAGGCCTTCGCGCGTCGCGTGCTCCTCGACGGCCTGCTCGAACGCTTCGGGGGTGGCGCCGTGGGGGATGCGGCCGCGCAGCGTTGTGATCGTGGCCTGTCCGGTTTCCACCGCGGCGGTGACGACGCCGATCTCGGCGTCCCATGCTGCGTCGTCGAACTCGAAGTTGAGTGGGCGGCGCCGCTCGGGAAGGTTGCTCATCCACCACAGGCTCCACAGTCGCCACTGGTCGCTGGTCAGGCGCGGCAGTTCCGCGTCATACGCGGCTTGATCGGCGTTGAGCTGGTCTAGCCAGGCCGGTTGTTCCGGCGGTGGGGCCTGGGGATCGACGCCGTCGTGCGGCCGGTTGACGACGTGCCAGGTGTAGCCGCCGTCGTGGCCGCTGAACCAGGAGCGGCGGGTGATCTCGTCCAGGGTGACGCGGCCGTCCGGGTCGTCCAGGTCTTCGGGGTCGCCGTGGAACAGGGCCCTGACGAGATCACCGTCCCGGCGTGAGACCTGGCGGTTGACCAGGGCCGAGGCGGCGTCGGCGGTGCTGTGGCCGACGGCGACTTTGACATCCCGTCCGTCTCGGTCCGAGACCGGGTGCCCGCCCTCGCGGTCCCAGGGAATTCCCAGCGACGTGCCCGCGTAGCGGGTGCGCACGAGATCGCCTGACGGGGTGTCCTCGGGTAGGAGCCAGCCCAGCGCCGAGGCGACGTTCACCGGGTCGTTCGGGTCGGCGTCGGGCGGGAGCAGGTCGGGGATCTGGCGGGCCTTGGTGAGGATGTCGGCGTCGTCTTCGCTGTACCAGCCGATCACGCAGTAGCTGACGGTGGCCGGCGGGGGATAGTTGTCGTTCCCCTTGAGGTCTTCCAGCGTGTCGTGGAAGCAGAAGACGTTCTCGTGGTAGGGGGCGAACGCGGCGAAGGCCGGCAGGCCGTTGCCGATCGCGGTCAAGAACGGTTCGCGGCGCGCCGGCTCGGTCCACGGCCCGTCCGTGAGCGGGTGGACGCGACCGATGTAGTCCAGTTTCGGGGAGTCTCTGGGCGCGGTCGGATCCAGGAACGGGGTGAACGCCATCGGGCCGCCGGGGCCGTCGGCCTTCTCCAGGTAGTCGCTGTGCACCAGGAAGCCCGCGACCTTCTGGGTGTCGCCCACGTCGGCGTACCGGATCACCAGCCAGCGGTTGGGAACCAGCGGGAAATGGCTCTCGCCGGTCTGCGAGTCGATGCGTCCGGCGGTCAGCGCCTCAGGGAGCTGCCATTGGACGTGGATGCCCTCCCCGGGGCTGCCCTCGGAGTGGTGCACGGTCGGCTCGGCGCTGTTCTTGTACTTGGGGTCGAGCATCATGCCGTACTGCGGACTCCACCGCCGGAACTCGTCGAAGAGGTTCACGGCCCTGGTGACCAGGAGCGAGTGGATCTCGATCGGCACGATCACATCGGTGTCGCTCACAGTGACTCCTCGGCGTCCATACGGTCGGGGGTGGTCAGGCGCTGCTCGATCGGCGCCTGGATGAGTTGCAGGGCGAAGGCGCCCGGTGAGAGGTCCGCGACGCCGAGCCGCCTGGTCAGTCCGTCGACCAGTCCGTTCGCGTCGAGCAGGTTCAGGACGTCGGCGGTCGTGCCCGGCCGGGCGTCGCGGAGGTAGCTGCTGAAGATGTCGCCGGTGGCCGGGAAGTCGTAGCCGAGCGAGAACCCCAGGTTGGGGCCGGGAGTCAGGTCACGGGGGTTGATCTTCGCGGTGCGGGACAGGCCGAAGTGGATGCCCTGGCCGGGTTCGCGGATCGTGACCTCGTCGGGAACGTCGTCGAACAGGACGAGCACCGTGTCCGGGGCCGGGTGGTCGCGTCGCAGCTCGTTGACGGTGTTGGCGTCCTTGGTGGCGACGAGGTCGAACACCGGCCAGGCCCGCATCAGCTCGGAGCGGATCAGCAGTCCGGCCTGCGGGTTCACCATGGCGCGGGCGCTGGCCACGCTGGCGGTCAGAACACCGTCCACGTTCGCGTCCAGCGAGGTGTGCACGCCGACGTCGAGGGCTCCGTTGATCAGGGCCTGGATCCACGCCTGGTCGACGCGAAACATGCGCAGCGACTCCGCGGGCAGCATCGCCGGATGCGGCACCAGGTAGCAGAAGGGGACGTTGTTCAACAGGGCGAGTTCGTCGATCCAGTGCGGCACGTCGGGGGTGCGCAGGTCCGCGGTGGTGCGCAGAACGGCTTGGCGGCGCGAATCGGCCAGCAGTCCGCGCGCCGTGGCACGACTGAGGCGGGAGCGTCGGGATGCGGGCGCGATCTCGTCCTCGGGGACCGGTGGAGCGGCCAGTGCCTCGCACAGGGAGCGGCCGAAGCCCGGCGTGGCGAGTTCACGCAGGGTCTGGCCGGTCACAGTATCGGGATCGGCCGAGGCGAGCGTCGGCTCACTCGCCATCGCCATCATCCGGACCGCCTTGTTGGCGAGTTCCCGGCGGGCGCGCGTCACTTCGGCGCAGTAGTCGGGGGCGCTCAGGGCCAGGGTGCGGCCCAGCGTCCAGGCGGCGGCGTAGGAGACCTCGAACAGGCCGTGCTCGGGTTCGTAGATCAGGGCGTGGTCGGCTGTCGTGTACTGCCTTGTGTGTTCGGTATCGCTGAAGCCGGGGACATCAGGCGCGGTGATCGGCGTGAACGGTCCGCGATACCAGCCGTAGGTGGACTCGCCGGACAGGACGCGGTAGGGCACGGCCGCATACCCACGGCTGAGGCGATCTTTGGCGTATTGCACGGTGGCATCGGAGGTGCCAGGGTCAGCCGCCGTCGCGGGGGTCGGATACAGGCGCAGCGCGAGGTTCTCCGGATCGTCGCGGCCGGGTTCAACCAACTCGGTCAGCAGGCTCGCCACGTCAAGGTGACCCTCGGGGTCGTGGGTGAAGCCCCAGGACCGCAGGACACACAGACGCACCGCGCGGTATCCGGTCAGCTGGCCCGGCCCCAGACGGTTGATGAAACCCTCCAGGGACACCAGGTGCGCGGCGTAGGCGCCTGGCTCGCGGGGGAACCTGTTCGCGGCCAGAACCGCGTACTCGCCCTCGGTCAGGATCTCGCCGTCGTCGCGGCGCTGCGGCGCGGTGACGACGTCCCGGACGTGCGCGAGGTAGCGCAGTTCGTTCTCCCGCGGCACCACCGCGGTGAACAGGTCCACCGGGACGTCGATCATCTGGCATCGGCTGGCCTCGATCGTCGGGTCGATGCCCTGGTCGGAAAGCTCGGGGCCGAGAATGCCGGTGCCGGGCCGGCGAAGTTCGGCCACCGTCCGGGTCGTGCTCTGCCCGGTCGCCTCGGGGTCATCGGGGATCTCACCTTCGCCGAACACCAGCAACACCAGCCACGGGGGCCGCCCCAGATCGGCGCGCGTCGCCAGCAGCTCCCGCTCCCAGGGCAGCAACGAGCGGTTCAGCGTGATGTGCGGCAGCACACTGCCATAGGCCCCGCTCGCGCCCTCGGCCGGGTAGAACGCGTGCACCGAGGACTCGTCCAGGATGAAGCGCGCGGCACGGATCTCGAACTCCTGCACCGCGGTGGGCAGCTCGTCATCGGCATCGACCGGCTGACCGTTCTCGGTCAGGGTGTGCTCGGCACGGACGGTGTAGACGGCGGCGGTCGCCTTCGGCTGGATGCTGTCCAGGAACGTGATGTGCAGGTCGGGTTCGGCCCTCGGCATCGGGTCACCTCGCAGTCGTGGTCATGGGCGCATCGGTGAACGTCGAGTCGGCGATGACCGCGTACTCGCTCAGCGGTCCGTCGCTGTCGGGTCCGAGGCCGAAGGCGGCCAATGCGGCGTGGACGCCACTGCGGCGCTCGGCCGTGACGCGGGAGGCGATGCCGGTCGTCGGATCCGTGATCGCGGCGATGCTCCTGCCGTTTTCTTCCGGGGCGGGTCCGTCCGCGTTGGCGTCGCGCAGCGGAATCCCGCACGGGTCAAGGCGGGTGGCTTTCAGTGCCTCGGAGGTCACCGGGCCGAGTTGCCCGTACCTCCTCGGCGGTGGCACCTCGAAGCGGACCCCGACCAGGCAGGAGACGACGCCGTCCTGGGTCAGGGCGTCGCCGGGCCGGGACAGGGGCTTGCCCCACAGCGCCCGCGGCAGGTCGCGGACCAGCGGCTCGACCTTCCATCCCGCGGCCTTCGCGTCGAAGTCGGGGTCGCCGAAACGCTCGATGACGACCTTGTGCTCGGCGACCAGCCCGGTGCGTCGCATGGGTCTGATGTCGACCAGGTCTGCGGTGCCGCCATCCAGGGTCTTGCCGTCGAGGGTGATCCGCGAGGCGGGCAGCGCGGCCTCGGTGCTGAACGTGAAGCCGACCATCGAGACGAGAAGGGGTTCCCCAGCGGCGGCGCGCGCCGCCGTCTCCGCGGGATCGACGTCCACGAGCAGGCCGCGTTGCGGCACGATCGCCAGCGGTGCCGGGAGCTGCATGCGGAACTCCTCCCAGCCGATCGACGGTGTGGTGTCCCGGCCGGAGCCGAAGTCGATGGTGAAAGAGATGAACCAGACCTTCACCTTGACCCAGCCGCCGATCGGCGGACCCCACAGCTCCAGCTCCACCCCGACGGACAGCGATATCCGGACTCTGACGAACAGCACCTTGACGGTGGCGGCCACTCCGATGCTCATGCCCATCGACAGCTCGAAGTAGAAGGGCTTCCACTGGACGAGCACGTCCACCCAGGCGGTGAACCAGGCCTGGAGCTGGATGCCGTGGCCCTTGTCGTAGGTGGCGGACAACTCGCCACCGGCCATGAACATCCCGTCGGTCAGCGCCGCGTACATCTGACTGCGGATCATCACTGAACCTCGTGCCCACTGCCATCCCACGCGCGGCGGCGTCGGGTAGTACTTGGGCACCGCGAACTTCTTGTGGTAGCCACCTATCGTGAAGACGAATCCCTTGCCACCGCCTTGGGATACGCGGTTCTCGCCCCAGATGTAGAGCGACAGGCCGCCGGTGAGTTCGGCTGCCGGGTCCAGGACGTAGGAGCCGGGGGCGATGACGACGTCCATGAAGAACAGCTTTTGCGCACCCTGATAGCCGATGGCCAGGTCGACGACGACCCGAGCCAGCGGCGCCTTCGCGGCCTTGCTGCGCGGCAGGTCAATCGTGGCCCGGCCCAGCAGCATGACGTTCCAGGTTTGACCGCCTTCAACCAGCAGCAGAACCTTGGCTTGCAGGAAGCGGAACGAGGTGAACTCCAGGCCGCCCGCGCCCCAGTACTGGCCCGCCTTCGGGGTGATCCAACCACCCTCGCCGGCGAGGTCTTCCAGTACCTTCTCCGGTGACGTCCCCGGCGCGCCGGCCAGCCGCCGCACGAGGGGGAAGGTGCCGACGTCGTCGATCGTCGGCACCCGGACGGTGCTGTTGACGCCGAAGCCCAGGGATATCGCGACGACGGTGAACGGCGGCGGCCCGAACAGGCCGCGCTCCCCGGTCGCGGCGATCTCGCCGAACAGGAACATCGACGACCAGCCGTCCATGGATTTGGCGTAGAAGCCCATGGCCTGGAGGGCGAAGAAGCCGGTCTCCACGGCGATCAGCCCGGTGATCTGCTCCTTGAGGCCGGGCGCGACCTCCGACCCGGTGCGGCGTTCCAGCATGCCGGAGATCTTCAGCGGAGGCTTGTCCAGCACCACCCCGGCACCGCGCAGCGCAGAGGAAACCGTGAACTGCGGGCTGATGCCGATGCCGAGCCCGAACAGCGCCAGATCCACCGGTCCCACGGTGAGGATCGCGTCGAGGGACACGAACAGGCTGCCGTCCTTGTAGCTCAGGCCGGCACTGCGGAAGCGCACCGGCCCGAAGACCTTGTCGATCTCCCCGGACGAGGCATCGCCGGCCCGGCGCTCGCGTCCAACAACGACGGACTGTCCGGCGGCAAGAGCTTGCCCCAGGTTGCCCAAACGGAGCACCAGCGGCGGCATCTCCTCCCCGTCGGCCGTGACGATCACCCAGGCCAGGGCCCCACGGACGAGTTCCTCGTCCAGGAAGCGTGGCAATTGCCGGGGATCAGCGGCGTCAACGTCGTCGAGCACCGCGTTGACCGCCTCGACACGGCCCGCGCTCCACACCGCGGAGGCATAGGCGAACTCGACGCCCGTCAAGACGAGGTCATGGTCGAGAGTGATGGACTCACCGACCAGCGGGAGATCCGAGGCCCTGGCGATGACCCGGCCGCGGCTAGCCACCGCGAAGCGCCGCGGCGAGTTCGGCGTGGCGTCAACAGGCTCGGCGGCCAGTACCCAGCCCAGGTGCCTGGTCGTCGCGGTGAGCAGCAGCAGGCCATTGCTGAAGTCGTAGTGCAGCGCCGCCGTGAACAGGTGCGGCGTCAGCATCTCCGGCAGTGTGGACAGGTCCAGACCCAGGGCTGCCGCGACGTCCTTCGCCGACACGCCTTCCGGGTCCTCCCACACGGCCGTCACCGCGACCGGCGGCGGGCTCGGTATCGCAGGGATGGTGAACAGCATGGACAAGCCGCCTGGCAGGCCCAAGGCGATGCTCGGGAACCAGGGTTTCATCGACAGGGGGCTGAAGCCAACGTCGAAGCCCAGCCCTGGCAGCGCGATCGTGATCGCGCCGATGTCGAAGTCCGCGTCGAAGACGAGACGAAAGCCGCTGCCTGCGCCACCGGATCCCCCAGGCCAGGTCAGACCGATCTTCGGCAGCTTCAGCGGCCCGAAGTTCAGCGAGGGCAGGTCCTTCCAGCTCACGGTGGGGGTGCCGGTCGGCGGCGGCCAAGGGATTCCCCAGTCCAGCGACGGAAGGCTCGGCAGGCGCCAGCTCACGTCCAGGCTGGCGCCGGAGGGCGCCGCGCCGTCCGGGAGCCTGGGCCACCAGGCGCCGAGATCCACCGCCAGCTTCCTGAGCCAGGCGTTGAGGCGGCCAACCAGCTCACCAGTCAGGCCGAGCGGCCCGATCGCGGCGATGCTCAGGCCGTTCAGTCCGAACTCGAGGCTGGGTATCAGGTCGCCGATGAACGGCAGGTCGCCCAGCGAGGCACTCAGACCCTCGAGACCGAGCAGCGCGGCGAACCCCCACGCACTGCTCCAGTCGAGATCGGCGAGCCCGGCGAACACCAGACGCAGCTGGCCGACCTCGACGATGAGGCCGAAGTCACCAAGCTTGAGATCGAAGCGCAGATTCAGGGCCGGCAGAGCCGGAGTGAAGACGTCGGGGAGGTCGGGCAGCGTCAGACCCAGGAGCTCGAACAACGAGAGGATTTCTAATTCCGGTGTCCCCTGCCACCAGCCGGTCAGCAGGCCAGGTCCGGGAAGGCCCGGGAACCCCGGTATGTCCGGGAGGCCGGGGCCGGTCGGGACGGTGAAGGTGATCTCGCGTCCGGCCAGGGTCAGGGACAGCGACGGGAGCCTCGGCAGGACGATGACGGCGCCAATGTTCGGCAAGGCGAAGTCGAAGCCCAGTCCCGGGAGCTTGAGCCTGAGCCACCCGAGATCGAAATCAGCGTCGAACGTGAAGCCGACCGAATCAGAGGAACCGCCGCCACCACCCGAACCCCACGACCAGGAAACGCCGAAGCCCGACAGGTTGAACGTTCCAAGGGAGATCCCTGAGAAGTTCGGCCGCCACGACGGGCCCGAGGGCGTCCCCGGAGCCTCAAGGCGAACCATCCACACCCGTGGCCCCTCGGAAGGGAGCACGAATGCGGCCCCGACCCACAACCCGGCTCCCAGATCATGGTCCGGCATCAGCGGCCAGTCGCCCGCGTCATCGCCGCCGGCCACCGCAGCGGCGACGACGGCGTTGAACGCGGCTCCCTGCTCCGCGGTAACGGTGCCACGAGCGATCACCGCGAGCTGCACGCCGCGGATGCCGATCGCTTCGCCGCCCAGGAGCTCATCACCAATGTAGGGGAGCTCGGGCAGGTAGGCTGCGGTGTCCTTGACGCCGATAAGGGCGGCCACCGGCACGGCCGCCGTCGGCCTCGCGAAAGCCAGCCGGAGGTGCTCGGTCCGCGCCGTGATCGCCACGCTGCCGACGGTCAGGTCATAATGCGCCGCGAGCTCCGCGAGGTCGCCGATGAAGGCCCGGGGCGCCTCGGTCAGATCCAGCGCCCAGGCGGCCGCAGCCGCGACGAGCTCGATGACACCCTGGATACGCGCCGTCACCCCAGTCACGATCGCATTCGCGTCCTGCGAATCGGCCAGGAACTCCAGGACTACTCCCATGTTGTGATCGCCGAGTGCAGCCTCACCGATCACCGTGAGGCGGTCGCGGATGACGTCGGTGACGCGCAGAGCGAGCTCTTCGCCGTTTCCCAGCAGATCGAAGAGCTCGGTGAGATCCCAGAGGTCCGA
Source organism: Pseudonocardiaceae bacterium (assembly GCA_049673305.1). GTDB lineage: Bacteria > Actinomycetota > Actinomycetes > Mycobacteriales > Pseudonocardiaceae. The sequence continues at coordinate 996 of JBATXM010000007.1, read as the reverse complement.
CGACAAGACGTATTCCTCCCCAGGGACGGGGAAGCCGGCGAGCAGGTCGGACACAGATACCGGCATAAGCGATCCCCCAGGCGGCATGAGCAAATCAGGGTACGAACTTAGGATCGATATTCTCACCACTCGTGCGACATGGTCACTATGGGCGAATCGATGATTTATCAGATCGGGTGAAATGCTCAACAAATCCTTGACAGCGGCCGGATGGCGTGGTCCGGCACCCACGGGCGTTCCAAGATCCTCTTGGCTGCGGGCGGGCCAGTTTGATGAGTGAAGATTTAAGGAGATAACCCGTGAGTTCCGAGGGTCCTTGTCGGGAAGGCGACGGCTGCGTTGTCCAGCACGACAACGGCGCGCTGCCCATCCTTACGTTCACGCCAGTACGGGCGGCGATGCGACGCGTCCTCCTGCAACTGGTCAGCTTTGCCCATCAAGTCCCGCAAAAACTGCTGCTTGGCCGTCATCGACGGGCGTGACGCTGAGGTTCCCCCCAGATCATCAAGACCACCTGCGAAGCCAGCGACGGCGATCTCACGGAACTCGCTTAGCGGACCACCCGCGTAGCCGCGAACGAACGCATCATCGAGCAGCAGCTCGCAGCGCTCATTCCAGTCGCTCAGCCCGCGCTGGTTGAGCAGCTTCGCCGCTTCAGCGGTGAATAAGGCACGAGGCATCACCAGCTGGTAGTCAGGCTCAGCGAGACGGGCACTCACCTCCCCATCATCCCGTACGGCCCCGCGTGGCTGTCTCCCCCAGCTCCTTCGCGATATCTCAAAGAGCTGGGCGTTCGTCGCCGATCGCCGCACTTGGTCCTACGTACGGTTCGCACAATGACACACCGCCATAGCAAAACCACAGGTCAAGTACCGTGGTGGACCTAAGGTGTCCATTCACGGGTTGGGCTGTGATGTCAGGCTGTTGCGGGTGTGGGGAGCCAGGGGTTGCCGTTGAGGGCGTTGTGGATGGCGTCGATGGCGCGAACGCCGTGGT
>JBATXM010000006.1:0-3683 GCA_049673305.1 Pseudonocardiaceae bacterium | reverse complement strand
GGGTGTTACAGTTGTCAACACTGCGGTTCGAGAACGCTGGCACGGAGTTTCGGCGCGACAGGTACCGGGCGAGGGCTCGGCGGAATTGCGGCAGTGCTGTGTGTTCCAGGACGGGGCTAGATCGACGGAACGAAGCACTCGACGGAACGAAGCAACGGAAGACCGCCGGCCAGCAGTTCGCGGCCTCGTCGGGTGACTCGGATGCGTCGGCGCTTCTCCGGGATGCCCAGGCCGGGCAGTTCGATGTGACCATGGACGTGTACGCGTCCCCGTCCTCCGCGACGACTCGGGAGGCGCTCAGGCGGTCGGGCGAGCCTCGACGGTGAAGACGCGCTGCTGTACTTCGCTGTTGTACAGGTCGATTCGGGGGCAAAGACAGGTCATGAGCCCAGCGATGAAGGCTCCTGACCTGCGGTTTTGTGGCGTCGAGGTGGTAAGACGTTATTCGAACCGTCCTGAGCTGCTGAAACAGCTTCGCAACGTGGCGGTGATCTTGTCGGATGTCAGCCAAGACGACTGGGCGGGTGTGAAGGTCACTACCGAGTGTGTGATCCGCTCGCGGCGGCTGCGTGATCGGTTCTCTCCGGAGGACCTTCAAATCATGATCGATCTCTACAGGTCGGGCACCACGGCCAAGCAGGTCGCTGAGAAGTTCGGTGTCAGCCTACGCAGCGTCAAGCGACTGCTGCGCCAGCGTGGTGTACGCCGTGAAGGTCGCGCGGGGCAGAAGTTGATGAACGCCGAGGAGCGCACCAGCCAGGCGTAACTGCCCCCGGTCACCGAGTTGTAGCGCCGCTGGGCCCGCCACACCCCCGCCTTCTCCTGCGCCCGACCCACGACCAGCACCCCCTCGGCATCAGTGAACTTGGCCAGGTACCGCTGCGTGAGATCGTCCTTGCGCTGATCCTTCGCGAAGCTGACCAACTCCAGGCCACGCGCGGCGATGAAACCGTGGATGTCAGCGACGAACGCCTTGGTCATCGGATCCATCAGCGCCGTGGACGCATAGTGATGCCCGCGATGACCAACGAAAAAGCCCTGGACCCCGCCACCGTAGGCCAGCCGCGGCTGCCACACGTTGAGGTACATCCGGTCGATCGACTCCACCTCGAACACCACATGATCAGCAAGGACATCAGCGACACCGCGCGCTACAGTCATCAGAGCTCCGGTCGAACGGACGGCCAGTCGGCGAACCAACCGCTCCGCGGTTCATACACCGGACCGGCACGCCGGTCACGGACCAGACCCACCGACCGGAGCCCGCCCACCCGAACCGACCACCGGCATGCCTTCGGGCATGGGGCGAAGCCCGGCTAGTACTGATCCAGTCGACCCCCGCGGCGACGGGTATCCATCCACGTCTGACGTACAGGTTTGCCTGGCTCGTCGGTGGTCGGACTGTAGCCGTTTCGCGGTAGCTTCGCGAGCGCTAGCCCGCGGCGCGAGCCGGCGCGTTGGAATCTCGCTGCCTGATGGGCACCATCGCGTTCCAGCGTCCCTCGCCGAGCAATTGCAGATAGTGCGTGTGTAATGCGATTAATGAGCTGCGGTGACCAACGCTAACTAGCGTGCATTCTGGCAGGTTCTCGTGAATCAGAGTGTAGAGCGTGTGTTCGATGCCTTCGTCGACGGCGGAGGTGGCCTCGTCGAGAAAGATTAGGCGTGGGCGGTTTATTAGGATGCGGGCAAAGCCGAGGCGTTGTTGCTCACCCGTGGACAGGACGCGTGACCAATCGATTTCTTCCTCGATTCGATCCTGCAGGTGGCCTAGCTGGACCAGCCGCAGGACTTCGCGCGCCTGGTCATCGTCTACCCGCTGCGGGGATTGGGGGTAGCTCAGCGTGGTACGCAAGTTTCCCAGCGGCAGGTAGGGCTGTTGGGACAAGAACAGTGTGCGGCTCGTGGTGGGTCGGCGTATCGTGCCTTGGGCGTACGGCCATAAATCCGCCAAGCTGCGCAGCAGAGTGGTCTTGCCGCAGCCCGAGGTTCCGGTGATCAGTAGAGCCTGGCCGGATCTCAGGTGTAAGTGCAGACCTTGGACCAGCGGCTGGCCGTCGGGTTGGTGCACCGTGAGGTCCTCGATGTGCAGCCCATGTGGATAGTCTGTAATGGCCACTGAGGGCAGGTCGCGTGTCTGGCTGTTCGCGTCAAGTAGACCGGTTAGGCGATCGAGTGTCGCGCGGTAGGCAGCGAAGAGGCCGTACGAATTGCGAAAGAAGGACAACGCCCCCTGCACTTGACCGAAAGCAATGGTGGTCTGCTGGACATCGCCGAGCGTGATGGCGTGGCGGAAGAAGCGCGGCGCCTGAATGAGGTAAGGAATCACTCCCGAGATCTGGCTAATCGCGATGTTGAACCCGTCGAACCTCAGGAGGCGAAAGATGATGCGCCACCTGTTTTTGATAACAGCGGCGAACCTGGCATCCAATGTCGCACGCTCGACTTCGTGACCCTGATAAAATGCGATGTTTTCGGACTGTGCCCGCATGCGGATCAGCGCGTAGCGGAAGGAGGCGCCAAGTCCCTCGTTCAGGAAGTTCAGCCCGATCAGTGGACGACCGATTCGGAAGGCGCCCATCGAGGCCACAATCACGTATAGATATGTAAAAAAGACCATCACACGGGGGATCGTGTAGCCGAACAACGACAGTGGTCCTGATAGGCTCCATAGTATGGGCGTGAACGAGATGAGCGACATCAGTGATCTGAGCGCGCCCAGGGCCAACGCAAGAGAGTCGCCAACAAACGAAGGAATGTCCTCTTGGATCCGTTGGTCAGGATTGTCGACTGGTCGCATCAGGAATTGCCCACGGTGGTAGGCGCGTCCCTCCAGCCAGTCACCGACTAGGTACTCGTTTAGCCAGCTGCGCCATTGAATGATGAAGGTCTGCTCGATGAGGTACTCAACCCTTGAGTGCACAAAATAGATTGTCGTTAACACTCCAAATACTACAAGAAAGTAGCTGAACGCCACCGAGTTCAGCTCCTGCAGTGCCGTGAAGAGGCCATTCGTCCAATACGACAGCAGCACGTCCAGGCGCACCGCCAGGACCGTCATCCATAACATCGCCAACAGTGTGAGCAGCGGCCGCCAGCTGGCCACCCTGCGGTCAGGTCTGAAATAGGGGATGGCAATTCTCCAGAACTGCTTTCCCCAGTGAGTAAAACGTGGTAGTAGCCAGATAACCATGGCGAGCGTGGCAACAGTGATGACGAATGCCGTCGCCGACCAGGCGAGGCTTGCACTCCACTCATGTTTCCAATCCAATGACCCAATCAAAATATTCTCCAACGGTGGCAGCCTGTAGTGAGATAACCCTTAACTTCCGATCAGACGAGGCGGTGCTTGGGAGCCTCACGATCCGCATAATCCTCCCCAGCGGGGTGCCTTCCAAGAGCAGCGCTTCGACACCTAGGCGCGCCACCGGCCCCGCGCCGAGCCCGGGTGGCCCCACGACCCGCCGAAGGCTAAACTGAACTTACTTGATCTTTGTGGGCGTGCGTGGCTGTGAGCTGCGGGTTTGATGTCGGCTGGGTCGGTGTTCGTGGCTACGTGCCGGCGAGGGTCAGGGGGATGGGAGCACCGATCAACTCGAAGACGCGCCGTTGGGTCGGGGTGGGGTTGGTGATTTTCTCGATGCGCTGGCCGGCGAAATTGATTGTTTCTCTGTCGAGTTTGC
>JBATXM010000005.1:0-4635 GCA_049673305.1 Pseudonocardiaceae bacterium | reverse complement strand
ACCCTGCAGCAAGCCCTGACACTGTCCCCCGCACAACGCCGCACACGCCTGAAACACCTCGTCGACCTCCTCGGACACCAACACCCCACCGACTGGGCCGCCCAGATCATCACCGCCATCCGAAGCCTGTGACTTTGCTCGTTTAATGGCGCGGAATCTTGGGCGCTAAATGGCGTCTGTACTGTCAATGTCCGAAGTCGTCTGCACGGATGTCCGTAGTCCCCTGCGCATGTTCGGATCCGGGGGCGCCAATTTGGGATCGTCACGCGATGCGTCTTGACAGCGACCATCAGGCCATCGAAGGACCCGACGGGAAGCCTTCGACCACCACAAGCCTTTCACTCACTGACGTCGGTGCTGTTCCCGAAGACGTGATCACCGTGAACAGCAACGGGTGCAAGAGAAGGTGAGTAGGTCAATGACGTTCCCACTGTCCGCAACCTCGGCTTTGGTGACCGTGTGGGGTTTCAAAACTCGGTCACGGGCGCTGAGCTGGGGTTATGCGGTGTGTTCGTATTCGTTGATCAAGCCGCCCAGGACGGGTTGGCGTGTGATCCGTTTGTTGTTGCGGTCGGAGACGGGGTGGTCTGGTCGGGGAGGGCGGAGCTGGCGACTCCTGTGGGGTCGTCGACCGTTGTAGTGTCGGGAGTAGGCCGTCAGGATGATTCGCAGGTGTCGTTCGCCGAAGATCAGCATACGGTTGGTGAGTTCAGTTCTGGCGGTGAGCACGAATCTCTCGGCGAAGCAGTTCGCTCGGGGACAGCGCGGCGGACTCTTCACAACGTGGATACCCACGTCTGCCAGCACGGCGTCGAATGATGCCGTGAACTGACCGGCTCTGTCGCGGACGAGAAACCTGAATTCGGTAGCTCGGTCACCAAGATCCATCAGGAGATTACGGGCCTGCTGAGTGGTCCACGGGCCGTCCGGGTTCGTGGTCAGGCCAAGGATGTGCACGTAGCGGTCTGCTGACTTCCAGGGCGAACAACACGTAGATCCGTTTGAGTGTCACAGCGCAGTCCGCATGGAAGAAGTCCACGGCCAGCATGATTGTGGCCTGCGCGCGTAAGAACTGCCGCCATGTTGTGTCGGTGTGTCGGGATGGTGCTGGCGGTATCTGTCGCTGAGTGAGGATCCTGCGGATCGTCGAACCGCTGACGCGGCGGCCAAGTTTGAGGAGTTCTCCTTGGATTCTCTGGTAACCCCAGGTTGCGTTCTACTTGGCCATTTTCTCGATCAGTGCGGTGGTGTCGTTGATGGGCGGGCGCCCGGATCAGTGCGGATAGGTCCACTTTTTGGTGACCAAGCGACGGTGCCAGCGCAGGATGGTGCTTGGTGTAACCAGGCGGTGTCGGCGGAGCGTCTGGGGCAGCAGTCGGATGAGTGCGGACAGGATTGTCCGGTCGGCCCAGTCCAGCCGCGGTTTCCGGGTCGTTCTGCGGAGCACGGCGACCTCATGGCGCAAGACGAGCAACTCCACGTCCTTGGCTGCCGATGAACGAGCGAGGAGCAACAGCCAGCTGAGAAGCTGGATGAAGATCAGGTAGATCAGGCGTAGGGACACGATGCGCGATCATCTCCCAGCGACAGGGGGCCTCGATCACCGCAGGTCACCGCCGTGGCCGACTTTTGGAACCCCACAGGTGCTGTGAACACCGACCCCCGGCCTTGATCACCAACCCTGATTAGGAGGAGTGGAGACCCGATACCAGACCCTAGGCAACTCGATCCAGAACGACTCCGGGTGGTGCTCGATCACGGTGAGGCTGTGGAGCTAGACGGCGGCACGCTCGTCCTGGACGGTCACCAGGAATCTCCGAGCGTGGTGCTCCGGCTGGCGCCCTGGCGTGCACGGTCAGTCGCCCGGGTGCTACAAGAGTGGTCGTCAGTGTCGCGGATCTTCCACCACCCGACTCGACCGCACCTCGATGAGCTGGATCTCTCGCGGACGCTGGAGTTGGCCGCTGCGGTGCTCGGTGCCGACGATGAACCGAACGCGCGGTCCCTCTGCGGATCGCGCGTCATCCCCCATCGGCAACGCTTGGCCGCTGTGGCAGTTCTGGGCGAGCGTGAGGCGCACCTCACCGCGGTGCAGCGCCTGGCCCTGGTCCAATGCCGCTAAGTTAGAGGCGCGGACCGGGGTATTGACACGCTGTTTGACAACACCATAAATAGCTCGGCGTGTCGACGGTCGAAAACTACGACAAACGCGCTACATCTCGATATTGTTAGCACGTGTTGAAGAACTCAAGGGCTTCTCGGTCTGAATCCGGTCGACTGACCGACCATGTGACTCTCGGGGTGCTGAGTAGTGTGATACATCGGGACGTCATAGACGATGTGATCCGTGAGACCGGCACACGCGAGGAACGAACGCGGTTGTTACCAGCGCACGTGGTGGTGTATTACGTGCTGGCGTTGAACCTGTTCTTCGGTGAGGCATACGAAGAAGTGATGCGCCAACTCGTGAACGGGCTGCGGTTTCTGGGCAACTGGCGTGATCACTGGAGGATACCCACCACCAGCGCGATCTCCCAGGCCCGCACGCGACTGGGTGAGGCACCCTTGAAACTGTTGTTCCAGCGGATCGCGGTGCCGATGGCCCGGCCCGGCACCCGCGGCGCGTGGTGTCATGGCCTGCGGTTGATGGCTATAGACGGTCTGGTGCTCGACGTTCCTGACACCCCGGACAATGACAAGGAGTTCGGTCGCTCAGGTAACGACACCACCCCCGGCCCGTTCCCCCAAGTCCGCCTCGTCGCCCTCGGCGAGTGCGGTACTCACGCCGTCGTCGACGCTGAACTGGGCGGTGTGACCACCGGTGAACAAACCCTGGCCGCGAAGCTGATCGCCCGGTTCGTCCCCGGCATGCTCATCCTGGCCGACCGCAACTTCTACAGCTATCAGGCCTGGCAGCAGGCGGTGGCGACCGGAGCGCACCTGCTGTGGCGAATCACCTCGACCCTGACGCTACCGGTGCTTCAGGGGCTGCCTGATGGCTCCTACCGATCGGTGCTGATCAATCCGAAGATCCGAGGTCGGCGCCGCGAGGCGCTCATCACCGCCGCGGCGGCCGGTGCCGACCTTGACCCCGACCAGGCCATGGTGGTCCGCGTCGTGGAATACACGATCGAAGACCGGCCCGGCAGCGGGGAGCTGTTCTGTCTCATCACCACGATCGCGGATTATGAGTTCGCGCCCGCGGTCGAACTCGCCGCGGCCTATCACGAACGATGGGAAATCGAGTTGTCCTTCGACGAGATCGAAACCCACCAAACAGGCCACCACCGAGTACTCCGATCCAAAACCCCGGAACTGGTCAAACAAGAGATCTGGTCACTACTTCTCACCCACTACGCGATACGCCACATTATGAAAGACGCCGCCGACACCGTCGGCACCGACCCCGATGACTTATCCTTCATGCGCAGCTATCGCGCGATCCGCCGCCAGGTCACCAACCAGGCGGGTTTTTCCCCCTAAACGACTCACCGCAGCACTCAAAGAAACCACCGAAGAAATCATCGAACGACCCAACCCCCCACGGCGTGACCGCACCTACCCAAGGGTGATCAAAAGGTACCGCGCACACAGCCACCGCATCAAACGCACCACCGACCACGGCCAACTCCACAACGAACCACCCAAGATCCACATCTTCAAGGTTCCGTGTCTAACTTAGCGGCATTGCTGCCTGGGCGACCTCGTCCGTGTCAATTTCTCCCGGCTGATCGGGACATGTTTCAGCACCAGGCCCGAATTCATCAATGATGTCGAGCAACCGTTCCTCTCTGAGCTGCGAGGTAACTGTGACGCTGTGCCACGGCGGCGAAGTACGGTCGTGGCGCCCACCTCGACGCCGCCTCACAATGAGGCAAGATGAGCCTCGTGAGCCTGGAACTTGATGCCTTTCATGATCAGATTTCGGAGCTTTGCCGCCGTTACGGGATTTGCGGAGCTCAGCGTGTTCGGCTCAGTCGCGCGGGGTGAAGACCGGCCCGACAACGATGTCGACCTGCTGTACGTCTCGGCGCCAGACAGCAAGAATTCCCTGTGGGAACTATGGGATCTCCGCGATGAACTGGCGCAGCTACTCGGGCGCAAGGTCGACCTGCTATCAAAGAACAGCCTGCACTGGGCGATCCGAGACCACGTGCTCACCGACGCCAGGCTCATGTATGCCGCGTGACAACCTCCTCTACCTCGCCGAGATAGTGGAGGCGATCGACCGGATCTCCCACTGGCTCAGCGGGATCGACGAGGACGAGAGTTTCCCCGACGCTGGTTCGCGGTTCTAAGAACACTGACGGCAGGCGAGCTCCGCCAACCACTCGGAGCGCCTGACACGCCGGAACCCAACCACGGACCCAGACCTCCTGAAGTAGGTCATGAACGTCAATCGATACGGCGCTCGCTGGAGGGGAGGCACCATCTGCCCGTCGCCCCGGCCTGTGCACCGCCAGCTCGGGTGGCGCGCAGCCCCATGACCTCGCCCACCGAGCGCTGCCTCACCAGGCGACGACGCAGGCGCCGGCGAACAACGTCCCGCCCGCAGGAGGTGGTGGCCCACGTCAGGGCGGCACTACGGTCATGATCACTGTTTGGGTGCCGAAAGTGACACGAGGTGTCACTTTC
>JBATXM010000004.1:0-2286 GCA_049673305.1 Pseudonocardiaceae bacterium | reverse complement strand
GCTCGACTCCTCCACCACCACCAGCCCCACCGCGACGCTCCTCCGTTGACACAAACACCAGGATCTCCGATCACGCCCCCTACTGGGAACCGCTGGCACCAAACTGTCTCACCAGATCCTGACAGAGGGGGCAGAGATGGAGCCGACGCGGGGACTCGAACCCCGAATCTACCGCTTACAAGGCGCCAAATCTGTGTTGACCATGGCCTCTACCAGAGATTTCACTGTCTACAGTGATTGTTCTGGTCGCCACAGTGGCTCCGGTGAACACGAGTTCGCGTCACACGTGGTGTCACGCCGGCCGCACCAGCACGGTGATCTTCAGATAGATCCGCACAGCCACCACGGCGCAGCTTGCATCGGCGCACACGAACGGTCATCGGCAGATGAGCACATTTATAGTGATCATGTACGCTCGGATCCGAGACACGATCCGGCCCTGAGGCGGATCCATAAGGGCATCAATTCTGGCCAGCGCTGGGACGGTGAGGATGGCTACTCATCGCCGAAACGCTGGTGTGGGGGCCCGCGACGCCGAGCTGTTAGCCGCGGATCTGCTGGTCGGGTGGGGCCCAGTCGTCAGGACGGCCGGTGTGGTTGGAGAACTCGACGGACCACCGCCACCAACTGTGGTCCTCAGCGTGATGCCACTTCTGGAGAAGGCCTACCTCGCCGCCGGCGAGCAGCACGGGCAGCCCATAAAGCTCCTGAGTGGGCCACACCTCGCTACGGTGCAGCGTCGACCCGTCGCGCTCGACCAAGGTCATCGGGGAGTACTCACCGTGACGATCGAGATCGCCACGGGCCACGACCCGGTCGTCGGTGGTGATGATTTCGATCTTCGCTTTTTCCGGCGCGGCGTGGACGAGCACTCGGTTGAACCCGCTGGCGGTGGTGCAACGGGCGAACTCAAGCCCGTTCATCGCCCCGTCGCGGGTACGGATGTTCCATGTCCAGTTCATATCCCTCTCCTTATTCGCGCCCGGGGTTGATCGTCGGGCAGGCTGTGCGGTGGTGCCGCCTGGTGTCGGGCAGCGTGATCGTCCCTACTGGGGCAACACCGCCACATCACCGCGGTGACCCGTCCGCGATCCGGCGCCACACCCCACGGCCGGTTCGTCTGCGCCGCTGAGCGGTCCCTTGGTGTGGAACCGTCACGGGCGTAGACCGCCCGGCTTGGCGGACCGACAGGTGGCCCAAGAATCGAATGCTGCGACCCGGGACTGTTGAGTTGGTGGATGACAGGCTTGAGGCAGGCTGTGCTATGCGTCGTCGCCACTGTCGGCTGTCAGCGCAGCAGTCCAGCTGGCTGGGTTTCGCTTCTCGCTGGAGATGATCACGGTGGCGGGTGCGCTGGGGTGTTCAGCCCGGCCAGGGACTCGCGCGGTATCGGGTCGGCGCAGATGAGCACGGCCGTAAGCTGGTGGATCGCCTGGGCGCGTGAGGTGGCCGTCGATGCCGTGGCCAGTCGGAACATGTGGCCATCTCCATCGGTTCATTACTGGTCTTGGCTACTGCGGTGACTCCAGCGCACACCTCGCCCGAGCGGCGGCCTCGGCGTCGATGGCGTCAGTCGTGCACCGCTGCCGATGGCCGGCCTTGTCCCAGACTGCCCCTCAACTTTGATCATTTTCCGTTCGTGCCCAGATCTCAATGGCGCTCCTCGAGGCCGACTGCTTGGCGCAGGCGGTCCACCGCGTCCCGGAGATCAGGATCCTTACACGCTTCCGAACTCATCAGTTCGGCCAGCGCCTCGGCGATGACATTAAGCTTCTCCTGGGCGGCCTCCTCCGCGCGGCGACTGGCGTTCTCGAGCAGCGCCACCAGCAACAGCGTGAGGACACTCGCCACAGTGTGAATGACCGTTTGCCATTCCTTGAGGTCCTCCCACAAGGGAAAGCTGACCAACCAGGCCACGACGATGCCGACGCACAGGACGAAGAACGACGTCCGGCTGACCCTGCGGTAGACCGCCTGAACGAACCGGTCAAAGGAGGGTCGGGAGCTGGCGCGTGGACATCGAGCTGGCTGTAGGCCCCGCAGCCTTGAGTGCCTGCGGTTTCCCGCGAGGCTGTCCCACTGCGGTGGCCTTGGCCGGTGGTGTCTCGTTTCCAGCTCCCGCCCGTCAAACCGTGCATGCGGTTTTCCCGCACACGGCTTACCGACGCCGTTCACCGCCGGTATTCGGCCTTTCCCGCCAGGACCGGTTCGGTCTGGGGGCGACGACGATGCCAACAAGGCTGGTCAGGCGCAGCCGGGCCGGGGCGCGTACGCCCACCAGCCACC
>JBATXM010000003.1:0-1676 GCA_049673305.1 Pseudonocardiaceae bacterium | reverse complement strand
CGCTCCAAGTTGCCACCTGTGGCACCTCCGAAACAGACCCCCCACCTCCCGTGAGACGGCGGGGGCGGAGCAGACGAGCACCAGAACAGACAACAACCACGTGCCGCGCCACACCAGGCAGCTAGCGACGCCACCGAAGCCCCACGTCGGGATGCCCGGGACAAGCAGACGTGACTATGACCATAAAAACGATCTTGAAACGACCGTGGGCCGGCCCCCAGCTCGGTCAAGACGTCGGCGAGAGGCCGCTGGTCATCCAGAGAAAGGAAATTCCGCACGATCAAGCAGGCCTTCGGTTATGCCGCGCGCTCCGCAGCGTGGTCCCATAGATCATTGCGTTCGAGGTGCCTGAGGTAAGTTGCGATGCTGGCTTGCCGATCGGGTCATTCTGTCGGTTCTTGCTGCTTGAGTGCTCCCATGCCATTGAAAGTGGGTGAGATGATCAAGCTGCTAGAGGACGACGAGTGAGACTTTGCGGCCGATAACGAGAATAGCATCCTGAGACAGGCCGGTATCGGGAGGACCCAGCAATGAGCGGATACGTCGTCGTCATCAAGGGTGATGAGACTGGTGGTTTCAGCACATGGAGCCCTGATCTCGTGGGCTGTGTTGCCGCCGCTACCACCTACGAGGAATGCGTCGCTCTGATGCGTGACGCGATCGTCGGCCACTTGGAGGTCATGCGCGAGCACGACGATCCCATTCCGGTGCCATCGGCGATCAACGCCTTCACCGTCGTCGCGGCCTGAACCGCTCCCTTAATGGTCACAGGGTCACGCCGGGCAGTCCTCGAGGATCATGGGGTGTCAAGAGGTCCACCAGGGTCGTCAAGCCGTGCTCATGGTCCTCAAGTAGGCATCGGGCTCGACTGCCGTCTCCGTGAGCAGGTTGGTGCGCAACCACTGCGACACCTGGAGGTTTATGCAAAAGCCTCCTTGAAGAAGTACAGGCCGATGGCGGCCCGAAACGAGGACAAGAAGGTCTTCAGTGGCCTTCTGTAATCCGTGAAGAGTATTCGCCATGCCTTCAGGTTGGCGACCCCTCGCTCGACGGGAGCACGCAGCGAGCTGATCTGGTTATTGTAGTCCTGTTCGCGCATGTACAGGTCACGGTCTTTCGGCTTGCGAACCGGAGTGATGATGTAATCAGTTCCGATGAATCCCTTGTCGCCGATCACATCGCCCGCTAGCTTGAGGATCATCTCGCACTCCGATCCGGTCAGTTTGGCCATGTCGTGCTGGTTGCCGGGAACCGGCTCGGAGACGAAGGTGACACGGCCGGTGAGGTTCGTGACGATCAGCGACCCGTGCCCGGTTGTCTTGTATTTCCCAGCCCACAGCTCACGCTCGCCGGCCCAGGACCAGCAGGGCCATAAAGTGCCGTCTACCAGGGCGATCGCGCCCCTGGTGGCCTCCGCTGCCTCTTCGGCGGATGGCCTGAACTCCGCGGTAGCCTGATCGATCAGCGGCGTCAGGAACGTGATGTACCGCGAGATTGTGGACTGATCCACATCGAAGATCTCCGCCCACACCTCCTCGATGATGTTCTGGCGCATATACCCGCTGGTGACGACAAGTGCCTCGCGCAAGGTGAGTTCTTTTGGTCGGCCCGTGCCCTGATCCCATGGTTTTGTGAGCAGGTCGCCGACCCTCCGCTCCAGCGCGTCGAGTTGCTCG
>JBATXM010000002.1:0-41297 GCA_049673305.1 Pseudonocardiaceae bacterium | reverse complement strand
TCGGGAGATCTCTTCCCGATCGGTCTCGGTCAGCATCCTGCGCTGGGCCACTCGGCTCCTCCTCGGCGATCACACTTCGCCGAGGATCTACACCAAGATCAATTGCTTCGACCGGTTGGGATCAAGGTCACGTTCACGGATATACTCGGAAACACTCCGTGAGCGTGCCCTAAGGGGGCCATCATCCGTATCGGAAAGTCTGGCTCAAGCGGCGTTTCGCGGTCGACACGGGGGCACCAGAGTAACAAGAGCGGTGATCAGCCCAAGGTCGCGAAGATCAACCTGATCTCCGCCGTCATGGTCGCGTTGATCACTGTAGCGGGAGGTGTGGTGGCCGCCTGGATCGAGCATGAACACACGAGCCCCGCAGCTACCCCGTCACCGGTCGAGACGCCGCCTAGCCAGCCATCGACGCACCCCGCACCTGAAGACGGCGGTGTCATACCGCTACCTAGCAACATAGCGCAGGTTGAGTTCCTTTCTCCGCCGGAGGGCTCCGGGATTAACCCTGGCCAGGACGTTGTCGTGGCAGGCAGTGTTACCGGACTTGGTGGAAACACGCTCTGGATACTGTCGAGGCACGACGTCGGCGGAAGCTTTTATCCGGTCCCCGGGGCGGCAGGTCTCTTACCTGTCCTCACCAAAGATGGTCCCTGGAGCGTCACTGACGTGAGCGTGGGTGATCCATCTGACAGGGGAGGAAATATCGTCTACTACGCCGTGCAGGCGAATGCGGACTGCACGAGAACCCTCTCCGCTCTGCACAATTATGATTCTTTGCCGGATTTACCTAAAGGTTGTACTATTCTTCAAGGTCAGCGGAGCGTACGGGTAAGGTAATTGGAGCGATTCACGCCGGCCCCTTTATCCAGAACCTTAAGTCACGGCCGCTATGAACTCGGCTCGTATATCGATCCGAAGCATCAGCTCCCGGCGGTCTTCACCGAACTCGCCATCGTCATCTGATGAGGACGCGACAGTGGCTCATCTCACTCAATTTCCGTCAACGCAACAGGACCCATGGAGGTGGTCGCGGAAGTCTCCGGTCCACAGTCGCAGCGTCTGCGCGGAGACCTGAGCTACCGCATTGGATGGGGGCCTAGCTGGCAGGAGGGGCAGTAATAGGTGTGTCTGGCGTATATCTCATCTCGTTGCACCGCCCGGATCACTTGTTGCCCGCAGCGGCGGCACGGCTGACCACCACGCTCATACACCCAGTGCCGTCGCCCCCGAGCCAAATCTCCGGTGGTGGACCGCTCCGGCCGCTCCGCATTAGCCAGCAGCAGCCGCCGACCCAGCGCCACCACCACATTGGGATCGACGTCTCGGACCGGAGCCCACGGAGAGATGCCCAGCAGAAAACACATCTCCGTCTTATATACATTTCCAATACCCGCCATGATTCGTTGCTCGAGTAGGGCGAGGCCTAGCTCGAGATCGGGCTGGGCACGGAGTCGTTGCACTGCGGTGGCGGTGGTGTCATCGGTCCAGTGCGGGCTGAGCAGGTCGGGCCCCAGGTGTCCCACCAGGCGTTGCTCATCCTTGATGCGCACCAGCGCCATGTCGTGCAGACAGAAACCCACGGCTATCCGCTCCAGCGTGCTCAGGATGGCGCGGGCTTGGTGGTGTGGTCGTCGCCAACGCTGGCCGGGTCGGTACAGCTGCCAGGAACCATCCATCCGGAAATGCGTGTGCAGGCTGTGCCCGTCATCGAAGCGGGTGAACAGGTGCTTACCGACACTGTGCACCCCCAGCACCGTGAGCCCGGAGAGGTCATGCTCAGCAAGCCGCGGATGGCGCAGTTCCCCCTGAGTGAGGCGCTTTCCACACAGCGCCGCCGCCATGCGCTTCGCCGCCAGGTACACGGTGTCACCTTCGGGCACAGCTACCTCACTACGACGCGGTGGAACAGGCCAAGGAGCGTAGCGACACTGAACAACCCGATAAACAGTAACCGAACCAGGCATGGGTGCATCCCACACAGTGTGCACAACCACGACGGCCAGCAAGGTCCCGGTCACCGCAGCCAGCCCGCGCGGTCTCATCGCTGGGAATGCGCCCAGCGCCGACCACAGGGCCGCCGCCCCGAGACCAATCCAGACGACGTGCCCGGCAGAAAGGTGTGAGCCCGTGCCCGAGACCCCCGAAGGCGTAAGGCCCCGGCGGATGCTGACGGTCTGCAAGGGCAACCACTGCCGGGCCCCGCTCGCCGCCGCAGTGCTGGCCAAGCACGGCGGCAGTGCGGTGGAGATCCGTTGCGCCGGCCTGCGCGACTGGCACGTCGGCAAGCCCGCGCACCCCGTCATGGTCGACGTCGCCGCTCGGTGCGGCTATGACCTCAGCCACCACCGCAGGGTCCAGATCAGCCCGGAGCTCCTGGCCTGGGCCGACGTGGTGCTCGCCATGGACGCCGCCGTCCTGGCCGCCCTGCGCGAGCTCGCCGACGAGATAAGCGCGCCGAAGCTGCTGCTCTACCTCGGCGACCGGGACGTCTCCGACCCGTGGAAGCAGCCGAGTGAGGCGTTCACCGCCTGCGTGACCGTCGTCGAGGCCGGCGCGTTGCGCAACCTCACGGGCACGGGGGCCTGTACGGCAGGTCCGGTAGGTATTGGTTCCACTCGCTCTTGGTGATAGGCGGCGTGATGTTGCAGATCCGAGTGGCGACACGATCGATGTTGGTTTCCCACAACCGGGCGGTGGTGTCGTCGCTGGCGGTGGCCAGTGTGCCCCCGTCGGGACTGAAGACCACCGAGGTGACGGTGCTCGTGTGGCCGGTCAGACGGGTGGCGCCGAGGTTGGCGACGGTGCTGAGCAGACTGCTGCGGGCTTCCGTGGTGGGGACAAGCCGGTAAGCGGCCAAGCCAAGTTGGGCGGCCAGGGCCGGGTTTGTGGCGCGTAGTTCCGTTGCCTGTCCCGCGGCCTGCCGGGACAGAGCGACATCGCGTTGTTTCTCTGCGGCGTGCTGCTGGGTGAAGGCGAATCCAGCTGCAACGACAGCGAAGACCAGAAGCACCGACAGCACGGCGGTGGCGCGCCCGCGCCGGAAGCGGTCCCGGCGGATGCTGGCGCGCAGGAAATCGCGGGCCGTCGGGTTGAGGTCCACATGGTCGGTGACCAGGGCACGAGTTTGGAGATGGGCACTGGTATCGGCTACGGCGGCGGCGAGTTGCCCACGTTCCCACAACCGGTTCGGTGCGCGACCCTGGTCATTCCACTCGGTGGCGGCCTGCTCGACTGCAGGGTCTGGGGTGGCGGGCACGATGGCGCTCAACCCGGCTTCGAGACCCAGGACATCCCGCAGATCAGCAACGAGGTCAGCGTGCCGCGCGGGAATCATTACTTCGCGCAGGCCGGCCTCAAGGTCAAGAGCAGCGGTGAGGTCATTGACCAAGGCGCGGTACTGGTCGGCCAGCCAACGGTCCAGGGCCTCCTCCGGCAGGGAAGGAAAGTCGCTCATCGGTCATCCTCTGTCGTGCCGAGGTGCTAAGCGAGCGTCCGGAGAGCCTTCTTCAGGCTGGCCCGGACCGCCTCGCCAGTGATCTTCAGCTCCGCCGCGATTTCTGCCGGGGTGAACTTCTGCAAGCTCCACGCCAGGACCTGTCGTTGCCACGGTGGAAGAAGTCCCAGCAGACGGAGGACCTCATGTTGTTGTTCCCACGCGAAAACGTTGGTCAGTGGTGGCAGCAGGGGGCTGGGCTCGGGAATCTCCTCGACTGGGTCTTCAACACTGGCGATTTTCCGAACCAACTCCCGGGACGCGACCCGCCGCGTCCAAGCCTCAGGCTCGCGGATCGTCGACCAGTACTTGTAGGCCTTGGCCATAGTCGTTTGGGCGAGTTCGGTGGTGTCTGGCAGCCGCGCGCCCTGCCACATGAGGAACCCGACCAAGACGGGGACGAACCGGCGGTAGAAAGCGCTGAAGGCCACATCGGCTGGTTCGGCCGGCGGCTGAGGACGGATGCCCTCCCGACTCTGTGGATGGTCGGGCGCTGGGTCGGGCACGGCAGTACTACCAGCCGGCAGGTCACACTCATCCATGGTCGTCCGGCAGGGCGCGAGCGATCGCGACCAGGTAATGGTGGCGCTCTTGCTGTTGGTGTGCTTGCCAGCGCAGCCGCAGCCACAGGGCGAGCAGCGATAACAGCCGCTGCGCGCAGATCATCGTGACCAGCCACGCCATGCTTTTCACGCTCGGCCCCCCATCCGCCACGGCTGTCCTCCCCTGTCTTAGTTAAGAGCGGTCGCCGGGCAGCAGCGTGAACCCTGCCCACAGAGTTTTCGGCAGCTTGTCCCGCTCTCCGTCTGGACGTGGGTCTGACCGTAGGTCAGACTGCAAGCATGACCGTCAAGGTTGGTATCTCACTGCCAGACGCGACTCACGCCCGGGCGCTGGAACACGCACGCAGTGCCGGAACCACCTTGTCAGGGCTGGTCGATGCGGCACTGCGGGCGGAGCTGACCCGCCGCGAGCTGGCCGAGCACGTGGTGATGCTTGCCGAGGCCGACGATGGTGACCGGTTGCGGTCGCGGGCACGGTCGCGCAGCCGCGCGCTGTCCGCGTGGAAGACCGGACGGTGACGGCCGGCGGCCAAGCCACGCCGAGCCAGGGCGACGTCCTCATCTCCAACCCCTCCTCGCTCACCGGGGAACGAGAGCTGTCCACAGTGGTGTCGGCGGACGTCTACAACGCTGCGGGCGCGCCTACCGTGCTGGTCGCCGAGATCGAGACCGGCACCCGCTACCGCGCTACCGCCTATGCAACCGAGACCGACTACGGCGTCGTGCTCGCCGACCGGGTCGTATGGATGCCCGTAGACATGCTTGGCGAGCACTTCGGCCGCCTGACCGACGCACAGCGGGATCGGGTCGTCGACCAGATCGTAGCCGTTCTGCGAGGCCGCTAGTTTGTCCCGTAGATCACTGAACGAGGGGGCCGGATGCCTACCCGGCCGTCGTCAACGTCAGTGCGCGGGTTCTCCCGCTGGCGTGGTCAGAGGTCGAACTGCCCTTCGTTGATCGCGTTGAGGAAGGTGTTCCGCTCTCGCCGTCGTCCCGGCGATCACACCGCAGCAGCTGCGGCAGGGCGGGTCAGTGACCCTGGTGAGCAGCATTTGCTGGGCGATCCGGACCTGTACCTGCTGTTCGATCTGCACATCGGCCACTCAGAGCTTGTTGGTTGGGACGCCTCTGGGTCGGGTGAACCTGGCCGGTGTGCACCGCTGGTGCACAAAAACTATCGGGTGAGGCCGCAGCATCCTCCGCATGTCGGGGGGACCAGGTCCGGAGCCCGGGGGGAAATCCGGTGGGGACAGCGGCACTGGCCCGGCGCAACGCGAACGGTCAGTAGCGTGGAAAGTGCCATGAATGAGCAGAGAATAAGCAGATCTGTAGGCGAGCACCCGCGAGGAAGGGCAATGTGGACGACGCGAAGGCATTCGGGAAGCGGCTGCGTGAGGTGCGGAGCTGGCGTCAGCTGACATTGCGGGAGGCAGCCGGTCTGGCCGGGCGGTCGTTCTCGTTCTGGGGTCAGGTGGAGCGCGGTGAGCGGGCCGTGACCAACCGCAACACCCTGGAGGCGATGGCCAGCGCACTGCGGGTGCACCCGAGTGAGCTGACCGGGCAGTCCTGGACCCGGCAGGACGCCGTGAGCGCCGAGGCACACACTGGGCTCAAGGGCATCGAGATCGCGCTGGAGCGCTACGAGCTGGGCGTTGATCCAGAGTTCCCGGTGCGGGACTGGTCACAGATCCAGGCCGATATCGATCAGGGAATGAGGCTGCACTGGGATGTGGTGGACTACGCGGCTGCGGGTGAGCTGGCGTCGGCGTTGATCGGGGAGCTGCAGGGTGCCTACGTGCGGTTGCCGCAGCGGCGCCGCGAGGTTTTGCTCGGGCTGATCGCCGCCCATCGGGTGGCCATGCGGACCGCCAAGGACCTTGGCGGCCACGGACTGCCCAGGCTGGCGGCCCAGGCGGTGCAGCAGTGCGCCGAGGCGCTGGAGGACCCAGCGTGGCTGGGGGTCGCTGCGGTCGTGCGGGGTTACGCCACGGGTGAGCTCGACCGGGCCGGGCAGTACCGGCGCTCGGTGGTTGCGGCGGAGACATTGACCAGTCAGTTGAACTCCGGCGAGGCGGTGCAGGCTTGCGGGACGCTGCACCTCATGGCGGCGACGGCGGCCGGGGCGCGCGGTGACCACGACACCTCGGCCACCCACCTCGACGAGGCCTCCGCGCTGGCGGCCCGGATGGACACCGAGGTCGGCACCTGGGCGGAGCTGTTCTTCGGGCCGACCACCGTCGGCGAATGGCGCACCTTCATTGCCCTGGAGCTCGGCGAGCACGGCCAAGCCTTGGAGATCGCCAAGACGGTGCACCCGGAATTGCTGCCCAAGCGAACCCAGGCATTCTTCTGGTCTGAGGTCGGCCGCGCTCTCTGCGCCGGGAAGAATACCCGTCAGGAGGGCGTGCACGTGCTAGTACACGCCGAGCACCTCGCCCCCCAACTGGTCCGCCACGACCCGATCGTCCGTGAGACGGTCGCTGGTCTGCTGTGTCAGGCCCGGCGCGACGCCGGTGGCCGTGAGCTGCGCGGTCTGGCCTGGCGGATGGGAGTCGCCCCGCGCGGGTGAACTTGGCCCTGGTGTGCACCACCCCAGCGGGGCAGTATCAGCTAGAGGAGGGCGGTGTGGGAGAGACGACGTTGGGCGGGCGGCTGCGGGAGATACGTAGCTGGCATCGGCTGAGCCTGCGGGAGGCAGCCGGTGTTGCTGGGCTGTCCGTTTCGTCCTGGGGTCAGGTGGAGCGCGGCGACAAGGCCGTGACCAACCGCCACACGCTCGAAGCGATGGCCCGCGCGCTGCGGGTCCACCCTATCGAGTTGACCGGGCAACCCTGGGCTCCCCAGGATGTGGTCAGTTCCGAGGCGCACGCTGGTCTGATCGGTATCCAGATCGCGCTGGAGCGCTACGACTTGGGCACCGACCCAGACCTGACCGTGCCGGCCTGGCCGCAGATCGCCACTGACCTGGAACTCCTGGACAAGCTGCTGCACTACAGCGCGGATTACGCAGCACAGGGCGAGCTGACCCCGGTGCTGCTGGGGCAGCTGCACGGCGCGTACGTGCGGATGCCCGATCACCGGCGAGAGATTCTGCTGGGCTTGATCAGCGCGTACAGCTCGGCGGCGACGGTGACCAGACGCCTGGGCGTGCGCGGGCTGCCGACGCTGGCCGCCCGCGCCGTGGCGCAGTGCGCCCAGGCCCTGGACGATCCCCTCTGGTTGGGCTACGCGGCCTGGTTGCGCGGCGCCGCCACCGGCCTGCTCGATCGGGCCGCGCAGTACCGCCGCTCCGTGGCTGCGGCGCAGACGCTGACCAGCCAGCTGGACTCCAGCGACGCGCTGCAGGCCTGCGGGATGCTGCACCTCTCCGCCGCGCTGGCCGTCGCCACGCAAGCCGACCACGACACCGCAGCCACCCACCTCGACGAGGCGTCGGCGCTGGCGACCCGGATGGACACCGAGGTTGGCACCTGGGCGAACCTGTGGTTCGGGCCGGTCAACGTCGGCATCTGGCGCACCAGCCTCGCCGTCGAGCTCGGCGAGCCCGGCCAAGCCATCCAGGCCGCCAAGACGGTGCATCCTGAACTGCTTCCCAATTCCCGTCAGGCCCAGTTCTGGGCCGATCTCGGTCGTGCTCTGATCGCCGCGAAAACAACCCGGGAAAAGGGCGTGCGCGTGTTGCTGCACGCCGAGCAGCTCGCCCCGCAGCTGATCTACCACGACGTGTTCGTCCGCGAAGCCCTTGCCGACCTGCTGCGTCAGGCCCGACGCGACGCTGGTGGTCGCGAGCTGCGCGGCCTGGCCTGGCGCCTAGGAGTCGCCCCGATCGGGTGAGCCCTGGCCGGTGTGCGCCTCAAGTGCCCAAAAATGCCTCATCAGAAAAGTTAATCTTACGCGGGGCTGCATTAGGGTGCCGGTGAGCAATCTGGTTCGAGACAGCTCGTCCCGGCGCAGGTCGCCGCGTTCATCCTGCCGCACCGCACTGAGGGAGCCCTGAGTTCACCATGACGCTGGAGCAGACCCTGCGCCGTCTGGGCGCTCGGGACCGCCCGCTGCGCCTGATCGCCACCGGTGGAGGCACCGGGGGGCACACCTACCCGGCGATCACCACGATCCGGGCCGTCCGGGAGCTTCTGGACGGCGTGGGTGTGGGACTCGACGTGCTTTACGTGGGCTCGGCCGGTGGGTTGGAGGCCCGCGTCGCCGAGCAGGAAGCGCTGCCCTTCCAGGCGGTGTCCACCGGCAAGCTGCGACGCTCTGCGAACCCGCTGCGGATGATCTCCACAGCGAACCTGCGCGACGTCGGGCGGCTGGCCCGAGGACTCGTCGAAGGCCGCCGGGTGGTGCGCGCGTTTCGGCCCGACGTGGTGCTGTCCACCGGAGGGTATGTGGCGGTGCCGGTCGGGCTGGCCGCCAGGGCGGTCGGGATTCCGCTGCTGGTGCACGAGCAGACCACCAGGTTGGGTCTGGCGAACAGGGTGTTGCTGCGCCGCGCGAGCGCGATCGCGCTGTCCTCGTCCACCTCTGTGGAGCTCCTGCCGGCGGCGGCGCGCGGGCGAGCGGTGGTCACCGGCAACCCGATCCGGGCTGAGTTGCTCACCGGTGACGCTGGCCGGGGCGTCACGGCGCTGGGCTGGGCCGGTTGGGACGCCTCGCTGCCCACCGTCTACGTCACCGGCGGGGCGCAAGGCAGCGTTCAGGTCAACCGTCTCGTTGAGGCGGTGCTCGAGCGGGTGTTGCGGCGGGCGAACGTGGTGCACCAGTGCGGCCCGAGCTCACTGGCCGAGCTGCTGCGCCACGCAGAGCGGCTCCCCGCCAGCCTGGCTGACCGCTACCGGGTGATCGAATTCGTCGGCCCTGAGCTGCCCGATGTGCTGGCGCTCGCCGATGTGGTGGTGTCCCGCTCCGGTGCTGGCACGCTGGCCGAGTTGACCGCGTTGGGTAAGCCTTCGGTGCTCATCCCGCTGATCCCGACCGGCGGCAACGAGCAGGAACACAACGCCCGGTACCTCCAGCAGGCCGGGGCAGCCCATGCCCTGCTCGCCGAGCGCCCCACCCCGCAGGACCTCCAGCAAGCCCTCGACGGGCTGATCGGTGACGCGGGGCTGCGGGCTGAGATGGCCGCCCAGGCGGCCCGGCTTGGTCGCCCAGGCGCCGCCCGCGACCTCGCCGCCGTCCTGCTCACCCTCGCAGCCCGCCGGCCCGGGTGAGCAGCGGATCATGGGTGGAGCAGTGAATTCCTGCCAGGCCTACCTGTTAGCCCTGTCGGGTTAGCTGTTCCGGGGACTGCACTTGGTGGACGTTTTCGGTCAGTCGTCGCCCAGTCATCTGTGCTGCGTCGCGTGCGTCTTTGTCCGGCAGCAGATACGACCGCACTGTCGCGCGGACAACTCCGCTGTACCGGCGCACGATCCCTTCCCAGGCTCGCGAATCGCCGCCGCTCACGCGCGGCAGCAGGTCGGTCGCCCGTGGCGTGGCGCCGGCCTGGGCGCGTCTGGGGTTGGCGAGCGCCGACCTGAGCCCCGCCGTGTCCGCCTTTCTCGCCGTGTCCACCCAGACCGCCCCAGCGGACCGCCTGCGCGGCACCGACGTCCTCACCCCAGGCGACGTGGGAGTAGGACGTGGGAGCAGTACGTGTCGCCGCACGTGCCCTACCGTCCGCCCTGCCCGTGACGTGGGGCCGGAAATGGCTCCACTCTCAGCCGTTCTATGGATGACGATCGCTTGACTAACTGCTTCCGCGCCATCACTATAAGCATGAATGATCATTGTAGCCGGAAGGTGGCTGCGGATGCGGGTCGACACACGGGTTCCGTCCATGGTTGGCCTGCGTGCCGCCCTGGTCCGGTTGGCCGCTACGACCATCACGGCAAGTCGGTGTCGTGATGGCCAACGGTGGGGCGGCCCGCTGGGTCGCGCTGGCCGTGGTCGGACTGGTTGTGGTCGAGCTTCGGGGACCCTGATGGGAAAGGATGTGAGATGATGCTTGTCGTCTTGACGGTCGTCGTCATCGCGGCGCTGGTCGCTGTTCTGGCGATCTTTCTCTTCGCGATCGGTGCGTTACTCAACCGTACCGCGAACAATCTCGATGACTGCGCACGGAACGTTGAGAACATCGCTAAGCAAGCCGATGTGATTGGGCCAGCCATCGAGCGTATCAACGAAACCGGTACAACGGTGATAGGTGCGTTGCCACTGCTGTGCGATGCCGCTGAGCAAATTGGCGTCGCTAAATCAGCGCCCTACGTCGATCCGTCTGAGGCTCCTTCGCCAGCCCCCTACTACTCGACGCCCTATACGGCCCGTTCCCACGCCGCTCCTTCCCACGCGGCTCCTGATCCTGCCCCGGCTCCGGCCCCTGATCCGGAGCCCGCTGCGGTTCCTTCCAGGAATTCATATGCGGTTCCTTCCTCGGCTCCGGCACAGGGTGGTGTGGGTTATCTGGATGAGAATCGGGGGGGGAGTCACGGTTACCTGGATGGGTGAGGCTGATACCGGGACCTGAGTACCGCAACGGCCCTTCAGGGCGGTCTGCCGCGCACCGACGCGCATAGTCCTCGACGGCGTGCAGAAGACCGCCGAGGACTATGGGTAAGGATCTCCCCGGGCTGGGTACCACTAATGGGTTCTTAGGGTTGCATCCGACCGCTTTCGTTGGTTCCATGAACGAACGTGGGCAATGGAGGTCACGGATGCGGATTCGGACAATCGACACACGGGCGTACCGTCGATGGTGACGACTGAGGACGCCCGCTGGCTCGCCGGTTACCTGCGGAAGATGGTGTCCACCCGCCCTGCCGCCTGGGCCGGCACCGAAATGACCTTGTCCCAGCTGATCGCGCTGCACTTCATCAGCGCGAAGGCGCCCATGACGCTGATCTCGCTGTCCGAAGCCCTGGGCACTCGACCACCGGCCACCAGCGCGATGGTCGATCGGCTCGCCCGAGCCGGACTGGTGTGCCGCACCCCGGACCCCACTGATCTGCGACGCGTCCTGTTAGCCGTGACCAGCACAGCGGCACAGATGATCGGCAAGATCGACCCCGACACCGCACGACAGCTGCAGGCGGTGCTCAGCAGCATGGGCGCGGCAGCCCAGCGCGTCCTCACCGAGGTCCTCAAGGACACCGCGCGGCGCCTCACCCGCTGATCGTGTCGGCGGTGTCCCAGCCGAAAGACCCTATCCGGGCAGGCTACAAGGTGCACAAGCATCCATAAGACCCTAGTCGGGCTGTTTCGGGTGAAGCTCGTCGATCACGCGCAAACCTTGCGTCTCGGGCCGCCCGGCGGCACCTCCGGAATCCGTTTCTGATGACCCGTCACGGGGTGGCTATGAGGTGGGCGGATTGACCTGCGGGGAGACGATCTGGCGTCGATCGACCTGAGACCGGCCATGGTGAAGGAGTTCATCCTGGCCAACCGCGAAGCGCTGCTGGTCGAAGTTGCGGCCACGTGCGCCACCAGCGGGATAGCTGCTGGGGCTTGATTGCCCTCGGTGGGGTCAGCGCGGCGCGGTGGCTTTCACCGTAGACTGACGACGGCCTCGGCCGTGCCCACTCCCCGAATGAGCCCGCGCTAAGACCCAGGCTGGCCGCCGGTCGAGTATCCCCGCGCAGCGTCCAGCTCCTGGCGGCCACTCGGGCTCCAGGCCGGGGCGCATCGAGGACCCAGGTAATCGAGAAACAGGGCCACGGCGAGCACGGTAGCGAGAGCTACGCAGTAGCCGGCGACGGTATCGGTAGCGTAATGGATGTCCTGGGCGACAAGAGAGATCGCGACGCCGGCCGCTACCGCGACAGGAGCCAGGCTGGCGGCGATGCGCACGGCGATACTGCGTGGCCACCGGGCTCCACCGATGAGAATCGCGGTCGCGAAGGCGATGGTGGTGACTACCGTCGTGTGGCCACTGGGGAAAGACAGGTGTCCAAAGCGCAGCCGTCCGACGATCGGCTTGAGAATCAGTTCAGTGATCGTGATCGCGATCACCGAACTGACGATGGTGAGTAACACGCCCGACCATCGCCGGGCAACGGCGGCTGCACCGGCAACGGCCGCGATGAGCATGGTGGCGTGCGCCGGGTTCCCGAGGCTGACCAGTGCCCAGGCAATGGGCTGATCTGGACGTAGGTGCTGCCTGACCAGCGCGTCCACGCTGCGGTCCAGGTGCCCTGGCATGTCCTGATCGGCATAGCGTATGGCGAGCATGGCAAGCACGATGATCGTCAGCACCATGACGACCACCGCAGGACGGCGCACGCGCTGCGTCAGCAGCGGCCGGTGCGCGCTCGGATTCTGGGCCACAGAGAGCACAGCGTAGCGGGGTGAGCAGCAGACGTGGTGATCAGCGCCGGACAGGTGCCCAGCGCCGGTGTGTGTGCGAAATCATATCCCGGCGTGCCGGACTTGCCGGGGTTAAGCTGTTGTTACTGACGAGTAGGTCAGGTGCCACGACGACGTCGGAGCGAAGACATGGGTCACTACAAGAGCAATCTCCGCGACCTGGAGTTCACCCTCTTCGAGGTGCTCCGGGTGCAGGAGCGCATGGGTGTCGGCCCGTACGCGGAGATGGACCGCGACACTGCGCACTACCTGCTCGGCGAGCTTGACCGGTTGGCTCGCGGGCCGCTCTCGGAGTCTTTCGCCGAGTCGGACCGCAACCCGCCGGTCTTCGACCCGGTGACGCACACCGTCGAGCTCCCCTTGGCATTCAAGAAGTCGTACCAGGCGCTGTGGGACGGTGAGTGGTACCGGCTGGACCTGCCCTCCGAACTGGGCGGCTACGGCGCGCCGGCCACCCTGCGCTGGGCCGCGTCGGAGCTGATGCTGGGCGCCAACCCGGCGGCGTTCGTGTACATGAGCGGCCCCAGCATGGCCGCTGTGATGCACCACAACGGCACCGCCGAGCAGCAGCGCTGGGCCCAATTCATCATCGACAACGGCTGGTGCTCGACCATGGTGCTGACCGAAGCCGATGCGGGGTCGGACGTGGGCGCTGGGCGGACCAAAGCGGTTGCCCAGCCCGATGGCTCCTGGCACATCGAGGGGGTGAAGCGCTTCATCACCTCGGCTGAGCACGACCTGACCGAGAACATCATTCACCTGGTACTGGCGAGGCCCGAAGGTCCCGGTATCACCCCAGCCCCGGGAACCAAGGGCCTGTCGCTGTTCCTGGTGCCGAAATACCACTTCGATACCCACACCGGCGAGCTCGGTGCCCGCAATGGCGCGTTCGTGACCGGTGTCGAGCACAAGATGGGCATCAAGGTCTCCACCACGTGTGAGCTCACCTTCGGCGCGCACGGCACACCCGCAGTCGGCTGGCTGCTCGGCGACGTGCACAACGGTATTGCACAGATGTTCCAGGTGATCTCCTACGCCCGGATGATGGTCGGCACCAAGGCGATCGCGACGCTGTCCAGCGGTTACCTCACCGCGCTGGAATACGCCAAGCAGCGGGTACAGGGTGCGGACCTCACACAGATGAGCGACAAGACCGCGCCGAGGGTGACGATCACCCACCACCCCGACGTGCGCCGGATGCTGATGCTGCAGAAAGCCTACACCGAGGGCCTGCGAGCGCTGTACCTTTACACCGCGAGCTACGAGGACACGATCGCGATTGGTGGCGCGGGACAATTCGACGGCTCAGCCGTCGGCGACACTGGGTTGGCCGCTCGGGTCAACGATCTGCTGCTGCCCATTGTCAAAGGCGTCGGCTCCGAGCGGGCCTATGAAATGCTCACCTTGTCGTTGCAGACCTTGGGTGGGTCGGGTTTCCTGCAGGACTACCCCATTGAGCAGTACATTCGTGACTCCAAGATCGACAGCCTGTATGAGGGTACCACGGCCATCCAGTCCCAGGACTTCTTCTTCCGCAAGATTGTCCGGGACAGGGGCCACGCGATGGGGCATCTGACCAGTGAGATCCAGGCTTTCCTGGACGCCGGCAGCGGCAATGGCCGGCTCAAGGAGGAACGGGCGTTGCTGGCCACCGCGCTGGGTGAGCTGCAGGCGATGCTCGACGCGATGATTGGTTTTGTGATGTCGGCGCGGCAGGACCCGCGCAATATCTACAAGGTCGGTCAGCAGACCGTGCGCTTGCTGATGAGCACAGGGGACGTGTTGATTGGCTGGCTGCTGTTGCGCCAGGCCGAGGTAGCCCTCAGCGCTCTGGCCGCCGAGGTGCCGCCGAAAGACAGCCTGTTCTACCAGGGCAAGGTCGCGGCGGCGAGGTTCTTCGCCCACAACATCCTCCCCGAGCTCACCACCCGCCGCAGCATCGTCGAGTCAACCGACAACACCCTGATGGATCTCCCCGAGGATGCTTTCTAAGCGGTGCAGATGACGTGGGGGATGGGGTCGTAGCGCACTGTGTGGGTGTGGTGAGAGAGCTCGGCGTGGGTTTGGGCGTCGCGAACTATGCGAGTGTCGGTGACGGTGAAGCCGCGTCCGCCTGAGCTGGGGGTACACGGCTGGCTGTGAATGGTCTCGGTTTCCGGGTCGGTGAAGTCGGTGCGCGGTCCGGTGATCGACTCGACGTCGACGTGTTTGGTGCCCCAGAGCGTCACGGTGATCGAGGATGGGGTCCACACCGTCTGGATGAGAATGCCGGTGGGTGAGTCGTCGCGGAACTTCACATCGATGGCGCCCTCAAACACGGTGGCCTCGCGGGCCGCGGGATAGCGGCTGATGTAGTAGCTGTGCTCCTTGTGCTCGATGTCGGTCATGCCCGCGAAGTACGCGGCGTTGTAGAGCGTGGTGGCGAACTGGGAGATGCCGCCACCGATGCCCCGCCCGGGCCGGCCGTGGTCGATGATGCCGGCGTCCACGTATCCGGTGGCGGCGTTGCGCGGGCCGGTGTACCCGTTGAGGCTGAACGTCTCTCCCGGGCGCAGGATCGCCCCGTTGACCTGCTCGGCGACCCGGCGGATGTTCTGCCCGGAGTCGGTGGCGAACCCGCCGGTGGTGAATGTGCTGATCTGGGTGGTGATCCCGAGCGCGTTGGCCTGCTGGGTACTCAGGGTCGGGGGCAGGGTGACGTAGCTGGCCGACAGGGTGCGTTGCGCTCCGGATTTGTGCAGCACGTCGAGCAGCGGCAGCAGGCTGGCGGCCCAGTCGATGCCGCGACCATCGACCGAGGGCAGCACCACCGGAACGCCATCCTGGAGCAGGACCTCGGCGTTCTTGCCTGGTCGCTGGGTCGATGCGAGCTGCGGGCTCAGTGCGGCGATCACGGTGGGATTGTCGATGGTGGTGGTCAAGCCACCCCGGCTGTCCGGAGCGAACCGCAGCGCCGCCGCGATGACGTCCGGCGTGAGCACCGCGTCGTGGCCCTCACCAGCGACTATGACCGGGGCAGACACCGCCGGCTCGATGATGTCGCGCAGCGCCGCGTTGATTCCCTCGGCAGTGGTGTCCACCGGCTGGGTGGCGACGGGGATCGTTAAGGGGATCGTTGAGGGGGTCATCAGCGGGGCACGGACCATGTCGCCGTGCAACCAGAGCGCGAGAATGACATCGGTGGCGGCGGGAACGTCCAAGTGCTGGCCGGCCTGGGGCTCGACCGCAATCGGCCGGGCGCCGTCGAAGTGGATAGTGCCGTCGATGGGTTGCCGGTCGGTGCGGCCGCGTAGCTGCCGCAGGGCCACGGTGAGAGCCGCCCGGTCACCAGTGGTGACCACACTCACATCCCGGATCCGCCAGAGCGAGACCAGCCGGGTCCACGGGTTGAGTGGCTGCTTGCCGGCCTGCGCGAGGGTGGCGCGCCAATCCGGAGTGAGACCGGCCCGCCTGGGTTCGAGGGTGGCATCGACGTCACCCACGCGCAGTGCGATCGGATGGTCCAGCTGTGGTTCGAGTTGCCTGGCGAGGCGCCGCTCGGCTGCGACCCGCGTCATCCCACCGACGCGCACGCCCGCGACGGTGACGCCCCGAGGCATCGTGCCAGCGGAGAACGCCAGGTCGAGGCCATAAACCAGGGCCAGCAGCCCCAACACGGCAACCGCGACCATGCCGGCGCGACGCAGCACCGCTTCCCCGGGGGGTGTCACAAATACAGGCCTGTTCCGTGCTCGATGCGCTCGCTGGCTATCGCCTGCAGGTCCCGTTCCCGGATCACCAGGTACACGCACCCGTTCACCTCAACCTCGAACTGATCGTCTGGGTTGAACAGCACCCGGTCACCGACCTGGACGGTACGGACGTGGCTACCGACGCCGTACACTTCGCCCCAGGACAACCGCTTGGCCACCTGCGCCGTCGCCGGGATGAGGATCCCCCCGCTGCTGCGGCGCTCGCCACCCTCGCCCGCAAGCCGCACGATCACGCGATCGTGGAGCATCTGGATTTCTAACTTACTCTCGGACACGGCGACGAGGGTACGTGCTGGCGTCGGCGCTGCTCAGCACGGCCCATACTCCGGGCTTCCAGCGGAGAACCCTAGCCAGTGCCCTCACCGCAAAGGTAGCCCCGTGAGGCTGCCGGGTCGGGGGTCCAACAGCATCACGGGGCTACCAGTGTCATCGAAACCCGCTAGGGCGTTGTTACACGCGCCGGCCGACCCACCGTCGATTCACTCTTTTGGGTGGGGCCAGGAGTGTCAGCTGGCCAGCCTGCCGAGCAGGAAATGTCCAAAATGTGGGACGGTGAACGCGATCTGGCCTCGTTCCCCGGAGTAGACGAGCCCCTTCTTGAGCAGGCTGTCCCGGGCTGGGGACAGCGATGAGGCGCGGCGACCGAGGGCGTCGGCCACCTGAGTGGTGCCGACCGGCTCGTCCCGGCCGCCGGTGAGCTCGGCCATCGACTGCAGGTACTCCCGCTCGGCCGGAGTGGCTCGCTCGAACCGGGACCCGAAGAACCCGACGGCGAGTTCGCTCTCGGCCTCGGGCGCGGCCACCTGGACGTCGAGGATCCCGATCGGCGACGCGGGGGCGGCGTCCCAGGCGGCTTTGCCGTAGGCCTGCACGAAATAGGGGTAACCGCCGGAAGTTTCGAACAACGTGTCCAGCGCGTCGGAGGTGATCGCGGCGTTCTCCCGCTCAATCGGCGCGACCACCGCGCGGTCGGAGTCGGCGCGGTCCAGTCGATCGATCCGCAGGTAGCGGAACAGCCGCTCGGAATAGGACTTCGACGCGCTCAGCACCGCCGGCAGGTGCGGCAACCCGGCACCGACCACCACCAGCGGTGCCCCGGACTGCGACAACTCGTGACATGCGGCGCACAGTGCGGAGACGTCATCGGGTGCCACGTCCTGCATCTCATCGATCAGCAGCGCCACCCCGGTGCCGACGTCGGTGGCC
Source organism: Pseudonocardiaceae bacterium (assembly GCA_049673305.1). GTDB lineage: Bacteria > Actinomycetota > Actinomycetes > Mycobacteriales > Pseudonocardiaceae. Next base: position 23,940 of record JBATXM010000002.1, on the reverse strand, counting down.
AGTTCGGCGACCTCGGTGAACAGCTCGACCAGGTCGATCTCGATGTCCCCGGAGTCGGCTCGGCCGGCGAGGACCGGCGCGTCGATGCCCGGCTGCCAGCGATCCCGCAGCTTGGCGTCGGCCGGCGTGGCGCGTAGCGCGAAGGCCTTGAGCACCCCGAGCACCTCGGTGACCCGGTCCGGGGCGCGGTGGCGCAGCGCGAGATCACGCACCGCCCGGTGCAGCGCGGCCGACAACGGGCGGCGCAGCCCGCCCTCAGGCCGCGCCTCGACCTTGCCGGCACCCCACCCGCGGCGTATCGCCATCGACCGGAGCTCGCCGAGCAGCACCGTCTTGCCCACCCCGCGCAGGCCGGTCAGCACCAGGGAGCGCTCTGGGCGGCCCAGCGCCACCCGCTCCAGCACCACCTCGAAAGCGGCCAGCTCGCGGTCTCGCCCGGTCAGCTCAGGCGGTCGCTGGCCCGCGCCGGGGGCGAACGGGTTACGCACCGGATCCATGTCTCGGACAGTATCTGGCTGTATAGCGTTGACCGCAGATTCCGCGATAGATCCTTATGCGCGTGTCGCGTCCGTGAGGTGGCTATGGGCTCATACCAAAGTGGTACCATCTTGGTATGAGTAAGCAGATCGCCGTTCGGCTTCCGGACGACATCGTCGAGTTCATCGATCAGCTCGTCGAGCACGGCGTGGCCAGTAGCAGGGCGGCCGTTGTAGCGCGTGCGGTGGATCGGGAACGACGACGGGAGATCGCGGCGCGGGACGCGGCTATCCTTGCGCAATCCCCCGGCGATCCTGATTTCGAGAGCCTCGCCCAGTACGCAGCGCGTACCCGCTTCGATGACCTCGACTGATGCGGCCGATCCATGCCGCGCGCCTCGACAAGACTCGGCCAGTCCTGATCTTGACCCGTGAGTTGGTGCGCCCCCATCTCGCCCGAGTGACCGTCGCGCCGATCACCAGCACCATCCGGGGCCTGTCCACGGAGGTGCCGGTCGGCTCGGCGAACGGACTCGATCACGAGAGCGTTGTCAGCTGTGACAACATCGTCACCGTGCCCACCTCGGTGCTGGGTCGTCACGTTGGCTATCTGTTTCCGGCGCAGGAGGCCGAACTCGCCGCCGCCATCCGTGCCGCCTTCGATCTCGACTGAGCAGTATCACCGGCGACGCGAGACGGAGTGATCCCGATAAATCACGATCGGCGCGTCGAGCTGATCAACTGTTGTGGGCCAGCAGCGGGATGAGCACCGCAGCGTCAGGGCTGCCCCAGCCGGTCACCGGGTCCCAGCCCGGTCCGGCCGAGTAGCCGGTGATGACCCGGGGTGGGAATACTACGGTGTTGGTCCCGGCCGTGATGTCATGAAATGCGGTGCTGTGGTGGGGGCTTTCCGCGATGCGGTACAGGGCGGGGTTGAGCACACCAAGGCGCCGGCCGGCGGCCTGGTCGGCTAAGGCGGTCAGCCCCGCCCACAGCGGGGCGCCAGCACTGGTTCCGCCGGCGCCGGTGAGGACAGGCCGGCCATCGAGCACGCTGACGATGGCGATAGGGGTGTCCGGGTCGGCGTCGGTGGCCACATCGGGCACCCCGCGCCCCCGGTGATGCCGGGTACGTCAGCCTGATAGTCGGGACGGGGGAACAGGTGGCTGAACCCGCCGCCGGAGGCTGTTGAATGCTGGGCACTTCCGAACGGATCAGGTCCGAGCGGGTCCGGCCCGAACGGGCTTGACGTGGTCGGGGACGAACTGGTCGGGGGTGGGCTGTTCCAGGCCATCTCGCTGCGGTATCGGCCGCTGGGGAGCTGGACAACGAGCCGGGTACCGCCCACCGCTGTCACCAGCGGATCAGACGCCGGCAGGTCCACCTCGGTGACTGCGGATGCCGTCGTGGTCGGCTGGCAGGGTAAGCCCACGGCACCATAATCCCCCGAGGAGGCCACCAGGGTGACACCCTGGGCGGCGGCGCGCTCGGTGACCGCATGCACGTCGCCCGCCTGGGTGGAGGAAAAACAGTCTTCCCCGAAGCCCAAGCTGAAGGAGATCACATCGCCGAGCTGGTGGGTCAGGGCATAGCGTACGGCCGGTAGGAAGTCCTCGCTGCTGCTTACCAGCAGCACCTGGATGTGTGTGTGAGGGGCGACCGCGTGCACCAGTTCGGCATCGAGGACTTCCTCCGGATTGGCCAGCGCCGGGTTGGCTGAGCGGGCGAAGTCGGAGACGACCTGCAGCGAGGCCGGGGGCAACCCGTAGCGCTGATCGTAGGCGGCAAGATCCTGGTCAATGTTACTGGCGTGGGCCGCTCCGTCGGGCGGCGCTGGTTGTTCATACAGCACCACGGTGCGTTCTCGCCCATCGATACCGTGGTCGAGCAGCGGCTGGATGTCGTAGGCGGTGCGGATCTGAGCCGGGGTGTCGGGGCAGGTCACCAACCGGTTGCCGGACACGCACTGGAGCACGACCGTGTCTCCGGGCCGGGGCACATGAAACACCCACACAGCCAACAGCAGCCCAGTTGCCACCGCAGCACCGATTGCGGCCCACCGGCTGCGCCGATCGCCGGGGCCAGAAGCCACCCCACGGTTGCGCCACACCGTCGTGCCTTTCCTGATCCAGCGACGTCGTGACGCGAGTGGTATGACATTTCCTTGAAGTGCGCTGGCCTTCCGGTCGTGGCGATCCAGTTTCGCGAGCCGAGCGGCCATTCGCCGATACTGGCGCCACGCCCGCAGCCTGCGCACGAGTCCCATGACGCCTCCTCGACACCGCGACAAGCCCATCGTAATGAGAGTGCTCCGGGACCCCTCCCACCTGAAACCTGAGCTGAACTGCGTGAACACACGCAGGCGGAGCTGATGCGTCGTCGCCCCCGTCGAGTACCTCCGCCAAGGTCGGGCTTCGCTGAGATGGCGCGAGCCAACCGGTGGGGCGTCGCGATGCGCTAGACTCCTGACGAAGAGCCGGGTGCAGCCCTGTCTGGTTCGCAACCAGAGGTTCCACAGAAACGGGAGATCCGGGTTCGAGTCCCGGCGACCTTAGGGTTGTAGCTCAATCGGTAGAGCCCCGTTTTTTCGCGGAGCAGTCGCCTTGCCGGGGAGCGAGGCTGCCTGATGGCTTAGGAATCGGTGGCGAGCTTCGGCTAGCTCATCGTCGGTGAGCTGCAGCGGCGGGTAGTGGAACTTCGCCAGACCGCGTGCTCGTCGGCGAAAGTGGGGAGCACGCAGAACGTGGGCGTCTGAGTCGACGAGGTCTGCGATGAGCATGTCCGCCCACTGGCTGCGTGGCAGCGCCGGCTGTAGGAGCTGGTTGGCCTCTCGCGCGAGCACTTTGGTCACGGCGAGAGCCAGGATCATCTCGCCGTGACCAAAGGACAGTTCCGCGCCTAGACGCAGCTGACGGGGGTTGTTGCCGGCAACTTCACCCAGGCTGGAGGGCGCTGATGTCAGCGGACGTAGATGGCCGGTCGGTAGCGCGGCTTCGGGATGTCGCGGCCAGCCTCTGCGGCCACTGCTAGCCAGGCTTCCTTGGCACGCAGGACCTCAGTAACCGCCTGCTCGGGGGTTTCACCGAATGCCGCGCAGACCTCGAGATCGGGTACATCGGCGATGAATCCACCGTCGTCGTCGCTGTAGAACACGTTGATGTGGTAGTCGTTCACCGATCACCCTCCACGGTGAGATCATAGCGCTCCACCAGGCGCAGGAGCTGACGGATTTGGTAAGGCCTCGCCTGCCCACGCACTTGCTGCAGATTGATGATCTCTGCGAACGCTGGGTGGGCGAAGATGTAGTGACTTCCGCTGACCCACCGTTGCTCGAACCCCAGCGCCATCGAAGGTTTCACTGCCCAGCGTCTGACTCAGCCACGATGACGGAACCACCCAAGTGCCGCCTGGCCTCCGGCGCCTATGCGACCGGGGCCGCTATGCGGTACACCTGAGTGTGCTCAAAGCGATGCGACATGCCGGGGGCCGCGCGGACGTAACGGACGGGTCAACCGGTCCAACCCACCTTAGGTGTGTTCTGGGAGGCGGAGATGGGCAGGCATGATGCTCCTGAGCCACAGGGAGACGACGAAGAGGACGACGGTGGCGAAGACGACAGCAAGGACACCAGCAGGCACAGTGTCGAGGATGACAAGCAGACCGCCACCGTTCCCGATCCCGATGACTACAAGTAGGCGGGCGCGGTGACGATCGCGTCCGGGCCGCAGGCGCTGGCCGACAGGCTGGACACCACCGACACGGTGGCGGACGCGGTGCGTGCCGTGCCCCGTGAGCACTTCCTCCCCGCCCATATCTGGGTGCAGGAGACAGACGACGGTCCTTACGAGCCGATCGACCGCGCTACCGAGCCGCAGCGCTGGATGCATGATGTGTACATCGCCGATTACGCGATCGTCACTCAGTTCGACGACGGCGCCACCCCGTGGCCAGAGCGGGGCTGGCGCCCGTCATGCTCGGCGTCGCAGCCCTCGGTGGTGGTGGGCATGCTCGATGCCCTGAACGTCCAACCAGGGCAGCGGGTGTTGGAGATCGGCACCGGCACCGGCTACAACGCCGCGCTGCTTGCCGAGCTCGTCGGCCCCTGCGGGCACGTACTGTCCGTCGACGTCGACGGTGCTCTGGTCAGCGCGGCCCGCGCGAATATCGCGGCGGCCGGCTACCAGGATCGGGTCAAGGTGCTGCTGGCCGACGGGGCAACGGCGCTGGCCGCTCCCGGATCGGTGGACCGGGTGATTGCCACCGCGGCTGTGCAGCTCGGGCGCCTGCCTTACGCCTGGGTCACCCAGACCCGCCCGGGTGGGGTCATTCTGGCCCCGGTGCGCGCTGAGCTGGCGTCAGGCCCGCTGGTCCGCCTGCAGGTCAGCTCCGAGGGCACCGCCCGGGGGCAGGCCGTGCGGATGCGGGTCGGGTTCATGGAGCTGCGCGCCCAGCGAACACCGGGCGCGTCCTGGTCTGCGCTTCGGTGGGACGATCCCACCGTTGCCTCTGCTCTCACCGAGGTTGACCCGTTCACGGCGTTGCTGGACGAGGCGTCACGCTGGACGATCGCGATCAGCGTGCCGTCATGCCGCTACGGCCTGGAGAAACGCACCCGCGAGCGCGGACACGGTGTGGCGTGGCTGCTCGATCCGATCACCGGGTCCTGGGCGAGCATCGTGCCCACCACCCCACGCAGCGAGAACTACCTGGCCCGGCAGGCCGGGCCACGGCGGCTGTGGGACGAGGCAGCGACCGCTTACCGGTGGTGGGCTCAGCAGGGCCAGCCGCCGATCGAGGCATGGCAGTGGACCGTCACCCCGCACCGGCAACGGATCAGCCTCACTTGAGCTCCACGGTTCACGCATGCCGGCAATGTGGGCCGTAAGTCCTGGCCGAACCGCTTCGCTGTAGACGTCGTCGCCACTGAGCGGTCGAGCTGCAAGAGCACGCTCACGAGGTGATGGCGAACGGCAGCCGGTCGATCCAGCAGATCACCTCGATATCGGGCAGCGGAAGAATGATGGTACTCCCCAATTAAGGACGATGATCTCTCACTCGGGTCGTCAGGATTGGAATGGCAGCGATTTTCTCGGGAGTAAGATGTTTCCAGATTAAACCACGAGGTCGCCGTGGCGACTCGCAGGTAATGATTTCGTCGGGTGTCACGATAACATCCACACTGAAGTCGTGTTCAGTTTCTGGGAGTGGTTCATCAACGATCTGGAGTGGGTGAACGGTGGTTACAATGACGGTTTCCGGTCCAATGAGTCCGGTCTCTGTCAGAAGTGCCACCTCGATGTCGAAGTAACCAGCGCCCTTGCCGAGTCGCACGCCTTCACGGTTGACGGCCACGCTACCGCAGATCACGAGGTCAACCGGCTGCATCTCGTCGACACTGATCTTCTGGGCAATCCTGGCGGCAACCTCTTTCGATGCCGCCTCGGAGGCTGGAACGGTGAGACTGTTCGGATCGAGCACGTAGAACGGTAGTTCGTCAGCCAGCATGGGTACGGCCATGTAGACGAGCTTTCCCTCCTCGAGCGCTCGTGCCCGGACGGGAAGCTGGGCCTTGTCTGGCACGGCTTTGATGACCCATGCGGATTGCCAAGCTGGAAGCGTGGTGAGTCGGTCAGCGGCTTGGTCGGCACCGTCGAAGGCAGGGATACGCCCGCAGACACCCGGCGCAACCGCACCTTCGTGCTCCAACAGCGTCCACACTCGTTCACGAATTGCGTGTTTCGCTTGGTCAACGCTCATGTCCGGCACGGCATCGCTCCTTACGCCCTCGCCATGATGCTTAGCAGTCGGTCATACACGTCTTGTATGACGGGTACTTGTCGCCACTGTCGAAGCTCGCGGCTAGCGTTAAACACGATGTTCAGGCCACCGCCACCCCAGGTCTGCTCTACAACGTCAATTGTGCGGTGCAGCGTTACTGCGGCTTCATCGAGCTTGGTTTGGCGGATGTAGGCGAGTGTCAGGTTTCCCAAGACGATAGCCTGTGACTTCGACCTGTCCTGAAGCGCCCTCGCGGTGGCTTCAAGGACGTGCTCCGCTCGTTTCGCGTTTTTGAGAAAGAGGTAACAGGAACCGGCAAGCCGGTCGTGCTGTGTTGACGAGAAGAGGTCTATCGCTGGGTCCGCCGTTGCAATACGAGCGAAGTGAGCTTCGGCCTGACTGAGCGCCTCTTCGCAATCCTGTTGTTCTCCGAGCATTGCGTAGGCTTCCGCGGCGTGCAGTACAGCCAACCCGGTAAGCACATGGCTCGTATTTCTCGTGACGTCTGCGGTCTGCATTGCCAAGCTCAGACCGATTTTCGGGTCCTTCTCGCCGTACAGGGCGACAAAGCACTTGCGAAGTGTGGCCAGCCCTTCTGCTGCTGGGTTGGGGAGCTGCCGAGCCGCTGCTATGGCTTGATCGAAGTAGGTGCGTGCGGTGGCGTGCTCGCGCCGCTGTGAGGCGTCCCAGACGAGTTGACCCATGAGCGTTGCCGCCTCAGCTTCAACCTTGTACAGCTCGCGCCGAACGCGATTGGTTGGTGCGTGCTCACGCAAGAAACTGACCTGCCCAAGGCATTGCCCGGCCCCGACCAGCAGCGTGGTTGACGGCACTCGGTCATAGCGCAGGTCCAGGTCTTCAACCTGTTGGTGAAGGCGGGCGACCGTCACCAGGTCAACGCTGCTTGGGTGCTCCACGGCATAGGTCAGCCTCTCGTCCGAGAGGTCGTCGGTGCTGCCTGCCTCGGCTAGCAGTCCGTCAAGCTGCTCTATGGACACTTGGAGGGCGCGAGCGAGCTTTGGCCGGAGCCAGGGTTGCGGCCCGGTCTCGCCAGACTCCCATCGGGCAACGGTTGACCGCTCGACCCCGAGGCGCTCGGCGAGCTGCTCCTGGCTGTGGCCTACTGCTTTGCGACGTCCAGCGAGGCGTTGCCGCTTCGAAGCCATGCCTGGCCCTCCACTCCTTGTCGTCAAGTCCCAGACCGACGCTATTTGTGCAGGTGAGCGGCCTCGATGAATCATGAATGCCGCAGCCAAGCGTCGCTACCGCCGTGGCTCTGCCCGGCAGCTACTGGTTGTGTGCAGGTTACGGCCCGAGACAGATAACCAGCAACGAGTCCGCCCCGGTGCCGGACGGCTTGCAGGCGCTTGATGGCGCGGAGCGGGAGCAGCAAAAGAATGTTGATCACCTTTGAGGGTCAGGATGGCGCTGCCAAGCTCCTTTCACGGGAGCGTCGCATGAAGTTTTGCGCGGGCGTCGTTGGCTTGGGTAGGCAGGCACTCGAAGACCACATCCCTGGGTTGCAAGCCTCCGACGGGGCAAAGCTCGTGGCTGTCTGCGACGAGAACCCAGACATAGTACGCGAGCACCAATACCAGCATCGTGTACAGGGTTACACCGACTTCCACGAGATGTTCGAAGCTGAACACCTTGATCTCGTCGTCGTCGCGGTGCCACATCGCATCGGCCGCACGGTGATTGAGGCGGCAGCCGAGCACAACGTCCACGTACTTAAGGAGAAACCGTTCGCCACCAACATGCAGGAGGCGCGCGAACTTGTAGACATCTGCGAACGCACTGGGATTCAGCTAATGGTGACACTACAACGGCGGTTCAATCCGATCTACACGAGTTTCACTCAGCTTGCCGACCAGGTCGGCAAGCCCTTCGTTGTAGACGCGCAATATACGCTCCACACTGCCGACCCGTCCGAAGGTTGGCGCGGCAAGACAGCCGAGGCCGGTGGCGGCTGCGTCATTGACATGGGATATCACTTGATTGACATGATTCTGTGGTACTTCGGCGTACCCGACCGGGTACTGGCGAATATTTCGGTGAGCGCGCGACCCGACCGCGAATACGACGCCGAGGACACTGCGCTCATTCATTTCGTCTACGACAGTGGCCTGTACGGCTCACTGTTACTCTCCCGGTTCATCGGTCCGAAGGTCGAGCAAATCCGCTTGGTCGGCTCAAAGGGCATGGTGCATCTGGAGCGCGGTCGGATTCGTCGCCTTATCAATGGTGGAGAAGTTATAGAGTCGTTGTCTCGTGAGCAGGCGTGGCCGTCAGCGGCGGCCTGTCAGATCGACTATTTCTGCCGCGTGATTGAGGGTATGCGCCCGAACGCCAGCGGCCCAAAGGAGAACCTATCGCACATGAGCTTTATCGCAGCTTGCTACGAGTCAGCACGCACCCATGCCTACATCAATCCGAAGGAGTTGCTGTGACTTCGCCCCTGGCCCTGCTTGGTGGGAAGCCGGCCGTTACCCAAGCCACACCACACTTCGCATGGCCACCGCTCACCGACAGTGCGACGGAGGCCGTGCTCGACCAGCTTCACGAAGGCATCTCCATCTACGACCGCTCGGGCGTCATCGCACGCCTGGAAGCCGAGTTGGCCGAATACCACGGCGTCCGGCACGCGGTACTCACCAGCTCCGGCACGGCAGCGCTGCACTCCATGTACGCCGCCTGCCGCATCGGGCCAGACGACGAGATCATCGTGCCCGCCTATACCTTCTTTGCGACCGTGACGCCACTGCTGCATCTGGGCGCAACACCCGTCCTGGCGGACTGCGACGAGAACGGCAACCTCGATCCCCGCGCTGCTGCTCAGTGCATTACTGAGCGGACGTTCGCCATCGTCACGACGCACATGTGGGGCGCGCCAGCCGAGGTGGGCAGCCTGCGAGCCCTGGCGGATGAACACGACCTGATCCTTTTGGAGGACGCCTCACACGCCCATGGGGCCAGTGTGGACGGGCAGCAGGTGGGGACGTTCGGGAGGGCGACAGCTTTCAGTATGAACGGTCCGAAGCCACTCTCAGCCGGAGAAGGTGGCTTCGTGCTTACCAACGATGACGAGGTGTACTACCGCACGCTTCTTTACAGCCAGTACAACAAGCGCTGCCAAAACGAGTTGCCGCCCGGCTACCGGCACTACCGCTACGCCGTTACCGGTGTGGGGCTCAAGTTTCGCATCCATCCCCTCGCGGCGGCTATCGCGCTTGACCAGCTAGGACACTTGGACGGCTACTTGGCCGGGCGCGCAAGCATTGGGGCGCACCTGTGCGAGCAACTTGACGACCTGTCCGGAATTGTCGTGCCTCGGCTTGGGCCTGGGGTTCGCTCGTCCTGGTATGGCCTGATCCTGCAATACCGTGCCGAAGAACTTGGCGGATTAAGCGTCGAACGCTTCTACGAGGCGCTGAAGGCCGAAGGCTGTCAAGAGGTAGACCGACCCGGATCGACATGCCCATTGAACCTGCTACCGCTCTTTCAGGAGCCCGGCCCGCTCTTTCCCGAGTTTGAGGGGAAGCTCAAATATTCGCGCGGCGACTTTCCGCGTTCCGAGGCGGTTCACCGCAACACCCTCAAGCTTCCGGTCTGGCACCGAGAGGATGATATGCCGCTGGTTGATTGTTACATCGAGGCATTCCGCAAGGTCGTCGACAATTATAGCGACCTGGTAGGATAAGGCAATGATAGACGCTTCAGTCCTCGAACAACTCCTTGCCGAAGCCGAGCGTGACGAGGTGCAGCAATTCGTTGTCGGCGCAGTGGTTCAGCATGGTGACAAGGCACTGTTTCTCCAACGGCCCGAGGATGATTTCATGGGCGGTATTTTCGAGTTGCCCAGTGGCAAAGTAGAGTCCGGTGAAGCGCTCGACGTGGCCCTGATTCGGGAAGTCAAGGAAGAAACCGGGCTTGACGTGGCGAACCTGCGGGAGTACCTCGGGCACTTTGACTACCTCTCGGGCAGCGGCAAGAAGAGTCGGCAGTTCAACTTCGCGGTAGACGTCGTCGTTACTGGGCCGGTCGAGCTGCAAGAGCACGACTCATATACGTGGACGGCGCTCAACGAGGAACTCCCTGTGACGGATGCGGTCAGGGAAGTGCTCCGCAGGTATTGTGAGGTGAAGGATATCTGATCCCCGGCGGTGGTGGCTGTCGTACGCGCCGCGCTACCCAGGAAGGAACGTGACCGGTGTCGCGCTCTGGGTCAGCGTCGCCGGACTTTGGCCAGAGGACCCGGATCCCCCACGGTGGGCGTATTCCACAGCTCTACCCTCAAGCGGTGGTTTGTCTGGGCAAGCGGTGACAGTCAGCGACACGTCACGGAGATTCTGCAGAGTGCGCAGATATGGAATGTGATCGACCAGCTCGACTCTAATCCTGCCCCCGTCCAATGGGGCGTCTCGCAGCACTGCCTGGGCGTAGTCGGCGGGATCGAAGTAGCACTACACCTGCGTGAGGGCGCGCTGCACCGCGCCGCGCGGGTCGGGCGCCCACCGGGCTAGCAGGGTGAGCGCCTCGGGGCCACCGACCAGCGCGACGGTCTTCACGCAGGCCACGGCCGAGGCGTCGGTCAGCCCGTCCAGCACGGTGGGCAACCGTCGCAGCACCCGACCGCCGGCCAGTGCCAGGGAGCGGGTCTCGTGCTGTCTGCGCGGCGGCACCAGCTCATCGACCGCCGCCTCGACTCGGCTGGTGACCTCGGGATCGACCATCCGCGCGGTGTCCAGGCAGGCGGCGGCGAGCAGGCGCAGCTCTGTTGCGGGCTTCGGGTTAGCTCATCGTCGGTGAGCTGCAGCGGCGGGTAGCGGAACTTCGCCAGGCCGCGTGCTCGTCAGCGGACGTAGATGGCCGGTCGGTAGCGCGGCTTGGGGATGTCGCGGCCAGCCTCTGCGGCCACTGCTAGCCAGGCTTCCTTGGCGCGCAACACCTCAGCAACCGCCTGCTCGGGGGTTTCACCGAATGCCGAGCAGATCTCGAGATCAGGCATGTCGGCGATGTAACCGCCGTCGTCGTCACTGTAGAACACGTTGATGTGGTAGTCGTTCACCGATCACCCTCCAAGGTGAGATCATAGCGCTTGACCAGGCGCAGGAGCTGACGGACTTGGTAAGGCTTCGCCTGCCCACGCACCTGCTGCAGGTTGATGATCTCTGCGAACGCTGGGTGGGTGAAGATGTAGTGACTTCCGCTGACCCGCCGTTGCTCGAAGCCCAGCGCCTTCACCAGCCCGCACAGCTCGGTGAACCGGACGTTGCGGAGGTCACCACGAAGTAGTCGATCGAGAAACTGGTGCTCCTTCACATCCCGGATGCTAACGGTGAGCGGTGACAGAATCGGAGTGACTTGATCAGGTTGGCTGTCATGAGCACGCCATGATCTCTGTCGGCTGTTGCCTTCTGCTGCCGTCCGCTCTCACTCTGTCGCCGTTTCGGCGGAGGTGGATTTAGGGTGAGCCGATCAACTGAGGGGAAGGATGGGGATGGCCGAGCACGTGGCGCCTCGAACGCGGCTGGAGCAGCTGCTGCGGCAACAACACGTCACACTGGAGGAGTTTCGGAAGAACTACCAGCGGGCCGCCCAGGGGACCATCCTGAGTGAACGGCAGGCATACCGTTGGGTGGCAGGAGAGCTGCGCGGACTGCCTCACCCACAGGCGCAGGCCATCCTGGAGACGATGTTCGGGGAACCGGTGGCCCGGCTACTCGGCCCGCCCTACGGCATCGGTGCGCTTGCACCAACCCGATGCCGCAACGAGGCGGCGCCGCAGCGGGGCACCGCGCGGACGGACTGGGAAGGACAGGTGATCGCGCTGAGCGCGGACCGGGCTCGTGATTTCCTCACCCGCATCGAGGCGTCCAACGTCGGCACCGAGATCCTCGACCAGCTCATCGACGACCTGCGCCGCTTGGTCATCGCTTACGAGCATCAGCCACTGCCCACCCTGCTCGGTGATCTGGTGGACACCCACGACCGCGCGTTCGTGTTGCTGGAGGGGCGCCAGCGCCCGGAGCAGACCCGAGATCTCTACCTGCTCGCCGGGATCGCCTGCGGGTTGATGGCCAGGGCGTCGCACGATCTCGGTGCCACCCATGACGCGATGACCCAGGCCCGCACCGGCTACGCCTGCGCGGACAATGCCGGCCACGATGGGCTTCGGGCTTGGACCCGGGGGCTGCAGGCACTGATCACCTACCGGTCCGGGAGGCTGGAGGAGTCGGTGCGCTACGCCCAGTCCGGCGCTGAGGCGGCGGCGCGCAGCCATGGCACCGCCGGGGTCTGGCTGGCCAGCAACGAGGCACGGGCGCTGGCCGCGCTGCACCGACTCGATGACGCGCACGCCGCCCTGGCCCGCGCCGCCGACGCCCGGGACCGGGTGCACCCCGACGAGCTGGACAGCCTCGGCGGAGTGTGCACCTTCAGCCGACCCCGCCAGCTCTACTACGCCGCCGACGCGCTGTCCTGGGGTGCTCAACCGGAAGCGGACCGCACCGAGCGCCTCGCCCTGGACGCGCTGGACGCCTATGCTGGGGCACCGGCCCAGGACCGGGCATTCGGCGGCGTGGCCGGCACCCGCAGCGCGCTGGCCATCGCCCGAGTGTTCCAAGGCGAGATCGACGGCGCTATGGAAGCGCTCGGTCCGGTGCTCGAGCTCCCGGTCGCCCAGCGCGTTCACGGGATTGTGATCTCGGTGGAGCACGTCCACACCGCGTTGCGTTCCGTCGAGAACCCCGGCCGAGAGGTCACCGAGCTGGCCGGCGCCATCGAGGGTTGGACAGCCGATCGCCTGACGCTTCCGCAATGACTGTGACCGGTGTTCGGTTCTGGGTCAGAGTCGCCGGACTTTGACCAGGGGGCCCGGATCCCCCACGGTGGGCGTATCCCGCAGCTGTACTCGCAGACGGTGGTCCGTCTGCATCGAGAACCACGTCGTAGAGCCGCTCAGCCGGCTCGGCCAAGCCCACCCGCCGGACGGGGACGCGCTGGCGCACCAGTTGCGCCAGCTTGCGAGCATCGACATCCACCGCGAACAGGGTGTCGTCGGTCAGATCGGCGGCCTTCAGGGCATCGACCACCGCCAGCAACGCGGCGGCCCGCTCATTCTCGGCCATGTCACGGAACTCGTGCTCGTAGACCGGCCGCAGCCGCTCGGCGATCTGGTCGGCCAGATCCTCCAGCTGCCGGACCAGCTTGCGCTGCTGGAAATGATCCCGAACGCTGATCCGCACCAGATCGATCAGCTCAGCGTCACGCCCAGCGCGTTCTCGCCGTGCACCCAACCAGATGCTCGCAGCGTGGGTGACCACCTGCATGCCGATTCCGGTCGCGACTGTGGCCAGCGGCATTCGCTCTCCCTGCGTTCATCAGCCGGGTTCATGAGCCGGCCGTGACCTCGATCGGCGTGATGAAGTGAAAGTTTCCCGTACCGGCTGACCGGGCCAGGGTGCGGGTCACCGCGACCGCGTCATCGTAAGGGCCGCCCACGTAGAACGGGACGCCGTCGCGTCCGAAGGTGATGTCGCTGGTTTCCTGCCAGGTGCCGAGATGACCGGACGTGGGCTGGAAGTCAGAATGGGGCGGGAACCCCAGCTCGCGGGCGTAGTCGAGCGCCCCCCACACCAGGTGGCGGGCCAGATCCAGCGGCGCCGGCACCGGCACGGTGGCATCCCCGAAGGCGCTGAAGAACCCACGCAGGAAAGCAGGCAGGTCGCGATCGCTTATCACGTCAGGACCGAGCGCATTTTTCACCCCGAGGCAGTACACATCGACCAGGTACCCGCAGACGGACACTCGCCGCGGCCGGTGCCGCCGTGCCACCATGACGCCCACCAGTCCGCTGCCAGGGTGCTCCACAGCGTCACGGTCTGGCCACTCCTCGTGTCCGGAAACGGTGAGACCAGCGCTCCAGCCCGGGCTCACCCAGCAGCCCATCACCGCGTGCTCCGGCTCATCGGCCGCCGCCTCCTGGGCGATGGCCCGCATCAGCGGTGCCACGGTGCTGGGTCGCACGCCCAAAGCACGGGCGATCTCCTTGGGGGACCGTCCCGCCGCACGCAGCTCCCGCGCCCGGGCGAGGAGATCGTCATCAAGCAACTTATCCAGCGTCATGCGTGACAAATACCATGCCGGCAGACTGCAGTGAGCGACGACGTGCCGAGCACCGGCCACCCGGCGCCGTCCGGTTCCCGACTTGCGGCCCTTACCCTGAGCCATGACGATGGAGCCCAGCCGCGCGCGGTGGATATGAACCGATTCTGCTTCCTGACCGGAAGTCACCCAGCGCGGATCGACCGCAGTCGGAGAGGACGGTGTGTGATGGGTACTGGCGACAAGATTGACAACAAGGCCGAGGAGCTCAAAGGCAAGGCGAAGGAAGCTGTGGGCAAGGCCACCGATGACCCGGAATTGGAGGCTGAGGGCCACGCCGACCAGGCCAAGGGCAACCTGAAGCAGGCCGGTGAAAAGATTAAGGACGTGTTCAAGAGCTGAGGATCTAGATGAGCGATGACAGGCGAGCCGGGCCTGCTGCTGAGGCCCGGCTCGCCTGCAGCCGCACTAGGGTAGGGAGTGCTGCAGCTCTGAGTGAGAGAAAGCAAGAGGCACCGGTGGTATCAGCGCATGGTCAGGACGCCGGGCCGCCGAGGAACGGGACCGACGGCTCAGAGTCGGCGGCGGGTCACAACGCCATGATCGCGCAACCGCATACCGCAGCCGAGGGTGCTATCGCGGACGCCGAGGCGGTCGCGGCGCGGATCAGCACCAGGGAGTACCCGCTGGGCCGACCAGGACGTCCACTCAATGGCCGTTCACCGTTCATGATCGGTATGGGCGCCGCCGCTGGGGTCGCGGTCACCGTCGGCCTGGTAGCAATGATCATTACTGCCCGTGAGGTGCTGGTGCTGATCGGGCTGGCGTTGTTCCTGGCGATCGGCCTGGAGCCGGCGGTGTCGGTGCTGGCTCGGCGCTGGTTGCCGCGTTGGGCGGCGGTTCTCGCCGTGCTCGTGGCCGGCCTGGGCCTGGTGGGTGGGTTTCTGGCCGCGGCGATCCCACCGTTGGTGGCCCAAGCCAGCCAGTTCGTCACGCAGTACCCGGCTGTCTTGACCCGGTTGCAGAATCGCAATTCGATGCTGGGTCAGCTCGACGCCCGCTTCCACCTGCAGCAGCGCCTGCAGCAGAGCCTGAGTGGGGACGCCTCTAACATGGTCAACGGCCTGCTCGGCGCTGGTCAGGTCGTGTTCAGCGCCCTGGCCAGCGCCCTGATCCTGATCGTGCTCACCGTCTACTTCCTGGTCGACCTGCCCCGCATCCGCGTCACGCTGTATCGGCTGATGCCGCAGTCCCGGCGTCCCCGCGCGATCCTGCTCGGTGATGAGATCTTCGCCAAGGTCGGTGGGTACGTGTTGGGCAATCTGATGATCTCGCTGATCGCCGGGGTCTTCACCTTCATCTTCCTGGTGATAGTTGGGGTACCCTACCCGCTGCTGCTGGCCATCTTCACGGCGATCCTGGACCTGTTGCCGGTGATTGGTTCAACCATCGCGGGTCTGGTAATCTGTCTGGTCGCGCTCAGTGTGTCGCTGCCCGCCTGCCTGGCCACCATCGGATTCTTCCTGGCCTATCGGCTGGTCGAGGATTACTTGCTGGTCCCCAGGATCATCGGCCAGGCGGTCAAGGTACCGGCCCTGGTGACCGTGGTGGCGGTCCTACTGGGCGGTGCGCTGCTGGGGATCGTGGGCGCCCTGGTCGCGATCCCCGCCGCCGCGGCCCTGCTGCTACTGGCCCGGGAAGTGCTCTTTCCCCGCCTGGACCGCACCTGACCACCTGTTCCTGGCCACCGCCGCACCGCTTACCCTATGACCTTCCCCATGAGGTACAGCCGGAAGAGAGCAGTCCTGTGAGCGATCCACAGTCCGTCACCGCGAACGACGTCGACACCCTCCGTGCTATCGCTGCGCGCCACGCGGACCACCCTGAGATCACCAAGCACCTGTATGCCGCAGCTGACTACGTCGCTGTGCTGCAACGAGGACAACAGCTGCAACGAGGACAGCAGCTTCAACGAGGACAACAGTGGGAGCCTGGCGGGAGCGAGAGTATTGAGGTGCAGCCAGACGTGGCTGGCACTTGCCCGATGAGGTGGGCTGTCGCCGTGCAGTCCGTGGCCGCTGGTACTGACGTGAAAGAGGAGACCTGTGGGCGCCCCGCTAGTGAGCCGGTGGAGTACTGCGGGGTGTCGTACGTGGTGTGCCCAGGGTGCAAGGATGAGTTGATGAGCATGGGCGGCAGGGCACTGGGGGAGACAGCCTGAGCGGGAGCCAGTTTGAGCGATGACCGGAACTAGGCGGGCTTGTCGGGCCAGGTCAGCCAGGGTTTGGTGTCGAGCCGGCGTCTTTCCAGTCGCCGGACCAGTGCCAGCCCACGCAGTGCCAGATGTCGCCGGGGCCGTAGTCGTTGCCGAGGTAGGTGACCCAGCCCTCCTAGCAGGCACGGGTGCGGGTAGTAGATGCACCGGCGATGTGGCCCGCCTCGCAGCCAAGGTTGGTGTCATTGTGTCGGATCCTGCGGCCTCGGCGCGGTGGGAGAACGTCGACTAGCGGCTGCTGAATGACGCCATGGGCGCCGAGGGGCTGGCGCCGGATGTTCAGAACAGTGTGGGTGACCCGGCGAGGTTGGCCGCGATCGCCGACGGCATGATTAACGAGGGGGTCAAGGTACTGGTCATCGCCGCGCCGAACAGCCAGGTCGGCGCGGCCGTCGTACGCAAGGCCCAGGCGCGGCGCATCCCCACCATCGAGATCGACGGTCCTCGGACCGACCCCACCACGCCCCTGCTCGCCCAGGGCGCGCGCAACGTCCTGCAGCCGCGCTACGACACCGGCGCCTACCGGTTGGTGGCCCGCCAATCCGTTGACAACAATCAGCGTGCCAGCGCGGTGTTCGAGCAGCTCCTCACCGCCAACAGTGGCCACGTCGACGGCGTGCTCGCGGCCAACGACAGCGTGGCCGGTGCGGTGATCACGGTGCTACGCAAGAAAGGGTTGACCGGGAAAGTCCGGGTGACAGGCCTGGGCGCCACCCCAGAAGCCCTCACGGCTGTGTGAGCGAGCTAGCCCTCCGGTGCGACCAGTTGGACATCCCCCGATGAGGAACAGCTCATGACGTCTGTCCCCTTCGATCCTGGCATGAGCAGCGATACTGAGCGGGCCCACCACGCCGCGCAGACTGAGGGGAATCCCGTGCTGGCGTTTTCGGGCCCGAGCACGCCATATATCGATTACCAGAGCATCGACGTCCTGCTCTCCCTGCAGAACCCCCGCTCAGGGGCGCCGTCGGAACTGACCTTCTACATCCTCGGACAGGTCAAGGAACTGCTTTTCAAGTTAGTGTACGAGGAGCTCGTCCAGGTGCGTTCGCTGCTGGATGCGGACCAGGTTCATGACACGGTCTGGGTACTGCGAAGGACGTGCCGGGTGGTCGAACTACTCACCCATTCCTGGAACGTGCTCAGCACGATTACTCCCAATGAGTTCAACGCGTTCCGCGATCACCTGGGGCAGGCGTCCGGGGTTCAGTCGTACATGTACCGGATGGTCGAGTACGGGCTCGGTAACAAGGTGGCCGCGCTCACCTGCCCGCACCGCAATGTGCCCCATGTGCACACCCAGGTACAGGAGGCCCTGCACGCCCCCAGCGTGTACGATGCAGCCCTGAGTTTCCTCGCCTTATCAGGAATCCCCCGAGGTCGAGCAGGCGTGGCGGGACGTCTACTGGAGTGCTGACCACGCCAATCCCGTCTATGCGCTGGCCGAAGCGCTGATGGATGTGGCCGAGGGTTTCTCCCGGTGGCGGTCGCTGCATCTGCTCACCGTCGAGCGGATCATCGGAACCAAGCCGGGCACCGGTGGTACCTATGGCGTGGCCTGGTTGCGTCACATCAATGAGCACCGATTCTTCCCAGAATTGTGGACTGTACGCGAGCTGTTGTGAATACGCTCACCCGGGCACGTTCGCCGCCTGAGCTTGGCTCACCAGCTGTGCGCCGTCGTCAGGGGTGAGCCAGCGTTGGTCGACCAACTTCCGCACATCGTTTCGCACTGTGCGGACGTAGTCCTGGTGAGTGGCATAGAGAATCTTCAGATAGCCCGGGGCAAACGGAATATCATATCCAGCGTAGGCGCCCGCAGTCGTATGGTGAACCGTCGGTCCGCGCTCGACGTAGGTTGCGATGGGCACGTCGACCGACGGTGTGCGTACTCCACCCACCGGGTTGCCGTACGCATCCTTTACTGCGCTCACCGGCCAGACCGAGGGATCGGCGACCGTGAGCCGGCCCGCACGTGGTGGAGATATGCCCATGGTCACCCAAGCATCCAGGTTCGCCCAGGCCGCGTCGAGTACAACGTGGAGTGGGAATGAGCTCAAGGGATACACGAAGTCGGTGAACGGCGGGAAGCCGGCTCTGGCCAGTTCGGCCGTTGACGGGAAGAATCGGGCATGGTCTGCTGGCAGGTGGCAACCCCCGCCGACCTCATAGAGCCGGATGCGTCGGTTTGGGGTGTCGCTGTCGGCTGGCCGGTCGGCCAGCCGCAGGTACGAGGCTGCGGAATAGAAGTCCGTCGGCGTGGTCACGACCACGGTTGGTGCCCCTGTGGGCGGGTTGTACTGGACCCGTGGGTCGCCGGGTGGAATCACCGGTGCGCATTGGTTAATCTGTGTGCCTGCGTAGCTGCCCGCGCCCGGCAGATAACCATCGAAGATCGGTGTGCCACCAGGCAATGTGGCGTGGCGCGCAATCGCGTTGAGGTAGATGACGGTGTAAGAGCCACTCTGTGACCAGCCTGTGAGGTCACTGCTGCGAATTCGCAGATCCCGCAAGGGGTTCCCCGGTACGTCGCTCTTGATCAGCCTGCCGACCTGGCTGATGGCATCCCAAGCAAGACCGTCCTCGCTGTCCTTGCCCGAGTTGGGGCCCGAGCCAGGGGATGACGGTGTGCACCGAGCGGGGTGCGGGTTGGCCATCGACAGCGAGCCGTAGCGCTGTGCATCGAACTTCTTCAAGGCAAGAATGCTCACCGGCTTGACCGTGATACCCACGTAGGCGTCGCCATTGCGCATGAATGCCTCGTGCGCGATCTCCCACTGCACGTCGAGGTCGTGACCGGCGGTGGGATTGAGCGGTTCCACCCGGACGTTGCCGCTGAACCGACGCGGATCGACGGGCCGGCGGACCAGGATGCGGGTGAGGTAGGCCCCCGACCCGTCAACGGTGAGTGTTGTGAGAGCAGGCCAGGAGTACACGTTGGCCTGCCCGCTGATCAGGTACTCCTGCTCGAGGTAGCCGTGGCTGATGAGATCGATGGGCTCCGCATCGTGATCCGAGGCGTTGAACGGATAGGAGTCTGCCGTCACCGGAATCGGGCCGTGCACGACCGGTAGGGCGGCGACCACCGTTGCGACCGCGGTTGCCGTGGGCCTCGCACATGCCACCACGCCAGCGATGGCGGCGCTCACCACGGCCAACAGGATCAACCAGCGGTCCCGGAGTCGATGTCGATGCACGTCAGATCCCCGGGCCGGTCAGAAACCGGGTGACGGCTGCGCGGCCCGCCGGACCGTTGGCGTTGTTCTGGGTGATGTGCCCCGAGCTGGGGATGACGACGAGGTGACCGTGCGGGGCGTGGGTGGCCTCGTGTTGTGCCCACGCCAGGGGAGTGTCCAGGTCGTGGTCGCCGGCCAGCAGCAGCGTCGGCACTGGCGGCAGATCGGCACCGGAGGGGAACGCCACTACGGGGGTGGACGGCCACTGCTCACACGCCACCACAGTCCCGTTGCCGGCTGCGGTGGCCCGGTCATAGGGGAACACCGCTGTCTTCGACAGCGCGGCGACGGCCTTCGTGGTGGCGCTGGCCCGGCCGGGCACCGGGGTGTCGGCATCGCCCCACGGCCCGTGCATGTCCTCACACGCGGTGGTGTAGTGCAGCCCCAGACTGAGCTTGTCGACCGCGACGGCTGGGCCTCGGTGCGCGACGGCGATGATGGTGTCGAGCTGCCCGTTATCGCCGTGGGCAGCCTTGTGCAGCGCGGCCGGTATGTCGGCCAGCTTGGGCTTGCCATCAGTCAGTGCGGTGAGGGTGTCGAGCAGCTCCGGGCCATTATGTCGGCGGCGGACTACCTCGGAGAGGTCCTGTGCCGGATCGGTGGCACACCCATTTTCTCTGCAGACTGTTCGCAGTACGTCGGCGGTGCGGCCGAGGACGGCGATCTGCAGCGGATCTAGGCCGTCGTGCGGCACGACCGAGTCCAGCACCAACCGCGATACCCGGTCGGGATGGGTGATCGCGTACCGTTCGGCGAGGAACGTGCCGTAGGAGGCGCCATCAAGGGTGAGCGTGCGCACCTGCAACGCTTGGCGCAGCGCGTCCAGGTCAGCGACGGTGTCGGCGGTGGTGTAGAACCGCCGATTATCCCCGATTGATCGGGAGCACGCTCGCACGGCGCCAGGCGGGGGCACGGCGCTCAGCGCCTGCTGTAGTTGTGGGCATTGCAGTGCGCCGGTGCCGCGCGAGGAGAACAGCACCAGCCGGTAGTCACGCAGCACCGCCGGGTCGAACTGACGGGCGATCACAGCGGTCAACCCCACCCCCGGTTCGCCCGGGCCGCCGACCAGCCACACCAGCACACCGCGCGGCGCGGTGGTGTTGTCGGCCATCGCGACCTACAGCGAGAGCTGCCCCGGCTGCGGGGGAGCCGCCCGCAGCCGGGCATGATCCAACGGCACGGACAGCGTCGCGCAGTTAAACGTGACACTCCCAGGACCCCGGAACATACCGGGTGTGGTGGCACCGAGAGCAGCCGGGTCGCAGGGGTGGGCGCTGGCCAGCGCCGGGGTCGGCTCGGACACCGGTCCCCGAGGCTGGGCGCCGCAGCCGCCCCCTTGCTTACTCCCGCCCAGATTCTCTCAGCTGAGCTGACGACGGCCACGAAGTGGCGGTGATCGCAGATCGGGGCATCGACCACCCGCGCTCGCCTGCATCAGCGCCCCGCACTACGGTTTCGGCGATCGTCATCCACCGTAGGTCACGAGGGGGCTGGTGGCTCGCCGCCCTCGCCGTCTACCGCGAGCCCCGGTTCTTGATCATTTTTCTGATGGGTTTCGCCAGCGGGTTGCCGCTGGCACTGACCGGGGCAACCCTCGCCATCTGGCTGACGGACCTGCGGTTGTCGCTCACCTCGATTGGCCTGTTCGCCGCGCTCGGCGTGCCCTACAACGTCAAGTTCGTGTGGTCCCCGCTCATCGACCGGGTGCCGATTCCGGTGCTGACCCGATGGCTGGGGCGGCGGCGAAGCTGGCTGCTCGTCGTCCAGCTCGCTCTGATCGGCGCCATCGTGGCGCTGGGCGCCACCCGACCGGGGGAGGTGCCGTTCTGGACGGCGCTGGCCGCGCTGGGGGTCACTTTCCTCTCCGCCAGTCAGGACGTCGTCATCGACGCCTACCGGATCGAGACGGCGGACGAGCATGAGCAGGGCGTGAGCGCCGCCATGACGCAGTACGGTTACCGACTCGGGATACTGGCCAGTGGAGCGGGTGCCCTGTTTTTAGCTGCGTTTCTGCCGTGGTCGTGGGTTTACGCGGCGATGGCGGGACTGCTCGTGATCGGGGTGATGACCACCCTGATCGCCCCCGAGCCGAGGGTCGCGGGGGTGGCGGCGCCGAACGTCGATGTCCTGGACAGTCTTCGGGCTGCGGTTCTCGAGCCTTTCACCGAGTTCTTCCGTCGGCGGGGAATCGCGGTCGCGCTCCTCATCCTGGCTTTCATCGTGCTCTACACCCTCGGCGACGCTTTCGCCGGGACTATGGCCAATCCCTTCTACGTCACCATCGGCTTCAGCAAAGTCGAGATCGCGACGGTGACCAAGGTCTTCGGCCTGGGCGCCACGCTGGCCGGTGTCTTCCTCGGCGGTCTTGCCGTCAGCCGGTACGGCGTGACAAAAGCGCTGATGGTGTGCGGGATCTGCCAAGCGCTCTCGAACCTGATGTTCGCCGCCCAGACGCTTGCCGGTCATGACGTCCGCGTCCTCATCGCCACGATCGCGATCGAGAACCTGACCGGTGGCATGGCCTCTGCTGCCTTCGTCGCGTACCTCTCAGTCCTGTGCAACGTGGCCTACACAGCGACGCAGTACGCGCTGTTCACCTCGTTCATGGCCCTGGGGCGAACCTTCCTCGCCTCGCCCAGCGGTTGGGTCGCCGCCCAGGTGGGCTGGGTGGAGTTCTTCCTCATCTCGACTCTGCTTGCCCTCCCGGGGCTCGCGATCCTCGGATGGATGATGCACCGCTTCCCCACCACCGGTCGCCCACTAGAGCGCGCGTGAGCGCGGTTCAAGCGTGCGCCTGCATACCCGCCGGCTGGGCTGTGCGCTACCCTGCCTCGGAAATTATCACCAAGCCTGCATCCCGGGCTCCGTGCACCGAGGGAGGTGATGCCGTATTTCTGTCACTAGCATCGAAACGTGTCCGGTTCCTTCCGAGACTTTCGGTGATTTTTCTCGCAAGATGGGGAAATGGGCCACTTTCACGGTTCTCTTTACCGTGGTGCCCCTTGGATTTGACCTGCTTGTCCTTGTCTTCCAACGTCAGCCGATCAGTGGGCAGGCGGTCTTCTCGGATCCGTCCACATACTTGATTGGATTCGGGATCGCGGCGAGCGGCCTCGGCGAGGCGGCTTTTGACAAACGTCATACAGGTCAAGCCTCGCTAGGTTACACAATTTCCATTGTGCTTTCCGTGCTCACTATGGTGATAGGGGCCGCGATGTACGCATTAGCCAAGGCAATTTCGATGAACAACCCGCCACCCTTCTGGGTACCCGTGTGTTACGGGCTCGTTGCGGTCGCGTGTTCCCTCGCTACGGTATGGACCTCGGAGAGTTAGGGAGACTATGGAGGGAGTTGTCCTCGTCGTCCTTATCGTCCTCGGCGTGCTTGCCGTCGCAAGTGTGTCAATATTTGCCTTTTGCCGGCGAAAAAATGATCGACTTCGATCGGTGAGATTCGCCGCTTTTGCGGCTGTCGTGACCTTTGTTGCGGCTACTGCCGGTTTTGTCGTATTAACTCGCGTGCACCATTTTTACACTCTGGGTCGCCCGTCGCCAAGCGCCGGTGTCCATGTCATTTTTACGTCGCAGACCTACAATCCTGAAAATTCCCTGTTTAGCCTCAATGGTTCCGTTCGCGGATTGAAGCCCAGGCAGGAGCTGTGGATCGTTTTCCGCAGCGTGCAGCGTGACCACCTCTTTCCGGCTTCAGCGCCTTGTGTTATCTTGCCGCAGAACCAGCTCAGCTGTCAGCAAAATTTAACTGGCACCCTCAACCCGGAGGTGGCGAATGTCAAGGGTTTCCTGGTGGTCACTACCCCCAAAGCTGCCGCCATGCTTAGGCGGTATGACTCGGGGTCGCTAGGAACAGCCGGCCTGCATGAACTTCCCGACGGTGCGACGCTGGTTAGCCAAATCTCCGTGGGCGGCTAATGTGGCCCGCGTTGCCCAGATCCCCCGCGTTGCCCAGATCCACAGAGCAGGTGTGGGCACTCGCCCGGTAAAGAGGCGGCGCATGTGGTTGCTGAGGAAAAAGGCGGTGGCCTTACCCTCCCGCAGGGGAGGGTAAGGCC
>JBATXM010000001.1:0-6482 GCA_049673305.1 Pseudonocardiaceae bacterium | reverse complement strand
GCTGGTTCAGCTGGTGGGGGCTGGGGCCACCACCAGTCCCGATCACGGACGAGACCCGGGCGGCTCTGCGGTCCTGGCTGGCCCGCGAGCGCGGCCACCTCACCCAGCCCTACATCCCCGCGCCCCGGCGCATCGTGGTTCTGCCCCGCCAGCGCCGCGCCCCCGACGCTGCGGTCACCGGGGCGAACGCGGTGCCCCCTACCGTGGCTGCACCCCTATGAGGTTCGGCAGGGCGGATCAGCAGTGACCGTGGGTGATCCACCATGACATGCGCAATGCCAACGGGAACAGCGGAAACATGGAGGCGCACATGACTCTGTCGACTTCTGACGGGAACGGCGGTGATCACCGGTGAACCCGCTCGGCCCGGAGTTCCTCGACAGCGACGAGGTGCGCGCCGCGCTGGGCGCCCTGGACATCGGCACGCTGTACCGGCTGGTCAACCGCCTCGGCGTGACTCAACGCCAGATCGCGGAGCTGACTGATCAGTCCCAGTCGGAGGTGTGCGAAATCCTCCAAGGCCGCCAGGTGGTCAACGTGCACGTCCTGCGGCGCATCGCGGACGGGCTAGGCATCTCCCGGGAGCGGATGTTCCTGAGCTACGGTGCGAAAAGACCGCAGGCACCGTCACCCGACGGGAAGGTGAGTGAGGACGTGAAACGCCGTGTCCTCATCGCCGCAGCCATGGGACAGCCGTTGCTGAATCTGCGGGGTGAGCCGATCACCCTGCCCCTGCCCACCCACGACCCGCTGCCCACGCGGCTGGGCCTGGCGCACGTCCAGGAGGTGCGGACGTTGACCGACCAGCTGGTCGGCAGGGCGCGGTACTACGGCGGGCAGGCCGGCCTGTTCGGCGACGCGGTGCGCCGGTACACGCGGTGGATGCAGGTGCCCGCGCCGGAAAAGGTCACGGCCCAGCTGGCCGCCGCGCTGGCTGAGCTGCACACCGAGGCGGGCTGGGCCTTTTACGATTCCGGGCTGGACGGGTCGGGTTACTTCACCCGGGGCATGGAGCTGGCCGACCAGGCCGGGGACACCTACGTGTTCGCCAACGCCGCCTGGCACGCTGGAGTGACGTTGGTCCGCAGCGGACACCCCAACGACGCGCTCAAACTGTTCACTCTCGGGACGCTTCGTCTGGACGGAATCTGGACCGGCACGTCCACCCCCGTAACCCAGCGCACCGACGACCCCCGGGTACCGACCCTCACCGCTCGGCTGACCCGAGGTTCCGCGAAGGCCTACGCCATCATGGGCGGCACCGATAACGCCACCCGCCACCTCGCCAAGGCCAACGACAGGTGGGAGCCCCGCGATGCCTTCGAGCATGGGGACGAAAATTTTGCGACCGCGGGGATTCAGCTCGTTCTGGGTCGGCTCGACGCCGCCGAGCAGTCCGCCACCAGCGCGCTGCGCACCTACGGAGAAAGCCACCGCCGAGGCCGCACCCAGGCCCAACTGGTCCTCGCTGAGGTGCACGTCCGCTCCGGGGAACCCCAAGGGCTGACCCTGGCCCGCCAGGCCATCGACGGGGTGAGCGCCCTGCACTCCGTCGCCGTGCGACGGGAAATGCTCATCCCCCTGGCCGTCGCGCTGGAAGCCCGACCCAACACCCGGGAACTCGCCCACACAGCCCGACAGGTCGCCGAGACCCGAATCTAACGGCGACAACGGGGTTTCTGGCGCCCGCCCGGAGCGGGAACACGGGACAATGCCGTGGTCCTACGGTGGGAAGGTGACTCAGATGGAGACCGGACGTGCGGCGTTTCAGGTTCTGGTCTTGCCGTTCCGTCGTGCGGGGGCTGGGTTGGTCTACGCGTTGTTCCGGCGGGAGGACGGGGGTTATTGGCAGGGTGTGGCCGGTGGCGGGGAGGTCGGTGAGTCTCCCTTGGAGGCGGCTCGCAGGGAGGCTTTCGAGGAGGCTGGTGTGGGTGATGGCGCGGGGTTCGTGGTGTTGGACGCGCGCGCGTCGATGCCGGTCCTCGCGGTGACGGGTGCGTTCACTTGGGGGCCGGAGGTCTTGGTGATCCCGGAGTACGCCTTCGGCGTCGGCGTTGAGGACGGGCGGCTTCGGCTCTCGGATGAGCACACCGAATACGGTTGGTTCGGTGTCGATGAGGCGTGTCAGGCGGTGCGGTGGGACTCCAACCGGACCGCGCTCTGGGAGCTGGATCACCGGCTGCGTCACGGCCCGCTCCCCAGTTCCGCCTGATCGGCGGATCTCTTCAAGTTCGTGATGATCTCCTGCAGGGCGTGCGGGGTACCGGCGCCGGTGTGGAGCTCGATGATCGGTATTGCGGCGGTGATGCGGCGCAGCGTGCCGCGGTGAGCGGCGCGCAGCGACTCGGGGTGGGCGCCGAGGCGGAGGTGCTCGTGGGGTTCGTCGATGAACCAGTCGTCGAGGTAGCCAGTGGTCACCGCGTCCACGGCTTGTGTGGGGTCGGCGCGCCGCGATCGTGACGGGCGGTCGGCGCCGTGGAAGCGGATGGCCACGATCGCGGTGACCGGGCCGCCGGGATGCAGCGCGACACGGAAGGCTTCGGCGAAGCGACGTGGTGACAGGAGCAGGCGCCGGTCGGCACCCGCGCGGCCGGGGTGGTTGTCGAGGTGGGAGGAGGCCGCCTGGGCGGCTGGGTCACTGATGGCGGGGAACATCGCGAGGGTGTTGGGGCGCAGCGCGAGTGAGGTCGGCAGCGCCCGGGAGTGAACACCGTCGTCGCCGATGCTCAGGTAGACCTTGTCGTTCGCGACGAACGCTTGGCCGAGGCGCCCGGCGAGTAGCTGCAACAAAGCGGTGGTCTTCCCGGCACCGCTGGGACCGGCCAGCACGATCAGCCCGGCGCTGGTGAGGGCCGCGGCCGCGTGCAAGGGAACCCACCCGGCGGTGATCAGGCAGCGCCCGGCGATGCCCCGGACAACACGAAGCGCCACCCGGTCGGTGGCCGGGCCGGGGTGGTCCAGGACGAGGTGGCTGGTGTGCGGGGTGGCGTCATTCCACAGCAGAAACGCCTCGCGGTACCGCTCGCCCGCTCCCGCGCGGACCCGGACGAGGCGGAAGCCGTGGTCGGCGGAGCCATCGGCGAGCTGGTGGAGGCGTTCGGCCAGGACGGGGTCGGGGTAGATGCGGACCAGCTCGGGAGTCCGCTGGGGGTGATCTGGTCCGGTGGGCCGCAAGTAGGGGGTGGTCGCGGCGGCCAGCGCGGTGAGCGGTGCGGGTGAGGTGGAGCTGACCCGCAAGCTGATCGGCCCGCCGGTCAGCAGGATCTGGTGGGGGGTGGCCGTTGCGGCCAGCCCGGCCGCGATCAAGCGGAGCTCTGTCCCGGTGGTCATCACCGTGCCGCGGTGAGGTGGCGGATGTGGTGGGCGAGGGTGGTGAGGCCGGCGCCGTGGCGGGTGAGCCAGTACAGCAGCGCGAACCGGGCATGCCCGAAACCCACCAGGGCCTCCCGGGTGTTCTCGCAGGCGTGCAGCCCGTAAGGGTCGAGGACCTGAACGGTTCGGTACAGCTCGACCATGGTCGCGATCTGGTGATCAGTGAGCGGCCGGGCGGTGAGATAGCCGGAGAGGAACGCGCTCACCCGGTCCCGGTATGCCTCAGGCGGTCCGGCCGGGTGCGTGCAGTAGATCAGCGCCCGCATCAGCTCGTAGGCGGGCGGCGCGGACCGGGCCAGGTCGAAGTCGACGAACACGAGGCGCGTGCCGGTGAGCAGGATGTTGCCGGGGTGGACGTCGCCGTGGATGACGTGTCGATCCAAACCGTTCAACCGGGTGCGGACCACCGCGGGGATGGCTTGAGCGTAGGCCAGCTTCGCCCGCAGGACACGGCGGGCGACCGGATGGCGGCAGCCAGGCCGGTCATGGGCGCGCAGCGCCGCGCGCAGCGCGGCCGTCCCGGGAAGCTGCCAGGAGCGCAGGCCAGCAGCGGGGACCTCCCGCAACCGCTGGTGCAAGCGACCCAGAGCGTGGCCAAGCCGGTGGCACAATGCGGCACCGGGGACGCCACGGACCGAGGTGGCGCCCTGAAGGTAAGCGGTGAGAGTGAACAGCCACCCGCCCGTGCTCGTGACCAGCCCGCCGGTGTCGTTGGCCACCAGCGCCGGGGCCAGCCCAGCCTGGGCGGCCCGAGCGTGCGCGCTGGCGGTCGCCGCGGCGTTGGCCGCCACGGTATCGGCGAGAAAGCGACGCAGCAGAAACGATCCAGCCCCCGTGTCGATCCGCCAGGCGCGGACGACGTGTCCGCCTGAGGTGTTGGTGATCCGCGCCGTGGTGTCCCTCAACGCGGGGTAACGGGCCAGCACACCTCCAGGCGGGCCCTCGCCCTCGCTAGTCATGCCCGCTCCCGGCGGACCTGGTCGAGGGCCGCGCGCACCACCGTGGCGATCCGGGTGTTCTCGGCCGCACTCATCAGCGGGTGCAGGGCCGTACAGAACAAGCGGGCCGCGACGTCCTCGGCGACCGGCAGCGGCCACTGGCCGGCGGTGCGCTCAGCGATGAGCCGGTTCACGGCATACGTCGGCGGGTTCGCGATCACGACGCCGACCCGCGCTTCACCGAGCAGATGATGGATCCTGTCACGGGCACCAGGCGGCCAACAGGGGTCACAAATCACGGTGTAGAGGGAGTAGACGTGCCGGAACCCGGCCGGCTCGACCGGCAGCGTGATCCCGGCGACGTCGGCGAGCTGGCCGGTGCGGGCGTGGGCGAGGGTGATCCGGGGGGCGAGCATCTCCTCCAAGCGGCCCAGCTGCACGACGCCGACGGCGGCCTGCGCCTCAGTCATCCGGTAGCTGGACCCCCACACTTGGCCATGGCCGAAGGACCGCAGCCGCCGCAGCGCCCGCGCGGTCGCCGCGCAGCCGGTGGTGAGCATGCCACCCTCACCGAGGGTGGTCATCAGCTTCTTGCGGTGGAAGCTGAACATCGTGATCCACGCCCCGTCCCCACCGACTCGGCCCGCCGGGGTGGCCGCGCCGGGCGCGCGAGCGGCGTCCACGACAATCCTCGGGGTGGCGATGCCAAGCTCCCTCGCCCGCACATCAGCTGCCGCGGTGATGCCACCGACGTCGGCGGGCAGCCCGTTCATGTGCGTGATGAGCACCGCGACCGTACGGCCGGTCATCCTCACCGCGACATCAGCCGGATCCAGATTGAGTGTGCGGGGATCAGGTTCGGCCAGCACCAGTCGCAGCCCGGCACCGAGCACGGCGAGGTGGCTACCCGGAAAGTTGATCGCGCACGAGATGACCTCATCGCCCGGTTGGGCGTCCAGGCATGCCATGGCCAGATCCAGCGCGACGCCACCGCTGTTCACCGCCACCGCGTGCGCCGCGCCGGTATAGGCGGCGAAGGCCTCCTCGAACGCCTCCTGGTGGATGCGCCGGTAGGCGTGCGTCCACCCGGTCATCTCGGTCATCACCGCCGCGACCGCGGCATGCTCAGCGGCGGTGTACCAGCCACCCATCCCCGGCTCACCCGGCCAGCCCCGCTGCCGCGCGGGCATCAACCGGCCTGCCACCCGTGAGCCGTGTCATAGGCCCCGACATCGAGGAGACCCGCGACGTCACGTTCCAGGTGATCCAAACCCCGGGAGGCGATGATCCGCTTCGCCTCGAACAGCATCGTGTTGGCCCGCTGCTTGAACGGGTCACACACCCTCGGGCAGATCCCCGGCAACGCGGCGCGGATCCGTTGGCGCTGCTCGCCCTCCCACACCTGCGCAAAGGAAGCCTCGATCACCGACCCGTAGGAGGCGCCACCCGGGCGGGGGTGGTAGTTGCACGGGTACAAGCACCCGTCCGAGCCGACCGCGGCGACCATGTCGGTGATCGAGCAGACCGGGAACGTGCGCTCCAGCCCGTCGAGATAGCCCAGTTTGTGGATCTCCACCAGGGCGAAGGTGTCATCGACGAGCTCCTCACGAATCCGACCGATCAGCGTGGCGGCATGATCTTGTTGACCAGCGTCGAGCAACCGCTCCCCCGAGATGTCACGTTTGAGACGGATCCGATCAGCACCCGCCCGCTTGGCGATCACCGCGGCGTCGTACACCTCGTGGTGATTGCCGGGGTACAGAATGAACGACACGGTGATCTCAAGATCAGTACCACGCTCCCGGCGACACTGTGCCAAAGCGGTGAGGTTGGCCACCGCCCGGTCGAACTTCACCTGACCCACCGGGTGGCCACGGAACTTCAGCCTCGCGTAGGTGCCCGCGGTGGCGGCGTCCAAACTCAGATTCACATACGCCGCACCCACGAGCACGTCGATGACAGGCCCGTTCATCAAGACACCGTTGGTGAACATCCCGACCCGCATCCCGTGCTCCAACAGGTACACGATCGCGGGGACCAGAGCGGCGGGCGTGTCATTACAAGTGTGTAAGCCACGGATGGACCAAGATCGGTCGGTGTGATCACCACTCGGCCGGGAAGGGAACCATCTGTGAGTCAGGACACCAGTGTCGAGGATTGTGAGGTCGAGGC